>NZ_JAKCNS010000115.1 GCF_021440345.1 Kluyvera intermedia
GCGTCGGAGTCGGCATCTGCATCCGCGTCTGCATCGGCATCGGAATCGGCATCCGCGTCTGCATCAGCGTCCGCATCGGAGTCGGCATCGGCGTCTGCATCCGCATCGGCGTCTGCATCTGCATCAGCGTCCGCATCGGCATCCGCATCCGCATCCGCGTCGGAATCTGCATCAGCGTCTGCATCAGCGTCGGCATCGGCGTC
>NZ_JAKCNS010000116.1 GCF_021440345.1 Kluyvera intermedia
AATAAAGTGCTCCCCCCCATCCCGCAAAATCATATAACCATATGATTTATAATTAGTTTAATTTAAAAATAGAAACTAATGGCGTGAACGGTACTCCACAAACGCGCGAATGTGAAACTGATTTACCCCAGCAAAGCGTCTGTAGACATCTTATCCATCGACATCATTCTTACCCCTTCTCTCTTACAGCAGGCCTCTGATATGGTCATGGCAGTTAGCAGCCTATCCTGCGTGATAAATGTATGCACATTATCGCTGCAATGCAGCCCCAGAATCTGATATACTGGACATAATTACAGTGCAAGGGGCAAGCAATGGCTGTTGAAACAAAATTTGTTGTCGTTAGAAAAGGTGAAGAGAAAATGACATTTGCCAGTAAGAAAGAGGCTGACGCTTATGACAGACTGCTCGACATGGCAGAAGCGTTTACCGACTTGCTGTTGCAAAGCGGGAAGCCGATGGATGAAACTCAAGCCGAGGATCTGGGCCTATTTCTTGCCGAACAGAAAGTGGCTGTGCAGCATGTTCTGCGGACCAGCAAACTCCCGGAATCCACTCCCCAATCTGAATCTGATATTCCAGACTCAGATGCGTCTGCCAGCAAAAAAATCAGGGCCGTTAACGCTGCCTGATGACCCACACGCTGCATCTCCATCCAGAAGCCGTAAGCAGAAAGCTGCTCGCGGCTTTTTTGCATACTGGGATCCGCAAAGGGGGAATAATTTTCCCCCTGAGATCTTCCCATACGTCTTGTATTTACGGGCGCATAAGCGGTTCAATACCAACCCACTTCAGCGTCGGTTGATAGCATAACTTCAGCGCAGGCACCGCGACCTTCACTCCATCGACCTCAAGTTCGCCTAAGTGAACTGTCCATTTAGCATTGGCGTAGCCGTCATAAATTTTAAAGACCACATAGGCTGAACCGTAGTCATCGTTATTGGTAATACGCGGGACATTACGGTGTACCTCATCGCTGTTGATATCGTAAGGCGATGGCCTTGCATATTTCGCATTCTCTTCCGGGAAATCATATGGGAATGAGGTAGTGCCAAGGTAAACTTCTGGACGCGCGTTCTGTCGGTGCCCATCGCCCAGATCGATGTAGGCTTGACGCGTGTCGATAATAATCGGCACCGCAGGCTGTCCCTTACTTCCCGGACGCGAAGGACGCTGGCGCCCTTTGTTATAGGCAATCAGCTGCACATAAAATTCCGGTCTCGCTCCAGGCCCCTGAACGTAAGGAATAGTGAAACTGCTTCGCTTCTCAGGCATATATCGGCCGGGAATAGCGTGATCGTAGAGATAGGTTTCCAGCACTATTTCTTGCTTGCCGTGAGGGGTATCAACAATAAATTTATGCTCGCTTTCGCAAAGGTCGATATACCCGGGGCGTTCCCTCGGATAGGGAATACATCCCCCCAACAACGTGGCGGCCAATACGACAACCCCACCCCACCTAAGATGCCTCAATAATGGCATGACAAAATCCCTCTATCCAAAATACCAAAGGGTAGCTTAGGTGAGTATGACTGAGGTGTTCAACCTACCAACATTTATTTAGGGTGGCGGGAGATTAAGCGGCGGATGTGAGCAATATATTGTGCGAATATGGCATTGTGTGGGGGATAAACCGAACCATTGCTGATTAAAAATCACCCCCGATGACGCAGCCCGTATATACAAAAACGCGCCACTTTCACCGGTGGCGCGTTAATCTTACGGCGTCGAATCGCTTATTGCGCGTCAGCCCACTCGCCCATTTCAATAATGATAAAGTGCGCGTGCTGTTCTTTCGCTGTAAAGGTCAGCGTCATTGGCCCGACGACTTCGAGTGAATCACGTTCATCCAGCGTCACAATACCTTCTATGTTAACGCTATCTTCAATGCTATTGATGTATGCCTGGCGCCCCGCTTTCAGCTCGTAGGTTACTTCAGCATCGCTGTTTGTCAGTTCGCTGACAAACATGTTCACATCCTGATTTAAATGCAGCGGCGCATCGTCATCATTTTGCAGACTACCGACGATATGCAGTAATTCATTCTCACGAGCTTCGTCGGTGAACTTATGATTTTCATAACGCACTTCCAAACCTTGTTTTGGCGGCAGGATCCAGATTTGCAGGAAACGACACCAATCATCATGGTTATTCAGCTCCGAGTGCCATACGCCGTTACCGGCAGTGACCGTTTGCACATGCCCGCGGCTCAACACATCTTCCACCTGCGTCGCGCTGTCCCAGTGGGTCAGATTGCCTTTCACCAGATAACTGACGATTTCCATGTCTTTATGCGGATGCCGGTCAAAGCCGCTTTGTGGTTTCACATCATCATCGTTAACCACCCGCAGCACGCCATAATGCATGTTGTCAGGGTCATAATAGTTGGCGAACGAAAAATGAAAATAGGTGTTCGCTGGATGATATTCACTGGCTGGCAGATAATGCAGTAGCTCCGCGCCTTTTTTACGATAGTGACTAGCCATAACTGTTGATCCTCGATGTATGCCTGATGCACGTATGATAGGCACGGGATTGATGCAGATAAATCAGGGTTCAGGTAAGACACCGTTACGCAAAATGAAAGAATACGACCTCATCTCACTTCGCAGCTTCGTCGCTGTCGTAGAAAGCGGCAGCTTCTATAATGCCGCCGTCCAGCTTGATGCCAGCAGCGCGGCTATCAGTCGTCGGGTCTCCGCACTGGAAGCGGCGTTAGGCGTAAAGCTGATCAATCGCACCACTCGCCAGCTCGATTTAACCCCCAGCGGCCAACAGTTTTATCAGGATGTATTAGCGGTTTTAAGCGCGCTTGAGCAGGCCGAAGAACGGCTAAACTGTGCGCAGGAAACCTACAGCGGCATCATTCGGCTGGGTGCGCCGTTGAGTTTTGGCACCCAAAAACTGGCCCCATTGCTTCCGGCATTTTTGAAGAAATATCCGCAGATTACCGTGACCTTACAGCTGGAAGACCGCGTTAGCGATCTGCTGAATGAAGGCATAGATCTCTCCTTGCGCATCGGCAACTTACAGGATTCATCCCTGGTCAGTTTACCTATCGCCATGATGCCAAGGCTGTATTGCGCATCACCAGATTACGTGAAAACACAGGGTAAACCGGAATCTCCCGCCGAATTAAAGCACCATAGCTGCTTACACTACTCGCTGCTTTCCACCCGCGATGAATGGGAGTTTGCTAGCGGCGGACAGGAGCTGGATGTTCGGGTGCCGTTGGCCGCCAACAATGGCGATGTGCTACGTGAAGCCGCTATTCAGGGTATGGGGATTGCGATGTTACCGTGGTATATCGTCGAAGAGGCGTTGCACGCTGGCGCATTAGTTCCGGTGCTTGAGCGCTACGCGCCCCCGCCATTGCCTTTGTCGATCGTGCGTCCATCGCGCCAGTTTACCCCGGTGCGAGTGACGGTTTTGATGCAGTACCTGCGCGAAGCGCTGGCAGACGTTGGTACAGTATCAACCACGAATAGGATGTGACCGATTAGCGGTAACAAAAGCGTTGCGGGGCTTACTGCGTCGTCGCCCTGTTGACTTATTCTGTAAAAAGACTACTTTTCAGGACATGAAAAAAATACTGATTATTGTCCCCGATGGCGGCATGCTGTTTGAGTCCACCGGTATTGCCGACATCCTAATGCAGGCCAACCAACTGCACCCAGAAAGCGCGACAACCTGCTGTTATCAGGTTCAGCTCGCCACAACCCAGCCTCACCAGGTGATCCACGGCCAGTCGGGTTTAAATCTGCTGGCCGATCACCGCTTGCATGAAATAGACCCCCGTGAACCGCTCGATACCATCATTATCACCGGGCGAGGCCAAAACCCGCAGGAAGGTGTTGCGGTGGTTGATTGGCTGCGGCTAGCGGCTCCTCACGCCCGTCGCATTGCGTCGATTTGCGGCGGTGCGATGCTGCTGGCAAAATCCGGATTGCTGGACGGCAGGCGAGCAACCACCCACTGGAACCTACTGGAAACCATGAAGGCGGAATATCCGCTGGTGCAGGTGGAAGGCGGCCCGCTGTATATTCAGGATGAGAACATTTGGACCTCAGGCGGCGTCAGCTCCGGTTTTGACCTGACCCTCGCGCTGGTTGAAGAAGACTACGGTTTTAGCCTGGCGCGCGACATCGCGCAGGACTTCGTGATGTACCTGCGTCGCCCCGGAGGCCAGCTACAGTTTAGCCGCTATAAACTGCAACAAACCAGCACCCTGGGCCCGATTAACGATCTACTAGCCTGGATGCTGGAGAACCTTACCGCCGACCTCAGCGTCGAAAAACTGGCGGAAAAAGTCGCCATGAGTCCGCGCAATTTCACCCGCGTATTTACCCGAGAAACCGGCGCTTCACCGGCGCGCTACGTCGCTGAAGCCCGGCTGGCCGCGGCCCGCCAGCGTCTGGAGCAAACGAACGAGACTCTGGAGCGCATCGCCGAGCAAACGGGCTTTGGCAGCAGCATTAACCTGCGGCGGCTATTTGAAAAGCAGCTACATCTAACGCCGGGTGAATACCGGCAGCGCTTCCACTGTCGCAAAATGGCGTAATGTGATCCTTTTTTGTCATTTACGCCAAATGGTGACCGGCCTACAGTAATGCCATAGACAACGCATAAGGAGTTAATCATGGTAAAGGTCGGTATTAACGGTTTTGGCCGTATCGGACGCAACGTTCTCCGCGCAGCGCTGGGCAACCCGGACATTCAGATTGTGGCGATTAACGATCTGACGGACAGCAAAACGCTGGCGCATCTACTGAAATACGACTCGCTGCTCGGCAAACTGGACGCTGACGTCACCGCCGATGAAGGGAAACTGGTGATTGACGGTAAAACAATTACCGTTTTCAGCGAACGCGACCCGGCCAACATTCCGTGGCGCCAGGCAGAAGTCGATATTGTCATCGAAGCCACCGGCTTCTTCACTGACCGTGACAAGGCAGCGGTGCATATCCACAGCGGTGGCGCCAAACGAGTGATTATCTCCGCCCCCGGTAAAAACGATGATTTGACTATCGTGATGGGCGTTAACGATGGCCTCTACGACCCGGAAAAACACTACGTGGTCAGCAACGGTAGCTGTACCACCAACGGTTTAGCGCCAGCTGCCCAGGTTCTGCATCAGCATTTTGGTATTAAGCATGGGCTGATGAACACCACCCACGCCTACACCAACAGCCAAGCGCTGCACGACCAGCCGGAAAAAGACCTGCGCGGTGCTCGCGCCGCCGCACTGTCGATTGTGCCCTACTCCAGCGGCGCAGCGAAGGCGCTGGGTAAAGTCATCCCCGAACTGGATGGCCGCTTGACCGGCTACTCGCTGCGTGTGCCGGTACCGGTGGTATCCATCGTTGACCTGACCGTCACGCTCGAACGGGATGTGACCATAGAAGAGGTGAATACCGCGTTTCGTGAAGCCGCCGCGACCGGGCCGCTCAAAGGGATCCTCGGCTATAGCGACGAACCGCTGGTTTCCAGTGATTACCAGGGCGACCCGCGTTCTTCCATTATCGATGGTCTGTCAACGCTGGTGATTGGTGGCAATATGGTGAAAATCCTGGCGTGGTACGACAACGAATGGGGATTCTCCAATCGCCTCGTTGACCTCGCGCTGTTGATGGCAAACCGTGAGGGCTAATCCGCAGCCCTCGATGTCAGACTAAAATCCACGCTCCGGCGTGGATTTTTTTTATCGTGCTCTTTTGGCTGTTTATCACCTAACGGTGCTGTCTGGGTGAATAGCCCATCACCCGTTTAAAGGCTTTACCAAACGCACTTTCAGACTCATAGCCCAGCGCATTAGCAATCTGCGTAACGGAATCATCGGTATTCTTTAGCCGATCGCAGGCCAGCAGCATTCGCCAACGGGTCAGATATTCCATCGGCGCACTGCCCACTTTTTCTTTGAAGCGTCTGGCGAATGTTGACCGGGACATGCCGACCTTTTCGGCCAGCATTTGCAACGTCCATTGGTGGGCAGGATTGCCGTGCATGCTGCTGATGGCCACGTTCAGTTGCTTATCCGCTAACGCAAACAGCCAACCCACATTGTCACCACTGGCAGCGCCAAGGTGTAAACGCAGTGCCTGAATCAACATCGCATATGCCATCTGTTGAATAATCAACGCGCTGCCTGGGCGCGGGTTTAGCACCTCTTCGGTCATTTGTTCGAGCGACCGCCGCATTGCTGCTTTATCGGCGTCTTTCTTAATATGCACAATCGGTGGCAGGGCTCCCAGCAGCATACTGGCGTGATGCCCACTCAGTACAAAATGGCCGCCCACCACCAGGCAACCTTCAGGCCCCCCGCCATCTGCGGTGTTACCCAAACGCTGTTGCGCTACCACAAGCGCAAAATCAACGGGGTCAACCGACAAACTGGTTGCGAGGGTAAAAGACGGCCCTGGCGGCAGCAAATAGCAGTCTCCGGTCTCCAGCAGCCGCTTTTCAGCAACGCCCTCGACCGATAACCAACATCGGCCGGACACCACGCTATAACACTTGATTCCTTCATGATAAGGCCAGGCAATCGCCATATTTTGTTGCAGCGCGAGGCCGCCCGAAGCATAGCTCTGCGGTTTGAGTAACGATAGAAGTTCAGAGAGCGGATCCATACAACCTCGAGACGATGGGACGATTAATAGCGACTTTCAATCATAGATCGTATTAAGACAGGCCCCTATAGTCATTATCAACGGGCGACCTGCCTTCACTCACCTAAGGTATTTAGCGATGCGTATTTTTCTTACCGGCGCGACCGGATTTATTGGTTCACACGTGGCCCGCGAACTCATAGCCGCAGGCCATCAGGTGCTGGGTTTAACCAGAAGCACCGCAGGGGCTGAGCAACTCATCGCCTCCGGGGCCGAAGTGCACTTTGGTAATATTGAAGATCTGGATAGCCTACAGCGTGGTGCAATCCAGGCTGATGGCGTGATCCATACCGCCTTTAATCATGATTTTTCGACATTTGTCGCCAACTGCGAACATGACTACCGCGTCATTGATGCCATGGGTACCGCGCTGGAAGGGACGCATAAGCCGCTGATCATTACTTCGGGTGTCGCTATGGGATCGATGGGGCAGCATTCGCTCGCCACAGAAGACAACTTTAATGCCGAAAATCCCAACCCGCGCCGGGCGACAGAATTAGCAGGGCTTGCCGTTGCACAGCGTGGTGTTCACGTCTCGGTGGTACGCCTGCCGCAGGTTCATGACACCAATAAACAAGGATTAATCACCCCGCTTATCGAGCTTGCCCGGCAGAAAGGCGTCTCCGGATACGTTGAGGAAGGTCAGAACCGTTGGTCGGCCGTGCATGTCAGCGATGTGGCGGCCGTCTATTTGCGCGCCCTGGAGAACACTATTCCCAACCGTCGTTATCACGCCGTAGCAGAAGAAGGCATCCCGATGCGCACCCTTGCTGAAGTTATCGGATATATTCTGAATGTGCCGGTAAAGCGCATTGCGGCCACGGACGCAGCGCAGCACTTTGGTTGGATGAGCATGCTTATTGAGCATGACATGTCGGCCTCGGGGGCGCTCACCCGAGAACGTCTGGCGTGGCAGCCAACTGGCCCTGGACTGATTGAGGATCTGTTAAAGATGTGCCGCTAGCGGTAATCCGTTTTTATCCTCACTCCGCGACACGTCCCAGTGCGTTGGTTAAACCGACGATGGCGACCAGTGACGTGTCGCCTGAACATCGGTCCCACGCCTGCACTGCAACGGTTCTCAAAGCCCGGTGGAATAAGAAATCATCACAGTTCGCCTCGCTCAATGTGGACACAATAGGCAAAAAAGGATTACGTATACCGACTTTGGGTGACCCCCTCTCGACTCCCCGTATAGGCTTTTATCTAATTCTGTTTTAGCCACCAGATTCAGTTTTTTCAGCCACACAGTCTGGCGCAAAGAAAAGATGCTATGCGGTTACATAAAAATAAACCTCTATATTTGTGCGTATTTACTTATACTAACTAAAGCGCTGGCTTCTTTTTTGTACAAGCGTCAAAAAAATAGCCTATAACAAATAATAACAACGGATTTCTTAATCATGAACAATAAAAAGAACAACCCTAAGTTATTGATTTTGATGATTTAAAAAATAAATCAAATTATTGCATCAATATTAGCCAGGTAG
>NZ_JAKCNS010000117.1 GCF_021440345.1 Kluyvera intermedia
AAATATCACATCACTATTCTTTACCAGCTATAGCAATCATTAGTGATAACATTCAATGAATTAAAGTACATACACATCATGACTAAATGCAGGAGAGATTGCGATAACCTTGTTTCCAGATTCTGGCTAGCACGACAGGAACGATTATGTGATAACCATTATCAGATCTTTTTATCCGGGGTCAACAGACGTGAACGGAGAGAAAATACCCGATGCGGATATTCACTTTGTCAGAATACGTTATCAGGAACAAGGAATAGAATATATTGCAGTGCAGTCTGTCGACAACGTGATTCCAGGAAATTCGATAACTTCAACGCTGAAAGTGTTCTGAGTTCATCGTACTGGACACATATGGAAAATGCAATCAAACGGAATCTTTATTTGTTAGGATCAGTTTCGAATATGGGAGATATCGTTAATTATTATCATCTGTATATACGCAAGTCTCGACACCAACGAAATTATACCTCTCCACAGAAGGGATGTGATGGAAAAACAACGCTTGTTCCACTGTTTTGTCTGGATATCAGCCATTTATATCCGAACGCAAAGGGCGGAGCAAATACGGCTGAAAATCTGATTATAGCGCCTTCATTTATTAATCGCAGGAATAATGATGCTATCCCGTATCAGGGACAGGGGTTCGGGGGGATTCAGTCAACGGGGGAGTTGATCCCTTTTAACGGCAGTCTGTATGACAGTTTAACTGCGCGATTTGGTTCAGAGGAGGTGAATGCGGCATTAAGAGAAATTACACCTGCTAAACGTTTTTATGGCAATGTTCCCAGAGAGATTGAGTTTGGGGGTATTGAGCAACAGCTTCCCTTGTTCACTTTACTTCATGGGGAGTTGTGGCGTCTTGGGCATAACAAAATCTCAGAATGCCTGGGGGAGATCCGGCAGCTGTTCCCCGAATATCCCTTGTATCTGGAGTTACTGGCAATCGTTGGTTTTCATGCGGTGTTATCTGGCGATCCCGATCGCGTCATGGCGCTTTTATGCCGTGTTTTTAATAAATGCTTCGACGCCACCTCGTTGTTACGTGAGCCACACAAGCAGTGTATCGACCTGATGTATCGCTTACTGAGTAAGTATCTTCGTCGCTACTTCAGCGTTGAGGTAGACGACAGGGAAGCCGTGGTGGCGTTCTACAATGGTTTTTACTCACAGGAGATAATTGCGCCTGGTGATGCCGACGATGAAGTTGTGTGTTATCGCTATTGTACAGGCATCAAGAGTTCTGCCACCACCTTTTTCTATGTACCATCACAGAAGAAGGCACCTGTCGATTTATGGCTTCTTTTGGGGGAAGATCTTACTTTTGAATAAAGGATATTCCAGATATTTTTGCGGCTATATTACTTATCTGAAGAAGCAAGGAATCTTTCATCCAACAGTCTATAAGCCATTTTCTGCGCGACTTACCCGGTTCGTTACTGATGTAGCGTTCCGGGTTTTTTAGTTTTATGCGGCAGTTCCCAGCAGCAGCTATCTCGCGAGATTCACCGCTGCGTCATCTCTCTGGCTACAGATAAATCTTTCTCATGAATTTCAGCAGAAAAAAGACATCGCTCAGGCTGTTGACCCCGGCAATCAACTGATGCAACGCGATTCGCTGCCTGAACCGCATCCTGGCTGCCTGCCGGTTGGCAATCTTACGCCGGTACAGTCCGAGAAAATGGCGGCACTCAACCAGCGCATGCCTTCTCAGAGGGGTTCTGATTTCGTGGTGCTGTGGTAGAGATGAGAGCGCGAGAATGCCGCTAATAACGTCAATGTAGCTGTGCGCCCGGATATCGTAATAGTCCTGTCGGTGAGTAATGGATGCCGGATTCGTGATGTAGCAATAGTCTTTCCTGTCAGCGAAATAAAACAGACCGTTTGCAGCGGCCAGGTTAATCGTCCAGAGAATGTCCTTGTGGCTTTTTCCTTCCTGAAAGCGCAGATTATTCTTCCTGATGTAAGACGAGCGTACCATCTGCAGCCACAGGTAGTGCGGCCACTCTTTCTGCGCCACGCAATGTTGTATCCAGGCATGCCCGTTGAGCGCGTGACCGCAGGGCTGTTTGCGATGAACAGGTCGCCGCTGCAGGCAACTGCTGTCTGTGTGCCAGCCATTGAAAAGGGCAACATCGGCCTGGTTCTCCCGTGCGCTCTTCAGACGCTCCCGGAGAAACCCCTCTTCAATCCGGTCATCCGCATCCAGAAAGACCACCCACTCACCGCCGTGAACCGCCAGCGCGGTGTTACGTGCAGCATATACCCCCTGATTTTCCTGATGAACAAGAATCAGCCGCTCATCGGTGATGGCGTTAAGTATGGTCGACGTTTCGTCGGTAGAGCCGTCATCAACGACAATCACCTCAATGCTGAGTGTTTGTTCACTGAGGAGTACATGCACCAGATGGCCGATGCTGGCCTGCGCATTGAAGACCGGGATAATGACACTGACATCAATTTTAGGCTGCATATCGGGCTACGCTTTCCCTTCACTGTCATCTTTCTGACGCCTGACGGGGAGAATGCGTTTTTCCCTGATTTCCTGCTCAGTATCAAACAAGCACTCGTCGCAGTATTCCTTATCAAGCCCAAACAGGCGGCTGATGACGCCCCTTCTCTTGTTACATCTTGCACATCTTTTCATTCCGACACCTGTATCCCTTTGAGCCTGCCACTTTCAGTCCTGGTTAGGTAAATTCTTATAAAACAGACCATTAAAAATATTTCACCATCGTTCATGTGTTGTCTTTACAAAAAAATTAATTGATTATACAGATCAATTCTATTAAATCGATCGATAAAAACGATAATGATGTTGTCGATTACACGCACTTGGGCGTGGGTTTTTGGCGGGTCAATTCCACGGCCCGGAAAGGGGATCGACAACGAAGAGGACAGGATGAAGGTTTCCCGCTGGTTAGCGAGGTGATGAGCAGTTTCAGGAAGTAAAACCATTCAGAGAAACAAGCCCGTTTCTCGTTCAGTCATAAAAAAGGAGAAAATTGAATGAAAAAATACCGTCCACATCAGAAAACCATGCTGGCTGTTGTGCTCTGCATGGCAGCGTTTAATGCCTCTGCCGCATGGACTGTTAACGGTAGCTATTGCCAGACGTACAGTGATGACGGTGGAATCATTGTCCGGGTGAAGCCCGATAATATCGGCTTGATTGAAATGCAGGCCCAGTGTAATGGTCGTGGCTCATTTGATTTGACAGGCAGCAACTTTGGCGTCGGGGGTACCAGTTATCCATCCAGTGCGATGTGTAACGCTCAGACGCAGTACCACACCATCCAGTTCACGCCCACCACGAAAGATATTCGTTCAGTTATCAATACCATGACTGACAGTAAACAGGTGACCTTCAATACCTTTGGGACCTCTTTTACTGTCAATACCGCTGATTTTGCCAGCGCGTGTAGCTCGGTGATTAATCAGAAGGTGGCTGGATTCGATCCTCAGTCAGAATACAAACAGGGCATGGCAAAGATGGGTTACAAACAGGATGAAAACGGCCAATGGCATAAACAGTCAAAGCAGGCATTTTCACGCGAGGCTGACCCGGAAATAGCTGCCAGTTACAATCCAAAAGCGGGCGTTGCTGAAGGCTCTGGAAAAGGTGGGTTCCATGGTGAGGGAGCCAGTAAAAATCTTTATGACCCGGGTAGCCTGGCGCAAAAGGATGCAGAAGCGGCAAACGAAGCCCGCCGCCTCGCGGCACAAAATCGTGTGTCGAAAACTACCCCAAAAATAACAGAACCAGAGAAGCAGACAGCTCAGCAGCCTGCGGATCTCCCGGTGAATGCGTTCTGTACCCTGGATAACGGGAAAAATGTGGGGGTCTATGCCGCCGCAGGGAAGGATTATCGCTACACCTACACGGATAAGAACGATAAACCCGAGCTGGAGTTAACGGAAGGGCTGTTCGGTGTGAAAGCCTTCCACTACCACGCACCGCTGGGAATGGGGTCGGCCAGTTACATCCGCTTTAACAAAGGGGTATACGACTACATTCTGCTGAATAAAGACACCGGACATGAAGAGTTTCAGGGCATCCGGGTGTACAAAAACGGGGATCTGATTTCGGCTCATGAATGTAAAACCCGTCTGACGCTCGATACCCGCGAGCTTCCCCAGGACAGTCACGTTGACAACGAAAAAATGGGTGAACACTTCACCCTGAACTGACAGTAAAAATCATTAACCACAGGGATAACCCTTGCCAGCAGGCCACACCCTCTCAGGAGGGCGTGGCCTGTTGCTTTTATGTCCTCTGACAGCAAACCCCCCGCCAGGCTCATTACAGCAATGTCCCTGGCCTTTCTTTTATCCACTGTTTAAGCAGGAGAACGAATGGAAAATAACGATGATATTGACGTTGAGTATGACGATGAGATGCCAGCAGAAGAACACAACCCCCGCAGCATTCAGGCGATGATGGGCTGGCTCTATGACAAAGCCGTCAGTGGGATTGCCGGGATCGAGTCGGCTGAAACCCTGGCAGAACGCTATCTCACGGATGCGGAGGGGGATGTGACAAAGGCCGCTCATGCGATGATCCGCTGGGAGAGCGTTAAGGCGGGCAGTACCGGCTTTTTATCCGGAGTGGGCGGGGTGGTGGCGATGCCCGTCACGCTGCCCCTGAACATCACCAGCGTACTGTTTCTCCAGACCCGACTGGTGGCAGCCATCGCCTGCCTTGGTAAACGCAATCTGGCTGATGAACGTATCCGGGCACTTGCCGGGCTGTGTCTGTGTGGTAACGCTGCCAAAGCGCTGTTGCAGGAAGTGGCGTTACAGGCGATGGAGAACTGGACCCGGCCCTTCACACGGAGGATTGTGGAGAAAACCCTGGTGCTGATGGCTACCCGGACAGGCATACGCACCGGCGGTCAGTTTATTCGTCTGGTGCCCCTGGCCGGTGGTGTGGTCAGCGGGGCGGTGGATGTCACCACCACCCGCACAATTGGCCGCATTGCCTGCACCACGTTTCTGCCACCTTATCCGGGGCAACGGAAATCATGAGAAATCATCAGGTTCCCTCGTTGCCACAAGGGACGTTCACCCGCGCTCAGGCTGAAGCTATAGCCGCCGCATACATCAATATTTCTATAGAAGATGACCAGGGCATCCATTTTCGTCTGGTTATCCGCGATACCGACGACATGCTTATCTGGCGCGACTGGAACTTTGCCCCGGATGCCGGGGTGATGCTCAATCGCTATATCGTCAGTGATGGTATCCCTGTTCCTTCACTCTCTGACGACAACTAACCACAGTCAGCGTCCATCGTCGTTCTTTATCACAACCGCCACCCCCTGCATCAGGCCATGTTCTTCGGAGCATGGTCTTTTGCTTTTATGCCGTTAGCCACAAGGAGTTTTCATTATGCGATTAGCCAGCCGCTTTGGCCGAACCAACCAGATACGCCGTGATCGTCCACTAACCCACGACGAATTACACCAGCATGTTCCCAGCGTTTTTGGCGAAGACAAGCACGAATCCCGCTCGGAGCGCTACTGCTATATCCCGACTATCACTCTGCTGGAGAATCTTCATCGCGAAGGATTTGAGCCTTTCTTTGCCTGTCAGACTAAAGTGCGTGATCAGAGCAAGCGTGAGCATACGAAGCACATGCTCCGTCTGCGCCGTGCCGGGCAGATAAACGGTCAGCAGGTGCCGGAAATCATCATTCTTAATTCGCACGATGGCGCATCCAGCTTTCAGTTATTACCAGGGATCTTCAGAAGTGTTTGTACAAACTCGCTCGTCTGCGGTCAGTCGTTTGGCGAGATCCGCGTACCGCATCGCGGTGATGTCGTTGAAAAAGTGATTGAAGGCGCTTACGAAGTCCTCGGCGTGTTTGACCGGGTGGAGGAGAAACGCGAGGCCATGCAGTCACTGCTGGTGCCGCCACCCGCTCAGCAGGCGTTTGCGAAAGCAGCGCTGGCCTACCGTTTTGGCGAAGAGCATCAGCCCATCACCGAATCCCAGGTACTGACGCCACGTCGCTGGCAGGACGAAAAAAGTGATTTGTGGACGACTTTCAATACGCTTCAGGAAAATTTGAGTAAGGGAGGCTTAAATGGCCGCTCCGCACAGGGTAAACGCAGCCGTACACGCGCGGTTAACGGTATCGACGGCGATATCAAGCTGAACCGCGCGCTGTGGGTGATGGCCGAAGAATTACAACAGGCACTGAGCTGATGCAGCACGTTCCTGCGAATGCTTATCAGCAGTCTGGCCCGTCTCTCTGCAAAACCAGCCCGGCTGCCGTTCTGTATCCGACGATGACCTCTGCGCCTGGTGCAGGCATCTCTGCTACCGGCCTGGTGAACTTAGCCTTTGTCAGCAGGCTGATGCGAATGGTATCTGGCCCTCACGGTGCGATATCGATGGCTATGCACAATCCTGCCCACGGCAACTCCTGACCACATCACCTGCTGAACTTACCTGCCGGTAACACGGCACGCCTGTTACGCCAAAAATCACACGACTTACACGTTCCCGCTCAGCGGGAGTGCGCTTATGACCTCTACAAAAGGAACAACTGACATGACCGACATTATCAACCTTAACGATAACAACCTGTTACACCAGAAATCTGCCGATGAAGTCTCCGCACTGGCCGCCACGCTCGTACCGGACGAACAGCGTGTTGGCTTCTGGCCACTGCACTTCGGCAACATACCACAGTGGATAATCCTTGAACCGACAGCCTTCGCCTGGATGGACCGCTTCTGCGCCAGCTACAGTGGCGGCATCTGGCAGTTTTACACGCTGAGCAACGGCGGTGCTTTTATGGCCCCGGAAGCGAATGAGGATATCGATGAAAAATGGACGCTGTTCAATCCGATGAACGGCAACGGTGGTGAACTCAGCGCCGAAGCCGCCGGAATAGCCGTCTGTCTGATGACTTACAGCCACCACGCCATGCGCACCGAATGCGACACCATGACGGAGCACTATTACCGTCTGCGGGACTACGCGCTCAACCACGCAGAATGCAGCGCCATCATGCATATCATCGACTGAGGACCCCACAATGGAAACACAGTTACCGCTGTTTGCCGCCAAATTACCGGCATCCGCACAGCACACCATCCGTGAGGCTCTAACCCTGCTGGAGCGTCAGTTACGTGAACCCGGTGCGTCATTTACCTCCAGCCACGCCGTCCGGGACTGGTTACGCCTGCAGCTTGCCACGCAGGAGCGTGAAGAATTTATTGCGCTCTTCTTGGATAACCAGCACCGGCTGATTGCGCATGAAACCCTCTTCACCGGCACCATCAACCATACGCAGGTCCATCCACGGGAAGTAGTGAAGGCTGCACTGAAACATAACGCTGCTGCCATGCTCGTTGCACACAGCCACCCTTCAGGGCACGCAGAGCCCAGCGAGGCAGACAGACGGATCACAGAACGTCTTAAGCAGGCGCTGGATTTGGTGGACATCCGTCTTCTGGATCACCTGGTTGTTGGCGGGATGGAGATCGTCTCGCTAGCTGAACGCGGCTGGCTGTAAGGGGACCTGTGATGAAAATTATCAGCAAGCGTCAGGCCATGGCGATTTATCGTCAGCATCCGCAATCCCGGTTGTTTCGCTTCTGTACCGGCAAATACGCATGGTCCGGCAGTATCTGCCACTACGCAGGGCGGGAGGTACAGGATGTCAGCGGTGTGCTGGCGGTCTTCGCGGAGCGCCGTCATGACCGTCACGGTCCGTATGTCGTCCTGCGCAGTGTTACGCTGAACTGAGGAAAACAGATGAGCAGAATTATCTCCACCACAGTTTATACGCTGGATGAACTATCTGAATCCGCCTGGGAGAACGCCCGTAGCTGGTATCGTGAACATGCGCTGAATGATGACGGGTATCAGAACGTGTTTGACGAGTTCCGCGACATCTGCAACATCCTGGGCGTGGATATTAAGCTGTACCGAGTTCCTCACCTGTCAGGCGGCAATCGTCAGCAGCCCTGCATCTGGTTCAGCGGTTTTTGCCATCAGGGAAGCGGCGCTGTTTTTGAGGGAGATTATGCTTACCAGCCGCAGACGGTATGCCGGATCAGGGAACACTTTCCTGAAGACACTGACCTTCACCGGATAGCCGATTCACTGCAGGCTATCCAGTTGCACAACAGCGGCGAGCTTTGCGCCACGATCCGTCATCACGGCCAGCATATCCATGAATCCTGCATGGCAATCGCGGTCGAACGCCACAACCTGTCCGGGCTGGGGATGTCCGAAGGCAGTGAAGCGACTGCCACCGAAGCCCTTCGGGATCTGGCCCGCTGGCTATGCGGTTGGCTGGAAAGCGATTACGAATGGCAGACTTCTGATGTCGTAACAGACCAGTCCATCATCGCCGGTGAATATACCTTCACCAGATCCGGCCAGCGCTTCGGCTGACCTCATAATTTTTAAGCATTCCTTAATCCATTTTTTAGTGAGGCTTAACCATGCCAGACATCAACACCACCCAAAATGACAATATGGATGCACCGAGCTGGGGCCTGCATCGCGATATCACACCGTGTTTTGGCGCACGACTGGTGCAGGAAGGCAACTGCCTGCATTACCTGGCTGACCGCGCCAGCATCACCGGTCAATTCAGCGAGGCGGATTTGCGCCATCTGGATCAGGTTTTTCCGCTGATGCTCAAACAGCTTGAGTTGATGTTGGTATCCGGTGAGCTCAACCCACGCCACCAGCACTGCGTCACGTTGTATTACAATGGTCTCATCTGCGAAGCGGACACACTGGGCAGTTGTGGTTATATCTACCTCGCGATTTATCCGGGGGAACCGCCAGCAGCGTAATCACCAGACCTGCAACAGCATCCGGCACCACCTTCCTCGTTTCACCTCAGAAAGAGAACATCATGCAAACCCAATCTATACACCCTGTACGGGCGACGGCGTCACGCCCATCTCCTGTCGATATCTGGCAAACCCTGTTGACGTACCTCCTGGAGCAACATTACGGGCTCACACTTAACGACACCCCGTTTGGCAACGACAGGGTGATCCAGGAGCATATTGAGGCTGGTATCTCACTGTGCGATGGCGTCAATTTTATCGTCGAAAAGTACGAACTGGTCCGTATCGATCGTCACGGTTTCAGCACAGAAACACAGTCACCGCTTATTGGCAGCATCGATATCCTTCGTGCACGAAAAGCGACCGGGCTGATGACCCGCAACGATTACAAAGTGGTCACCGACATCACCACCGGCAAATACAGCGGGGGGACACGATGAAACTCTCCCTCACAGTGGAAGCTGATACTGTCAGCGTCCTGGCCCTCAACATGGGCCGGATCTCCGTGGATATCGATGGTATTGAACTGGCCGATCTGATCGATGTGGTCTGTGATAATGGCTATTCGCTTCGCATTGCAGACGAGCCCGGAAAACTGCTGATTGAAGATCCGCTTCCTGCCAGCGCCCGCTACCATGGCATTCAGTGCAGCACGGCGCATATCACCTGCGATGACAACGATCTACTGTATCGGCTCTCGCAACAACGGGAAGCTCACGAGGATGCGGAGTGGATTTGCTATACCGGATCAGGCTATCTCATCCGTCTGAATGCGTGGGCTTTTCCGGTTCTGCAACTGAAACGATGCGGACTGTCGAAAGCCGGTCGCCGGTTGATTATCACTCTGATGCGTCGCTACCCATTGAGCATCATTAACCTCGATGCCTTTGGTGAACTGCTACCAGGCTTTGATATCTTTGACTGGTAAATCTTCTCTTCATTATCACAGGCAACCCCATGTTGACACTCACTACCGAAGCGGCGCTGGATATTCTGATCGACTGGCTGCAGGACAATATCGACTGTGAATCCACGCTAATTTTCGATAACGACGAAGACAGAACCGATTCCGCCACGCTATTACCCTGCATCCAGCAGGCAAGGAACGATGTCCGGGATCTCTGCCATCTTCAGCTCCTGCACAACGTCAATAAACCGTAGCCTCTCATCAAACAGCATAAACGCCAGCCCTGACCCGGCTGGCGTTTTGCGTTTATATAAAGGAAAGCAAATGTCCGAACAATACACCCACACTGAATCCGATGTTCTGACAGGCCATACCGAGCTTATCAGCTCCACCAGCATTGAACGTATCGTTGTCGGGCGCAATGCCGCACTGGAACAAATCAAAGCGATTATCCATCAGCTCGCTGATATCTCTGCGCTAACCGAGAGTATTGGGGGTAAAACAGCCATTGACTGGGCAATGCGTCAGGAATTTCGCCGTGGTTGCTGGTTACTTGAGAAAGAACACACCGCCATGAAAGTGATCACCTGCAATCTCGACCGTAGCATCTGGCGCGATTTGATGAAGAAATCCGGCATGATTGCGCTAATGGATGCCGCCGCTCGCGACGAATGGAATCGTAATCTTGAGCAGGATGATATCCCCGCCATCAGCGAAGAGAACATTATCAGTACCTTTAAGCAACTGCACCACAGCAAAGACGATGTGTTTGAGCGTGGGATCATCAACGTATTTAAGAGCCTGAGCTGGGATTACAAGTCGAACTCACCGTGCCGGTTTGGCAAAAAGATTATCGTCGATGGACTGGTGAATTATGGCCGTTGGGGATTTAGATTACTTCACGGGAAACGACGGGCTCAGTTGGCGGATCTGGATCGCATGCTGAATCTGCTCGATGGTAAACCTGTTCCCGAAAACCGTCATGATCTTAGCATCAGATTAGATGATCACATAAGCAAGCAACACAGTAACGTATACGAAGATGAGTACGTGTCGATACGCTACTTCCAGAAGGGCTCAGGGCACATTACTTTCAAACGCCCTGATTTGGTTGAGAAGATGAATGACATTGTTGCCAGGCATTATCCGGGGATGCTGGCTGCTAAGTAAGTGTAAAAGGTCTTCTCTTTTGGGTGAGGGCTTTTTAAATCTTCCACACTTATGACAAGTTTCTATCTGAAAACACATATATGTGTTTTTACGCGTTTTTATGTTTTAGTGTCAGCCATCAACCTCATGAGAAGAGCGATGCCATGTTACAGAACAACATCAAACAGCTTCGTACCCAATTGTCGATCACTCAGCGCGAACTGGCGTTTATGGTCGGCACCAGCCAGCAGCAAATCCAGCGCATCGAAACCGGGAAGGTTGCAGCAAAGTTGGGCCTTGCTCAGGCAATATGCAATGCCCTGGATAAACCTCTAAACGTCGTGTTCCCGGAAAGCGATCGGTTGATAGACGACTTCCGTAAGAAGCGTCGTAAAACCGATGAAGATCTTGAGGTAATAGCTACAAGTGGCATTGAAATGGATAGCGGTCTCTGGACCGTAAAACTTTGGCTACAGGGGCTGCAGGATTATTTATTGTTGCCCATTTCTGCTGCTGATAAGCGGAGGTTTTATTATTATTTTCAGGAAACAGCTAGCCCGAATGTAGAGCGGTTCTTTGTCTTTGACTCGGACCAGTATCGTTATGCGTTAAATATGCGTGAAGTGGTATTTCACCAGTTCTTGTCTGATAGTCTACCGCCAATCGTTGCTAAAGAAGATGATGATTACGAAGACGATTATTTTAATGTCCATATCACCTTGGTGAACGGTGGCCCTGTGATTCCGCTGAGCGTTGAGCCTGATGTGCCGCAAAATGAAGAGGCGCATGATATCGGTCAGTTGAATGCGTTCTTTGACAAACTGGACTGTGAGCCTGAAACCACAGATCGTTATATGTTAACCGACGAAGATGGAGAAGATGCTTTTATCCGTATTGGTTCTATTGCCATGGTACGAGTCGTACTTGACGCGCTGGAGCCTGTGGAAGAAGATGAAGAGTAGTTTTTAGCTAGCTGTATTCACAGGGAATCTCGTTGAGTATACATGTGAGTATACATCGTGATTCATTGTTTTTATAAAGTTACTTATTTCAATTGGTTATGGATTAAATCGCGGTGCGGCCTTCGCACCATAAGAAATGCAATCAAGTCGCTTAAGGGCGGCTTTTTTTGTGCCTGAAATCCAGTATCCGCAAGGCTTTCCTCGCTTTTTCAGCCGACATAAGTCAACCTGATGAAATCTAAATCAAATTATTAATGTGAACACAGCTGCAGGTATATCGCGGTTCGATAATGTCTGGATCGTCACGGGGCTGACATACGCATCACTAGATCCGCACCAAGGTGATCTCCGCTTCCGGCCACACCTCATCCTCACGGTTTAACAGTTCACCTTCAAATCTGTAGCAGAAGTGATTACCCGACAAGTCGATATAGCGTTCCGATGTTATAGCGCAGCAACTTTATAGTCATCAGCTTGCGCAAGGGTTGTTGCGACAATCTCGGTGATATCAAGAAATGCTGTTCGAGGGTAGACGTAAATATCGACTCACGCTTTGTGGATGGTGAACTGGCAGAGAATATTGAGTCCGATCGTCGGGAGTGGATGCGGAACTCTATAATGTATAGCTGACGACGGGCTGGGGCAGCATTCTCCTTTTTGTGTTTAGCAGCCTGATGCTTTCCGGTTTGCATGGGGCCTCACACTATAACCGGCGGCAATTACCGATTAGGTGATGGTCTTCCTTTATATGATCGTGCCAGTGGAGGGGGATCTCGTCGTGGTCGGCCATTTTCAGTGTGCCCGTGATAATGCAGTGAGTAGTGCAGCAGCTTCAATAGCCGCACCGCCGTGTCAGAATCAGCGCCTGCTACTAACGAATCCGTAGATCGCGTTCTTTTTCCCTATATATAGAAGGGTGCAACACGCGGCCAACCACAATGTTATTCCATTTTTGTGGATAACTCTGTGTG
>NZ_JAKCNS010000012.1 GCF_021440345.1 Kluyvera intermedia
ATAAGATTCTTTAGCTATAATGAACCTGATGTGAAAATTAAATCTGCTGGAAATTATATACTACCTTATTATGAAAAAGAAACCCAGCATGACTTTGTTGATCGGCTTTTTGTCAGAGAATATCGCCTTTGGGTTAAAATCAATCTAGAGGATAAGTTGAGTGTTATTATTAATAACAAGCCTGCCATTGTTGCTTGTGGGGGGAAACAGTATAGAGAAGGTATTACAGGGCAGGGAATTAGAAATTATTTCAGTGGGTTGATACCTTCTTATGTAGAGAAAAATGAAAATTCAGATGCATGGATTTTTATGGATCGTGATTTTCAGGCTGATGATAATGCTGAGCATCTTTATCGTTATGTAATGAGGGAGCATCCAGAAAGAAATATATACTTTACTCTAAATAAGGATTCTCATGATTGGCAGAGGCTTGAGAGTGAGGGCTTTCGTATGCTTGAATTTGGCAGCGAACAGCATCATAAAATACTTAAGTCCTGTTCAAAAATTATTAGCTCTAATGCCGACCATTGTGTTGTTAACCTTCTAGGCCCTAGAATGCTTGCTGGCAGGCATTTTGTATTTCTGCAACATGGTGTTATACATAATGATCTTTCAACGTGGTTGAATCAAAAGGAAAACATAGATTGCTTTGTTACATCATCACCATTTGAATACCAGTCAATAGTTGGTAATGCTAGCAAATATAAATACTCAAGCAACGAAGTCGTGTTGACAGGATTACCTCGGCATGATTATCTTGTAAATAATAATGTTAAACCAGAGAAGATTATTCTTGTTATGCCAACATGGCGATCTGATATTGTTGGCAAATCTGATTTAGGTGGACATAGTCGTGTTGTCAATGAAGATTTCTTGGAAACCAATTTTGCGCAGAGTTGGATATCACTTTTGCATTCTAATGAATTTAAAGAGGTATTAGAAAAACATAACTACAGAATAGTAATATACCCACATCCAAATTTAATCCCATATATTAAATATCTCAAAGTTTCCGATAATATCGAAGTTCTGATGCCTGAAAGCGTAAGGATACAAGAGGTGTTTTGTCGGTCTGCATTGCTGCTTACTGACTACACATCAGTTGCATTTGACATGGCTGTACAAGATAAATCCACAATTTATTATCAATTTGATGAATATGAAGTTCTCCATTCAGGAAGGCATACTTTTTGACCGGGATACTTTAAGCACCATCGTGATGGTTTTGGGCCTGTTTGTAGTTCGGAAGAAGAGGTCATCCACTCGCTGGATAGACTGCTGGAGAATGAATGTGTCCTGGATATCGAGGTTGCAGAAAGAATCGCAAAAACTTTCCCGTTACGTGATGGCCGTTGCTGTGAAAGAACGTTCGATGCGATAGTTGCTCTTGATAGCCCTGAGTTACCCGAAATTGCTGCTGATAGACTTGTTAACCAAGCAATGCAGATGACCCGTGAGGGAAACTGGAGTGCAGCTGAATCCTGGTGGAAATCGCTAGCACAGAGAGATGATGTTTGGCTGAGGCAGGATTGGTCTGGACGAATGTTGGAGGAAAGCTGTCTCAACGTACTGAAAGATAATTCAGATTTCGAAGGAAAAGTTCCTGAGAACATACAGTCAACGGTACTTTATCATCTGTTTCTATATATTCGTCCATTAATGAATAACACACATCTCTTAGGTTGGATGGATAGTGATAAAAAAACGAATTTTCTAAACTTGTTGGATGCAATATTTTTCTATATTGACGATAAATCGATCCTTAAATTTTCTCGTGAAGGTAGTTGGTTCCTGCATAAATCTGGTATGTTAAATGCGTTTAAACATCATCAGCCAGACTGCCAGTATGTGTATGTAGATAGCTATGATCGCGTTAAAGAGTTGGTACAGTTGCGATATTTTATTCGTGGTGGCGAACCTGAGATTTTTCAAATCGGTGACGTGTATGCCTTACCTGTGTATGAGAAAACAATGCGACACGATATACTGGAGCGTGAATTCATTCAAGAAAGACGCGTCTGGTTATCTATTAACCCGAAAGATAAGTTAGTCGTCAATATATCTAATTTACCAACCATACTTTCATATGGGGGAAAACAATATAAAGATGGTGTAACGGGCCAGAGCATCATTTCATATTTTAATGGATTGAGACCTAAATATATTGTTAATAGCGAATACGAAAATGCTTGGCTATTCATGGATCAATTATCTCAAGCCGGTGATAATGCTGAGTATCTTTATCGCTATGTGATGAATGAATATCCGGAAAAAGAAATCTATTTCGCATTGAATCAGGACTCCCCAGACTGGAAACGTTTGGAAAATGAGGGCTTCTGCTTACTTTCATTTGGCAGCCAGGAACATCTTAATATACTTAAAAGTTGTTCAAAAGTTATTAGCTCTCAATCCGATAATTATGTTACTAACTTTATTGGACCGAAAATGTTGCTTGGCCGACATTTTATTTACTTACAAAGTGGCGTTAATTGTCATAATAATTCATCACTCCTTAACATTAAGGACAACATTGATTGTTTTGTTACATCCACGCGCCAGGAATACTCGGCTATTTGTAGTGATAATGGCAAGTATAAATATTCTTCCAAAGAAGTCGTGTTAGCAGGATTACCTCGATTCGACTATTTATTATCTTCCGTAGAAGATAGAGAAAACATTGTCTTATTGATGCCATCATTAAACGCTTCACAGATTGATGATGGCATCAATAGCTATCTAGCTCATTGGAATAAGTTGATATCTTCTGACTTATTGAAAGAAACACTCGATGTGTTTGGATATAAAGCTGTGCTTTATATACCATCCGAGTTACCCGCATGTGGTGAGCTGTATAGCAGTGTTGATAATGTTGAAGTGCTAACCTCGAGCGATATTGGACTCTGTGATATTTTGCGAGCCGCAAAATTATTGCTCACCGACTGTTCGCCAACTACTTTTGACATGGCAATACAAAATAAGAGTACAATATATTATCACTCTGATGATGATCTATTTCTGAAATATTTCGGCGATAATCTATCCAGCGAGTATTTTGATTACCATAAGAATGGATTCGGTCCAATATGTTATAATGTTTATGATGCGATTGAGAATATTTCAACTTTATTAAAAAATGACTGTTATCCAGACCAACGGACTCTGGACGTAATTAAAGATACATTTGTCTACCGGGATACGAAATGCTGTGAGCGAATATTTACTGCTATTGAAGCATTAGATAGTAAGAATATTCCAGAAATATCAATTGATGATATGATTTTTCAGGCTACACAAATCGTTGACTCTTCCGACTGGAGATTAGCTGTCCGGTGGTGGCGAACAATTACACAGGATAAGAGGTGCTGGGAAAACGTTGGGTTCTATACAGAACTTCTTGAGTTCTCCTGCTTGCATTTACTCAAGCATGCTTCATCTCAGAATTTATATGTCTCAGTAACATTTCAAAATGCCGTTCTCCAGCATCTATTCATTTATTTTAAACATTTAATGGATCACTCGACTGAGGTCAATTGTTTAAATAATACAACTAAAGAGATATGTTGGGGTATTATTAAAAAAATCACTCAATACATTGATGATGCCGTTATTATGAAGTTTTCTGGGCCAGGGTACTGGTTCCTGCATAAAGTCGGTATTTTAGGGACGCTCAAAAATAGTTCTTTAGAATCACAAATTGTTTATATCGAAAAAGTCGATAAAATTAAGGCATTAGTTCAGTTAAGATACTTTTCTTTTGATGATGAGCCGTTACTGGTTCAGGTTAACGACAAATATTCCTGTGCGTTATATAACAAAGATATATGCCATGATCTTCTTGGGCATCAATTGCTCAAAGAGAAAAGAGAATGGCACAAGCTGCCTATAGATGAATCAGTCCGTATTGATTTTGCTAACCTTCCTACAAGTATTAGTTTTGGCGGAAAACAGCATCATGGAGCTGTTTTTGGAAAATCTATTTATGATTACTTTGAGCACCTCTCTCCTGGATATCCTATGGCATCGAATCATCCAGATGTATGGATTTTTATGGATCGTGAGCTTTATGCTGGTGATAATGCTGAGTACCTCTATCGCTACGTAATGCAGAACTTCCCGGATAAAAATATTTATTTTGCTCTAAGTAAAGAATCACCTGACTGGAATCGGTTAGATAAAGAAGGATTCCAGTTAGTCTCATTCGGGTGTAATAAGCATAAAGATCTGTTAAAGTTATGTAGCAAAGTAATTAGTTCTCAGGCAGAAAATTATGTTACTAATTTACTCGGGCCAAAAATGCTTCATGGTAGACACTTCGTATATTTGCAACATAGTATCAATCAGAATAATTCATATTACGGCTTAAACAAAAAGGACAATATTGATTGCCTAATTACGTCTACGGAAAATGAATATCAGAGCATCATTAATGATCGCAGTATGTATAAATACTCCTCTAAAGAGGTTGTTCTGACCGGTATGCCAAGGTTTGACTCGTTGGTCGGCATACATTCTGAAAAAGCGAAACAGGTGCTTATCATGCCTATCACAGCTGATTCTTATGATGCTAATAATCGGTTAAGTGAGAAATGGAACGACGTGATTACATCTAGTCATCTGAAAAATATAATGGATGAATATGGATATAAGGCTGTCTTTTATTCTAATTCAAAAGTGCATATCGACGATGATATTTGTGACGAGTTAGAACATCTGGAGTTTTTAAGTTCGGAAAATTCAAATATTCAAGAATTGATTCGTAATACAGGATTATTGCTGACCGACAGCACTGAGTTTTCAATTGATATGGCGATTCAGAACAAACCAGTAATTTATTTATGTGACAAAAATAAAATAGATATAAATAACGCTAGCCATGTTTTTAAGGACGTTAGTGATGTATTAATGCTACTGTCACAAGTTTTAGCACAAGACTGCAAACCTGTATACGATATCTTAGATATAGAAAGTCCACGTTTAAATATCCGAGATGGGCTTTGTTGTCAACGTGTTTTCTGCGCAATTAATGATTTAGATAATCCATCAGTTAATGATCCACAACATTACGATAAAATAATCAACGATGCGTTATGGTTTAGTCAGAACGGTTTGTGGGATAACGCCGCTAAAGTATGGTGTAATATTTTAACAGATAATAACTCATTAGATTATAAAGTTAAGTATGTTGAATCATTATTAGCGGGTGGAAACATAGTTAAAACTGCTTATATTGCTGAAAAAATGACGGAAGAAGAACTGTCTTTATGCTCCGATGAACAAAAATCGACTGTTGCGTTCATGTATTTCTTATTGGGAGAATATGAAAAAGTTATAAATATATTTAAGAATTTATCT
>NZ_JAKCNS010000118.1 GCF_021440345.1 Kluyvera intermedia
GTTTCAGGGGGCTACATCAGTCACGAATTTGCAAGTGAGCCGTCATAAGTGGATGGGATAATTGCAAGTGATATTTTGCCTTTTACTGTAAAAAATTTGTGGTAACGCACAGTGGGATGTAAACTTCCGCCGCTGATAGGTTGAATAAAAAGGAATTACGGATTGTGAATCGAATCAAACTTCTTGCTCTAGGGATACTGATTGCCACTTCTGCAACTGCTGTGCAGGCGGAAAACAAGCTCACGCTGGGTGCTGGCGTGGGGATTGTTGAACATCCATACAAACAGTATGACCATGACATTTACCCTGTACCGGTTATTAACTACGAAGGGGATAACTTCTGGTTCCGTGGTTTAGGCGGCGGTTATTACCTGTGGAATGACGGTACTGACCAGCTCTCTTTGACCGCGTACTGGTCTCCGATGTTCTTCAAACCGGGCGATAGCGACAACAGCCAGCTGCGTAAACTGGATCGTCGCCAGTCAACGATGATGGCCGGGGTTTCCTGGTTCCACCATACTCAATACGGTTCTCTGCGCACCACGCTTGCTGGCGATACGCTGGATAAAAGCAACGGTATGGTTTGGGATACGGCCTGGGTTTATCGCTACACCAACGGCGGCTTGACCTTATCGCCGGGCATTGGGGTGCAGTGGAACAGCGAAAACCAGAACCAGTACTATTACGGTGTTTCCGGTCATGAGTCGGCGCGTAGCGGTCTTCGCAGCTACGATCCGAACAGCAGCTGGAACCCGTACCTGGAAATGAGCGCCAACTACCGCTTTGCCGGTAACTGGAGCGTTTACGGTACTGCGCGTTATACCCACCTGTCCGATGAGATTACCGACAGCCCAATGGTTGACAAGAGCTGGACGGGACTGCTGGCGACCGGTGTAACCTACACCTTCTAAAAATCGTCTGATTTCAGTGTCAAAGCGCTAGCTTGATGGGGCGCTTGTCGTTGCACTGCAGACGGGCATCATAACGGTGCGCTGCACCGTTATGATGCTATCTCTTAAAACGCGTACTTCATCCCCACCATTGCCGATACATCACTGTAGCCATCGTTACCAACCTGCAGCGCCGTACCGCCCCACAGATTCAGTGCCGGGGAGAGTTGCCCCTGAACGCCGAGTTTCAACTGAGCCACGTTCTGCGCACCATCCTGACTGATAAGGGTGTTGTTCATCCGAATTTCAGCCACGTGGGTGTTGTGCAACCAGTCGGCCTCAACATAAGGTTTAAACTCACGGTTTTTACCCTCATCCTCTGCACGATGGCCGCGCAGGTACAGGCGTACCCCAAGGCGAGATTGCAGATTACCGTGGCCGTTATCCTGAACCTGAGTCCCGTTAACTTCTGTATGGCTCGGACTTTTAACGCCCATCCAGGTGAGCTGCGCCTGCGGTTCGAGATAGACGGCCTGCCGCTCTCTTTCACGCATTAGCAGGTTGTATCCCGTTTCAATAGAAGCCGTGAAGCCACGGCTGCGGTAATGTTCGCTAGCCAAATCTTCGCCATTTACCTGATTCTTGAACCAGTTGTAGTTGACCCAGCTATCGACATACGTACCTTCACGGCTTTGCGCATTTTGATACCAGGTGCCATAAGCCCCCACGCTGTAGCCGTCCATGCTATTACGTGAGCCATAGCCGGTGAGCGACGAAGTGCTGTTACCCTTGACGTTACCGTAGCCCGCCATTAGCCCGGTACCCCAGCGATCGTCGCCGTTGCTGCTGCCGTGGAAGAACTCATTACCCATCTGCGCAACGTAGCGGTTGGCCTGAGTGCGAATCTGACCGCTGGCCGCCCGGAAGCGGTTTTGTCCACCTTCCTGACGTAACCAGAATGTCCCGGCATGGGTAGGGCGGTTGGTCTTCTGATCCCGGTACTCGGTGGCGCCTTCGCGATCGTCGAGCGCCAGGGTAAACAGCGAATTCGCCGCCGCCAGGTTGCTTAAATAGCTGCCTGCTTCCGGACGATACTGCGGGATTGGGGTGACAGGGTTGGTATTCACCGATGTCAGATACCAGTTCTGGCCTTTTTGCACCAGACTGTAATCCCAGGCTCCAGCGACGGCTCGCCCCGATTGCTTAAAGGCGTCGGCGGAGGAGGTACCATCCACGCTAATAACCTCAATACCACGATTGGTTTGTGCGCCCAGACCGCCTACATTGTTGAAACTGACCCATGTGGTGCCTGATGTACTGCCCTGGATACTGACATGGTCGGTTTGTGAATTGTCATCTCCCAGCACGGTGCTGAGGTTCATTTGGCTGTCGCTGCCACCCTTATAATCGCCATTCACCTTCAGCTGATTACCTGCATGCAGCTGTCTGCGCGAGAGATTAACCGTACCGCTATTGTCCAATGCGCCGTTGATAGTAAAGGTGGCAAGCATTGTGTCATCCTGAGTCGCAGAACCCACGGTCAGCGTGCTGCCTTCATCAAGGGTGGTGCTGCCAACGCTACCGGTACCGGAAAGAGCGGTCCCTGAACGCGCCGTGACGCCACCCGCCAATGACCCGGTAACGTCGATACTGCCCTGCGCAAGGGTGGTTTCACCGCTAAAGGTACTGTCACCGGTTAAGGTTAATGCACCGCTTCCCAGTTTAGTGAAATCGCCGCTGCCGGTGATCCCCTGCGCAATGGTGGTGTTATAGCCCTGCGTATCCAGCGTACCGCCGGCAGTATCGATAACAATCGGACGTGAACTGTCGAAATTGAAATCGCCGACCATCTGTAGCGTACCGCCGTCAAAGGTTAGCGTACTGCTGGCATTGCCAAGGCTGGCATCTTCGGCGACCTGCAATATGCCCGCGTAAATTGTCCATGGCGTGACGGCGTCGGTGGTGTTCTGCAAAAGCCAGGTGCTATTGCCGGTTTTGCTGAAATGATCAAAGCCTTGATATTGGGCGGCATCACCAATACTTGCAGCATCAAATGTCGAATTTTTCTCACCGCCCAGGATCAGCGTATCGTCGCCATTACCGGCGACAACATCGCCCAAAACCTGGTAACCCGCTTGTAGCTCCAGGGAGTTAGTGCCAGAGACAAACATAACCGCCTGCGAGCGAGTCGTGCCGTCCTGATTCAGCCCGCCCTGTAATGTCCCGCTATTGACGATGGTCATATCGCTGCCGTAAACGCCGACGCCACCGGCCCCCGCGTCACCCGTTGCGGTACCCGCGCTGCCACCGCTACCGCCGGAAATGGTGCCGGTGTTGTTGAGCGTACCGCCGCCGGTCGTAATATGCACACCATCACCGCCGGCCCCGCCATCGGATTTACCGCCGCCACCGCCGCGATTCCCGGTGCCGCCAAGGATGTCACCGTCGTTGACAACCGTGCCGCCAGAACCAATCAGAACACCGTTCCCGCCTTTACCGCCCACGCCGCCATCGCCCTGGCTGCCACCGCCACCTGTGCCGCCCATGCCACCGCGAATCGAAGCACCGGATGAGTTAACAACGGTACCTGAGCCGTTGATGGCCAGCCCGCTACCTCCTTGTGCGCCGGTGCCACCGTTGGCATCGGTACCGTTGGCATTGGCCCCCGCACCCCCGTCGCCGCCGACAAACTCGCCGTGGTTTTCTACGCTGCCTGCACCGGTGATATTGACTGCCGTACCCCCAACGCCACCGACGCCACCGCCCCCCGCAGAGTCATCGCCACCTTTACCGCCCTGGACCTTACCGGTTGACTCGTTGGTGACGCTGCCTTGCTGGTTGATATCGATCCCTGTGCCGCCGGTGCCTGAATCACCGCCGCGCGAACTGGTGAGACTCCCGCTACCGCCGCCACGGTTTCCCGAACCGCCGATGACGGAGCTCGCATTGGAAACGTTCCCACCGTTTTGCAGCACAATACCGGTACCGCCATTACCGCCATCGCCGCCGTTACCGCCGCTCAAATTGGCGCCGCTGCTGGTGGAGTTGCCGCCACCGCCGGTACCGGCATTACCGCCGACGATGCTGCCGCTTACCTCATTGGTGACGGTACCGCTGCCGACGACCGTTATCCCGCTGCCGCCGTTGCCACCGGCTGCCCCATCGCCGATGACGCCGGTACCTTGTCCAGAGTTGACCGCGCCGCCGTTACCGCCATCACCGCCATCACCGCCAATAATTTTATTGCTGTTGGTAATGGTGCTGGTGTCGCTTAACCAGACTCCGTTCCCCCCGTCGGCCGCTTTACCGCCGGTCCCACCGACGCCGGTCACAGTGGTGTTTTGGCTGCTATTTGCATCGGCGGCCAGGCCGCCTGTGGCTCCATGACCACCGGTAATCGTACCGGTATTGGTGACATTACCGCCCTGAGTGGCCGTTACGCCGTCGCCGCCTTTACCGCCTGCGCCACCGCTGCCTGCATGAATGGTGGTTCCGTTATCGGTTTGCGCGTTGGCGCTGGCGCTACCGGTGTTACCTCCGTTGCCACCTGCACCGCCATCAATGGTGCCGCTGTTCTCATAGCTGCCGCTGGAAGTCAGCAGTACGCCGCTGCCACCGTTACCGCCGTCGCCGCCATCGCCACCGTTCCCGGCGTCGGTGACATCGGTCGTGTTTGAACCCCCGTTGCCGCCGTGACCGCCGTTGCCGCCAACAATGGCCCCGGTGTTATTCGTTTGACCGGTACCGTCTAACACCACGCCAGCAGAACCGCCGCCGCCGCCGCCGCCGGCAGCACCGGAGCCGTTGTTAGCATTACTATCGGGTTCCTGATGACTTCCACCGACCCCGGGGTGATCTTCTGGCGTACTGGCACTGCCTGCATTACCGCTTTCGCCATCGCTACTGGCCTGTCCACGACCACCGCTCCCTCCCGCGCCCCCGTTTCCGCCAGCACCGGTGGTGAGATCCATATCGCCACCGTGACCACCTTGTGCGCTGGCATCAGAGGTTGCGGCGCTGCCGTCCGCGCCGTCTGCAGCGTGCGCGGTAAAAGGAAGTGGGGCGCAAAGCGCCAGACCGATCGTGAGCGCAAGCGTATTACGCCGGAAAGGGGGGGTGTGGAAAGCAGACATACGGGTCCTCTACAATTTACGGGTACTAACAAATAAGAACCGTGGAAGGGCGGCATTTGAGCTGTGCAGGGCCGCAAACCCACGCAGTGTATGAGGGGTGTAGAGGTGATGTTGTATGGTGAAAGGTTTTGATTATTTGTTTTTTATTGGTGCTTATATCTAGTCTTTTGATATTACTCCTGTGATTTGCTCTATGGATTTGTTTCTGGATAAAAGTTGATCTAAGTGATGTTACCGGTAACTTATTATGAATAATTGAATGTTTTTGACGGGGGCTAAAGAGAAAGGCTGGGCAATGAAGTATTGCCCAGCGGGGAAAGCAGGGAAGGGATTAGCGTTTTGCCACGCGGATGGTCTGGCTCAAGCGGGCTGGTTTTTCAGCCGTGGCTTTCTGCGGTGCGCTCGCGCAGGCGGTTTCTACGCAGACGAAGGTTTTGTAACCGTCATCTGGCATATCCGCCATGCTGATCGAAAGCGCCGGGCCTGGGTTCCAGCCCACGACGTTGACGTGGTGATGGTGAACGACGTCAATTGCACGATTTAAGGCGCTGTCGTGGATAACGCTACAGGCTTCTGGATTCAGATAAACGCGGTCAGTACGATCCGGGAAGGTCTGTACGCCATCGCTCAGTTGGCCGATTTCAGCGTTCTGCACTTTATCAATATAACGATCGCCAAGACCGCTCACTTTCACCGCGTGGATATCGCCGACGTTGAAATAGGTGTGCAGGGCGGTAGTGGTTTCGAATTCGCCGTGCGCTTCCAACTCCATCTCACAGGTTTTACCCAGTTTGAAGCGGGCCAGCAGGCTGAACTCGTGCGGCCAATATTGACGGGTCGCCTCGCTGCTTTTCAGCTCAAAGGTCAGCACTACGCCGTTGTCGTCTTCGTTGTGCGCTTTCAGCTCCCACGGCAGGTTACGGGCAAAGCCGTGAGCCGGGAAGCCTTGTTGTGCTGCCGGGCCAAACCATGGCCAGCAGATAGGTACGCCGCCACGCAGCGCCACGCCGTTTTTGAATGGGGTGTTATTGCTGAGCCACAGAACCTCTTCTTCACCCGCCGGTTTCCAGGAGAGCAAATGTGCACCCTGGAAGGCGATGGAGGCTTTTACTTTTGGGTGGTCGACAACGATGAGCGGCAGCTCATCAAGCTGGCGACGGGAGAGGACAGGGGTAAGCTGTTCAAGAACCGGAAGAGCGAAAATTTTGTTAATCATGCTGCAATCCTTGGTGTTTAAAATACTTAGCCATAAAAAAAGGCGACCGAGGTCGCCTTTTTGGATCAGATTCTCATCTCAACTTATTTGGAGATGTGAGCGATCAGGTCCAGAACTTTGTGAGAGTAGCCAGTTTCGTTGTCGTACCAGGAAACCAGTTTCACGAAGTGGTCGTTCAGAGCGATACCAGCTTTAGCATCGAATACGGAAGTGCAAACTTCACCGTTGAAATCGGTAGATACAACGTCGTCTTCGGTGTAACCCAGAACGCCTTTCATTGCGCCTTCGGAAGCAGCTTTCAGTGCTTTCTTAATTTCTTCGTAAGAAGCAGCTTTTTCCAGACGAACGGTCAGGTCAACAACGGATACGTTCGGGGTAGGAACGCGGAACGCCATACCAGTCAGTTTGCCATTCAGTTCTGGCAGTACTTTACCTACTGCTTTAGCAGCACCGGTAGAGGATGGGATGATGTTCTGGGATGCGCCGCGGCCGCCGCGCCAGTCTTTGTGAGACGGGCCATCAACGGTTTTCTGAGTAGCGGTGGTTGCGTGGACAGTGGTCATCAGTGCTTCAACGATACCGAAGTTGTCGTTGATAACTTTAGCCAGTGGTGCCAGGCAGTTGGTGGTGCAGGATGCGTTAGAAACGATGTCCTGGCCTTCGTATTTGTCAAAGTTAGCGCCTTTAACAAACATAGGGGTGTTGTCTTTGGAAGGACCAGTCAGAACAACTTTTTTAGCGCCAGCTGCGATGTGCTTACGAGCAGTTTCGTCAGTCAGGAACAGACCAGTTGCTTCAGCAACTACGTCAACACCGACTTCGTTCCACTTCAGGTTAGCTGGATCACGCTCAGCGGTAACACGGATTTTTTTACCGTTAACGACCAGATGACCGTCTTTCACTTCAACGGTACCGTTGAAACGGCCGTGAGTGGAGTCATATTTCAGCATGTATGCCATGTAGTCAGCGTCTAACAGATCGTTGATTGCAACGATTTCGATGTCAGAACGTTCCTGAGCAGCACGGAAAACAATACGGCCGATACGGCCAAAACCGTTGATACCTACTTTGATAGTCATATATTCCACCAGCTATTTATTAGTGAATAAAAGGTTGCGTGTAAAATTACAAAAACCTTAGGCAGCGTCAAGCGGAATCGTGTCAATCATTGCGACAAATCAATCCTCTGCCTAAGCTTTGCACGACTGACCTGCCTCACTCTTCCTATGAGCTAGAAACCACATGAGGGCGGAGCCGGGATTTTTAAAGGGCACAGGAGATGAAAGTGTGATGCGTGTCACAATTAATCCTCGGCCTTTTCACGCCGGTTAAGTTTAGAACAAAAGTTCACACTTCATTGTTAATGTTTTGTTAGAATCCTCTGGTAATTGTATTTTTCATTGTGAGATGTGAGCAAAATGGTCAATAAACCCACCCCAGAAGAACTAAAAACTAATCTCAGCGAAATGCAGTTCTATGTCACTCAGAAACACGGTACGGAACCGCCATTTACCGGGCGTTTGCTGCACAATAAGCGTGATGGGATTTACCACTGCCTGGTGTGCGATGCGCCGCTATTTCATTCCCAAAGTAAGTTTGATTCTGGATGCGGCTGGCCGAGTTTTTACGAGCCGGTGAGCGACACGGCTATCCGTTATCTCAATGATTACTCCCACGGCATGCAACGTACTGAAATCCGTTGCGGAAATTGTGATGCTCATCTGGGGCACGTCTTCCCCGATGGACCACAGCCGACGGGCGAACGATTTTGCGTCAATTCCGCCTCGCTGAACTTCACGGATGACGAGAGCGGTGCCTCAACAAAAGGTTGAAAAAACGATTCAGCAAATTATTCCTGAGGAGAAGGAGCGGGAGATGAGTATTGAGCAAATGATCGACAATATGACGCCGGAAATTTATCAGCGTTTAGTCACCGCCGTGGAGCTTGGAAAATGGCCGGACGGAGTGGCGCTGACCGCCGAACAGAAAGAAAACAGCCTCCAGCTGGTGATGCTTTGGCAGTCTCGTCACAACGATGACGCGCAGCACATGACCATCGACACCCAGGGACAGATGGTGATGAAGAGTAAACAGCAACTGAAAGAAGACTTCGGTATTTCACCGAAGCCTATCGCGACGTTTAAGCAACACTAAGCGGCAGCCCACGACGTAATCAGCCGCTCTCGGGCGTACCATATCGCTTCCCTGACCGCGACGGGCCTGTTCAGCAGGCCTAACGCGTAGAAGCGGTCGGCAATGGATTGCTGCGCCCGTACCGCCTGCATATCCATCTCTCGGGTCTGATGGCTGCGGCGCGCCAGCGCACAGGTAAGCGAACCGACATCCAATCCTAGTTCACTGGCCAGCAGCTGCGCCGCTTCATGACGATGACGGTCAATAAACTTCCCGGTTTTTACCAGCGCGGCCACAATCCCGGCAATAATTTCCTCGTTATGGCGCGCATACTCGCGGCGCGTGATGTAAAACTGATGGTTGTTGACGCGCCCTTCGCCGGTAGCGAGGACCCGCAGCGTACTGCTTTGCTCCGCAGCGCTGAGCACCGGATCCCACATCATCCAGGCGTCGGCGGCGAGATAGTCACTGGCGGTTAACGGATACTTCGGTGGCGTATAGACCACTTTCACATCGCCAAGCCCAAGCCCGGCTTCTTCCAGAATTTGCACCAACAGCCAGTGAACATTTGACCCTTTGTTGAGCGCGATGCGTTTACCGCGAAGCTGTTGCGGCGTACGGATATCGCTGGCGTTGGGAACCACCATGGCGACGCTGCGTGGAGCCGGCGGCTCCCAGGCAACGTACAGCAGCGCGTTGTCTTTCGCCTGGGCAAAAATCGGCGGCGCTTCCCCGGTCGTACCAAAATCAATCTCATCGTTGCTCAGCGCTTGCAGTAGCTGCGGACCCGCTGGGTATTCGCTCCACAGCACGTTCACACCCAGTTCGCCAAAAGATTGCTCCAGTAGCTGGCGGGCTTTAAGCACGCCCAGGTTGCCAAAGCGCTGATAGCCAATGCGCAGCTCTCGCTCGCGTGGCGCAGATACAACCGGTTCGCCCACCTTACGCCGTTGCTTAATCACCCCCAGGTGCGCTAACTGCGTGCGCAGCGTATGACGACTGATGCCCAATAGTGAAGCCGCCTGGCTTTGGTTGTTATCGCTCTGGCTCATGGCCGTCTGGATCATTGCCCGCAGCAGCCGGTCATACAGCGCACCGCTGTGGGCGAGTAGCTGACTACGTATAAAACGAGTGAGTTCATCGCTGTCATCAATGGGCGATTGCTGGGCGGCTACGGCCGACGTTAACCGCAGATTCTCAGGCGTGAGTACGCTATCTGGATTCAGCAGCACCGCATTGTGCAGCGTATTTTCGAGCTCGCGAATGTTGCCCGGCCACGGATAAGTGCGCAACAAATCGAGCGTTTCCGATGCCAGTTGTGGTACCGGGCGGCCTAAACGTGAGGCATATAGCTGAACAAAATGCTGAGCCAGCACCGGAATATCTTGCTGGCGCTGACGCAGCGGCGGCAGGGTCACTGCGGCAATATTGAGGCGGTAATAAAGATCCTCGCGAAAGCGCCGCTCCTGAATGGCGCGCGCCAGATCGACGTGAGTCGCCGCAATCACTCGCACATTAATGCGGATAGGCTTATGAGAGCCGACGCGGGTGATTTCGCGCTCCTGCAACACGCGCAGCAGCTTCACCTGCAGTGCCAGACTCAGTTCGCCTATTTCATCCAGCAGCAGCGTGCCGCCTTCTGCCGCTTCAAACCAGCCCTGATGAGTATGTGTCGCCCCGCTGAAAGCGCCTTTCTCGTGGCCGAACAGCTCCGACTCCGCCAAAGACTCGGTCAATGCACCGCAGTTTACCGCCAGAAACGGCGCATTGGCGCGCGGGCTATGGCGATGCAGATAGCGCGCCACCACCTCTTTACCGGTGCCGGTTTC
>NZ_JAKCNS010000119.1 GCF_021440345.1 Kluyvera intermedia
GGCGTCTGCATAGTTTGACCTGTTTCCCACAGTCCCGGTCGTCTGCAAAGTTGACCTGTTTCCCACAGTCCGGGCCGTACGCGGAGTTGACCTGTTTCCCACACTCCCGACCGTCCGAGAAGTTGACCTGTTTCCCATAGTCCGGGCCGTCCGAGAAGCTGACCTGTTTCCCTTAGTCCGGGCCGTCCGCGAAGTTGACCTGTTTCCCACACTCCCGGCCGCCCGCGAAGTTGACCTGTTTCCCACAGTCCGGGCCGTCTGCAAAGTTGACCTGTTTCCC
>NZ_JAKCNS010000120.1 GCF_021440345.1 Kluyvera intermedia
ACTTGTTCGCACCTTCCTTACCCCAACGCGTCAGACAAAATCTTGCCACCTCCGGATTGCCGGTCCATCGATGCCAAATAGAGGTCACCGAAACGTCACCGCTGTACGACAGTCAGATTGCGGCTAAAAATATGACGGAATTAAAGGCGATAGGGGTCAAGCTTGCGCTTGATGATTTTGGAACCGGTCATGCTAATCTTAATTACCTGTTGAAATATCCTTTTGATACCTTAAAAATTGATAAGGAATTTGTCACCGCTATTGAGCCCGACACCCGATCGACAAAGATTGTTGAGGGTATTATTTCACTGGCGCATAATTTTGGTATCGAAGTTCTTGCCGAAGGGGTGGAAACCCAGTCCCAACTGGACCGGTTGATGCAGATTGGTTGTGACAAAATTCAAGGCTTTTTCATTTCTCCCCCGGTGCAGGCACAAGAGATCCCTTCACTCTTAGCGCAATATAATCGTTAATCCTTCCGTATTTACGTTTCCCAATCCCTTGATTGTTCCACGTTGCTGGTAAGTCTGTAGGCCTGATACGCGTCGCGCATCAGCCACCCCTGTAATACTATAAGCAAAAAAAAGCCCCCTGCTAAGCAGGAGGCTGGCGAGTTTATGTCAGCTTAGAACGATTTCTTAAAGCCGATAGAGGCATTGACCGGCGCTTCGATCTGCGACTTACTGCCGCCGTTGCTGAATTGCGTACCCAGCTCACCGTAGACCTGCAGGTTTCTGTCGATAGACCATGACAGGCCGGCTGCAACTTCAGTGCTGGAGTACTGCTGTGAAGATTCCAGCGTAGTGGTGGCTACCGCATTGCTAAAGTGCGTTTTGTCTTTTGAACCCAGACCCTGCCAGACGTTAACCCTGCCGTACGGCTGGAATTTGCCATGGTTGGTGTCATAGTCAGCGACCAGACGCACGCCCAGACGCGCGGTAAAGGAGTCTGCGGTATCCATTTTCACTTTCGTTGGGGTCACACCATCCAGCGTGCTGTTATCAAAGTCGCTGTACTGGTAGATCAACTGAGCCTGAGGCTCCAGACTCCATGCGCTGGCGCCTAAACGGAACGATTTACCCACCTCTGTCGACGCCGTCAGCGTGTTGCCTCTGACGGTATACGAGCCATTGTTACCGGTCGCCGCCAGGCGGGATTTATGGTTACCGTACTGCAGGACGTTATCAACATACATACCGTCACCCGAGAACCAGGTCGCATAGCCACCGACGTAAAATGCGTTGTCGTCGATGTTACCGCCTTTGCCATCGCTGCCTGTCTTCGTGCCTTTCACGTTGCTGTCGATATCAAGGATGCTGGTATACATCCCGGCTTTCCAGCTTTCGTTAGCATACATATCAACGCCGACCTGGATACCCATGGTATGGGAGCTGGTTTGCGTACCGGCAGCATCATCCAGTTTGGTTTTACCGGAGTAGCCAATCATTCTTGCCCAGGCGCGATTGTCTTCATCAATGCCCGGTTTAACCTCGTCCCCCATACGTTGGTGCATGTTACCTAACAGGCTAATATCACCCTGACGTACTACGCTGGCGAGGCCAGAATACAGCATGGTTTCTGGACGGTATTCACTTCTCAGATACCAGTTTTCACCCTGGCCCTGAGCATTACCCGCATGTAGTTGGTACTCAAACGCACCTGCAGCCATACGATCGGCGGCAAGATGGAAGGCATCCCGCGACGTTTGCGCGGTTGTGGTTGCGCCATTGAGCGCAGTCACCACTTCGATACCATCCCCAATGGTCGGCGCGCCAAGACCAGAACCATCGACATCCAGCAGTGTGCTACCGCTGGCTTTACCGCCATCGATAATCAGACGGTCGGCAATGCCTGCTCCGCTACCATTCTGGATAGCTGCCATGTTGATAGTCCCTTTTTCGCCGGTGTAATCCCCTTTGACGGTTAAGGTTGTGCCAGTCTGCTGACCGATGAGCGAGACATCGCCACCGTTGCTCAGGCCCGCTACCGTCTGGTTATAGCCCTGCGTGTTCAACGTGGTGTCTGCGACTACATAGTGGTGTGATGCGCTACTCAGGGTGTTGGTATTACCCGCTTGCAGCACGCCGTTGGCGATCAACGTAGCGCCGCTGTAGCTGTTTTCACCTTGCAGCTCGGTAATGCCGCTACCGGTCTGATGCAACTGGCCTTTACCACTGATATTGCCGGTCAGCGCCAGGGTATCGCCACGATTGACGTTGAGTACGCCGTTATCAACGACATCCCCCTGAATGCTGCCAATATCACCGCCGTTACCCAGTTGTAAAACACCTTGTTCGATGGTGGTGCCACCGGTGTAGGTGTTATCCAGCGTCAGGGTGAGGGAGCCTTTACCGGTTTTGGTCAGTTGACCGTTACCTTCGACTTCCGTCAGCAGAGAAACGTCATGCCCGTTGGTGTCGAATGTCCCGCCGCCGGATTCCAGCGTCACCTGACGGGCAGTATCAAACGCTTCGCCATACTTCAGCGTACCGCCATTAAAGGTAATTCCCGTATCTGCCGCACCCAGGTTGGTATCACCCGCCACCTGCAGCGTCCCTGAGGTGATGGTGGTGCCACCGCTGTAAGTATTGTCGCCGGTGAGAATCAGCGTACCGAGATCGCCTTTATTCAGGCCGCCGGTACCTCGGATAACGCTGTCGATAGTGGCGGTGTAACTGGCGCCGTCTACTGTGCCATCGCCGACACGAATCAGGGTGTTTGCCGTGTCGGTGGTAATGGCTTCTCCGCCCACACGATAACCATCGGTGGCGAACTGCGCGCCGCTGATGATGACATCGCCTTTGCTGTTATCGACGGTTACGTTGCCCGCTTCACCCTGGAAGACGGCGAATGCGGCATCGGTAAACGGTGCGTTCAACGCGCCTTCTGGCGTCGATTCATCGGTGGTCCAGTTGTCGTTACCCTGGCTGGATTGCCAGATACCGTCGCCGCCGTTAATGACGCCGTTATTTTTCAGCTCGCCATTCTCACCGCCGGTGCCGTCCCAGAAGCGCAGCGTCAGTCCGGCGTGGTTGACCAGGTTGACCTGATTTTTCACCGATGTCTGCACGTACAGGCTGTCAGCTGCTTCCGGTGCGTTAGCAATATCCATCACATTGTTGGTCAATGTGCCGGTGTAGTTGATGACGCGGTAAACGCCCACATCAAAGCTTCCGCCTGGTGAGGTTTCAATGTTGAGCTTACCGTCGAGCGTCAGATCGCCATTTACGTCAATCAAGTCGTTGAAGGCACCGCCCGGGGTATAAGCCTGACCAAACTGATAATCCAGTTGGGCGTTATCACTGAGCGTCAGAGAACCGGTAGTCAGTTTACCCACACTGTTGATAGCTGCACCTGCGGTAATATGCGCGTCGTCCAGCACATCAACCGCGCCGCCGATAATACCGTTACCGCCGAGCGTTGCCCCGGATTTCACCGTCACCTGGCCGGTAGCCGCAGACTGATTACCGTTGACCAGCAGCACGCCTTCATTGACGTCTGTGGTGCCGGTGTAAGTGTTATCGCCGGTCAGCGTCAACGTACCGTCACCGATTTTCACCAGGCTGCCGTCGTTGCCGCTGATAATACCGCTGATGGTGTCATCAAGATGCAGATTACCCAGCGACAGTTCTTTATTGCCCAGTTCGACATTACCCGCGCCGGACAACGAGCCGATAGACGTTGCGCTGTCGACTGCGCTGATATCGACCTTACCGCCAACCAGGTTTTTAACGACGGTGTTCTCTGCCATCGCATAGTCAGCAAAGGTCATCAGTCCGCTGTTATTCACGGTGGCATTGCCCCCGCTGGCATTTTCTTCCAGCGCCAGGGTACTGTCTTTTGACACGTTAACCGTCGCGTTGCCCGCGCTGGCGTTGTTGGTTAACACCGCTTTCGCCGTGCCCGTCAGGTTCAGCATTGCGCTTGCGGCGGTGACGTTATCCGCCAGCGTTAACAGGCTGTCGGCGATGTTCATAGTCAGGGATTTCAGGCTGGTATCTGTCCCGCTGACATTGAGCGTCGCACCCTTATTGACGTTCACGGTGCTGCTTTCATTACTGCCAAAGGCTCCGGTTTTGCTGACGTTGACCGTCACATTGTTGGCGTTTCCGGTACCGGCAATTTCGGTGTCGCCTTTGTAGCTGTTTGCGCGGTCGAGCGACAAGGTGCTGCCCGCATCACTAGAGCTGCTGGTAACTTTCAGTTTACCCTCGCCGGTAATCTCACCGGTTGGCGTGAAGTGGTGCGAATTAAGGTCAAACACCGCAGCATTCTCATTCGCTCCCAGCTCAATGGTGCGATTGCTGGTCAGGTCCGCGCCCAGTTGCAGCGTTGAACCGTTATTGATGGCCAGGTCAGTTCCGCTCTGGCCGAGATTGCTGTCGGAGGAGATCTGCAACGTGCCGCCATCAATGCGCGTGCCGCCGCGATATTCGTTGTCACCGCTGAGGATCAGACGGCCAAGGTCGGTTTTCACCAGCGTCAGCTTGTCAGCAGTACTGGCCTCGCGGATAACGGACTCAATGGTCGCGGTATAGTTTTGCCCCGCGCCACCAGCGCCAACGCGCACCAGCAGTTCGCCAGTCCCCGGCGTCTGGCCTGCGTGGGTCGCGTTTTCCGTGGTGGCATACGCGTTAAGCGCATCGCCTTTAACGACATAGCCATCGGCATCAAACTGTGCTCCGGAGAAGTTAACTTCTCCCGCGGCGTTATCCACGGTAACGGTACCGCCTTTGGTGGTGAAGACGGCGAAGGACTTCTGTGCCCAAGGGGCGTTACCCTCACCGGTTGCGGTGGTCCAGTTGTTATCACCCTGACTGCCGATTGCCATCCATTTGCCATCGCCACCGTCAATTTTGCTGTCGCCTTCAATGCCCGACGCGCCGTGGCTCTGATTAACGGTTGCGCCGTCCCAGAACTGCAGGGTAACGCCGTTGGCATTCACCAGGTTGACCTGTTTGTCGATGGAGGTTTGAACAAAAATATTGCTCTTATCCTGGCTATTCGGTATCGCGCCTAATTCCAGCGTCTGGTTATCCAGCGTGCCACCGTAGTTATAGATACGGTACACGCCCGGTCCGAAGTTACCACCCTGTGAAGTGGTGACGTCCAGAGTCCCGTCCAGTTGCAGATCGCCTGCGACGTTAATCAGATCGTTTAGCGCGCCGCCTGGCGTATAGGCTTGACCCAGTTCGAAAGCGGAGGTCGTTTTGCTGCCAAGCTGCAGATTACCGTTAATGGATAACGTACCCGCACCGCCGTCACCGGCGCTGAGGGTAGAGGCATCGTTCATCAGCACGTCGCCGCCGATCACCCCGTTACCCCCCAGCGTCGCCGTACCGCTTACTTTGGTCACACCCGTCGCGGCACTCTGATTCCCTTTCACCAGTAGCGTACCGCTGGTGACGGTCGTGTCGCCGGTATAGGTGTTATTGCCCGTCAGGCGAGTAATACCGTTACCAATCTGCTGTAACGCACCGATCCCGGAGATTACGCCGCCAAGCAGCACATCATTGGCCCGATTAATCGCCAGCACGCCATTGTCGATGATGTCAGACACGGCGTTGACTCCGCCTGTATTTCCGCCGTCACCCAACTGCAGCGTACCGGTTTGATCAATAGTGGTGGAGCCGGTATAGGTGTTGTTGGCGGTAAAGACAGTGGTGCCGCCTGCCGCGCGTTCAAACTTCCCATCACCGCTGATGACGCCGTTATAGATCTGCGCAGCCGTCGTGTCGCCCTGCGTGTCAAAGATGACCCGGCTGCCTGTACCCTGAGTCGTCACATTGTAGTCAGCGATGGTCGCGGCAGTGCTGGTGGACTCGCCGTGATCGCCGGTACGCAGCGTTGCGCCATTGGTAACCGCAATGGTTTTACTTGCCAGTTGCAGACGATCGACGATGCGCATATCTGCACTTGAACCGCTAATGGTCAGTGAGTCCCAACCCGTGCCGATGTTGGTACCGGTGGTCAGGTTATCGCTGCTCAGACTGCCAATTTTCGCACTGTTACCGTGTGTATTGGTGAAGGTGAGGGCGTTGCCACTGCCGGCTTCGGTAGTGATATGGCGCGTTTTATCCAGCGTCACATTGCCGATGTTGGCTTTATTGTTGCCGCCGGTTCCGGCGAAATTCACCTCGCCCGCAAAGGTTCCGCTTTGCCAGTTAAAGGTGTCCTTGCCTTCTCCAGTGTTGATCACGCCACTGGTGATACCCTGGCTGATATCAATGGTGTCATTGCCCTTGCCAGATTGAATCGCCACTGCCGTATCGTTGATAGCCTGAAGGGTACCGGTATTGGTGATTTTTTTATTGCTGTCACCGCTGGCATCAATAACGGGTGCGGTGGTGCTGGCAGAGGTAATTTTTCCGCTATTGGCTATTGCGCTAACATTTTTAGCGATGATTGCAGAACCACCTGCGCTGTCGTAGACGTTGATATTGGCATTGGTGGTGACCTTACCGTCCGTATTGGCGCGGATACCGCTGCCTTCGCTGTTATGCACCTCAACGGTATAGCCTTTACCGATGGTCAGATTGCCTGTCACTGCGTCACCATTGCGCTGCTCAAAGGCGAAGCCGGTACCTTTACCGTTAACGTTCAGAATGTTATTCAGGCCATCTTTCATGTTTAACGCGACGCTGGTACGGATCCCCGGACCGTCGTTGGCATTGATGGTGACATCATTGAGTGTGATATCGGTATTGTTGGCATCGTTTTGAATGCCCGCGCCAGTACCTTCGGCGCTAATAATCACCCCTTTGGCAGCCAGCTTACCGGCTCCGGTGTCCAGGCGAATACCGTCAGCAGTGCCATTGGTGGTGATGGCATCGCCAGTATTACCAGTAATATTCAGGCTGGCACCGTTGGTCAGCAGAACCCCTGCGGTTCCATCATCAACTTGAATCTGACCCAATTTTTTAATCTGTGCGTTCGAACCAGAAGCTTGTACGCCAATGCCGTTACTCACATGTAAGGCAGCGGTCGCGTTATTGGTTAAACTCCCGCCTTGTTGCACGTTAACACCAATGCTGTCGGTGCTGGCAAGATCGATAATTGCCTGGGTATCGAGGATCAGGCTGCCCTGGTTCCTTGCCACATAGGCAATAACCTTGTTGCCGCTGGCTTCTGAAGTGATTTTTGCGTTTGAAGTGAGGATGGTCGGAGTGGCGCTACCCTCTGCGTTGCCATTCAACTGGTGAGCCTGACCGTCCACTACCCCGGCAATGGTTCTTTCACCGGTTAAATTGATGGTGGTTTTATCGCTGATGTTACCTGTGGCACCGCCTTCAATCAGCAGCGCGGCGGAGTCGGTGCCCTGCACGATGAACGTGGCTTCGCCGGTATCCACACTACTGCCTGTGCCCGTCGCTAATACGCCAACGGACTGTTCGCCGCTTAAGGTCAGGTCAAGGTTTGAGCTGGGCTGACCGTCAGGAGTGGTGGTGTTACCGGCCAGCATTGCGCCGTTGGCAATACGGAAAATGGTGGTGCGATCCTGCCCGTTGTCATTCATTACCGCCTGACCAATATTCGCAGTTGCGCCTTTACCATACAGGTAATAGCCAATCTGATCGGTGCTGTTGAATGCCGGGCTACTCAGGCTGTCGACGTTAGCGACGGCGTTATCACGCACGTGTACGCCGATGTTCCCGGCTTTGTTTAGCGTGATGTTGGAATAGACGTTGACCACTGCCTTTCCATCTTTGCCACCTTCAGCCCAGACGGCATAGTTACGGTTACCGACACTACCTTCACCATCAACTACGATAGAGCCTGAAGCGCTGGTCGTGGCTTCGGCATTTTTGTTAGTTGCGCTGACGTGGATGCCGACGTTGTTGGTGCCGTTGACGTTAATCTTGCCGTCGTTGCGAATTTCCTGATTATTTTCCGCGCCGCTGTCACGCACGGTGATACCGTAGTTCCTGCTACTCCCCGCGCTGGAATCGCCATTGATCACGATATTACCGGTATTGATGACGTTGCCGGTCGCGTTACCAATCAGCATACCCGCGGCGTTACGTACGCCGGTTCCCAGCGTGATAAGGCCGTTGTTAATCACCTCTTTGGCGCTCTTGGTCATGATCCCGGCGCTCAGACTTGAACCGCCTGACATGGTGACATCTTTAGACGGATCACTTGCGTTACGGCCAAGATAAATAGAGGCACCTGCGCTGTTGGTAAAGGTGGCGTTGTCGGCGACTTCTACGCCATAGGCGATGCCGCTGCCGTAGGATGCACCGTTTTTGCGCCCGTCCACGACGTTGATATCGCCGTTGTTGACCCCTTGAGCATTGTCAGACAGTTGCATACCAATGGCCAGCGTCAGCTCGCCAGCGGGTTTGTCCTTACTCCAGGGATCGGCGGCAGAAGCGGTACCGAAGTTATCGGTGGTGATCGCCTGGTTGATGGTGCCTTCGTTGGTGATTTGACTGGCGCCTTGCCCCTGCATACCAAATGCGCCATAGCTGTTGACGTTTTGGTTGCCGTCTTTATCAATAAACAGCCCGGAGTTGATGATCCCGTTGTTGGTTGCCGTCGCGTCTTTTGCCAGCATGCCAATCGCCAGGCTTTGCCCGGTAGACGTGCGTAATGCGTTCAGCTCACCAAGGTTAGTGATAACCCCACCATTAATGGCTTTCATCACGCCATTAATACTGCCGTCAACGGCAATAATCGCGTCTTTGTTCAAGGTGCCTGAGGTGCCTGCGCCGTTGGCGTAGATGGCATGTAACTCACCACGGCCAGCGGTCGCGTTGTTGGTATGTGACAAACCGTCGGTCCAGACGTCGTAATCCCAGCTGAGTATGTCAGCTGGCTTACCGGAGGTGAGCAGATTTTCAATCAGCCCGGCGTACTTTGTTTGTGCTGCGGTGACGGTTGTGACTTCCTCCGCATCTATCCACAGCTGGATTTGGCTGACTTTTTCACCATCAGGGTTGAGTGCCGCGTCGTCGCTTTTGCCCAACAGCCAGTCATTGAATTCGGCCAGTTCTTGTGTGTTGGTAATGGTAAATGTGCGCTCCCCGGTTTTGACGACCTGACCATCCTCGTCATAGCCATAGGTCATCAGCGTCACATCATCGCCAAACACGGAGGTTTGCGCTGAACCGGTGAACGTTTTTTCAGGGATCACCGGGGCTGCGTTAAATTTTATATAGTTATCTGACTGCCAGTTCACCTGGCTTGCAGTACCTTGTGCTTCCAGCAGCGAGGAATCTTTTGCCAGCATTTCAATGGTATTGGCTTTGTCACGCACATTGAGGGTGTCGTTGCCAATATTCAGATTGGCAATGGAGCCATTTGTCGCCAGTGCGATACCAAATTGCTTATAGATTTCTGATTTCTGAGCATCAAAGGTGTTTAATACCGCATCGCCGACTTGCGCTTCGGTAAGAAAACCATTTAACTCATTGGTATCAAAGACTTTGATGGTCGTTTTTTCGCCGGGAAACGCCGGATCGTTGATATCAAATTCTGTGCTCTGCGAAGGCGTTGACGACTGGTTGTAAGTCAGGTATTCCGCCAGTTCTTCAGAGTTGGTAATGGTTTTTACGCTCTGGTCAGGGCTGGTCGCCAGCAGGGTGATTTTGCCGCTTTCCAGCAGTTCCCGGATAGTGGTTGATTCAACAACGCCGCTTTGACCCGGGCTAAATGTTGGGATTGCACCACTGATATTCAGTGCCTGACCAGTTGTGTTATCTTCATATAAGAAGCCGTAGTCGTGGATACCCTCATAAACCCCAGCGGAAATACCTGTCTTGAAGTCTTCATGAATATCGTGTTCACCCGTTGCGGTAATCTGGGCTGCAGAAGCCAGCAATGAAGCACCGCTTAATGCGCCAGCTGCCAGTACGGCGACAGTTTTACGCGAACTGCTTTTTTTCTTTCCTTTCGTTAATTCAGAAACGACCACCCAGATACCGAGCGCCGCGTTCCAAATAATGCTGTAAACTTTGTTCATATATAACCCTTGTCTACATTCCTGTTATGTATGTGTTAAGGAAGGTGCGAATAAG
>NZ_JAKCNS010000121.1 GCF_021440345.1 Kluyvera intermedia
AGAACAGACACAGTGTGTCGTTTCAATTTTCAGCTTGATCCAGATTTTTAAAGAGCAAATATCTCAAACGTAACTCAGAGAGTCAGTTTTGAGATATTGAGGTCGGCGACTTTCACTCACAAACCAGCAAGTGGCGTCCCCTAGGGGATTCGAACCCCTGTTACCGCCGTGAAAGGGCGGTGTCCTGGGCCTCTAGACGAAGGGGACACTGAAGTCTCAATCGCAAGACGCCTTGCTATTTACTTTTCATCAGACAATCTGTG
>NZ_JAKCNS010000122.1 GCF_021440345.1 Kluyvera intermedia
AAGTTGGCAGCATCACCCAGTCCGCGATATAGAAAATGAGGCAGATACATTTGCATCATATCTTTTAATGCCTTTGGACGATTGTAGAAAACAAATATCTCATCAGCAATTTAGTATCGAATTACTTATTCACTGCGCCAATAGATATAATGTATCTCTTATGGCTGCAGCGTTGAAATTGAAGGAAATTCTTCCAAAGCGAATTGTAGTTGTCGCAGCTAGGGATGGTATGATTTTATGGGCTTCCTCTAACCAAAAAGCATATAAAAGCAAAGTATATATTAAAACAAAAGGTGTTCCACCTATATCAATTCCAGATGGTTCATTAATGTCCTCATTATCAACGAATCCTGTTGGTGAAAGTAAAAAACAGCCAGCGAATTTATGGTTTCCTGATGAGTCGAAAGATTTACATTTAATTGAACATGTGTTTGTTGCAACTGAAGGATATGACTATACTCTGGGTGTGCTTGAACTTGAAAGTGAATGATTAAATAAATTGGCATTTATAATGCTTTTTATTAATTTCATTTGTGGCGAAAGTTAACTTGTTTAGTATAACCCTCGCCTTGATATTGGAATATTAAGGTTTACTATCTGAAATGCATCACTAATTATCTTTCTATATATAATGAATGTCACGAATTTTATTTATGCATCTAAAAATCTGACGGCTCGGTTTGTGTCTTTCATTCGGGTAGAATCGCATCGCGGATGTACAAAGGGATGAAACCTGTCTTGCTATGTTTTTCCTGAAGTTAACAAGAAGACCGTGCTTTATCTTCTCACCATTTGTTCTGACTTTAATGATAAAACTGAACTGATAAATGCTTATGTTGGACTGACTCCACCCCGGTAGACGATCCTGCCCTATAGTTTGAGCATAGGGGGAGCATATGGGCACACCACGATTTACACCTGAATTTAAGGAAGAAGCCGTCCGTCAGATCACGGAACGCGGTTATTCCGTTGCCGAAGTATCTGACCGTCTGGGCGTTTCTGCACACAGCCTCTACAAGTGGCTACGGGCTATCAAACCGGATAACAGCGAGCAGCATGCCCGGGATTTACTGGAAGCCAAAAGCGAGATCCTGAAACTCCGGGCGCAGCTAAAACGTACCGAAGAGGAACGGGATATCCTGAAAAAGGCCGCGCGGTACTTTGCAAGGGAGCCCGACTGAAGTACCGCTTTATCAATGAGCACCGCTCTGTATGGAGTGTGATGACGATCGCCCGGGCCGGGTTCTACGCGTGGCTGCACAACCCGGTCTCGGCGCGTGATAAAGATAACCAGCGCCTGCTGACGCTTATCCGTGACTCATATTCACTGAGCGGAGGTGTATACGGTTGCCGGCGGGTTCATGGCGATCTGAACGAAATCGGGGAAACCTGCGGCAAAAACCGGGTGGGTCGTATTATGCAACTGAACCGGATCAAAGCCGTACGCGGCTATAAAGCGCCACGTCGTATCGCTGGCCGACCTTCAGTCGTTGCTCCTAATCGCGCGCAGCGGCAGTTTACTGTTGTCCGGGCCAACCAGGTCTGGGTCACCGACATTACTTATATCCGCACCTGGCAGGGCTGGCAGTATCTGGCAGTGGTTATCGATCTCTTCGCCCGTAACGTGGTGGGCTGGTCGATGAAGCCCACTCTCTCACGCGAACTGGCACTAGACGCGTTGATGATGGCCGTCTGGCGACGTAAACCGGACGGCGAGGTCATCGTGCACTCAGACCAGGGCAGTCAGTACGGCAGTGACGACTGGCAGCGCTTCTGCCGGGCCAATAACCTAGCCCCGAGTATGAGCCAGCGTGGCAACTGCTGGGATAATGCGGTGGCCGAATCGTTCTTCAGTTCACTGAAAAAAGAACGCATCAGGAAGAGAATATACAAAACCCGGGATCTGGTCCGCGCCGATATCTTCGATTACATTGAAGTGTTCTACAGCCGGGCCCGGCGCCACAGTCATCTCGGCGGCGTCAGTCCGGAGGCCTTTGAACAGGCCTCGTCGTGAGGGCAGAATTTGTCTACGGACGTGGGGTCAGTCCACGAGATTTGGAAATTGAGCACCCGAATGAGGGCGATTAATGAGTGATTACGACGATTACGCTGAGTGGCAACGGCAACAGGCCAATGTAAACGCGGGGCGTTCTGCTGGAAATGGTGGAACCTTTCAGGAAGCATTGAAACGTCCTCGTTACGGGGAACCGGGCCGTGTGACTTGGAAGGAGCTACTGAATCAGATTGAAAACCCCTCTCAAATGCCAGAGGAGAACTGTGAGCTGCAGCCCACAATCTACACTGACCAGAACGGAAAAAAGTTCAGGTTTATTTTTGGGCAAAGGGTTTACTTTGAAGAGTGATTTAAAGAGTGGGCGATTCACACATCAATTACTGGAGGCTTAACAGTGGTGGGGAGTAAGTTGGTTGACTGAGGGCTGATAACCGATTTTATTGAGAGCCGTGAGCATGGCCGGGAATACTTTCCGGGATTGTGAAGGGTTGAGCAAGCCTACCGGCGCGGTAGTGTTTTGCAGAGCTCCGAAGTGAAGCGATGCTGTTTGTCTTCTCCTGACCGGACAAAGGCCGGATTCTGCCTTGCAATGATCAATTCACCAATAGGTATACCTAGTGGAAATAGTATTTATTGGCAGAGTGAAGACCAGCAGAGGTTGGCATAGTGACCGGAGGAGCATCTATAAAGGGCAATGCTCAGGTGGGGCCCAAGGTGTAAAAGCAGTGTCTCCTGTGGTCGACACGACCAGATATCTACCGGAACCCCAGAAAGCAAAAAACCAGCCCTAAGGCTGGTTTTTCTAAATAGTGGTGCCCGGACTCGGAATCGAACCAAGGACACGGGGATTTTCAATCCCCTGCTCTACCGACTGAGCTATCCGGGCAACGGGGCGCATTAAACCGTAATCGCCTCGACTCGTCAACGAAATTTATAAAATTTGCGGCGAGTTGCACAATCTATCACCACTTCACGCAGTTAGCACGACTTTTCAGGCAAAAAATGCCGTCCATGCGGCGGAAATCGGCATCGCCAGCAGCAGTGCAGGCAGCATGTTGACCACCGCAAACATCTTGATACCGCAGATGCGCAGCCCGGTAGCTAACAGCAGTAAACCACCGACGGCGGTGAAATCGGCCATCATCGCTGGGGTAGTGAGCGGCAGAATCAAAAAGGCGCAGAAGGCCAGAGACAGCTGGATGATTAACATGGGTACGCTGATGGCGCAGACGGCAAAACCCAGCGAGCATGCAAAGATCATCGCGGTAAAGAAATCGAGAAACGACTTGGCAATCAGAATGGTGGGGTCGCCGGTCATGCCTTCATGCATCGAACCGAAAATCCCGGTGCCGCTGGCGCAAAACAACACGATGATGGCGACAAAGCTCTGAATAAAATTCTCGTGCTGACTGCTTTTCCCGGGTTTGAGCATCCGTTTTTGCACTCGGGATACGGCGTTGTTAATGCCTCTTTCCAGGTAACAAAACTCACCAATCAACGCCCCGACCAGGGTGGCTAGCACCATGACCGGCATATTGGCGCATTTGATAACCAACAGCAGGCCAATCCCCAGCGATGCCAGGCCAAAAATTGAGGTCATGGAAACTCGGATGCGTTCTGGCAAACGCTGGCTCAGCAGCGCGCCGAGAAGCCCGCCAACCAGCACGGCGCTGGCATTGATAAAAGGTCCAATAACCACATTCACTCCTGATATTTATCTCTGAATTTTGCATTATTATGGACCGATTAATCGGTTCAGTGGTGGTTTTTCCTTGATGTGAATGCATAAAGATTTCGTCTTGCGCCCTCTGGCGAAAGGTGCAATGATTGCGCGAAATTTCTCCTTTCCTGATGGGGGCAGCCTGCAATGACATCCTTGCCATTACAACGCCAATGCCGCTTCGCAGCCTTGCGAAGGCTCTCCCATTTCTCTGCGTCGTACTCCCCGCTCATCATGCGGTGACGGCAACGCACGCTCACTGCAGGACAACAGTAAAATTAGACCATGTCTGCTTTTACTGATGTCTGGCGGTCGGAGCTGTAATCCAGCTGCACCCAGACGCTTCGTGGGGCAAAGCCAGGCGCTTTGCCCGGGGCTTTTATTCACCCTCAACGGGTCGTTGCGCTTATGAAATCAATGCACATTGCTGCCAGTCGTGAACTGGTCTCTCGTCTATCCACCCATCGCAGCGTGGTGGCGCTGGATAGTACCGACTTTACCGATGTGGCAGCAGTCGTCATTACGGTGGCCGATAGCCACAGCGGCATTCTGGCACTCCTCAAACGTACCGGTTTTCATCTGCCGGTGTTTGTGCTGACGACGGACTCTATCGCTGCCCCTGAGGGGGTTGATGCGGTAATAAGCGGGAAAGAGCAGGAGTGGCTTGAGCTGGAAGCGGCGGCCTGCCGCTATGAAGAGGAGCTTCTGCCGCCATTCTTCAACACCTTGAGCCAGTACGTTGAGATGGGCAACAGCACCTTTGCTTGCCCTGGGCATCAGCACGGTGCGTTCTTTAAAAAGCACCCGGCGGGCCGCCAGTTCTACGAGTTTTTCGGCGAGAATGTCTTCCGTGCCGACATGTGTAACGCCGACGTCAAGCTGGGCGACCTGCTGATCCACGAAGGCTCGGCCAAGCACGCGCAAAAGTTTGCCGCGAAGGTGTTCAATGCTGACAAAACCTACTTTGTGCTAAACGGTACGTCGGCGGCTAACAAAGTGGTGACCAACGCACTGCTGACCCGTGGCGATCTGGTGCTGTTTGACCGCAACAACCACAAATCCAACCACCACGGTGCGCTAATTCAGGCTGGCGCGACGCCGGTCTATCTAGAGGCCGCGCGTAACCCGTTCGGCTTTATCGGCGGGATTGATGAGCACTGTTTTGATGATGCCTATCTGCGCGAGCTCATCCGCGAAGTCGCGCCGCAAAAGGCCGATGCGCCACGCCCGTTCCGGTTGGCGATTATTCAGCTGGGTACCTACGACGGCACTATCTACAACGCGCGGCAGGTGGTGGATAAAATCGGCCATCTGTGTGACTACATTCTGTTTGATTCTGCATGGGTGGGCTACGAGCAGTTTATCGACATGATGGCGGATACCTCGCCGCTGCTGCTGGATCTTAATGAAAACGATCCGGGCATTTTTGTTACCCAGTCGGTGCACAAGCAGCAGGCTGGATTCTCGCAGACGTCGCAGATTCACAAAAAAGATAATCATATTCGCGGTCAGGCGCGCTTTTGCCCGCACAAGCGTCTGAACAACGCCTTTATGCTGCATGCCTCAACCAGCCCGTTTTACCCGCTGTTTGCGGCGTTAGACATTAACGCCAAAATTCATCAGGGCGAGAGCGGCCGCCGACTGTGGGCGGAGTGTGTGGAATTAGGGATCGACGCGCGTAAGGCCATCGTGGCGAACTGTAAAATGATCCAGCCGTTTATCCCGCCGATCGTTGACGGCCGTCCGTGGCAGGATCATCCCACCCAGACGATCGCCCGCGAACGCCGCTTCTTTAGCTTTGCACCGGGCGCGCACTGGCACGGTTTTGACGGCTACGCGCAGGATCAATACTTTGTCGATCCGTGCAAACTGCTGCTGACCACGCCGGGGATCGACGCTCAAACAGGCCGCTATACCGAATTTGGAATTCCAGCGACCATTCTGGCCCATTATCTGCGTGAGAACGGTATCGTCCCTGAGAAGTGCGATCTGAACTCGATCCTCTTCCTGCTTACCCCGGCCGAAACGTCGGAGAAGCTGGCGCAGCTGGTGGCGATGCTGGGGCAGTTTGAGCAGCATATTGAAGACGACACGCCGCTGGCGGACGTACTGCCGACTATCTACAACAAATATCCGGTGCGCTATCGCGACTACACCCTGCGTGAACTATGCCAGGAGATGCACGATCTGTACGTCAGTTTTGACGTCAAAGATCTGCAAAAAGCGATGTTCCGCAAAGAGAGCCTGCCGGCAGTGGCGATGAACCCGCAGGACGCCAACAGTGAGTTTATTCGCGGTAACGTCGAGCTGGTGCGTATTAGCGAAGCGGAAGGGCGTATTGCCGCCGAGGGCGCGCTGCCGTATCCGCCGGGCGTGCTGTGTGTGGTGCCGGGTGAAGTGTGGGGCGGCGCGGTGCAGCGTTACTTCCTGGCGCTGGAAGAGGGCGTCAACCTGCTGCCCGGCTTCTCGCCGGAGCTACAGGGTGTGTACAGTGAAAAAGATGCTGACGGCATTATGCGGCTGTTTGGCTATGTGCTGAAGTAGGGTGCAGTTTCCCCTCATCCGTGTGGGATGGGGGGATCATGCGGCGCTGCGGCGGTACATCCTGCGTGGGTGACCAATCTTACCGTACAGCATCTCGACGCTGAGAAATCCCGCTTCCACGCAGTGTTCCAGATAGCGCCGGGTGGTGGTCTTACTGAGCCCGGTTTCACTGACCACTTCATCCACTGAAAAACAGTGTGTCATCCGATCGTTAAACAGCTTTTGCACGCGCGCGAGGGTATTTTCTTCAATTCCTTTGCTGCCGTTGTCCTGACGATAGTTTTTCGCCTGCAGCTGGTAGAGTGAGTCGACGTTCTGCTGGTCGACTATTTTCCATACCCGCTGCTGCTCGGCGAACTGCACGAAGCGTTCCAGGGACTGGCTAAGACGTTTCCACGACACCGGCTTGAGGATGTAATCAAACGCGCCGTTGCGAATAGCCTGGCTACAGGTATCCATATCGCTCGCTGCGGTGATAAAAATGACCGAGCAGTTGGCGCGGAGCAACATGGGGTTACTGATAAGCGTAATCCCCTTACCGTCCGGCAAATAATTATCCAGCAGCATCAGCTGCGGTTGCTTGCTCTCCAGCTGCGCCTGCGCCTCGGCCAGCGAAGCCGCAATGCCTACCAGCCGCAGACGCGGGTGCTTGCTGATAAGCTCCGCGTGTAGCTCAGCCAGTTCGCTCTCATCTTCCACGATGAGTACATCAATAAGTTCATGTTGCATAGTCGGTATCTTCCAGTTCTTGTGAGGTACACCGGGCGTCTCCCGTTGCGGGAATAAACAGCGAGAAAATGGTGCCATGGGGGGGGTTATCGGCCACTTCTATCAGACCGCCAGCCTGCGTAACGTAACTTTCGATCAAATACAGCCCAATACCATGATCGCCCTGGGTTTTAGTGGTTACGCCGCGCTCAAAGATCCGTTCACGGATCTCCGGTTTTATACCAATCCCCTGATCGGCCACTTCAATGATCAGCTCCCTTTCGTTAAGCAGAATCAAAACCTCCACCGGTTCATGAGGCAGCGGCGCGCGCTGGGTGGCTTCAATGGCGTTATCCAGCAGATTGCCAATAATCGAAATGACCTCGGATTCCGCCAACGGCGTAAACGCTTCTCTCATCGAACAGCCGGGATCGAAGCGTAGCGCCACGCCTTTCTCACGGGCGCGGGCGGCTTTCCCCAGCAGCAGGCCGCACAGCGTCGGCGAGCTAAAGCGTGAAGAGATAAAGTCCAGCAGCTCCTGGGCGTGCTCGGACTGCGCCTGAATATAGCGAATGGCCTCGTCGTAGTGCCCCATGTGCAGTAAACCCGAAAGGGTGGTCATACGGTTCAACTGCTCATGGCGCATAATGCGTAGGTTATCGGCGTAGCGTTTGACCTGGCTTAGCTGGGCGCTAAGCGAGTCGATCTCGTTGCGGTCGCGAAAGGTGATCACCCAACCCTGCAGGGAGTCCTCCAGCATGATCCGCACGCGGCTGGCGATCACCGTTAGGTCGTTAAAGTGACAGATCTCATCGTGGGTATCCTGTCGCAGCATGGTTTCACGGGAGAAAAAGGGCATCGGCGCGATCACTTCATCGATCAGCTGGCCGCGTAGCTCGCGCGCGGGCAGGCTGAGGCCAAGCAGCGTTCTTGCCGCCTGGTTTATCACCTCAATACGCAGATTATCGTCAATGGCAATAACCCCTTCGTAGATAGACTCCATCATCGCTTTTTGCTGACGTACCAGTAGGCCAATCTCGCGCGGTTCGAGGGAGAAAATCTGCTTCTTAATACTGCGGGTGAAAAACCACGAGAAAATAAACAGCGCGACCAGTAGAAGCACGGCGGCAATCAGGATATTGACCACTTTGCTGACGGTAATGGTGTCGAGATAGCTGGTGAGATAGCCGACCGAGACAATGCCCACGACCTCGCCATTGTCATTGAAAATGGGCGCTTTGCTGCGTAGCGAAATACCCAGGCCGCCCTGACGAATGGTGGTGGTGCTTTTCCCCTGCAGTACCTCTGCGTTATCTCCGCCGACCAGCGTCTTGCCCACCCGATCGTCAAATACCGAATGGTACAGGTGTAGGCCTTTATTATCACCAACCACGATAAAGCTGGCATCGCTGCGGGCAGCTAGTTTCTGCATGAATTCATGGATTGCGGGGATGTTTTTATCCGCCACCTGTTTACGTAAACTGGGGATGATGGCTATTTCTTCTGCCTGTATTTTTGCTCGTCCGCTCATCTCCTGATATAGCTGTTTACCTACATCGATATAATAATAGCTACCGAGCAATGCAAACAGCACAGAGAAAAAGACAACCAACGAAATAAATAGTTTTATTTGGAATGATACTTTCATTACTCTCACGCACGGCAGCAACAGAAGATAGCAATATATCATCTTTTTCTTGCCGATCTTCATGTTTGCCGGGAACTTGTGATCCCTTGCACAGCAGGGTTTAGAAAGAGATTTTTCTGAAAAACAGGTTCAATTAAGGTTAATTTAATAAATGTTATTTATTTGTTCGGTTTAGAAAAGAAACCATAAAAACCACGCTTATAAATAAGGTGTTAATCACATTAAATAA
>NZ_JAKCNS010000123.1 GCF_021440345.1 Kluyvera intermedia
GCTCAGCGGCGTCCAGACGCGGTACCAGGTCGGCACGGTATCGATGGTGTTATACACACGAACCATCATCCACACGAACACCACCCCCAGCACCATCGTCACCACCAGCCACAGGCTGCGCAGCGCGCACGACAGCTTATTGGTTACCACCAGTAGCCAGCCAATACCGCCGACCGCAAAGAAGATTGCGCCGCTGGCAATTTCGTTACTCAGCGAGGATGCCCCCACGCGATTCAACGAGTTGAACGCGCGCATCGGCGAACCGAGGTGCAGCGTCGAGGCGATAAAACCAATGCCCATCAGCACCCACAGCGCGAACATACTCAGCACCACGCGCTGCTGTTGCTCACGCGGCAGTTGCCCCTTCATCAGCGCCAGCGCCAGGACGATAAAACCACCGGCCACGCACTGCCCAAAGACCGTAAAGATCATCAGCGGCCATTCATGCCATCCACTTCCCATCTCACACCTCCTTCGGGTTGGCCAGATAGCCGGTTGTGTCGCCGCACGGACGTGCATTGGCGTTGGGTTTAATCACGATACTTGGCTTAGTGAAGTGCGCAGACGGCAACGGGGCCACCGCGGCCAGCTGGCCGTGTTTCTGACGCAGCTCTTCAATCGGGCCAAAGTCCAGCGCGCGCAGCGGGCAGGATTCCACACAGATCGGTTTCTTGCCGTCGGCCACACGCTCATGGCAGCCGTCGCACTTGGTCATGTGACCTTTGGCGGCGTTGTACTGCGGTGCACCGTACGGGCAGGCCATGTGACAGTAGCGGCAGCCGATGCAGACATCTTCGTCCACCACCACGAAACCGTCTTCGCGCTTGTGCATCGCGCCGCTCGGGCAGACCTTGGTACAGGCCGGGTCTTCGCAGTGGTTACAGGCAATCGACAGGTAGTAGGCAAAAACGTTCTGGTTCCAGACGCCGTTGTCTTCCTGCCAGTCGCCGCCCGCGTATTCGTAAATACGGCGGAAGCTGACGTCCGGGGTTAAATTCTTGTAATCTTTACAGGCCAGCTCACAGGTTTTACAACCGGTGCAGCGGGCGGAGTCAATAAAAAAGCCATATTGGGCGGTCATCGATTATTCCTTACGCCTTCTCAACCTGAACGAGGTTGGTATGAGATGGGTTGCCTTTCGCCAGCGGCGATGGCCGTGATGAGGTCAGAATATTGATGGAACCACCATGGTCGACCCGATCGCCGAACATATCGGCCTGCAGCCAGGCTCCCTGCCCCATGGCAGTCACCCCCGGCATAATCCTTGGCGTCACTTTGGCCTGAATAAACAATTGGCCGCGGTCATTAAATACTTTGACCTTGTCACCATTGGCTATTCCACGCGACTTAGCATCAATCGGGTTAATCCACACTTCCTGCTGACAGGCCTGCTGTAAGACATCAATGTTGCCATAGCTGGAGTGGGTTCTTGCCTTGTAATGGAAACCGGTTAACTGCAGCGGGTAATATTGGCGCTGCGGATCGTCCCAGCCTTCAACTTCTGCAGCATAAACCGGCAGCGGATCGATAATATCCCCGGCAGGTAATTCCCAGGTCGATGCAATTTCAGCCAAACGCTGGGAATAGATTTCAATTTTTCCCGATGGGGTTTTGAGTGGATTCGCCTGCGGATCTTCGCGGAAAGAACGATAGGCAACGTAATGCTCTTCCGGGCATTTGCGCTTATAAATTCCTGTTTCTTTCATCTCTTCATAGGAAGGCATATCCGGATTACGCTCACGGGTTTTTTCGAACAGATATTTAATCCATTCATGCTGTGTGCGCCCTTCAGTAAACGTATTCCAGACATCATCCCCCAGACGTTTCGCTATTTCGCTAAGCATCCAGTAAATAGGTTTACGTTCAAATTTCGCGCTGGTGGCTGGCTGCCCTAAAATGACGTAGCCCATATTGCCCGCTGACTCATGCGAGATCAGGTCTTCCTGTTCAGTTGGCATAAGATCGGGTAACAGAATGTCATAATATTTAGCTGACGCCGTAATGAAGTGATCCATCCCGACAATCATTTCACACTTACTGTCGTCTTGTAATATGTCGTGGGTTCTGGCGATATGGCTATTCTGATTGATCAGAGTATTACTGGCGTAGCACCACATGAATTTAATGGGTACATCAAGTTTATCCTTACCTCTGACGCCATCGCGGGTCGCCGTCATTTCAGCCCCGCGCTCAATAGCCTCAGTCCAGGTGAACACGGATATCTGTGTTTTTACCGGGTTTTCCAGCATTGAGAACCACTCAACGCCCAGGTCAAATGTCCCTTCGCGAGCGCCAGAGTTACCACCATTAATTCCGACGTTACCGGTCAGAATGGACAACATGGCAATGGCGCGAGATGCCTGTTCACCGTTAGCGTGGCGCTGTGGCCCCCATCCCTGACAAATATAGGCCGGTTTAGCCGAGCCAATTTCACGCGCCAGCTGAATGATTTTATCCTGCGGGATGCCGGTAATGCGTGAAGCCCATTCAGGGGTTTTCGCGATCCCATCTGGACCGTTTCCCTGGATATAGGCTTTATAATGGGCATTCGGCTGCGCGCCTTCCGGCAGCGTCTTCTCGTCGTAACCGACGCAGTATTTATCAAGGAAGGGTTGATCAACCAGATTTTCAGTAATGAGCACCCAGGCAATACCAGCCGCCAGCGCGCCATCGGTACCGGGACGAATGGGTAACCATTCATCTTCTCGCCCGGCACCGGTGTCGGTGTAACGCGGGTCAATCATGATCATTCGCGCATTTGAGCGTTCACGCGCCTGCTCAACATAATAAGTGACGCCGCCGCCGCTCATTCGCGTTTCAGCCGGGTTATTACCGAACATCACCACTAATTTGGTATTGGCAATATCATCCGGGCTATTGCCATCATTACCACCATATAAATAACTCATCGCGGCGCTAATTTGCGCGGTGCTGTAGCTACCGTAACGGCTTAAATATCCACCGCAGGAGTTCATTAATCGATACGGCACGTTAGAGTTTGTAATATTGCCGCCATCAACCCCAGTGCCATATAAAACGTGCACCGCTTCATTGCCATAATCTTTGAGGGTCTTTTTCAAGCTATTGGCGATGGTATCAAGTGCTTCGTCCCAACTGATTCTTTCAAACTTGCCTTCGCCGCGTTTACCTACCCGTTTCATCGGATATTTAATACGGTCCGGGTGATTCATACGCCGACGAATAGAGCGGCCACGCAGACAGGCTCTGACCTGATGCTGACCATAAATATCTTCACCGGTGGTATCAGATTCAACCCAGTACACTTCATCGTCTTTCACATGTAGTCGCAGCAAGCAGCGGCTGCCACAGTTAACGGTACAGGAACTCCATACCGCTTTTTCTTCTAATTTTGCGGCCTTTTCACTGGCAGCATAGACCTTACGACTAAAAGGTAATGAGAAACCACCGGCCGCAGCAACCAGCCCCGTAGCAGCCCCCGCCTGAATAACTTTTCTTCGACTTACCGGTATTTTTATAAGTTTATCAATTTGCTCATTTGACATTTTTCCGCCCCATACATCCTTGCTTTAGATACAAAAAAGCCGGAAATTATTCCGGCTTTTAAATTTAACTGGCCACTGCCATTCCTACGGTCATATGCAGACCGTAGAACACACCTCGCCCAATCAGCTCTCCAGCCAGCACCAGCACAAAGGCC
>NZ_JAKCNS010000124.1 GCF_021440345.1 Kluyvera intermedia
ACGATCTTGATCACTAAAATATACTTCTTAAAAAAATAAAATGCAGTTTCATAAAAATGAAACATGATTCCAATTGAGGGTTATTGAATGTTTAAGAAATCTCTGGTCATGATGGCTTTATGTGGCGCGTCTTTCGCTGCATCCGCAGTAACAGTCGATTTGCGTCACGAATTTATTGATGGTGGCAAGACAGATAAAACTAACGCTGACCGTGTTTCAGTCTCTCACCGTTTTGCTAATGGCTTCGGTTTTTCAGTAGAAGCGAAGTGGAAATCAGGCGGCGATAATACGGATAAACCGTATGCAGATTTTGTTGGTAACGGTCATGAAGAGTCGATTAGCTACCAGTATAAATTCAATAAAAACTTCTCCGTGCAGCCGGGCTTTAATATTGAAAGTAACGACAGCCGTTCTATCTATAAACCAAACCTGCGCGTGCAATATAGCTTCGATAATGGCTTCTACGTGGCAGCGCGTTATCGCTATGATTACACCCGCAACCCGTCTAAGCCGGTTAACGACGATAAAGTCAACCGTGGTGATGCATGGGCGGGCTACGTGTTCGGTGACTGGCGTACCGAGCTGAACTATGTTTACGCACGCAGTTCAGAAGGCAAAGATCGTAATAACAGCAAGCCGTATTCTCAGGAATACAACGTCAAAGTGGCGTACAAAATCGACAAAAACTGGGCGCCATATGGTGAAGTGGGCAACGTGGGTGTCAACGATCGTGACGACCGCCAGACCCGTTTCCGCGTTGGTGTAGCGTACTCCTTCTAATCCCCATTCTTGTTTGAAGAACCCCGGTAAAATGGCCGGGGTTTTCTCCTTTCTGCTTTACGATAAACCTCATCCCCGAACGTTTTTTGATACCGGCATATTTTTTTTAATATTACTGCGCAGTTGTGTCGCTCTTACATGACGTCATTTTTTTACATTCACGAAGAGGTTGATGCATGAATAGCGCGATGGCCGTTTTATTACTTCTCATCGTCTGTTTTCTGATTTTGGGCGGAGGATGGTTTCTCATCATGCGTACCGAAATGAAAATAGAGAAAAAAATGCTGAGTGAATTTGAGCTAAAACGTGAGGAGGAAAAACATCAGAAAACGCTGCAGAAATATGAAGAGCTATTAGCGATGGAAATTGAGTGGCACACGCAGCGTATTGCTAGTATTAATTTCTTTCTGGCAAAGATAAAGAGAAAGCAGGATGCGGAATTCCGCGGGACACAGGCCAGCATCAACGGTGACAATACTCATCTGCACTCCAAAATTAAGGCGCTGATTTTCATCTATTTTCCCCATTTACAGGACGATTATGACAAGCTGTGCAAGATAGCTGACTGCACGGTCTATTTTGATTTTCTGTATGGACGCTCAAGCGACGGCCCGCGCGTGATTGCTGAGCTCAACGATAAACTGCAAAAGTTTTCTGCCCAGTCGACTGAGTTTCAAAACCGCATTCGCAATGAAGTGACGGTGAAATGATTGGCGATTTTCATCGGGGGGAGGTCTATGCTTAGTCTCGAACATATATAAAAAATAGAGGCAATGTCATGGATAAGGAACTACAGGACGCGGGTTATCGCGTCTATACCGGGGATAAGATAGATGTCTACTTCAATACGGCGATTTGCCAGCATTCCGGCAACTGCGTTCGCGGCAGCGGGAAGCTATTCAACCTGAAACGCAAACCGTGGATCATCCCGGATGAAGTTGACGTTGCCACGGTGGTGCGCGTGATTGATACCTGCCCGAGCGGGGCGCTTAAGTACCGTCATCATGACTAAGTGAGAGCAAATGGAAATTCTGGAAGGTCATAACAAGTTTTACGTCAACGACGCTGACGGTAACCAGGTTGCCGAAATTGTGTTTGTCCCTACCGGTGAGCACCTGAGTATTATTGAACACACCGATGTCGATGAAAGCCTGAAAGGGCAGGGCGTGGGTAAAAAGCTGGTGGCAAAAGTGGTGGCGAAAATGCGCGCAGAACAGCGCAAAATTATTCCGCTGTGCCCATTTGCTAAACACGAGTTTGATAACACCCGCGAATACGACGATATTCGTGCCTGAATCTCTGCGCCAGCTCAGGCTGGCGCAGCTTCTTTTTAATGGATCTGCTCGAACAGCAGCAGCGCCGCAATCACCACCATCAATCCCCCTGAGAATCGACTGACCAGTCTTGCCGCCTGTGGACGGCTTGTCAGCAGCGCCCGCGAACCATAGCCCACCAGGAGATAGATAATGGTGCAGGTGACAAGATGCATCAGCCCGAGCGCCGACATCTGCATGGCAACCGGCCATTGACCGTGCGGGTCGGTGAACTGCGGCAGTAACGCCAGAAACAGTAAAAAGACCTTGGGATTGAGACCGCTGATGCACAACCCCTTCAACGCCCAGTGATTCCAACCGCCGCTGAGCTGGTTAGCGCTGGAAACCGACGCCGGATGGCGCAGCAGTGAAACACCGAGCCATAGCAGATAACATGCGCCCAAAAGCGTAATCGCAGACAGCGCCAGCGGATGCCCGGCAATCAATACCCCTAGCCCAGCGACCACCACCAGTGTCGCCAGCAGATGGCCGGACATCAGTCCGGCGACGGCAGGCACGATACGACGGCCGTGGATCCCGGCGCTGATGGTATAGGCCCAATCTGCGCCGGGCGTCATAATGAGCAGAAAGGAAACCAGCCAGAATCCGGCTACCAGACTTATTTCCATTCTCTGAACCTTCCCTTATTTTTCATTGCATTACCATCAACTCATTCACGTTTTGCACTAACGAAAGAATATCGGGAATACTGCGCAATGAGCTTTCAATGTTATGCTGGAAACTCGCATCAAATGAGAGAATCTTCTAAATGGATAGCATTGATCGAAAAATTCTTGCTGAGCTTCAGGCGGATGGACGTTTATCTATTACCGAGCTGGCTGAGCGGGTAAATTTAAGCCTCTCCCCGTGTCATCGACGCCTGCGCGCGCTGGAGCAGGAAGGCGTTATCTCCGGCTACCGTGCCAATCTCGATCCCGGCAAGATGGGATTCAACTTTGTGGCGCTGGTGTTTGCCACCTTAAAAGAGGGCGACAAAAAAGCGGTTAGCGCTTTTGAAGAGGCGGTGGAAGAGATCCCGCAGATCGTGCTGGCGCAGCGCCTGTTTGGCGATCCGGATTATTTAATGCAGGTGGTGACGCGGGATCTTTCGGCTTTCCAGAAGCTCTACGATCAAAAGCTCTCGGCGATGCCTGGCGTACAGCATCTGCGCTCTACGCTGGTGATGAAAACGGTGGTGCAGGATCGGCCGTTCCCGCTGGACTCATTAAAATAACCGCGGCTAAACGCTTTAAGCTGAAACGATTCGTATGCTAATATTCTCGCACAGGGGATGGCATACCCCCTTGAACCGCCGTGTGGCTGATGATGCCTGTTTTTATTCCTGGACCGGGAATGAACAGGCACACCTCTACCGCGTCCAGGATGATTAATTCATCTGAGGATGCGTCAATGCTCTCTGAAAACTTCGCTCGTAAAAATACGCTTTTCTTTATGGTGCAATGGCTGCTGCTGGCCCTGGTAATGGCCGTTTTTGTCGGCTCGGCCTCCGCGCTATTTCTCTTCTCGCTCGACTGGGCGACCGCAACGCGTCTCCATCATCACTGGCTTATCTGGCTGCTGCCATTTGCCGGTTTTGCCGTGGGCTGGGTTTATCTGCGTTTTGGTCGTGACGTGGAGGCGGGCAACAATCTGATCCTTGAAGAGGTGCATAGCCCGGCTCGGGTTATTCCACTGCGGATGGCACCGCTGGTGTTTATTGGCACGGTGATTTCGCATCTATTTGGCGCATCGGTTGGGCGTGAAGGTACGGCGGTACAAATGGGAGCCTCTATTGCTGACCAGTTTACTTCGGCGTTAAAGCTCAATAATGACGCGCGGCGCATGGTTTTGATGGCCGGCGTCAGCGCCGGTTTTTCGTCGGTATTTGGCACGCCGCTCGCTGGGGCGATTTTTGGTCTCGAAGTGATGGCGATAGGGCGGATGCACTACACGGCGATTTTTCCCTGCCTGCTGGCGGCGATTGTTGCCGACCAGGTTGGCCTGATGTGGGGCGTTCACCATACGCATTATGCGATGTCAGCGATCCCACAAATGTCTATTTGGACGCTGGGGGCGGTGATTATCGCGGGCTGCTGCTTTGGCCTGGCGGCGCGCGTTTTTGCCGATGCTACGCATGTGATTGGTGGCATTATGAAAACGCACATCGCTTACCCACCGTTGCGGCCATTTATCGGCGGGGTGATTGTGGCAATTGCAGTCTATTTGCTGCATGCCGACCGTTACATTGGCCTCGGGATCCCGGTGATTGTCGATGCGTTCCAGCATCCGCTGGCACCGTGGGATTTTCTCGGCAAGCTGGTGTTTACCGTCACCTCTTTGGGCAGCGGCTTTAAGGGCGGGGAAGTGACGCCGCTGTTCTACGTCGGAGCGACGTTGGGCAATGCGCTGGCACCGCTGCTGCATTTACCTTTTGCCTTCCTGGCCGGGATCGGTTTTGTGGCGGTGTTCGCCGGTGCGGCCAATACGCCGATTGCCTCAACCCTGATGGCGATTGAACTCTTCGGGGCTGATATCGGTATTTACGCCGCAATGGGCTGCGTGGTGGCATATCTGGTGTCAGGCTATACCGGTATCTACCGTTCCCAGCGTATTGCCTGTATGAAACATCGCAGCGTACCGGCAGGCATAAAACTGGCGGAACTCGCGGTCTGGCAGCGTGAACAGACGGAGTCTGTCGCTGACCATGATAAGGAAAAAGCGGATAGCTAATAACTTATTGTTGTAACAGCATGGATTTCTTATTGCGAAAATGTAAATAACGTACTCAATAATTGTTATTTCAGAATGGCGGCTCATTCTGGCTATCTTGGTTCCAGCCCACTATTCCGGCAACGAATCAGGAGAAACCCAGAATGAGCAGACAAATCAAGTTAGGTGCTTTCCTTCCCGGCGGCGGCCAGCATATTGCGGCATGGCGTCATCCGGACCAACCCGCCGATGGCGCAACCAGTTTCGAATTCCACAAGCAGCTGGCGCAAACCGCCGAACGCGGCCTGTTTGATGCCTACTTCCTTGCCGATGGCCTGGCGATTCCGGCCTCCGGCGTGACCGATGGCGGCACGGCGAAAGTCGCCGGTTTTGAACCGGTGACGCTGTTTTCCGCATTGGCACCGCTGACCCAAAACATCGGTTTTATTGCCACTGCGTCCACGACCTATGAAGAACCCTACAATCTGGCGCGTAAATTCGCCTCGCTGGATTTAATCTCCGGTGGCCGTGCCGGATGGAACGTGGTGACGACCGCCACCGAAGCCGCGGCGCATAATTTTAATCTCGACGCCCAGCACCCGCATGAGTACCGCTATCAGCGGGCAACCGAGCATGTTGAAGTGGTGAAAAAGCTGTGGGATAGCTTCGAAGACGACGCCTTCCTGCGTGATAAAGCCTCGGGCCAGTTCTTCGACCGGGATAAGGTGCATGACACCAACCATGTCGGCAAATTCTTTAAAGTTCGCGGGCCGCTAAACGTACCGCGTTCTCCTCAGGGCCAGCCGGTTATTGTGCAGGCTGGGCAGTCTGAAAGTGGGCGCTCACTGGCGGCCGCCACCGCAGAAGTGATCTTCACGTCACACCAGCATCTGGAAACCGCGCAGGATTTCTATCGCGATATTAAAAAGCGCGCCAGAGCTGCCGGTCGTAACCCGGATCATGTCCTGATCATGCCTGGCGTCGCGCCATTTATTGGCCGCACCGAGGAAGAAGCGCAGGAGAAATACCGCAAGCTGACTTCGCTGATTGTTGAAGCCGACGGCATCGCGCTGCTGAACGGTCTGGCGGGCGGGGCGATTGATCTGGGTAAATTCGATCCGGATGGCCCACTGCCACCGTTGCCGGTAACGGAAGGGATGAAGTCTCGCCCTGAGCTGATCCGCCAGATTGCTGATGAAAACAACTTTACTATTCGCCAGCTCTATCAATGGGTGGCGACCGCACGCGGTCACTTCACCGTGGTGGGTAGCGCAGAGCAGGTCGCTGACACGCTGCAAGCGTGGTTTGAAAACGAAGCGGCGGATGGCTTCAACGTGCTGCCGCCTTGGTTGCCGGGCGGTCTGGATGATTTCATCGAGCTGGTGGTGCCAATTTTGCAAAAACGCGGGTTGTTCCGTACCCAGTATGAAGGCAAAACGCTGCGCGAAAATCTGGGGCTGCCGTTTGCCAGCAACCGCTATAGCGCTGTGCGCAACGCCAAAGTGGCTTGAGGAGGCTCTATGTTCTATTCCACCACCCGAATCCGTCTGAGAGCCCGTCGCCAGGCGGCGCCAGTACCAGCGTACAAAGTCTGGTATCAGCGCAGCCTGTCGCTGATTGCCCGCTACGGCCTGCTGGTGCTGTTCTTCGCCGGTTGGCAAATTGCCAGCAGCACGGGATGGCTGAATGCGGCGGTGATCCCGCCGCTGGATAAAATCTTTGTGGCCTTGTGGAACGGTATTACTCAGGGGGCGCTGCTCGGGGACATCACGATAAGCCTGCAGCGTGCGGGGCTGGCGTTCTTCGCCGCCATCGTGGTGGGTATTCCGCTGGGGCTGTTTATGGGGCAAATTCGACCGCTGGAACAGGCGCTGGATCCTATCCTTCAGCTGTTCCGGCAGACCTCGGCGCTGGCCCTGTATCCGATCTTTATTCTGCTGCTGGGGCTGGGGGAAACCTCCAAAGTGTTCGTGATCTTCTGGGCGGCGCTGTTCCCGATTCTGCTGTCGACCATTAGCGGTGTTAAAGAGGTGGATGGGAAGCTCTTAGAGATGGCGAAAACCTTTGGTGCCGGGCGACTGACGCTGTTCTATCGGGTGATTGTTCCGGCTTCCGTGCCCTCTATTTTTGTCGGCCTACGCCTGTCGGCGACCACCGCACTGCTGCTGCTGATCGCCGCTGAGATGATTGGCGCCAATCAGGGGATCGGTTTTCGGGTGATCAATGCACAATATAACTTCCAGATCCCGATGATGTTTGCCGCCATATTCCTGCTGGCCTTTGCCGGGCTATTAGCTAACGCCATTCTGGTGTTTTTGCAGCGCCGTCTGTGTCGCTGGAACACACGTAACCACTAATTTTTCTGCACTTTATTTTTCGCTTTCGAATATATCCTGATGGGAATTTTATAATGAAAAAACAAATTTATTTTGCGTGGGTTGCAGCTCTTTTCCTTTTTGGCATCAGCGCCTCCGTGCGGGCTCAGGATGAAGTGACTATGCGCTATATGGCGAGCTACGGCGGTATTTCCGCCCATGAGTTAGCGGAAGCACTCGGCTATTTCAAAGGCACCGGTGTGTCGATTAAAAATGCCGGTTACGCCAGCGGCGGCCCGGAGTCGTTATTTGCTCTGGCCTCGAACAGCATTGATATTGGCTCGGCGGCCACGCCGGCGGTGATTAACTCGATTGCCAACGGCAATGACTTTGTTGCGGCCTATCCAACCAACGGCATCAATGAAACCACCAAATCGATTTTCTACGTTAAGGAAGATAGCCCGATTAAATCAGTCAAAGATTTAGTCGGCAAAAGCGTCGCGGTGAACACGCTGGGGGCGCATCTGGATTACACATTGCGTGAGGCGCTGCATCAGGCCAATTTGCCTGAAAACGCCGCCAAGCCGGTGGCAGTACCGGGCCCGCAGCTGGAGCAAACTCTGCGTTCAGGACAGGTCGACGTGGCGGCATTCGGCTACTGGCAGACGACCTTTGAAGGTGCGGCGCGTAGCCACGGTGGCCTGCGACCAATTTTCAACGATGCCGACGTGCTGGGGCCGATTGCCGGTGGTTTTACCGTACTGCGCGCAGACTTTGTGAAAAAACATCCGGATGCGGCGCGCATCTTCGTGGTGGAGTCGGCGCGAGCGCTGGACTATGCCCGCGATAACCCGGAAAAAGTGCGCGAAATTATGGCCAAAATTCTCAAAGAACGCGGTGAAAACCCGGAAGTAGCGCAGTACTTTACCGGCTACGGCGTGCGTAAAGGCGGGCTGGCTGAGCCGCATGATGTGCAGTTCTGGCTGGAGATTCTTGAGCGCGATGGCGTTATCCAGAAAGGTCAGCTGAAAGCGTCAAATATTTTGCTCAAAACGGAAGGTGTATGATGACAACATCCATTCAGGCGCAGCGCGGAGATATTTCGATTCGTCGTCTGCGCAAGACGTTTTCCCTTGAAGGTAAGCCGTTTGATGTCTTTCGCGATCTGAATTTGCAGATCGACAGCGGCCAGAGTATCGCGATTGTGGGGCCAAGCGGCTGCGGAAAAACCACGCTGCTGCGTATCCTGGCAGGGCTGGAGACGCCGGACGGCGGGGATGTGGTGATTGATGGCCAGGCGGTGCACGGCATGAGCCGCGAGCGGGCGGTCATTTTTCAGGAGCCGCGTCTGCTGCCGTGGTTGACGGTGCTGGAAAACGTCAGCTTCAGCCTGGACGTGCAGGGCGTTCCGCGCAAAAAGGCGCGGGAGCGGGCCAAAGAGGCGATTGAGCTGGTGGGGCTAGGCCACTGTGAACAGGCGCTGCCAAATCAGCTTTCCGGCGGCATGGCCCAGCGCGTTGGGATTGCCCGCGCATTGACTATTCAGCCGGAGATCTTGCTGCTTGATGAGCCGCTGGGGGCGCTGGATGCAATGACTAAAATCACCATGCAGGAAGAGCTGGCGCGGATCCATAAGGTTGAGAAAATCACCATGGTGCTGGTGACGCACGATCTCGAAGAGGCGATTTACCTGGCCGACCGGGTGCTGATCCTGCCGAAAATTAAGGGCGATCCGATTCGTACCATTGAGGTCACGCTTTCTCGCCCACGCGTACGCAGCAGTGCAGATTTTGTAGCCCTGCGGCAGGAATTAATGGCCGAGTTTGGCCTGCATTAATTATTTGTTGCAAGATGAGTTGGTTAGCCTTTATTTCCACGCAAAGAATATGGCTGCTTTTTTTAATTAAATAAAGCGGGTGGGTGTAAATGTTAATAATTCTAGGTGGAAGGTGAGTGATATTTTAAAATAATGTAAAAGTGCGCTACTATTAGCGCACACATTACATTTTGCTATGCGAATATCATCATTATGCCTGCAATAAATAAAAAACTATTCTCTCTGGCGACAATAGCGCTGCTGGTCAATTCAGCCGCTTACGCAAATACCGATACGACGCAAAAAACAGACGTCCTGCTGATAGGCGGTGGGATTATGAGTGCGTCGCTGGGTACCTGGCTGCAAGAGCTGCAACCAGACTGGAAACAAGTGATGGTCGAGAAGCTCGACAAAGTGGCGCTTGAATCCTCTAATGGCTGGAACAACGCCGGTACTGGCCACTCCGCGAACATGGAGCTGAACTATACGCCGGAGCATCCGGACGGCACCATCGACGTAACCAAGGCGCTGGAAATCAACGAACAGTTTATGATTTCCCGCCAGTTCTGGTCCTCGCAGGTGAAGCGCGGCGTGCTGAATAACCCGCATGCGTTTATCAACTCTACGCCGCACATGAGCTTCGTCTGGGGCGATAAGAACGTTGATTACCTCGGCAAGCGCTACGACGCGCTGCAAAAAACCACCCTGTTCCAGGGCATGAAATTCTCCACCGATCATCAGCAAATTGCCCAGTGGGCGCCGCTGGTGATGGCCGGCCGTGACCCGCAGCAGAAAGTGGCGGCGACTTGGACTCCTGCCGGTACCGACGTCAACTACGGTGAAATTACCCGCCAGCTGATTGGCAGCCTGCAGAAGAATGAGCACTTCACGCTGCAAACCTCATCAGAAGTGACCGAGTTCAAGCGTAACGGCGATAACTCCTGGCATGTCACCATTGAAGATGTCAAAAATGGCAAACAGCACGCCATTGATGCGAAATATGTCTTCATCGGTGCTGGTGGTGGGGCGCTGAAGCTGCTGCAAAAAACCGGCATTCCGGAAGCGGATAACTACGCAGGCTTCCCGGTGGGTGGCTCGTTCCTGATGACCGAAAATCCGGACGTCACTCGCCAGCACCTGGAAAAAGTCTACGGTCAGGCTTCCGTGGGCGCGCCGCCGATGTCGGTACCGCATATCGATGCGCGCTTTATCGATGGCAAACGCGTGGTGCTGTTTGGGCCGTTCGCCACCTTCTCGACCAAATTCCTCAAAGAGGGGTCGTTCTTCGATCTGCTGAGCACCACCACGACCAGCAACGTGCTGCCGATGACCCACGTTGGCCTTGATAACTTCGATCTGGTGAAATACCTGATTAGCCAGGTGATGCTGAGCGATGATGACCGCTTTGCGGCGCTAAAAGAGTACTACCCGCAAGCGCGTAAAGAGGACTGGAAGCTGATTCAGGCTGGCCAGCGCGTGCAGATTATCAAGAAAGATGCGGATAAAGGCGGCGTACTGAAGCTGGGTACCGAAGTGGTTGTTGACCAGCAGCGCACCATTTCTGCACTGCTGGGCGCATCACCGGGGGCATCTACCGCCGCGCCTATCACCCTGAATGTGATTAAAAAGCTGTTCCCGGAGCAGTTCAATTCACCGGAGTGGCAGAGCAAAATTCGCGGTATCGTTCCAAGCTTTGGTCAGACTCTGAACGGCAATACGGCGCTGACGCAGCAGGTTTGGGATGACACGGCCACCACGCTGCAACTGACCAAACCGCCGGTGATTAATATGCCAGCAGCACCAGTTGCGCAGGCAAAACCGGCAGAGCAGCCAGCGGCCGCTTCACCGCAGCACGATATGGCACTGTAATTTGTACTCTCTGCGGCCGGTCTACCGGCGCGCAGGGAAGCCATAAAAAAGGCCTGTTGGGTTCCCCTGACAGGCCTTTTTACTTTCCGTTACCCGGTTAACCGAGGAACATCACCGAGACGCACATTAACCCGACAATCAGCGTAATCAGGCTACCGATGGAGCGGTAAGGCTTGAGCGCTGGGATAAGATAAGTCGACAGCGTTGGCATGATAAACAGAATCATGGCAATCAACGGGCCGCTGATGGCGTAGATCATCGAAATAGCATTCGGGTTGATGCAGCAGACGATAAAGGTCAGCGTCGACACCAACAGGATAGATAACCCGCGGTTAAAGGAGCGGCTCTTGCGCACGCCAACCTGGTTCAGCGTGGCTTTAACCATTTCGCTAGCCCCTTCAATCACCCCAAAATAGGTGCCGAGGAACGACTTCGACATTGCCACCACCGCCACAATAATACCGGAGATAGACAGCCAGCTTGGGGAGTTTGGCACCATCGACAGCGCAGAAAGAATGGTGACGCCTTCGTTTTTCGCGGCATTGATATAGGACGGCGGAATTGACATCAGGCAGCTGAAGACGAAGAACAGCACGCTCAGGCAGATGATCAGATACGCCACCTTCATGTTTTTTTTGCATTTACCCATGGCTTGCTCGCCATATTTCTCTCGCCGGTCGATGGCGAAGGTCGAAATAATTGGCGTATGGCTAAAAGCGAAAACCATCACGGGAATGGATAACCACACCTGGTGCAGCGTATGGGTATTGACCTCCATCTGGGTGGTCAGTAGCGACGGCTGCCAGCTGCCTATCTGATAAATCGACAGGAACAGGAAGTAGGCGATAAGCGGGAACACCAGCATCCCCATGACTTTAATGGTCGTCTGGCGACCGGTCAGGAAGATCAGATTGAGCAGCAGGACTACGCCCAGGCTAATCAGCGCGCGCAGCGGCAAATCCACCGGTCGATAGTGGGAAATTTGCTCTGCCAGCGAGTTGGTAATCGCCACCGCGTAGATCAACACCACAACGAAGAACGCGATGAAGTAGAGTGCGGTAATCAGGCTGCCAATTTTTTTGCCGTAGTAATGCGTCACGGCTCCGGTGATGCCAACGCTGGCCGGTGTGTTAGCAGATAAGATGAACTGGCATAACGCGCGGTGTGGCCAGTACGTCAGGGGCCAGGCGACGAGGGCGGTGATAAACAAGACCACCGCGCCGGCTGTACCCAACTGGATGGGCAGGAACAACGTCCCTGCTCCGACGGCAGTGCCATACAGGGCAAAGCTCCAGAGGGTCTCTTCTTTAGACCAAATTTTAGACATTATTTGAATATATCAACCATAAAACCAAAAAAATGGCGGATAATTTACCATAATTAGCTTTTCGTGTGGCTGAACATTTTCAGACCGATGGCTATCGGTCTGAAAAGCAGAGGGATTTTATGCGCAGCGATTCTCTAAACGGCGCTTAACCACCCGCTCACGCAGGCTGTCGTAGACCCAGTTGTAGAGCATGGTGTAGGGCAGGAAGAACAAGAAGAAGCCGATCTCCAGGGTCAGCGCCTGCAGCAGCGTCACGCCGAGTACGAACGACACAATGCTCACGCCGATGACGATAAATCCACACTCAAACCCCAGGGCATGCAGAGCGCGAACTTTGGCGGTGCGCTTCACGCGTGTTACCGGCCACAGTCGGTCGAAGACGGCGTTGTAGATGATATTCCATACCATAGCGGTGGTGGCCAGAATCACAGTTAGGCCGCCCATTTCCAGTACCGAACGCTGCATGAGCCAGGCCGCGGTTGGCGCGAGGATCGCGGTGGCGATCCCCTCAAAGCAAACGGCATGGAAGATACGCTCCGGGAGCTTTCTGCGATGTAATGAATCCTGTTGCATCTGATGACCTTTCAATTATTGAACGTTGTTGCGGGTATTTTATGGGTAAATATGATAAGTAAAAGATAGAACCCATCGATAAAGTAGATACTTCATGCGCTATTCTCCCGAAGCTCTTACCGCCTTTGTCGAAACGGTTGCCTGCGGATCGTTCTCCGCCGCGGCCCGCCGTTTGCGCAAAAGTCAGTCAACGATCAGTACGGCTATCGCCCACCTGGAGGCGGATATTGGCGTCATGCTGTTTGACCGCTCGGCACGCCAGCCGGTGCTGACCGCCGAGGGGCAGCGGGTGTTGAGCTATGTGCAGGCGATTCTGGCTGCCAGCGAGCGGCTGGATGAACTGGCGGTGTCGTTAAGCGGTGAAACCGAAGCGCGGCTGACCTTTGTGCTTTCCGACACGCTGCATCCGGATGTGCTGGAAGGTTTGCTGGCGCAGTTTGACCGGCGTTTTCCGCACACTGAATTTGAGTGCCTGGTAGGGGAAGACGACGATGTTGTCGATCTGCTGCAAAAAGGGCGCGCGCAGGTGGGGCTGATTGAAGCCCGCGAGGACTATCCCACCGATATTGGTCACATCCGCCTGCCGATGCAGACGCGAATGGCTATCTATACTTCGCCCGATCACCCTTTGACCCGCGAACAGGGACTGACGCTGGAACAGCTACGCACCTGGCGCGAGCTACGCCTCAATACCTATCTGGAAAATCGCACGACGCCTTCGCGCGGGCCGGTTTGGTCTGCTCCCAACTATCTGATGCTGCTGAGCATGGCGGCGCAGGGGCTGGGATGGTGTGCGCTGCCCTGCGCGCTGGTGGATGAATTTTCGCGTTCGGCGGAACTGACGATGCTCAATATTGCGGGCTGGCCAATATCGGTATCGACCGATCTCCTGTGGCACAAAGCCGCGCCGCTTGGGGCATCGGGAAACTGGCTGCGGCAGTACCTGCAGCAGGTTTCGGCCTGAGGCGCGGGATATGAATTTCCTTTGTGATAAAACTCACTTTTTTTAAACAATCGAGAAAAAATTTGATAACAATCATCTACTATACGCGGACTATTTTGCGCTGAGGTCGAGATGAAAGACGTCGTTATCGTAGGTGCTGTCCGGACGCCCATTGGCTGTTTTCAGGGGGCGTTAGCCCGCCATTCCGCCGTGGAACTGGGTAGCCTTGTGATCCATGCATTGGTAGAGCGCAGCGGTATTTCTGCTGCGGTTATCGATGAGGTGATTATTGGTCAGGTACTGACGGCGGGAACGGGGCAAAACCCGGCGCGCCAGTCGGCTATCAAAGGCGGTCTGCCAAATACCGTTTCGGCCATTACCATTAACGACGTCTGCGGGTCCGGTTTGAAAGCGCTGCATCTGGCAACCCAGGCCATTCAGTGTGGCGAAGCGGATGTGGTTATCGCCGGTGGGCAGGAGAATATGAGCCGCGCACCGCACGTATTAACCGATAGTCGTACCGGCGCACAGCTCGGTAACAGCCAACTGATTGATAGCCTGGTCCACGATGGTCTGTGGGATGCGTTCAATGACTACCACATGGGCGTGACGGCGGAAAACCTGGCGCGTGAATACGGTATCAGCCGTGAACAGCAGGATGCCTGGGCGCTGAGTTCACAGCATAAAGCGCGTAAAGCGATTGATTCCGGACGTTTTCGTGATGAAATTGTGCCGGTCACTAACGCACTGCCCGGCGGTGTTTCGCAGGTAGTGGATACCGACGAACAGCCGCAAACCGATGCCAGCGCAGAGGCGTTGGCGCGGCTAGTGCCTTCTTTTGAGAGTGCGGGCTCGGTCACTGCCGGTAACGCCTCTTCTATTAATGATGGTGCGGCGGCGGTGCTGATGATGAGCGAAAGCAAAGCGCTGGAGCTCGGGTTGCCGATCCTTGCCCGCATCCGGGCGTTTGCCAGCGTCGGGGTTGATCCCGCGTTGATGGGCATCGCTCCTGTCTATGCAACGCGCCGTTGCCTCGAACGAGCGGGTTGGCAGCTCAGCGATGTTGACCTGATTGAAGCGAATGAAGCCTTTGCGGCGCAGGCCATTTCAGTCGGCAGGATGCTGGAGTGGAATGAGCAAAAGGTGAATGTGAACGGCGGGGCGATCGCCCTGGGGCATCCTATTGGCGCTTCCGGCTGCCGTATTCTGGTTTCACTGGTGCACGAAATGGTGAAGCGAGATGCCCGTAAAGGGCTGGCGACATTGTGTATCGGTGGCGGACAAGGCGTGGCGCTCGCAGTGGAGCGGGATATTCAGTAATTCCTTTTTATTTTTCTCTCAACACGACTCTCACATTAAAGACCTCATAGGAGGTCTTTTTTTGTTTATACCCCTGGTTTTTAGAAAATAACGATGGCGGTATGTCCAGTCAGTCCTCTTATAAATGTATGTTTAATTGTATCAATAGCGAATGTTGCCTGTTGGTTAAGTCTTAGCCTGATCATTAATTAAACACAAATAATTACTCTTTATAAAAATAACCTACGTTATTT
>NZ_JAKCNS010000125.1 GCF_021440345.1 Kluyvera intermedia
GTATTAACAGTAGTTCTCACGGTATTAACAGTAGTTCTCACAGTCCAAAAAGTAGAATCCATCTTACTACTCAAGCAGTATAAACAGTCCTAACAATAATATAAATACTTCTATTAATAACTGTTAATAGGAGTGGCTAAGGATGGCTAAACTAACTAAGAATGAAACTAAACTGCATCAAAAAGCATTAGATTTAGTATATTCAGATAAAACATTAAACTTTGATGAATGTGAATTCATTCTTGATAATTATTGTGGTGATGCTATTGGTTCTACTGGTGCATTCTTTACACCTAATCTAATGAGTTGGGACTTTGCTATTGATGCTGGTAGTAGTGGTTCTTGTCTTGAACTATGTGCGGGTATTGGTAGATTGTCATTCAGTATCTTCCATCGTTATAAACCTGAACGATTAGTATGTGTTGAATTGAATCCTGAGTATGTAGAAATAGGTAAGCGTGTTCTACCTCAAGCTGAATGGGTTTGTTCTGATGTGTTTCAGTATAAGACAGATGATAGGTTTGATTGTGTTTATGGTAATCCTCCATTTGGTAAAATCAAAACATCAGATGTATATAAAGGCTCTTATACTGGTAGTGAGTTTGAATATAAAGTAATTCAGTATGGTTCTAACTTCTCCAATTATGGAGTATGGATTGTTCCACAGGGTAGTGCAGGGTTTGTATATAGTGGTGCTTCTTATTATGACCGTAGAGAAAGTAGTAAGTATCAGAAGATGAATAAAGATACTGGCTATGTGTTTGAAGCTGGATGTGGGGTTGACACATCTATCTATAAAGATGAATGGCACGGAACATCTGTCGTTTGTGAAGTCGTTTGTGTTGATTACACAGGGGAGTGTAATTAATGATTGCTATGAATTTAGCTTACAGGATTAGCGTTACGACGCTGATCAGTCCAGGCAGTTGTTTCAACGTTGTAGTGACGTATGAGCAGGACAATTCAAGCTTCATCGTTACAGTATCGCGTAGCCAATACGTGATTGAATACGGTGGTAACAAGAAGATGATCATTCATAAAAATGACTGTGATACTGATAGGTTGTTTCAGTTTTGCACGGTTTATCCGTTTAGTGTTAGTGGTTTGCAGAAGTTGATTGTTGATAGTGAAAGAGTGTACAAACTCATGGGAGAGATGTGATTTTCGGCAATAAATTTTATGTGAAACTATGTGATTAACTTTATCAATAATGATAGAAATCAGATAGATAATTGTGTCGGGTTTTGTTGACAACTGCAACCAGTCGTTTATGTATTTGGGTAATGTGGTCGGGCCGTTAATTGGTGCCTCGGTATCGGCAATGGCCGGGTTCCGCTGGGTATTTATTGTTACCGCAGTGATTGTCCTGATTAACCTCTGGCAATTAGCATTGATGCTGCGGCGAACCCAACCGGTACGCCAGTAATATCCTTGCCACCAGGGAATAAACGCGGCTTCGTTTTTATTCCCTCTGGTTAGCATTATTATCCATAAATAATGACTATATTATGTGAGCAAAACGTTTCGCTGGCCTCATCTGAAAGTAATTCCATGATATTCATGGGGATTATATTTTTATCTGTTTCTCTTGCAGAATTGTCCGGATATTGTAATTCTATCCCTGGTTGCTAAAGGGGAATGGAACCGTATGTTTTATCGGTCTATTTAATTTTCAGGACCTGGGTCCTGCCCATCGCTGTCATACAAGGAAAACGCGCGATGAAAAATTTCATTGCAGAACTGCTGGTGAAACTGGCTGAAAAGGAAGATGAAGCAAACGCCTTACGCATTCAGGTTGATGCGCTGGAAATAGTGGTGACTACGCTTTTACAGCATATGAAGCAGGAAGCCGCAGCGGCGCTGGATAGCGATATCACGGCCACGCTGAATAAGCTGGAACCCTCGCAAAAGACTGCCGATCATAATAGCGAATTATTATATAATCATGTAAAACGGTTATTTTTATCCCCCAAAGATTAGTAGGTATCTCGCATTCTGGCGCTGTCATTAAACTGTCACGCTCTTTTCTTACAGTCTCCGTGTTTCATTTTTTAAGTATTTGTACATGGAGAAACTAACGTGAAATACAGTGCCATCTTTGCCGCATTATTACCTCTGTTATGCTTACCTGCTGCTCAAGCAGATACTTCTACTACCGTTCTCGATAACCGTGCCGCGCAAGGGGATATTACCCAGCCGGGCGGTGCTCGTCGTTTATCAGCCGATCAGACGGATGCCATCCGCGCCTCGTTAAATAATAAACAGGCAAAGAACGTTATTTTGTTGATTGGTGATGGGATGGGCGATTCTGAAATTACCGCCGCGCGTAACTACGCTGAAGGGGCGGGCGGTTTCTTTAAAGGTATCGACGCATTACCGCTGACCGGCCAGTACACGCACTACGCGCTGGATAAAAAGACCGGCAAGCCGGACTACGTGACCGATTCTGCGGCGTCGGCAACGGCCTGGAGCACCGGGGTGAAAACCTATAACGGCGCGCTGGGCGTCGATATTCACGAAAAAGATCATCAAACTATTCTGGAACTGGCCAAGTCTGCCGGTTTGGCTACCGGCAACGTTTCGACTGCTGAATTGCAGGACGCGACTCCTGCCGCACTGATTTCACACGTCACCTCGCGTAAATGCTACGGCCCGAGCGTGACCTCGGAAAAATGCCCGGCTAACGCGCTGGAAAAAGGCGGCAAAGGTTCCATTACCGAACAGCTGCTGAACGCTCGTGCTGATGTGACGCTGGGCGGTGGGGCAAAAACCTTTGCCGAAACGACCACCGCAGGCGAGTGGCAGGGAAAAACTCTGCGCGAGCAGGCGCAGGCGCGCGGCTATCAACTGGTGAACGATGCCACTACGCTGGCGGCTATCACTCAGGCAAATCAGGACAAACCGCTGCTAGGCCTGTTCTCTGAAGGCAATATGCCGGTACGTTGGGAAGGGCCGAAAGCCACTTACCACGGCAACATCGACAAGGCGGCCGTTACCTGTACTCCAAATCCGAAGCGTGATTCCAGCGTGCCGACGCTGGCGCAGATGACCGACAAAGCGATTTCACTGCTGAGCAGCAACGAGAAGGGTTTCTTCCTGCAGGTTGAAGGGGCATCCATCGACAAACAGGATCACGCGGCGAACCCATGCGGCCAGATTGGCGAAACGGTTGATCTGGACGAAGCGGTACAAAAAGCGCTGGAGTTTGCCAAAAAAGATGGCAATACCCTGGTTATCGTCACCGCCGACCACGCGCACTCGAGCCAGATTATCCCGCCTGACTCCAAGGCTCCGGGGCTGACTCAGGCGCTGAACACCAAAGATGGCGCGGTGATGGTGATGAGCTACGGCAACTCGGAAGAGGAGTCGATGGAACACACCGGTACCCAGCTGCGTATCGCGGCCTACGGTCCGCATGCTGCTAACGTAGTGGGACTGACCGATCAGACCGATCTCTACTACACCATGAAAGCGGCTCTCGGGCTGTAATCACTCACCAACCCGATGGCATTTTTTTGCCGTCGGGTTGGTAAAATTCCAGCCAGCGACCAGACTTACCGTGATCTCTCACAAAAGGATGGTGTCATGAAAACAACATTAATGGTCACTCTGCTGTGCGGTTTGTTTGCGGCGACGGCGGCCTCGGCGGCGACCACGACGGCAGCGGCTGCGGAGAAAACCCTCACGCCACAGCAGCAGCGTATGAGCAGTTGTAATCAACAAGCTACGGCAAAAACGCTGAAAGGTGATGAGCGTAAAACCTATATGAGTACCTGTCTGAAAGGCGCGGGTGCAGGGGCTGACGGCAAAACGTTGACGCCACAGCAGCAGAAGATGAAGGACTGTAACGCGCAGGCGGCTCAAAAAGCCTTAAAAGGCGATGAACGTAAAACCTTTATGAGCACCTGTCTGAAGAAAAGTTAATCCCATTTCCGTGGCAAGCGAGTCTGGCCCGACAGTGAATGCCGGGCCATCACGTTTATGACTTGCTCATTTTCTCTGATTTTTCCATGCATTTTGCCATCGCTTCGATGACGGCTGAACGGAAGCCTTTCTCTTCCAGAACCCGCACGGCTTCAATTGTGGTACCGCCCGGTGAGCAGACCATATCTTTTAATTCACCCGGATGTTTTCCGGTTTCCAGCACCATTTTGGCTGAACCCATCACCGCCTGAGCGGCAAATTTATAGGCCTGTGCGCGCGGCATCCCACCGAGCACGGCGGCATCGGCCATGGCTTCGATGAACATAAACACGTATGCCGGTGCAGAACCGCTGACGCCAACAACCGGGTGGATCATCGGCTCGGCAATCTCCTCGGCGGCGCCGAAGCAGCGGAAAATATTCAGTACGTCGGCAATATCCTCCGGCGTCACCAGCGCGTTTGGCGTGACCGAAGTCATCCCAGCATTGACCAGCGAAGGGGTGTTTGGCATGGCGCGAACGATTTTACGGTCGTGGCCCAGCGCACGCGCCAGCTGTTCCAGGGTGACACCGGCGGCGATAGAAACCACCAGCGAATCTTTGTTGAGGCTGGAGGCAATTTCACTGAGCACCTTCACCATAATGCCCGGTTTCACCGCGCCGAAGACGATATCGGCAACCTGCGCCACTTCCTGTGCGCTTGGTGAGGCATTGATGCCGAATTCATCGCGCAGTGCGGCGACTTTGTCCGGGGATGGGGTGTAGACCCAAATCTGCCCAGGAAGTACCTGTCCGCTAGCAATCAGGCCGCCAAGAATGGCTTTTCCCATATTACCGCAACCAATGAAGCCAATTTTCTTCTCCATCATGTCTCTCCCTCTGTCTGTTTTTTTCGTAGTTTACTGTTATAGGCGATTCCCGGCGATGGGTAACGTACTTTTACGACTTTATTACCTTACCGTATAATCGCGCTTTAAGATTGAGCGCAAGCTGGAGTAATGATGACGATTTGGGTAGATGCGGACGCTTGTCCTAACGTAATTAAAGAGGTGCTTTATCGCGCCGCTGACCGTACGCAGATTGAGCTGGTGCTGGTGGCAAACCAGTACCTGCGGGTGCCGCCGTCGCGTTTTATCCGCGCCATGGTTGTACCGCAAGGCTTCGATGTCGCCGATAACGAAATTGTCCGTCTGTGTCAGCCCGGCGATCTGGTGGTGACTGCCGATATTCCGCTGGCGGCCGAAGTGCTGGAAAAGGGCGGTGCGGCGCTTAATCCACGCGGTGAACGTTATAGCCATGCGACCATTCGTGAACGCTTAACCCTGCGCGATTTTATGGACACCATGCGCTCCAGCGGGATTCAAACCGGTGGCCCGAGCGCGCTTTCTCAGCGCGATCGCCAGCAGTTTGCTGCGGAGCTCGATAAATGGCTGCTGGCGGTAAAGCGCGGCTAACAGGATTTCTGTCATCAGAATGTGCTACCTTTGCCGCGTCATCCGGCTTGTCAAAACAAGTCAGTTTCATGTACTGTTAGCGAAACGCCATGTGGCATCTTTTTTTTACGCTTTGAAATGCCATTCCAGCAGCTTTAAATGGCAATGGACATCTCAGGGTGATTCTTATTGTAATTTTAAGTTTACACTTACTTGTGTACTAGTTTGGTGGTATTATTCACGCTTCATATGCACATCCCGCAATTTTGCGTCATCAAGGGGAATTCCAGGTAATGACACAGCCTATTTTTCTTATCGGAGCCAGGGGCTGCGGAAAAACAACAATAGGCCAAGCGCTTACCCATGCCTGCGATTTTCACTTTGTTGATACTGATCTGGTGTTACAACAGCGTTCGGGCATGAGCGTGGCGGATATTGTTGCCGCTGAAGGCTGGCCGGGATTCCGCGCGCGCGAAACGCAGACGCTTATCTCCGTGACTCAACCGGGGACGGTGGTGGCGACGGGCGGTGGTATCATTCTCGCCGCCGAAAACCGCGAGTTTATGCGCCAGAACGGGGTGGTGATTTATCTGAACGCGCCGGTATCGGTTCTGGCAAGTCGTCTGGAAGCGTTTCCGGAAGCCGAGCAGCGTCCAACGCTCACCGGTAAGCCTATCAGTGAAGAGGTGGCCGAGGTGCTGGCTCAGCGCGATGTGCTGTACCGTGAAACGGCCCACTACGTTGTCGATGCTTCTTCCACGCCGGACCGTGTGGTAACGCTTATCCTGAACGCCCTGCATCTGGTTGCCGCCAGTTAGTTGGGCGGTTTCTCCCTCAAGATCTCTTTTATCATCAATGGACTGCACCATGCGCTCCCATTTTTCGATGAAGGGGCATACTCTATAAAGCAGCCCGCTATCTTTCTTATTATCCCCCGGTGAATTGGCTGGCATACCTCTGAGGTTCACACCGCATTACTTTTTTGCTAATACCTTTTATCTGCTGCTTTTTGCACTCGTTATAACCTTTTTTATTATGAGGTCATGATGGGCGTAAATCACATTTATCGTTTATCATTAATGTTATAGAAAAGTTAAAATTAAACCATATCAGGAGAGTGCTGGAAATTACTGGAATCTTTACATTCCAGAACTGGAATCAACTGCTACGCTTCTGAGCGGTGTTTTTCATCCATCCAGGTGGCTATTTGTAAAGTGAGTAATTGAGAAGCAGAAGGTAGATAACATGAGTGCAACGATGGCGATTCTTACGATTGGGGTGGTGCCCATCAGTGAAGTATTGCCGCTTTTGACCGAGCACATCAGGGAAGATCAAATCACCCACATAACTCTATTGGGCAAAATGAGTCGTGCGGAAGTGGTAGCAGAGTATGGGGCTGAGCCCGGTGAAGAGCGCCTGTTAGTATTATTAAATGACAACCAGTTTGTCGAAGTGTCCCGCCAGAAAATTGAACAAAGTCTGCAGGCGGTGATTGAGGTGCTGGATAATCAGTCCTATGACGTCATTTTGTTACTGAATACGTTCAAACTCAGCGGGATGACGGCGCGCAATGCGATTCTGCTGGAACCTCCGCGCATTATTCCACCGTTGGTTGCCTCTATCGTAGAGGGGCATCAGGTGGGAGTATTGGTCCCTATTGAAGCGATTCTCGATGCCCAGCAGGAAAAGTGGCAGATGCTGCCGACGTCGCCTTACTATGCGCTGGCCAACCCCAGCAGCGACAGCGACCAGCACCTGATTTCCGCCGGTAGCTCATTGCTGGAGAAGGGGGCAGATGTGTTGGTGCTTGACTCGCTCAGCTATCATCAGCGCCATCGCGACCTGTTACAAAAGGCGCTGGATGTGCCGGTTCTATTATCGAATGTGCTGGTCGCCCGACTGGCGGCAGAATTATTATGTTAAGCGTATGAATTTGCGTGACAGGCTTCTGTTCGCAACCCTATATTGGTTTTTTTACGTTAAGACAATAAGGGCCTGTTTATGCTTCAAAGCAACGAGTACTTCGAAGGGAAAGTGAAATCCATTGGCTTTACCAGCAGCAGCACCGGTCGTGCCAGCGTGGGCGTGATGGTTGAAGGTGAATACACCTTTGGCACCGCACAGCCGGAAGAGATGACCGTGGTCAGCGGCGAGATGAATGTGCTGTTGCCGGGAGAAATCGAATGGAAAGTGTATACCGCAGGGGAAGTCTTTAACGTGCCGGGTAACAGTGAATTTAACCTGCAGATCGTCGAGCCAACGTCTTATCTGTGCCGCTATCTGTAATATTTTCCCTTCCTGCTGCGGCAGGAAGGGAATTTACCGCTTAGCGCTGGGCTTCGCCGCCTAACCCTTCCACCAGACTCTTAATCAACGCCGCCAGTTCGCCGGTCATCAGAATAAAGTCGGCATCGAAACGCTGGGCGTAATCGTCCCTGTCGATATCTTCGTTTTGGTCGCGCAGTTCGTCGCAGAATTTCAGACGCTTAATCGAGCCGTCGTCGCACATCACGAACTGAATACGCTGCTGCCAGTCCAGCGCCAGTTTGGTTACCAGCTTGCCCGCTTCGATATGCACGGCAATCTCATCACAGACCAGATCCTGTTTCTTCGCGCGGATCACGCCGCCATCTTCAAGAATGGCTTTAAGCTCGGCTTCATCAAGCAGCTGGAAACTTTGCGCAGCCGTACCGGAACGTACCCATTCGGTGAGCGTCAACTCAATCGGGTTTTCCAGCGTCAGCGGCACCACCGGCAGAGAGCCGAGGCTCTTACGCAGCAGCGCCAGCGTATCTTCCGCTTTCTTAGCGCTGGCGCAGTCGACCATAATGAGTTCGTTGACGGTGTCTATCCACATCATCGTCTGGCTGAAACGGCTGAATGCGCGCGGCAGCAGAGAGTGCAGAACTTCGTCCTTCAGGGAGTCTTTTTCTGTTTTCTTCAGCTTACGACCCTGATCGGCTTCCAGCTTCTGGATCTTCGCTTCCAGCGCCTGTTTAATCACCGGAGAAGGCAGGATCTTTTCTTCTTTACGCGCACAGATGATTATCTGTCCGTTGACCGAATGCGTCAGCGCGTCGCTGTGTGAGCCCATCGGCGGTACCCAGCCGGTTTTTGCCATATCCTGGCTGCCGCAAGGGGTGAAGGTCATCTCAGCGAGCTGCTTTTCCATCTCTTCCGCGCGCAGCGAGATGTCGCGGCTAAGACGATAAACCATTAAATTTTTGAACCACAGCATGATAATTTCCACGGTGTTATCGTTATATAGGCGGGCAATGATAACGAATTGTCCACGGCCTTGCATTGTTTTAAACAGGAGCGATGAATGCGAATTGGGATTGATTTAGGCGGAACGAAAACGGAAGTTATCGCCCTCGGTGACCAGGGCGAGCAGCTGTACCGCCACCGTCTTCCGACGCCGCGTGACTATCAGCAAACCATTGAGAATATTGCGCATCTTGTTGCTTTGGCCGAAGAGGCGACCGGGCAAACCGGGACGGTAGGAATGGGGATCCCGGGCTCGATTTCGCCCTATACCGGGGTGGTGAAAAACGCCAATTCCACCTGGCTTAATGGTCAGCCGTTTGATAAAGATTTGAGCCGTCGCCTGAATCGCGAAGTGCGTCTGGCCAACGACGCTAACTGCCTGGCGGTCTCTGAAGCGATAGACGGCGCGGCGGCCGGGGCACAAACGGTGTTTGCGGTGATTATTGGCACCGGCTGCGGTTCAGGCGTGGCGATCAATGGGCGGGTGCACATCGGTGGCAATGGCACCGCGGGCGAGTGGGGGCATAATCCGCTGCCGTGGATGAATGACGATGAGCTGCGCTACCGCGCGGAAGTGCCGTGCTACTGTGGAAAACAGGGGTGTATTGAAACCTTTATCTCCGGCACCGGTTTTGCCACCGACTATCACCGGCTCAGCGGGAATCCCCTGAAAGGCAGTGAAATTATGCAGTTAGTCGCCAAGGGCGATACGCTGGCGGAACAAGCGATGGTTCACTACGAACAGCGGCTGGCGAAATCACTGGCACACGTGGTCAATATTCTCGACCCGGACGTGATTGTGCTGGGCGGTGGGATGAGCAACGTTGAGCGTCTGTATCAGACGGTGCCGTCGCTGGTGAAAGAGTGGGTGTTCGGCGGCGAGTGCGAAACGCCGATTCGCAAAGCGTTACACGGCGATTCCAGCGGCGTGCGCGGGGCTGCATGGCTGTGGCCGCTATAAGATGTTAGCGAGCTTCCCCCGCGGACAGGCGGGGGAAAGCCTCCGGTTTTCACCGGAGGTTTTCTTTACTCGACGGCAAATGCCTTATCCAGTCGGCTATATCCCAGCCCGTTGATCTTCTTGACCTTAATCTGCACTGGAATGCGCTCTTTCATGGCCTCAACGTGGCTTATCACGCCGATGATTTTGCCGCTGGCGTTCAACGTATCCAGAGCATCGAGCGCGGTATCCAGCGTTTCGCTATCCAAAGTACCGAAACCTTCATCAAGGAACAGCGAGTCGATGCGCGTTTTATGACTGACAAGGTCTGAGAGCGCCAGCGCCAGCGCGAGGCTGACGAGGAAGCTTTCACCGCCGGAAAGGGTGCGGGTATCGCGCACCGCATCGGCCTGCCAGGTATCGACCACTTCCAGTTCCAGTGCATCGCTGGCTTTTCGCTGCAGCAGATACCGCCCGTGCAGGCGACTCAGCTGCTCGTTCGCCAGCCACACCAGATTATCCAGCGTCAGACCCTGGGCGAATTTGCGGAACTTATCGCCCTCTTTTGAGCCGATAAGCGCGTTGAGGTGCGCCCAATCCTCAAGGGTGGCGTTGGCTTTTTCTATCTCAAGGAACAGGGATTGCTGCTGTTGCCGGTTTTCTTCGTCCTGCTTCAGCTGCTGGCGCAGTTCGCCCTGGCGCTGGCTGTTTTCACGCAGTTGCTCGGCAAACTGCTGAAGCTGGGCCTGTGCATCGGAAAGCGTGAGCGTCGGTGAGAGCGTTTCCGGACGCAGCGTCAGGTGATTTTGTATGGCTTCCTGAACCTGGGTAAGCAGCGTCTGGCGCTGCTGGTGCTGGGTTTCCAGCGTCTGTTTGAGTTGCTCAAGACGCTGACGTTCATCGGCGTCGAGCAGGGCGCTGAGAAAATCTTCGCGATGGCTGAAGTGCGAGTCGGCCAGCGCCTGGTCGAAAAGCTGTTCGGCCTGCTGCAAGCGCTGTTGCTCCTGGGTTTCTTGCTGTTGCAGCGTTTGCAGCTGGCTTTCCAGCGATACACAGTCGTGATGCACCTGCTGCCAGCCCTCAAGGCTAGCGTTGCCGCCATCGTCGGGATGTTGTGCCGGCGGCAGCGTCTCCAGTAGCGGTTGGATATGCGCCAATAGTTGCTGCGTGTGCTGACTCTCTTTTTGCTGCTGCTGCCAGGCCTCCGTCTGCGCTTCACGCGCGGTAAGCCACGCGGCTTCCTCTCCGGTGGCAGGTAGCGTCAGCCCCCATGTCGTGAGTGCTCGCGTGAGCGTTTCATCGCGCAGAGTGAGTTCTTCACTCAGACGAGTGTTCTGCGCCTGAAGCTCACGGATTTGTCCCTCAAGCGCCAGACGTTGGCTGTGTTGATACCGCTGCTGCTCGGCGTCATCCTGCTCGGCGAGCCAGCGGCCAATATCGTCAGTGGGCTGGAGTGAAATCGCCAAACGCTGCGCCACGTCCTGCCATTGTAATGTAAGTGCTTGCTCCTGCTGAGAAAGCGCTGTCAGCTCGTCATTTTCTTTCTGCTGCTGTTTTTGCAGCGCTTCCTGCTGGCCGCGCAGGGTCGCGCCGTCTTCCGCCAGACGGGTGACTTCTTTTTCCAGCGCATCGCGGCGGGCTTTGTTGGCATCAGGAACCAGCGCCTGATACTCCGCCAGCGCCGGATGGTCGGTGGAGCCGCACAGCGGGCAGGCAGCACCGGGCTGTAAACGCGCACGCTCGGCTTCCAGCCGCACGATGGTTGCCTCCAGCTCGCAGATGGCTTTTACATCCTGCAGTTGCTGCTTTTTGTCTTTATAGACCTGACGCAGTTGGGTTAGCTCGGCAGTCAGTTTTTCCAGTTGCTGCTGGCGCTGCTGTCCGGCGTCGATAAGCTGCTGGCGGCGGGTTTGCAGCGGGACAAATCGGGTGTGCAGACTATTGAGCTGCTGGCGTAGCGGACGTGTCGCCGCATGGTGGGCAATCTGTTCCGCCACTTCGTCTGCCGTCAGGGTCAGCGTGGAGAGCGGCAGTTGGGCAAGCTGTTGTTCCTGTGCGTGCAGGCGTTGTTGTTGCGTTTGTAGCTGCGCACGATCGCGAGTTTGCTGGGCAAAGGCGCTACGCCAGCCGGTGAGTTCCCCCTGCCAGCGCTGAATATGCTCGTGCTCCTGGAGCCATTGTTGTCGCTCGGCCTGGGTCTGCTGTAGCGCCGCGGCCTGGCGTTCAGCGGTGAAGCGAATGCGGTCGCGCAGGATACAGGCATCATGTAAGCGAGTATTCACTTGCACAACAAGCTGATGGGTTTTTGCCACCGTGGCCGCCTGTTCCTGCATTTGCGTCCAGCGTGGGCGCAGCGCTTCGGCAGGTTGAGCTCGGTTGAGCATCGCGAGCTGCGGCTGGGCGGCAGCCAGCGCCTGTTCGGCTTGTACCAGAGACTGTTGGTTTTTTTGACCGTCTTGTTCCAGCTCGGCGAGGCGTGCTAGCCACTGCTGATGCTGCATCGCGATGGTCTGCTGTTGCTGCCACTGCTTTTCGTCAGAAGTAAGCGCCTGCAAACTTTGTTGTAGCGTCTGCTGCTGCTCTTGGCTTAACAGCACCACGCCGCTGGCCTGTGCCTGCAGCTTGTCGAGTTCACCGCGCGCGTGTTTATGTTTTTCAAATACCTGGGCGGAAATCTGGCCGTAAATTTCGGTACCGGTTAGCTCTTCGAGCAGCTCGGCGCGCTCTTTGGGTTTGGCGTTGAGGAAGGCGGAAAATTGCCCCTGGGAGAGCAGCATCGAGCGGGTAAAGCGGTCATAGTCTAATCCGCTTATAGTAGCGATCATTTCCTGCTTATCTTTGACTTTGTCAGCCAGGATCTGCCCGTCGGCGCAGCGCGCCAGCTCAACGCGCGGTGCTTGTAGGTTGCCGTCCGGCTGATTGCGCGCGCGGTTCTGGCTCCAGAAGGCGCGATAGGCCACGCCCTGAACTTCGAACTCCACTTCCGCCAGACACTCGGCGGTATCACGGGTCATCAGATCGTTTTGCGATTGGGAGACCGTATCGAGCCGCGGTGTTTTGTGATAGAGCGCCAGGCAGATAGCGTCAAGCAGGGTGGTTTTCCCCGCGCCGGTCGGGCCGGTAATGGCAAACAGACCGTTGCTGGCAAACGGCTCCTGGGTAAAGTCGATTTTCCACTCGCCTTTCAGCGAGTTGAGGTTTTTCAGGCGCAGGCTGAGAATTTTCATGGCTGTTGCTCCTCGCCCAGACCGTGTAGCGTTTCATTAAACAGCGTTTGTAGGCGTTGCAGCTGCGGTTCCTCCAGCGTTTCCAGCGCCAGACGGCGGTGGAAAACCTCGTCGACGCTAAGTTCACTTAACGTCTCACGTTCAAGGCTTGCCAGAATACGCTGACGTTGCTCGCGGCTGCGGCGCACCAGCAGCACCTCGACCGGTAGGTCATCGGTGATTACCTGAATTTTTCGCTGAATATCATGCAGGTATTCGTCGCTGGTAATCTCAATATCGACCCACGTCGCCGGTTCGGCATCCGCGTCGCGCCATTCGGCTAACTGCGCACTGATACCGTCAAAATCGCCTTTAATCACCGCCAGCGGCTGAGTCACCGGCACGACGAGCGGCGTGACGTCATCCAGCTTGCCGTCAGCAAACGTCACCAGGTTAACGCTTTTGCTCTTGCCGGTTTCATCAAAGCTCAGGGCGATTGGCGAACCGCTGTAGCGGATGTGCTCGCTGCCGCCGATTTTCTGCGCCCGGTGAATATGCCCCAGTGCGATATAGTCGGCGGGCGGGAAGTTTTGTGCCGGAAATGCATCCAGTGTGCCAATATAAATATCGCGTACCGCGTCACTTTTGCTGGCACCAACGGTGGTCAGATGGCCGCTGGCGATAATCGGCAGCGACCGGTCGGCGCGCAGTTCGCAGGCCTGCTGGTACTGCTGCTGATAGTAATCAGTGATGCTTTCCAGCACCTGACGCACCTTTTCGCTGCCGGAAAGCCCGGCCTGGCTGGTAATAATGTCGCGCGGCCGCAGGAAGGGTACCGGGCAGAAAACCGCACCGGGAGTGCCATCGCGCTGATTCAGGATAAACGGCTTGTGGCCGGCGCTGGCAATCACCGTGGTGTTAAGGAACGAGAGAATATCGCGAGACTCGTTCAGCGTGGCGACCGAGTCATGGTTGCCCGCCAGCACCACCAGATGGCAGCCGGTTTGTTGCAGATTAACCACAAATCGGTTGTACAGCTCGCGCGCATAGCTCGGCGGCGAACCGGTATCGAAGATATCGCCTGCGACAATAATGGCATCGACTTTTTGTGCTTCTGCGGTAGTCAGAAGCCAGTGCAGGAAAGCGTCATGTTCGGCGGCTCGGCTCTTGCTGTAGAAGTTCTGGCCAAGGTGCCAGTCCGATGTGTGGATAATGCGCATAGCGGTTCCGTGAAAGATGACGTAAAGGTGATTATAAACATTCACCTGGGCCAGGGTCGATGCGTGAAATAACGTTGTGTCATAAATGATAAAACGCGATCATCTAACGGTCATGTTTTTCATAAATCTGTCATAAATCTGACGCATAATGACGCCGTATATAATACTGATGTCTAAAACAGGGCAAATAATGGCAAGACGTATTCTGGTCGTTGAAGATGAAGCGCCAATCCGTGAGATGGTGTGTTTCGTGCTGGAACAAAACGGTTTTCAGCCGGTGGAAGCGGAAGATTACGATAGCGCTATCAACAAGTTGAATGAACCCTGGCCCGACCTGATTTTGCTCGACTGGATGTTACCGGGTGGTTCAGGGCTGCAATTTATTAAACATCTCAAACGTGAAGCACTCACCCGTGATATTCCGGTAATGATGCTAACGGCGCGCGGTGAAGAAGAAGACCGCGTCCGTGGCCTTGAGACCGGGGCGGATGATTACATCACCAAGCCATTCTCGCCAAAAGAGCTGGTCGCGCGTATCAAAGCGGTGATGCGCCGTATTTCACCGATGGCGGTGGAAGAGGTGATTGAGATGCAGGGGCTGAGCCTTGACCCTACCTCGCACCGGGTTATGACCGGTGAAAACCCATTGGATATGGGACCAACCGAATTTAAGCTACTGCACTTCTTTATGACGCACCCGGAGCGAGTCTACAGCCGCGAACAGCTGCTGAACCACGTCTGGGGAACCAACGTCTATGTTGAAGACCGTACCGTTGACGTGCATATTCGTCGTCTGCGCAAAGCGCTGGAACACAGTGGTCATGACCGCATGGTGCAAACCGTCCGCGGCACGGGTTATCGTTTTTCCGCCCGTTTCTAATTTTTGACAGGAGTGTGACCCGTGCTGGAACGGCTGTCATGGAAAAGGCTGGCCCTGGAGCTGCTGTTATGTTGCCTCCCGGCCCTGGTGCTGGGAATGGTATTCGGCTATCTACCGTGGTTTTTACTGGCGGCGGTGACCGGACTGCTGGTCTGGCATTTCTGGAATTTACTGCGGCTCTCCTGGTGGCTATGGGTTGACCGAAGTATGACCCCGCCGCCGGGACGCGGTAGCTGGGAGCCTCTGCTGTATGGGCTAAATCAGATGCAGCTGCGTAATAAAAAGCGCCGCCGCGAACTGGGTGGCCTTATCAAACGCTTTCGCAGCGGTGCCGAATCGCTGCCGGATGCGGTGGTGCTGACCACGGAAGAGGGGGCCATTTTCTGGTGTAATGGCCTGGCCCAGCAGCTGCTGGGACTTCGCTGGCCCGACGATAGCGGGCAAAACATTCTTAACCTGCTGCGTTACCCCGAATTTACCCAACACCTCAAAAAACGCGATTTCCTCAAACCGCTGCACCTGGTGCTCAACAGCGGGCGTCACCTTGAAATACGCGTCATGCCCTATACCGACCGTCAACTGCTGATGGTGGCGCGCGACGTCACGCAAATGCATCAACTGGAAGGCGCGCGCCGCAACTTCTTCGCCAACGTCAGCCACGAACTGCGTACCCCGCTGACCGTGCTGCAAGGCTATCTGGAGATGATGCAGGAGCAGGTGCTTGAAGGAATGCCGCGGGAAAAAGCGCTGCATACCATGCGCGAACAAACTCAGCGTATGGAAGGGCTGGTCAAACAGCTGCTGACGCTATCTAAAATTGAAGCCTCGCCGGTGCTGGCGCTCAATGAAAAAATCGATGTGCCGTTGATGCTGCGGGTGGTTGAGCGTGAAGCGCAAACGCTGAGCCACAATAAGCACCAGCTTCACTTCGATATTGACCAGAATCTCAAGGTACTGGGCAATGAAGATCAGCTCCGTAGCGCGATGTCGAACCTGGTCTATAACGCGGTGAATCATACGCCGGAAGGCACGCTTATCACCGTACGCTGGCAGCGTGCGCCGCACGGTGCGTTGTTTAGCGTCGAGGATAATGGCCCGGGCATCGCCCCTGAGCATTTGCCAAGGCTGACTGAACGCTTCTATCGGGTGGATAAGGCGCGTTCAAGGCAGACGGGCGGCAGCGGTCTGGGGCTGGCGATTGTGAAACATGCGGTGAATCATCACGACAGTCGATTAGACATCACCAGTACGTTGGGTAAAGGATCGTGCTTTAGCTTCCTGCTGCCGGAACGTTTAATTGCCAAAAGCGACGGCTGATCGCCAGCTTGTCAGTTTAACTTTCCACAGACCAGCTTCGGCTGGTCTGTTTGCTTTGCAGTCAATGAAACGTCGCGTGATTAACGAACGTCTGGTTGTTTTTTGTTCGCATGATTAGCCGGGTGTTTTTCTTAAATCCAGTCAATAAATCTATCTGTAAACTCACTATCAATATAATCATCTGGTTTTACGATCCCGTGTTGCTTTAAAACGTTATAAGCGTTTAAATTGGCCCCCATGCAGTCGTGAACAGACTGCTTATGCGCGGTAAATCAAAAAACTATTCTTCTCTATACCGCGAAGGGAGCATATCCCGCTGAGTTTGTTGCTGGTTTCCTCTGCTTCATTCCACAGGCGCTGGCGCGATAAATTTATGTTTTACAACACCACATCCACAGGCAGTAGTTACATATGACCCATCAATTGAAATCGCGTGACATCATCGCTCTGGGCTTTATGACCTTTGCGTTGTTTGTTGGCGCAGGCAACATCATTTTCCCTCCTATGGTTGGTTTGCAGGCAGGTACTCACGTCTGGACCGCAGCCTTTGGCTTCCTGATTACCGCCGTGGGTCTGCCGGTGCTGACTGTGGTCGCGCTGGCGAAAGTCGGCGGTGGCGTCGATAGCCTGAGCTCGCCGATTGGTAAAGTGGCTGGCATCCTGCTGGCGACCGTTTGTTATCTTGCCGTGGGGCCGCTGTTCGCCGCGCCGCGTACGGCGACCGTGTCGTTTGAAATTGGTATCGCGCCGTTGACCGGTAACGGTGAGCTGCCGCTGTTTATCTACAGCCTTATCTACTTCGCGCTGGTCATCCTGGTGTCGCTCTACCCGGGTAAACTGCTGGATACCGTGGGTAACTTCCTGGCGCCGTTGAAAATTCTGGCGTTGATTGTACTCTCCGTTGCCGCTGTTATCTGGCCAGCAGGCCCGATTAGCCACGCGATGGAAGCCTATGAAACCGCTGCGTTCTCCAACGGTTTTGCCAACGGCTATCTGACCATGGACACCATGGGGGCCATGGTATTCGGTATCGTTATCGTTAACGCCGCGCGTTCCCGTGGTGTGACCGAAGCGCGTCTGCTGACCCGCTACACCATTTGGGCTGGCCTGATGGCGGGCGTGGGTTTGACGCTGCTTTATCTGGCTCTGTTCCGTCTGGGTTCCGACAGCGCGACGCTGGTTGACCAAAGCGCGAACGGTGCGGCTATTCTGCATGCTTACGTTCAGCACACCTTTGGCGGCGCGGGCAGCTTTATGCTGGCGGCTCTGATATTCATCGCCTGCCTGGTGACGGCGGTTGGCCTGACCTGTGCTTGTGCCGAGTTCTTCGCTCAGTACCTGCCATTCTCCTACCGTACGCTGGTCTTTGCGCTGGGTCTGTTCTCCATGGCGGTATCGAATCTGGGGCTGAGCCATCTGATTCAAATCTCCATTCCGGTGCTGACGGCTATCTATCCACCGTGTATCGCACTTGTAGTGCTCAGCTTTACTCGCAATTGGTGGCATAATTCCAGCCGCGTTATTGCACCACCGATGTTTATCAGCCTCGTTTTTGGTATCCTTGACGGTATCAAAGCCTCTGCTTTCGCAGATGTATTGCCGGGTTGGACTGCCCGCTTACCGATGGCGGATCAGGGCCTGGCATGGCTGATGCCGACGGTTGTTATGGCGGTTCTGGCTATTGTCTGGGATCGCATGGCAGGTCGTCAGGTGACATCAAGCGCGCATTAATCCGCACAGCGCTTTAAAGGTGTTTAACCACGGAACGTGATGTTCCGTGGTTTTTTATTTTGGGTACTTTAGCCTAAGTCTTTCAGGCCGCTTTCGCGGGCGGCGTGAGGATGATGGGTCTGACATGGCACTGGAAACGATGGAAAACAACAAGCTGAAGCGCGGGTTAAGCACCCGACACATTCGCTTTATGGCCCTCGGGTCGGCAATTGGTACGGGGCTGTTCTATGGCTCTGCCGACGCCATTAAGATGGCCGGGCCAAGCGTGCTGCTGGCCTATATTATCGGCGGCGTTGCCGCTTATATCATCATGCGTGCGCTGGGCGAAATGTCCGTGCATAACCCGTCTGCAAGCTCCTTCTCGCGCTACGCCCAGGAAAACCTCGGGCCGCTGGCGGGCTATATCACCGGCTGGACCTACTGCTTTGAGATCTTAATCGTCGCTATCGCCGACGTAACCGCCTTTGGCATTTATATGGGCGTCTGGTTCCCGGCGGTGCCGCACTGGATATGGGTCCTCAGCGTGGTGCTGATTATCTGCGCCATCAACCTGATGAGCGTCAAGGTGTTCGGCGAGCTGGAGTTCTGGTTCTCCTTCTTTAAGGTTGCCACCATTATCATCATGATTGTGGCCGGTTTTGGCATCATCATCTGGGGTATTGGCAACGGCGGGCAGCCGACGGGTATTCATAACCTGTGGAGCAACGGCGGCTTCTTCAGCAACGGCTGGCTCGGTATGGTGATGTCCTTGCAGATGGTGATGTTTGCCTACGGCGGCATTGAAATCATCGGTATCACCGCCGGTGAAGCGAAGAACCCAGAAGAGTCGATTCCGCGCGCGATTAACTCCGTGCCGATGCGTATTCTGGTGTTCTACGTCGGCACCCTGTTCGTGATTATGTCTATTTATCCGTGGAACCAGGTGGGAACCGATGGCAGCCCGTTCGTGCTGACCTTCCAGCACCTCGGTATTACCTTTGCCGCCAGCATCCTTAACTTCGTGGTGCTGACCGCTTCGCTTTCCGCGATTAACTCCGATGTATTCGGCGTGGGTCGTATGCTGCACGGCATGGCCGAGCAGGGCAGTGCGCCAAAGTTCTTCGCCAAAACCTCACGTCGCGGGATTCCGTGGGTCACGGTGATGGTGATGACTATCGCGCTGCTGTTTGCGGTGTACCTGAACTACATCATGCCGGAAAACGTCTTCCTGGTGATTGCGTCGCTGGCGACGTTTGCCACGGTGTGGGTGTGGATTATGATCCTGCTGTCTCAGGTCGCATTCCGCCGCCGCCTGTCGGCTGATGAAGTTAAAGCGTTGAAATTTAAAGTGCCGGGCGGCGTAGTTACTACCGTCGTTGGTCTGGTTTTCCTCGTGTTTATCATCGTCCTGATTGGCTACCACCCGGATACCCGCATTTCTCTGTATGTGGGCTTTGCGTGGATCCTGCTGTTGCTGGTGGGCTGGATGTTTAAAACGCGTCGTAGCCGTTAATTTTGCTCGGTTGCTCTGAAAACCCAGCCTTGGAGCCTCAATGCTGGTCAGTTAAGCGGTAATCCATTCAGCTTCCCAGCTGATTGCGCTCCTTATTCATCACATGCCCTATAACTTGAATAGCGCAAGGAGCGCGCAAGGGGCGGCCAATCGCCGCCGCCCCCTGCACCCCCGCGCTCTGGCGGCAGAATCGCCGCTGCGCGGTACCCTCAGCTTATGCCTTCCG
>NZ_JAKCNS010000126.1 GCF_021440345.1 Kluyvera intermedia
TACAAAATCAACCTGCTGGATGGCGATGATAGCTTCTACGCCAATAACGGTATCGGCACCGATAACGTGGTCGCGATGGGTCTGGTTTACCAGTTCTAATCGACAAAAAACCCGCTGGCAGCAGCGGGTTTCTTCTTCCTGCGTGGCACATTACTGTACCGCGCTTTCTCCGTGAATTTCGCCCTTAAATCCGGTTTTCGCAATCGCTGCCAGCAGGCGTTGATTATCGAAGTTCTCCGGTACAACCACCTGCGCCTGACGTGTTTTTAGTGAGGCTTTCGCCTTAATCACACCGTCAGTGGTGCGTAATGCCTGATTAATCGAAATCACGCACAATGGGCAGTTCATCTCACCCACATCAATCGTGACCAGCTTATCGGCCGCCCAGCTAAATGGCGTCACCAGCAATAATGCCAGAATGACCGCTTTTTTCATTCCATCCACTCCCAAATCCAGGGCAACACGTACGGATAACTAATCAGCGCCAGCACCAGCGGCACCGCCAGCCAGTATAGCCACACCAGCACCCGACGGCTGACCACGTTGACGCACACCGGCTTAGGCGACAGATGTAAACGCCAGAACCCGCGTGCCATCAGCCCCAGCGCGACAATCACCATCGGGATTTGTAGCCAGGATGCGCCGGGAATACCCACCAGCCCCGCCGCCGAAATGCCAAACACCAGGTACATCAGCGGCCCGATGCAGCACAGGGTTGATGCGCCGGCGGCGATCACCGCCGCCAGCAGCGTCAGCAATCCACCCTTAATGCTGTTCGACGCTGACATAGTCGTAGCTAAATAGCGCAGGATCGTAGAAGTTCAGCGGGTCGCCGTCCACTTCAGCATACGGGTAACCGAGGTTGTTGATATCACCTTGTTCAGCGGCCGGCGACAGCGCGAAATCGCGACCATGGTTAAAGCCGACCCAGTTCATTTCCCAGTTACCGAACAGGTAGTCATTCACCGCCGTCACCGCCGGGTCGCCGTTCTCTTTTTTCTCGGTCAGACGCATTTTGGTCACGTCCGCCGGGTCCGCCGGCATCCAGCCGTAACCCGCCAGCCAGAACATAGCGCGGCAGTGCTGACCGCCGCTCACTTTTGCCACACCCTGCGCATCGGCACTGCCGAAGGCTTTTTTAGAGTATTTATCCAGCTTGCGGCTGGCACCTAAACGAATACCGAACATCTCGCGTGCCGGAATGCCAACCGCACGACACAGCGCCACAAACACCGAGTTGATATCGGTACATTTGCCGCCGAGTTTTCCCGTTTTCAGGATTTCGCCCACATCACCGGTGCCACAGCCAATCACGGCATCATCACGATGCATGTGGGTACTGACCCAGTCGTGGATCAAACGCGCCTGTTTCAACGGTGCTTTCTCGTTGCCAATAATTTTCAGCGCGGTCTCTTTGACCAGCCCGTCGACGGGAATATGCGGCGTCGCATGGAGGAATGGCTTAATCTCATCAGGGATCACCACCGCGTCAGAGGGCAGCTGCCAGTCGGCAAGACGATTGTCTTTCAGCACTTCCCAATCACGGGTTTCGATTTCCATTTTCACTTTTAGCTCCAGTGGACCACTGGAAGAAGGCCAGGTGACAAACAGAACTTTTGCGCCATAGCGGTTATTGGCATTGAGCGCCGCGCTCTGATAGTTACCGCTAAAGGAAAGATTGAGTAACTGCTGGAAGGCGGTATCTTCCGGGATGGGGATCCACAAATTGACCTTGCCGGATGAACCTTCCGGGGCTTTCAGGCTGTAGGTCTGGGTCATCACAAAACGGCGATATTTGCCGGAAGATGCGACCGCAGGTTGCGTGACGGTTTCCGTTTTAGCAAAGGCTGGGCTAACCAGACCGAGCGTAGAAAGTGCTGCAGCACTTTTCAGAAAGTGACGCCTTTCCATTGTGTATCCTTCATCACCAGAAAAAGCTGGCGCTTAACCCCGCACCTGCGGAGGTTGGCCGTCATTATGCGACCATGCATTCATCACGACAACGAATAAGAAAGGGGAAAAGTAGCAATTTGCGGGCTTTAGCGATCTGCGGACACAACGCGTGCTGGAGGTACTAATGTGAAATGGTCCGCCGCCGAGGAGTCGAACCCCGTATGGTCAGCCTGGGAAGCTGATGCTTAGCCGATAAGCTAGCGGCGATATTCAGACATGAATCCATTCAACCAACCAGAATGCACTTTATCGGTACACTTCCGCATTCCCCATCCATAAGCTGGAGTCTTTCGGTGTACTCAGCGCAATCACGCGTAATTTACCGCCACCAATAGCGCCCGCTTTTTTCTGTAGCGCCCTAATCACATCATCAGGACTGCCGTTGATGCCGCTAACAGAAACGCGACCCAGCCTATCTAACCCCGACGAGGTGTCGCTGCCGATGACTTCCGGGAGTTCTGCCGCCAATACTGACGACGAGATCGCAAAAGCAAAAATTGCTGGAATAACTTTTGAAAACAGCTTCATGTATTCAGTCCCTAATGTGATGAATTCATGAACGATTATCCACGTGAACATGCTAGTTAATGTCATCCAGACTCAAAGTTATTTAAAGATTGCGTACCAAATAAGAACTAAAGATGTCGAAATAATTCACGGGGAATATGGGCGTAGAAAACGCACACCGGAGAACAAAAATCTGACGACACGACCAGTTGCCCCAAGGGCAGTTAGTGCGCCGCTGTAAAACGTGCTGGCATTCGTCGCCGTAATCCGTACCATACGCGCATACTTTTGCCTGCTGGTCGCTATCGGCTAGAGCTAACCCATCATTTTTAGTTAATCAGATGGGGCATAAAAACGCGCAAATGGTGTACGACGTCTACAGTACATGGATTGAAAATGAACGGTGGCCCGCAAACCTTGTTGAACGACTGGCTTGCTGCGTGAAGAACGCTGCCCCCGACATGCCCCTTTTGGTTTTAGAGAACGGTAATAATGCAAGAAAATCAGTCAACTACCAAGAAAGAACAATACAACCTGAATAAGTTACAAAAACGCCTGCGCCGCAACGTAGGCGAAGCCATCGCCGACTTCAATATGATTGAAGATGGCGATCGCATTATGGTTTGCCTCTCCGGCGGTAAAGATAGCTACACCATGCTGGAAATTTTGCGCAATTTGCAAAAGAGCGCGCCTATCAGCTTCAGCCTGGTGGCGGTTAACCTTGACCAAAAGCAACCGGGATTCCCGGAACATATTCTGCCGGAATATCTGGAAAAGCTGGGCGTTGAATACAAGATTGTCGAAGAAAATACCTACGGCATCGTGAAAGACAAAATCCCGGAAGGCAAAACCACCTGCTCTCTGTGTTCGCGTCTGCGTCGCGGCATCCTGTATCGCACCGCGACCGAGCTGGGAGCGACCAAAATCGCGCTCGGCCACCATCGTGACGACATTCTGCAAACGCTGTTCCTGAACATGTTCTACGGCGGAAAAATGAAAGGCATGCCGCCGAAGCTGATGAGTGACGATGGCAAACATATCGTTATCCGTCCGCTGGCCTACTGCCGCGAAAAGGATATCGAGCGCTTTGCTGAAGCTAAAGAATACCCAATTATTCCGTGTAACCTCTGCGGGTCCCAGCCTAACCTGCAGCGTCAGGTGATTGCCGAGATGCTGCGCGACTGGGATAAACGTTATCCTGGCCGGATCGAAACCATGTTTAGCGCCATGCAGAACGTGGTGCCGTCACACCTGAGCGATATCAATCTGTTTGATTTCAAAGGTCTGACACACGGTTCAGAAGTTGTCGATGGTGGCGATCTGGCATTTGACCGCGAAGAATTGCCACTACAGCCGGTTGGCTGGCAGCCGGAAGAAGAAGACGGACAGCTTAACGATCTGCGTCTGGATATCGTGGAAGTGAAGTAATGCGATAAGCGTCTCAGGCTGCAGCCTG
>NZ_JAKCNS010000127.1 GCF_021440345.1 Kluyvera intermedia
TTTGTTCTGATAGTAGGATAGTTATATATAGTAATTACTATAAAACCATCAGAACAAAATTAATTTTATAACCCATTTCATACTTGTTAATGAGACATTGACGGGTAGCCCGTTGCCCGTTGCCCGGTGTCAGGTGAAAGGACTGAACTACTTGTGATAGTAGTCAGTCCTTTTTTATTTGGGGTACATTTTAAGTTGTCACAACTAAATAGATATACAAAGAAACTACTAAAAGGAATTAGTAAATGGAATTGAAAACTATCTACGTGATACGCAATAGAGAAAGTATTGATCGTAGTATCACAACGTTGGAAGAACTACGCACATTACAGGACAGGAAGAACATCACAGGGTACACGTTCAAGTGGTATAGCTACGATGATGAACAGAACGTAACAGGTTCACGTTCACTGAATGTCACTATGTGTTCTGGATTGATAGACAGTGTGCATTGCTCAATTGATTATGGGCGTCATGTTTTAATGGTGGTAGGTCAGGGCATAAACATAAATAGAATTGAACAGCGTGCTTCTGGTGCGTTCTGGTTTGATGCTGTGTATGAAGGTGAGTTACTACTGACAGAAGAAGAATACTTTCAGGACATGTGTAACGATGGTTTGTTAGCACAAGTAGTAGATGCACAGGAAACTTACAAAGAACTATTTGAATTCATTTCAACATACTTTTGATACTACTTTAGTAAATAACTACATAAGAACAATAACTACAAGGATGGATTGTTATGAATGGATGGATTGAAGACGTGATACTACTTACTTTAGGTTTCCTCTTACTACTCAATGGATGGTTGATACCGTGGGTAGGTATGGGGTTCTTGTTACTCTGTATCTTTGCACAAATTCGTGCGGCTTACTTGAAATTTTTGGATAAAAATTCGAAGGGAAGCCAAAACAAGGAAGGCTTACAGACCGCACCAGATAAGGGAAGTGAAAATAAATGATTTTATTTTGGGACAGTTAAAAAAAATGTCCTATAATAAGGGGTAGGGAGAGCTTTTATTCACTCCTTCCGAATCTTCCTACTCCAGTTTTTCCAAAACTAAATTCCTTAATACAAAACTCCCTCTTTCCATTTGAGGGGGTTTTTATTTCGGTAACACTAAATAAAGTAAAGATAGCTTTTCTACACAAGGAACTAAATATGAAAGAGAAAAGAACAGAACAGGTTCTAATAAAACTTACGCCTACTCAAAAGAACTTCTTACAAGAACTAATGAAAGAGCAAGGACATACTAAAATGCAGAAAGTAGTGTATCAACTTATCGACACTGCACGAGTATTCAAAAAGTAAAATAACCCAGTGGCAAGGATTGCTACTAACTAACCAAAAGGAATTGGTAAATGAAAGAACAAAAGAAAGTATATGGTGTTGGTGTATATGATATGGTGGGTATGTCAAATACTCCTGAATACATCAGGTGGAGTAGCATGTTAAAGCGTTGCTATGATACTAAGTGGATTCAGCAATATAGACCAACTTATATAAATGCATCAGTTTGTAATCAATGGCTAATATTCAGTAACTACTACGCCTACTGTAAAGCACACTATTTTTATGGTGCAGTATTAGATAAAGATATTTTAGTTCCAGGTAATAAACTATATAGTCCGACTACATGTGTTTTTGTGCCTGAAGATGTAAACCTAATTGTTGTATGTAATCCAAGCACAAATCGTTTGTTTGGTGTTACTAAAAACAAGAACAGCTATACTGCAAAGATTACGATCAACAAGGCCACAGTAAATCTCGGAAAATTCCCTACAGAAGAAAGTGCACATAGGGAATGGCAATCAGCAAAAGCACAACACTTTATTGCAGTAGCTACGGATTATAAAACATCATACCCAAGCACATACAATGTTGGCGTTTATAATTCACTACTAATGAAAGCGTCAGGTATTATTGATGAATGGGAAAACAATACACCAACTAACAAATACTAATAAGGACATTGTAAAATGGAAAAACAATACACTGAAGAAGAACTAACGGAACTACTAATAAACTTATCTAACATCTCAGATATTCAAGTGCTCAATACTGAAGAAGAGGGTTATGTAATTTATTCTGAGCAATCAAAAGTAGTAATCAACTTAGAGACTGGGAATGTATTTTGTGCTGGTGTTGAATATCAGTTTCACGATGATTTTGATATCGGTTATATAAATAGTGAGATGCATATGAAGTATCTCCGACACAATCTAACCTTGAATTTGAACTATGTGAAAATTGCACATGCTTGTTACATCAAAGGGTTGATAGATGGGAAGATCAATCAACCGTACAGGCAGTGGGTTGATGCAGAAATGAAAGCGAAGTTCTAAACTAACTAATTGAAAATGATCATTATTTTACCGGGTGTGATACACTTTTATCACACCTAACACAGCAAGGAATAACTAATGAAAAGAATCTTATCAATTGCAATAGGCTACCCGGTGTTACTGGCAGTGATCGCCGTGTGTCACTTCTTAGCCGCAGCAATGGTAGTAGCGTTACCAGTAGCAATCGTACAGCTTATTATGTATGGGACTGCTGGTATGTCCTTTGGTGGGTTTGCTTACGTTGTCGTGTTACTGGCTGGACTCTATGCAGTAGTAAGAACTGCCATTAGTGCCCCCGCTTGTTATGTGAATAACTTCTCTCGGTAATCCCTCCAAAGAAAAACCCACTACTGCGTAAACAATAGTGGGTTAAAAGGAAATCGGTAATGTCACGTTACCGGAAAGATGGGAAATGAAATAACCATCTTTCAAATATATTTATCTCAACTGAAATGCAAAGGAATTGCGTTTCACCATTACAAGGAATAGTAATAAATGGAAATCAAACAAAGCTGGACTCTAAAACAATCACAATATATTTCAGACATTGCACATGAAATGGATCTTAGTTCAGGAGTGAATCTAATCATTGCTGATGTAGGAACTGGTAAGAGTCACTACTTTAGTAAGCAAACTAAAACCTTCTTCATTGCTCCACTAATTAGTATTGTATCTTCTATCGATGGATTAGATGTATCTACTTGGAACAGTAAAGTATCTGAAGTATTAGCTAATCCAAACAAAGAAGCATACAAAGATACAGTATTAGTCATTGATGAATGTCATGGTCTTTATACTGACTATGGTTATAAGTCTTCAGTTATCAATGATCTGATTCGTATAATCCCATTGTTCAAATCAGTAGTATTGATGAGTGGTACAATTGACCATAAGAACTTACAGAGTATTGTAGTAGATAGAATCTATCGTGTAATGAAACCACAACTTGCAGAAAAGAATATTACTAAGTATGTAACTGAATCAAGATACACCAAGGAACTACTACAACGTAAAATCTTAGAGACTAAAGGAAAGCGTAAAGCAATTGCATTAGTGAATGATATTGATTTATGTAACACGATTGCTAAAGCATACGGTGATAAAGCATTAGTGGTTTCTTCTAAGGTGAAGAATGAAGAACACATTCAAAACTTCTTTGATAGTAAGATGATGACAACTGATGAACATGATTATGATCTTATCATTGGGACTGATTCAATTCGTGAAGGTCTTAGTATTGAAGATGAATTAGAAAGTGTCGACGTATTCATTTATGGTCATCGCGATCCAGATGCTATTGAGCAATTCACTAACCGTTTCCGTAACGTTGAATATAGTAAGAACGTTCATGTTATCGTGCCTGAATGCAACACATACGAGATGGAAGACTTCAACCACACTTCATACTGCTTAGATGCAAGGACGCTTTGTAGAGCGTTACAGAGCGTATATGACACGAGTACAAATGAAGACTTCAAAGAATCATTACTCACACAGTATCGTCAGGATATGAAAGGTTCTAATGTATTCTTCAACAAGACTACAAAAGCATTTGAAGTATCTTTGATTGGTATCGACTACGCAGCCAGCCAACACAGAGAACGTCAGTGTATGTACGATAACGTTCGTTTTGAAATGCGTATGAGTGAGTATGACTTTAGAGTTCAGCAAGTCCAGAACGTGGACGGGGATGAAGAACGCCGTGAAGCAATGAAAGAAAAGCTACGTGAATCTAAAGCAGTAGCTAAAGCAGAGCGTGAAGAGATATTGAAAGACTTGATTCAAGATTATACTACTGGTGATTACCGTCATATTGGGAAAGAAGATTATGATGGAGTAAAAGAAAGTGTTGATAAGTTGATTCGTGTCGGACTAACTCATGAACAAATCCCTTATGTAATTCAGAATGTAATTGAGAATAAAAACTTTATCAAAGATCGTGTATGGCCTGATTTCAATTATGTAGAAACTGATAGTTCAATTCGTAACTTCATCTTAGAATTCATTGCTATTGAATGTCCAGAAGACTACTTAGAAAGAATTGATTTAGTAGTCTTGTCTAACTTAGTAGTGAAGAAAGTATTGAAAGAGTTCTTCAACAACGATAAGAATCTAATGTGCCGTAATGAACTATGGAGTAAATTAGTTCGTGTATCTGGTTATGACATTATGGTTCGTGATAAAAAATATCGTGATGTTCTCAATCGTTATATTACGTTAGATAAGCCTAAGAAAGTTAGACCTACCGCAGAGCAACGCCGTAACTGTTTCTGGATGCGTGAAGTAGAATATATTTCACCAGTGAAGTTTACTAACTTATCTGGCTTAGATATTGAGAAGAAGAAACAGACAGTATGTGAAGTTGAAATTCGTTCAGCAATTGAATTGAAGAAGAAACTACAAAGTATAAAAGAACTAACTATGATCTAAATAAATAGATTGTACGTTATATAAAATCCCTCCAACAACAAAGGCCAGTCCCGTTAAGAGCTGGCCTTTGTTGCATTCATTCGCAGGAAAACCATATGGAAATATCAGACCTACTTAAACATTTAAACCAACACAATTTAAAACCAGACAAAGGCCACCTGTTACCGACTGCTTCTAAATATCAAACAATCATTTTTGATCAACGAAATGAACTGAAGATGATCATTGAAGCAGATGGTGAGCAAGTTTTCTTTCTTCTGTTACCACAAACTTTCTTTGTTCCTTGTCATTTTTTGGGAAAAAATTTTGAAGGTAATTCATGGGACGGTTCAACAGAAACACTAAATAACATTACTACATTGGAGTATCAACAAGAACTAATAAAAATTGCCGTGGAACTTTCGAAGGAAGGAAAGGGGAGGGCAATCATAATTAAGTAAAA
>NZ_JAKCNS010000013.1 GCF_021440345.1 Kluyvera intermedia
GCTTAGCGTACGATTTTTTCCGTTTTCTGAGACGACCCCTAATAACCTAGCAGCGGCGTTCCCCGGTCAGGATAAGGAGGTGTTTTCTGTGACTGCGTAAAGAGATGACGTGCCGCGCCTGTAATGGGTAACACTCTCACTCCTCTGTATCGTTAAGCCTCCCGTTTAATCCTTCCCTGTCTCCCACTGTGCACCGCACGCGGGTGGCTTACTCATACCCAGGAGAAACAGCCATGAGCATGCAAACCGTCCACCGTAAGGCGCTGCGTCAGAATCCTTATTCAACTCTCGGCAAGCCGCCGCTACGCTCCTCCCGTGACCGTATCACGCGTGCCATTAATGGCACCTGGTCGCTCAGGGAGCTGCCGGATAACGTCCGAGAATTGCTAATTGAACGGGCAGCCCTGCGGGCAGAAATCACTACCCTGACTGTGAAAGCGCAGGGACTCAAAAAATCCGATGTATCCGTACTTATTGCCGACAGGCTGCGACGTATCGATGCAATCACCTCACTGCTGGAAAATAGGAAATGTAATGCCTGACATCACGCCTGCTCCGGCCTCACTGCTTGAAGCCGTATTCACCCCCATGACCGAGTACACGCACAACGTGTATTCGGTGAAGGGTGATCGGCTGGCAATGACGCTTACAAAAATCGGTGTTGCCCAAGCTAACAGCCAGGGCGACATTCAGTTATTTATCAACCCGGACTGTGCCACCGGTAAGGTACTGCTCTACAGAAAGGACTGACTATGTTAACCACTGCCGCGTTGTTTCAGCTCGCAATGCAGTGTGCTCCCGCCGTTCACCCCGATACCATCCACGACATCACCCGCACCGAATCCGGCTTAAATCCATATGCCATCGCTGAGATTGTCCCGGTAAAGGGCGGCAGGAGCCGCGTGATTTCTCATCTGCCTTCGTCGAAAGACGAGGCGCTAAAAATTGTGGAGGCCATAAAGCAGAAAAAGCACCGTTATTCAGTAGGGCTGATGCAGATAACCAGCACCAACTTCCCGCAGTTCGGCGTAAGCGCCGAATCCATGTTTAACCCCTGTGACAACATGACTGTTGCCGCGAAAATCATCACCGACTGCTATCAACGAGGAGGAACATTACAGCGCGCCCTGAGCTGCTATTACTCAGGCAACTTTGAAACCGGCCAGCGCCCGGAAAGCGCGTTCGGCAACACAAGCTACGTACAGCGTATTGGCTACGTTGTGCCCTCAACGCGGGCAGAACAGCAGACAGCATCTCCCTCATCCGGGGAAGCGCCTGCCGTCCCGTCCGACAACACTGTTTACCCGGATAGCGTCATACGCGGCGTAATTCCGGCACCCGACACCACCCCGACCAGCATCGCTGCTTATCCGCCACATGTCGTGCGCGGCGGCCTCGCTGTGTCTTCTGATTAAGGAAGAGATCATGACTTTACGTACTATCAAAACCGCTGCAACCCGCCTGATTGCCGCATTTTCCGCCCTGTCTGCTGTTCCAGCAATGGCGGCCAGCGCTGACCAGGCATTTCAGAAAGGCAGTGACGCCATTAACTGGGTCTTCCTCGGCCTAACTGGTATGTCAGTCGTCACTATCAGCTGTGCGGTGGCCTTTATCGCCTACAAGATGCTTGTTGACGGCAAGGCCTGGCACGATCTCCAGCGCGTGTTCTGGGCGGGTGTCCTGCTCGCCGGGGCGTCCGGGTTCGGTGCCTACTTCGCCGCCTAAGGAGGCAGCATGACCATCCTCAACAAGGCGCTGACCCGACCGGCGGCGCTGTGGGGGGTCCCGCTTGTCCCCCTGCTGTTCACCCTGTGCATCCTTACCCTGGCGGCCGTCTGGTCACGTTTTTACTGGCTTCTCCTGCTTCTCATACCTGCCTTTATCGAGCTGAGACGGCTGGCAAAAGAGGACATTCATTTCTTTGACCTGAAGTTGCTGGCGTTTAAAACGCGTGGCAACCGCGCGGCGACCCGGCATTTCGGGACAAAGGCGCTTGTCGCAAACCAGTACGACGCCATAGACGTTACGGAGTTTATAAAACATATGCGGCTCAACGAGAGTATCCCGCTGTCCCGCTATCTCCCCTGGTCTTCCCACCTGCACGAGCAGGTGGTGAAGAACAAAAAAGGTGACTTTGTCAGCACCTGGGAGATCGGCGGTACCATTTTTGAATGCGAGGATGAACATTACCTCGCCACCCTGGACATGCAGCTCAACAACGTTATCCGCTCCTTTGAGGGGCTACCCGTTACCTTCTATACCCATCTGGTGAGCGACGAATTTACCGACACGCTTGAATGTGAATCCGGGATTCCGTTTTCAGATGAAATCGCGCGTCTGTTTTACGCCTCCCGCGAGGGCAAACCTTTCTACCAGCGTCGCCTCTTCTTCACCGTCTGCTTCAATCCGCACACCGGCATTGAGCGGGCGACCATGAAACAGAAGTCCCTGGGCGAACGTAAAACCCTGCTCGACAATGCCCTGCAGGTGATGCAGGAGCACCGGCAAGCGATTGGCACGGCGCTGTCACGCTACGCGGCGCGGCCGCTTGGCACTTATGAGGAGAACGGGCACGTGTTCTCCTCCCAGCTGGCGTTTTACAACTTTCTGATCACCGGCAGGTGGCAGAAAGTCCGCGTCACCCGCACGCCGTTTTATGACGTGCTGGGCGGCACGGATATTTTCCCTTCCACCGACATTGGCCAGGTCAGCCACACCGACGGCCAGAGCTACTTTCGCGGGCTGGAAATCAAGGATTACAGCACTGAAACCATCACCGGGCTGTATGACTCGCTTCTTTATGCCCGCTGCCGGTACGTGTTCACGCAGTCCTATACCTGCATGGGTAAGGATGAAGCGCGGGGCTGCATCCGCACCATCGAGAAACGCCTGAAGTCTGCCGAGGATGATGCGATCTCCCAGCAGGAAGACCTGAAGGTCGCCCGCGACATGCTTCAGTCCGGCATTATTTCATTCGGGAAATATCACCAGACGCTTATTGTCAGCGCCCCAACCAGCGAGCAGGTTATCCGGGACACCAACACCCTGGCGGATACCCTGAAGGATCTCGGTTTCATCATGACCCTGTCCCGCGAGTCGCTGTCGGCGGCGTATCTCGCGCAGTTGCCGGGTGTGTATCACCTGCGCCCGCGTCTGGTGCCGGTGAGCAGCCTCAACTACGCCGAAATGGTGTCGTTTCACAACTTTCACCCGCACAAGCGGGACGGGAATGCCTGGGGGGAGGCGATTGCCGTTGTTCCGACCCCGTCCGGGGGATGTCAGTACGTGAATCTGCACAACAGCCAGGCCGATGTTGACGAGTTCAGCGAGAAGCCGCCGGGTAACACCATGCTGCTCGGCAGTACCGGGACGGGGAAATCGACCCTGCTGATGATGTTCCAGCATCTGATGCAGAAATACCGGCGTCCTGAGTCGTTTGCGCCGGGGGCGACGAAAAAGCGCTTCACCTCGGTGGTCTTTGATAAAGACCGTTCGGCGGAAATGTCGATACGCCTCCAGGGCGGCTCGTACTTCCGTTTCCGTTCAGGCGAGAAGACCGGCCTTAACCCGTTTGCGCTCGCTCCAACGAAACGTAACCGCAACTTCCTCAAGAAGCTGATGCGAATGATTTGCACAAGGGACGGCAAACCGCTCGACCCGCGCGATGAAGAACGCCTCAGCGAGGCAGTGGACACCATCATGCTGGACTACCCGCCTGAGCTTCGTCGCAACGGCATCACCCGCATGCTGGAAGTGCTGCATGAAGCCCCGACGAAGGACGCACGGATGAACGGGCTGCGCATCCGTCTCCAGCAGTGGGCGCAGGGCGGGGAGTTTGGCTGGGTGTTTGATAATGACGTGGACACCTTTGATATCGACAATATTGATAATTTCGGCATCGACGGCACGGAGTTCCTGGACGACAAAGACGTGCGCAGCCCGCTCACCTTCTACCTGCTCTACCGCGTGACCAGCCTCCTCGATGGCCGCCGCCTGGTCATTTTCATGGATGAATTCTGGAAATGGCTTCAGGACCCGGAGTTTTCAAAATTCGCCCTCGACATGCTGAAGGTCATTCGAAAGCTCAACGGCATTTTCTTCCCGGCCACGCAGTCGCCGGAGGAGATGTGCAAGCACGAGATCTCGGCGGCCATTATCGAGCAGTGTAGTACCCGCATCTTCATGGCGAACCAGCAGGCGAAGGAGTACGACTACGTGGACATGCTGCGGGTGCCGAAAGCGGTTTACGACATCGTGACCACCCTCGACCCCTACGCCCGCCAGATGGTGATCATGAAATCTCCGCTGCGGCGTGGTGACGTGCGCCCGTATATCGCACAAATCACCCTCGACCTCTCCGGGCTAGGTCGCTACACGAAGCTGCTCAGCGCCAGTGCGGACAACCTGAAAATTTTTGACGAGATCTGGCAGGAGGGTATGAAGCCGGAAGACTGGAAAGACGAAATGCTGAGACGTGCCGTTTAATCACAAAAGGATAACACCATGAAACTGAAAACCACCCTGACGGCGCTGACCGTCGCCTTGTGTCTCTTTCACGTCCCGGCTCAGGCCGGTATTCCCGTTTTTGATGAAGTAGCCAACGCCAGCAACATCCAGCAGTGGGCGGAGAAGCTCCAGCAGTGGCAGCAGACGGTTCAACATTATCAGTCGCAGATGAACGCTTATAAACAACAGCTGGCAACGGCCACCGGTATTCGGGACGTCCAGGCATTCCTGAATCAGGCAAAAAACCTGACGGCTGACATTAAAAATCTGAAAAACAGGGGGATTTCCTTAAACGATCTGTTAACCGGCTCAGGCGGGTCTTATGCTGGGGAACTAAACAGGCTGTATGACAAATACAAACTGTTCGACAACTGCCCGGAGAACGCCAGCGAGGCGTACCGGGATAGCTGCAAACAGATGCTCCTCAATCAGGCGGTGTCCGTCGAGGACACTTCTGACATCCAGGAAAAAATTTCCGACACGCTGAGCGATATTAGTAATCTCGCCAGTCGCATCGAGAATGCGAAGGACAGTAAAGAATCGCAGGATCTGGCGAACGTAGTGTCCGCGCGGAGTATCCAGCTGAACGCCCTGACCACTCAATGGGAAATGTCGGTCAAACAAAGTGAGATGCGCAACCAGCTGCTTGCCGAACAACGCCGAAAGGCGCAGGCCGAGCAAATGCGCACAGCTCCAATCGCAGACCTTAACTAACAGGTGACCCCATGAAACTGAAGACACTGACCTTTATTGTTCTGGCCTCAGTGGCCGCGCTTACTGGCTGCGAGGATAAAACCTCCGTAGACTGGTATATGGCACACCATGACGACATGCTGGCGAAATACAGGGAGTGCATTTTTAATCATAATTTTGTGCCCACCGATTGCCAGAATGCACGCTCCGCCCTTCACCGTGAAAAAGCTAAACCTGATGTTGCCGAAGGATATAAGCAAATCCTGAAAGACCTTGATAAAGCTCGCGTGCAAGAGCCTATTGCTGACCTGAATTAGCGACAGGAGAACGCACCATGAGTGGAATATTCGTCGGATTAAACAGCCACATCATGGAGGGGTTTGACAGCGTGCTCACCAGCGTGGCCGCCGATACGGGGGGGTGGATGGCACACCTGTTCTCCGTCGCGGTGCTCTCGCTGTACATCACGTGGCGCGCCTACCAGACGATGGCAGGCAAGCTAGTCCGCCCCTTCGAGGAGATCGTGTGGGACGTGAGCCGGATGCTCATCATCATGATTTTCGTCACCAACGCCGGAGGCTATCTCGATCTGGTTTCGGATGCCATCACCGGCCTGCGGGACGGATTCAGCGGCGACGCGTCGATCTGGGCGCGGCTGGATACCGTCTGGGAAAAGGCTCAAGCACTTGGGGAGAAGCTTTACTCTTATGATGATTCAACCTATGTCGCTCTAAAAGGCACTCTGGCGCAGTTTCTGGTCTGGGCAGGCGTCATGTTACTGGTAGGCATCACGGCCATCATTAACCTGATAGCCGAACTGGTGATGCTGCTGATGCTGGCGACCGCCCCGATCTTTATCTACTGCCTGATGTGGTCGTGGTTCCGGGATATGTTCAGCAACTGGCTCAGAATTATTCTGGGCTGCATCCTTACATCCCTGTTCAGCGGCATCGCCCTGACGGTGGTAATGGATTACCTGGACTACATCCTGGCGGGCGCCACAAAAGCATCCGATGCCAACTACCTGACTCTGGCCGTTCAGGTCTTCCTCGGCACGGCGGGTGCCGCCGCCGTGATGGTCCTGACCTATAAGCTGGCCGAGGCGCTTGCCGGTGCATCCGCACAGGGTGCCGCGCAGGCACTTGCCGCGTCGGGAGTAGGTTCAGCCCGTCAATCCGCCTCCTCCGCAGCCGGTGCGGTGGGGGATAAAGCCTCACAGAACCTTAACAGCACCGGCAGCGCAACGGCCTCGTCTGCCTCCACGGCCTCCCGCGCCACCGGCGATGCGCGCAGCCGCAGCCGCGCCGCCGTTCAGCGGATGCAGGAACGCTACCAGAGATAACCCAGTCTGACTGAACTGCGGGACGCCGCAACGGCGTCCTGCGGCTTCGTCACGTCTTTACCACAGGAAAAACACCATGAAATACGGCATCACGCTGCTGATGCTGTGCCTGCTTGCAGGCTGCGCACAGCGAAACACCCAACTTCCGCCCGTGTCGGGCAACCCGGAGCCGGTCAATTCCCCGGCCATTATTCAGGAGTTAACCCCCCATGTCTGAACTTACCGCCAAAGCCCTGAGCGACTCGCGCTCGTTTGAGAACGCCATTCTTGAGCGGGATATGCGCATGAAAAAGGCGGGCTGGATCGTGGCGGCGCTCGCCGGTCTGCTGCTCGTCTTCGCCCTTGCCGCCCTTATCCTGCTGCTACCGCTCAAAACCACCACCGTGGAGCTGTACACGCTCGACCGTCAGACCGGGCGCATCGAGCGCGTCACCACCGTCGGCGAGGACAAGCTGGACACCTCCGAGGTGCTCAATCTCTCGCAGACTGCGTCCTACGTGAAGCGCCGCGAGGGGTACAACTATTTCGCCCTTCAGCAGGACTACAGAGAGACGCAGATGTTCAACAGCGACGAGGTCAACAAGGAATACCTCGACTGGTTTAACAGCCCGGACGCGCCGGACGCTGTGTTTCAGCAGGCGGCCTATGTGGTCACGGTGGAAGTCCTCTCCAACGTACCGTCAGAGGGCACCGGCTCCAGCATGGTGGAGATGCTGCGCATCAAGCGCACCATTCGAAAGGTCAAGGACAACACCGAAACGTATGATTACTGGACGGTGCGCATGACCTACCGCTATTTCCCGCAGAAGAAAATGACGGCCTCCGAGCGCGAGGTGAACCCGTTCGGCTTCATCGTCACCAGTTACCAGCGGTTTAAGGAGAAAAGCGATGAATAAGGTACTGATGTGTGCCCTCCTGCTGACCGCAGCGTCAGCATGGGGTGCGGCGACACCGCGCGGCAGCGCCTATGACAGCCGCATGCAGAACATCCCCTACAACAGCCAGAACACGACAGTGATTAACACGCGGGCGGGTTACATCACGACGCTGGTTTTTGACGCCGACGAGGAGGTGATCACCGCCACCGCTGGTTTTCCGCAGGGCTGGACGATCACACCCGACCGTAACCGCGTGGGGATTAGCCCCGCGCCGGTGAAGCAGCCGGTAACGGATGCGGACGGCAAAACCGTCCAGAAGATTTTCACCCCCACGCAGCAGGACTGGCAGACCAACCTGTTTGTGACCACCACAAAGCGCGACTACAGCCTGATGCTGAACGTGATCGATAACGATCGCGAGGCGGGAAATCTGGCCTTTGTGGTGCGCTTCAGCTACCCCGACGATACCCGCAGGCAGAACGACGCAGCCCGCCTCGCCCGTCAGCAGGAGCTTCAGGCCGCGCAGGAGAAAGAACGCATTCAGTTTGCCCTGAAGAAATCCACTGCGCCGCGCAACTGGAACTACACCCGCAGGGTGGCGGCAGGTTCGGAGTCGATCACCCCGGATTTTGCGTATGACGACGGCCGGTTTACCTATCTCGGCTTTTCACCGCAGAAGCTGATCCCGTCGCCGACCGTCATCGTCGGCGGCAGCGAGCAGGTGATCACCCCGACCTTCAGCACCGAGGGTAACTACCGGGTGATGGTACTGCGCTCTCTTTCTCCACGCTTTGTGCTGCGCTACGGCAGCCAGGTCGTGGGGATTGAAAACGGCAGTTACGGGAAAGTCACCGTGGCGAACGGCAGCACCGTCTCACCGGATGTGAAACTGGAGAGCAAATGATGAACGAACAGAAAGACATTAAAACCGCCGCCGAACTGGAGGCGGAAGCCCGCGAGCGGGCGCGGGCAGAGATTGACGGCGATAAACCCGCCGCAGGCGCGGTGCCACCCGGACAGCCACAGGTGGTGCAGCACGCGAAGCGCCGCAGCCGCCGCACGCTCGTGCTGGCCGCCATCAGCCTGGTGTTACTGGTCATTATCGCCACCGGCGGGGATTACCTGATGGCGAAACTGAAGGGTGACGGCAGCGGGAAAAGCGCGAGCCATGAACCGGAATCGCACGCCACCTCCCCCGCCCGCGAGCGCAATAACCTCGGACGGGATCTGAACCCGCTGGGACAGCTGGCAGACACAACCGGCCAGGAGAAGACTACTCCGACTGATACCGCCGCGCCGCCGCAGGCATCACCGCCCCCCCTGACGTTTGACAAGGTCAGCGCCCTGGCAGACAGCGCCCCAACCACTGCAAGCAGCGCCCCGAAAAGCACGTCCAGCAGTAACGTATCACCTGCGGGCAGCGCGTCCGCGCCAGGCTCTGCAACACCCGCCGGGCAGTCGCAGGATAACGGGCTGGCGCGCATTACCGGCGTGAAGCGGCTCGGCCTCGATCCGGATTTGTACATTCCGGCCGACCGGCATATCCCCTGCGCGATGATGCAGCGCTTTGTATCGGACGTGGGCGGGCGCTTTAACTGCCTTATCAGCGAGGACATTTACAGCGCCAGCAACGCCGTGCGCCTTATCCCGGCAGGCACTGAGGCGCGCGGCCTGTACCGCACCGGCACGCTGAAAAACGGGCAGGGGCGTCTGTTCCTCGCCATCACCGAACTGCGCACGCCGGAACCCGGCCGCCTGGTTATTCCGATGGTTGACAGCCAGGCCGTGGGGGCGCTTGGCGAGAACGGCGTCGCGGGCTGGATAGACAATCACTGGCTGGAGCGGATAGGTAATACCCTCCTGCTCGGCACGGTACAGGACTTTGCCGCTGCGGCCTCCGGCTCGTCGCCGGGCAAGGATCGCAACACGGACTACACGGAGAACACCCGCGCGGCCACGGCGGAAATGGCAAAAACGCTCCTGGAAAACAGCATCAACATCCCGCCGACGATGTACCTCAACCAGGGTGACGTGATTGGCCTGGTCACGGGGGCGGACATTGATTTTTCAGACGTCTACAGACTGCGCATGAGGTAAGCGATGGACGATAAACTGACTGATACCCCGTCAGAGGGCAACGTCGCGCTGTCACACCTGCGCGATCTGTTGTTCGGGGACTACCTGAGCCGGGAGGGGCTGACGGAAATTGCCATCAACCGCCCCGGAGAGCTGCACACAAAAATCAACGGGGCGTGGGAAATGCACGCCTCGCCGGTCACGCTGCGCCAGTGCTCGTCCTTTGCCAGGGCGCTGGCCGTGTGGAACAACGACACCATTGATGAAACGTCGCCTATCCTCTCGGCCACGCTCCCTACAGGAGAACGCTGCCAGATAGTGGTGCCCCCGGCCTGTGAGCGCAACACCATCTCAATCACCCTGCGTAAGCCGGACTACTTCCAGCGCACCCATCAGTCGTATATCGATGCCGGGTTTTATGACCGGGTGCAGGGTACAGAAAAGGTGGAATCAAAAGACGGGGAGCTGAGCCGCATATACCTGTCCGGGAATATCCCGCTTTTTATGGAAAAGTGCGTGGAGTACGGCAAAACGCTCTTTGTGGTGGGGGAAACAGGCTCTGGGAAAACCACCTACATGAAGATGCTGCTGCACTACATTCCCGAGACGCTGCGCCTTATCACCATCGAGGACAACCCGGAGCTGAAGTTTTACAGCCAGAAAAACTACGTTCATCTGTTCTACCCGGCGGACGCCGGAGAGGGCGCAATAGTCACCTCTGATCGCCTGGTGCGCGCGATTTACCGTATGAACCCCGACCGCCCCCTGCTCGCCGAGGTGCGTGGCCGCGAGGCGTGGGACGCACTCAAGCTGATTGAGTCCGGGCACGAGGGGTTTATGTCCTCCCTGCACGCGGGCAGCCCGCGCGAGTGTATCTCCGGGCTGATTGACCGCTGCTACGAGCATCCGGCGTGCCGGGGCATGCCGGTTGACGTGCTGCTGCGCAAGGTACTGCACTGCGTCGACGTCATTGTGAGCGTGGACGTTCACGGCAACGTGCGCCGCATGAGCGACGTCTATTTTAAACCCCTGCACATGCAGGCTATGAAGGAGAGTTTCAATGATGCTGCCTAAACTGACCGGCCTGACGGCGATCGTCGTCCTCCTGGCGGGCTGTTCTTCGCCACCGGAGCCTGCGGCCGTTGACTGGTCACAACCGGCGCAGCCGGTAACGACCACCCGGCCGGTATGGGAACCCAACCGTCTTATCGTGGCCTCGCCGGTGACGGAAGGGCACTGGTCGCAGGTGCTTGCGCGTTTTGAACCCGGCGGGATTTACCCGGCCGCACAGTGGTACGCGGTTGCGCACGCCTCGCGCGCGGTAGTAAATGCCCCGGACGGCCAGCGCTTCTTTGCGGCCAAAACCTGGCTCCGCGAGGGCGGCTACAAGGGTGTGGTGGAGTTTCGCCCCCGCTCCGGCTGCCTGACCTGCGACACCTCAGAAATCGTCTTCTACCGATAACGGCGGCGACGGTCTGAGTCCTTCAGACCGTCACCGACGTTGAACAACCAACGGGCGTTAGCGCCCTGCTTCCCTTCAGAGGAAATCATCATGAAACACACCGTAATCACGGCGGCGCTGCTGTGCGCCCTTACTTCTCCGGCGTTCGCCGCCGATGGCCAGAATGCCGACCCGAATGACCCGTGCGCGATGGTGCTGTGCCTGGCCGGAAAGCTCGACGGCAGCAGTCCCGCCGAGTGTGACCCGATGTACAAAAATTTCATGAGCATCAAAAAGAAAAAAAAGGGGTCGTTTTTACCCGATCACACCGCCGCAGCGCGGCAGAAAAAACTGAGCGCCTGCCCGTCCGCTGACAGCGCCATTGTCGGCAAGATCATCTCGAAATTTGGCCGTATGAACGGTTGGTAAAACGGCAGCCGTAAAGGAGACACCACGTGATTAATCAAACCGTTTCTATTAATAACTTTTCCGGGCTGCTGAAAGATGAGGAGCTTCCTGCAGGTGATTTGCAGACGGTGCTGCTCGTTTTGTCGGAAATCAGCCAGAAACAGGATCATTTTCAGGCCAACACGTCCGAACTCGTCCAGCTCGCCGCGCAGCACTCGCCGACCTTCCAGGCATTACCAGCAGAACGTCAGTCGTTCTTCCGCTCCGTGCTCAGTATGCCGGTCTTCTTTTACACCGTTCCGCTGAGCGACGACGAGGCGGCGGAATGGGAAAAACTCGACGATAAGGATGCACTCCAATGGCAACAAAAACCGGATTTATAGCCCCGCCGTGGCCGCATGTGCGTGGTGATTCCGTTAGTGCCGCGAGCCTGATTTCTCGCATCGAGAAAGAAGCGCATCGCGGCTGCGGCCTGCATTACGAAATCTACCAATATCGCGCCCTGTGCGAATTGCACGATGTTCTGACCAGTCTCAGCGTCCGTGATGCTGAGACGTTCATGACAGTAGCGGCGGATCATGGCTTTAGTCTGTCTGATAACGACTTTCAGGAAAGTCGAATGATGTACTTCGAAACGATGGATGAAATCAGGAGAGATCAAGAATGAGACTGTGGATTGCAGAAAAACCCGCAGTCGCGAGCGATATCGCGAAAGCGCTGGGCGGCAACTTCACCCGGCACGACGGCTATGCCGAATCGGCGACCGATATCGTGAGCTACTGCGTCGGCCACGTGCTGGAAATGGTGCCCCCGGAGACGATCAACCCGGCCTACGCCACCTGGTCGCTCGACACCCTGCCGCTGAAGCTGTACCCGGTACAGCTTCAGCCAAAAGCGAGCGTGGCAAAGCAGGCTAATACCCTGGTGAAGCTGATTCGGCGCCCGGATATCAAAATGGTTGTCCACTGCGGCGACCCGGACGACGAGGGGCAGCTCCTGGTTGACGAGGTGCTGGAGTTCGCCGGAAACACCGCGCCGGTGAAACGGGCGCTTATTAACGACAACACCGCGCCAGCGGTGAAAAAAGCCATCAACTCCCTGCGCGATAACAGCGATTTTCGTGGGATGTACCTGAAAGCCCTGATGCGCAGCGCAGGAGACGCGATTTTTGGCTTCAGTATGAGCCGCTGTTACACCCTCAAAGCCCGCGATAAGGGCTATAAGGGCACGATTTCGGTTGGCCGCGTCCAGACGCCGGTGCTGGGAATGATTGTGCGCCGGTGGCGCGACAATCAGGCGCACAGCGAGGCGTTTTACTACCAGCTCGCAGGGCAGTTTATCAGCGGTACGGACGTTGTCTGCGCCCGCTGGCAGACGTCCGAATACGCGCCGGTGGACGATAAAAAGCGGCTGACGGATAAGGCCTGGGGGGAAGGACTCGCGAGGGCTCTGGCCGGAAAACCGGCCAGCGTGCTCGCGGCCGCCACCGACCGGGGAAAAACCACGGCCGCACCGCTGCCGTTTAACCTGCTGCGCCTCCAGGTGTATATGAACCGCAGGCACAAACTGACCGCGCAGCAGACGCTCGATATCACGCAGAAGCTCAAGGACAGTAAATACATTACCTACAACCGCTCTGACTGTTCTTATCTGTCCGATGAACAATTCAACGACGCGCCACAGGTGGTGGCGGCCTTAAAAACGCTCGACGTTTTTAACGGCCTTACCACCGACACGGCGCAAAAAAGTGCGGCGTTTGACAGTAAAAAAGTCACCGCCCACACCGCCATTATCCCGACGACGAACATGCCGGATTTAAGCCGCCTTACCGACAAGGAAAAGGCGGTTTATCTCACCATCGCGCAGTTTTATCTCGCGCAGTTCGTGGCGAAAAAGCGCTATGACGAGTCGATCGCGGAGATTAAATGCGGTGACGAGATGTTTAAAGTCTCGGCGCGTAAAATCACCGATGCGGGTTTTACGACGTTCCTGAACGACGCGGAAGAAGACGACGAGGAGGACGAAAACAGCACCTCGTTTGAGGCCATCAGCCGCCTGCAAACCGGGGCGACATTAACCTGCCGCGAGGTGGTGATTTCGGAGAAAAAAACTAAACCGCTGCCGCTGTTTACCGAGGCGACCCTGCTCGCTGCCCTCGTTCGCGTGGCCGATTTTGTCGCCGATCCGCGCATTAAAAAATTGCTCAAGGAGAAGGATAAAGACAAAAAAGATGAACACGGCGGCATCGGCACACCGGCGACCCGCGCGGCTATTATTGAGACGCTGAAAACCCGCGATTACATCACCGTGGAAAAGGGCAAATTTATCCCAACTGCCGCCGGGCTGGCGTTAATTGATGCCCTGCCCGACTCGGTGACGCAGCCGGATATGACCGCCGTATGGGCTGAAAAACAGGCGGCGGTTGAAACCGGCGAAATGACCATCGAGCGCTTTATTGATGGTCTTTACGCGGAAGTTTCCCGCCTGGTTGAGAGCGCCGATATTGCCATCAGCGCGACGGAAAAACAGCCCGTTAAAACGGCGCTTAACCGCCTCGCGGTTAAATGTCCGTCGTGCGGTTCTGAGCTGGTTATGACGCCGAAAACCTGCGCCTGTACGGGCTGTCAGTTCAAAATATGGCTGGAAGTGCGCGGCAAAAAGCTGACGGAAAAACAGGCCGAGAAGTTAATCGGCAAGGGCAAAACCGACGTTATTAAAGGTTTTAAATCGAAGAAAAACGACGACACCTATTCGATGATCGTCACGCTGAAAAACGCGCAAACCGGGGAACTCGGTTTTGAATATCCACCACGCGATCCGCTGAAAGGATTGAACGTATCTATGCCGAAGGAGCTGAAATTATGAACCGTATCCAGGACGAATTAACCTCAGAGCGCGCGCTGAAAAAGTTTTTACGTGAAAGTGATTTTGCCTTTCTGGAGATGCTGAGTGCACGTATTTCAGCAGCGCTTGATGAAAAACGCGCAGAGCATATCGAGCAGGAAAAGCTACGCCGACAGCGGGAAGAAAAGCGCAATGAATTGCTGGCGCTGATTGAATCGGAGGGCTTTTCACCGACAGAGCTGGTTAGTACAACTCCCGCCAAAAAGTCGGCAAAACGCAAAGCTAAATATCAGTATTTTGAAAACGGCGTGCATAAAAAATGGTCAGGCGTCGGACGCGTGCCGGTTGTAATTCAGCAAGAACTTGACGCCGGAAAACCTCTTGAATCCTTCCTTATTACCACCGACTAACAACGGCACAGGGTCGGTTTTGACCTGGTTTTTCGGGCTTCGAAGACTGGCGAGCATGGCGATTCAATTTTGAAAAAATTGCTAATCGACAGGCCGCCTGAGTCTGCGAAGTGGCAGGAGGCGAGTAAATTCAATTTCGAAGAAATTGCTAATTTGCGTCGCCGATTCCACTTTTTGAGCGCTCACCCCAAGTGAGCCGAAAAAAGCCGGGGGGGGCCGAATAAATTTTGCCGCCCCAGCGAGCAAAAAGACGCGCCCACGCGTCGGTTTATGTGGGGGGCTTGCCCCCCACACCGTCGTGCCTAAGTCTCCGGCCAAAAGCCGGTCGCGCGTAGCGCGCGACGGTGTGGCCTCTTTTGACCTTGGGGGTTTTGGCCGGGCGTTCAGCCAGGACATTACCCCCATGCGACATGCAGTAAGGGCGTCCAGCCCGCGCGTAATGCCGCACGCCGTTAGATCGCGGGAGTGTACCTCCTGCGATCATGGCCGCTTAGCGGCCACTTCTTTTGCAGCATGGAATCGGTCAGTCAGAACGATCACAACCTGTGACCGTTCTGACTGACCGATGGTGCTGACCGAATTTAAGTGAAGGAGAATATCGTGATATTCGACAAACTGAATCATTTGCTGTCGCCGATAGCAAATGCCGTCCTGGCCTTTATCGCCTTTTTGCAGGCGCATCAACTGGCGTTAGCGCTGCTGTCCGGCGTCATGCTGCCTTTTATATTTTCTGCGAAACACGGCGGTCAGGAAAAGCCGACGTTTCTGCAAAGGATCTTAATTCTGCTTTCCATGATCTGTTTTGTTTTCGGCTCGATAGCGCCAGTGGCCGTTTGGTTTTTACAGCGCATTTATGGCCGGGAAGATATCGCCAGTCCGCCGCTGCTTACCTGGACAATGGCGCTACTGTTTACCGTCGCCGGTTTTATTCTGCACGTGGTTTTACGGCGTTTGATCTCGCCTGAATTTGATAAGGTCAAACGCGGCATGGTGAAAAAAACCAGCATGGAGCGCGACCGCAGAACCGACGTTCGCCGGGTAAAAGAAATTTTACCCGTCACCACAGAATACGATCCGATGGATTACATCGATCTGAATAAGGGGATTTTTATCGGGCTGAGCCGCGAGGGTGAGCCGCAATATATTCCGTTAAAAGAATGGCAGACCCAGCACGCCGACATTATCGGCACCACTGGTGCCGGTAAAGGCGTCGTAACCGGTATTCTGCTTTATCAGAGCATCCTCGCCGACGAGGGCGTTTTTGTTCTCGACCCCAAAAACGACGAGTGGGCACCGCACCTGTATAAAAAAGCGTGCGCGGACGCCGGAAAACCCTTTGTGCTTATCGACCTGAATAAACAGGAATACCAGATGAACCTTATCGACGGTATCACCGCCGACCATCTGGAGGAATTATTCGTGGCCGGTTTCAGTCTGGCGGAAAAAGGCGAGGCGGCGGATTTTTACCGTATCGACGACCGCAAGGCGGCGAGAACGGCGGCGCAGTTCGTGAAGGATAATCCGGGCGCAACCGTGCGGGATATTTATAACGGCGATTATGTTCAGGGCATTGGCGAGACGATTAAAGCCTTTCACGGTAAAACCGAGGAGCTGGCAATGCTCAACAGCATTAACGCGCCAGGCGGTTTTGCGCTGAAGGAGATTTTCGACAAGGGCGGCTGCTGCTATATCATCGGTTCGATGCGTAACTCTAAAATCATTACCGCGCAGCGCATGATTTTAGTTCGCCTGTTCCAGCTCGCGGAATTGCGCGACCGCGTCGCGGGGAATATCCGCCCCATCGCCATCTTTAAGGACGAGGTGAAATATCACCTGTCCAAACCGGCGCTCGAAGGGTTAGGCGCGGCACGCGATAAAGGCGTCCATATATTAATGGCGCACCAGTCAATTGCCGACCTGCGCGACTGTCCGGCGGATTTAAACGGCGACGCCGTGGTTGGGGCGGTTGTGGAAAACTGCAAGTTTAAGCTGGTATATAAACTTCAGGATCCAGACACCGCCGAATGGATTGCGCGCATGTCGGGCACGATTTTAGTCGATGATGAAAGCCGGAAAGTCACCACCACGGCGGTGCTGACAGAAAAAGTCGATAACGAGCGCATGCTTCGGCAGGCGGAAAGCTATTACATCGACAGCAATATGCTCCAGAACCTGCCGAAGTTCGTCAGCTATATCTTCAGCCAGAACGCGCTCGCGTTCCCGTCGTTAATCTCACCGCTCAAGGGGTCGGTTCCGGCTGAGG
>NZ_JAKCNS010000128.1 GCF_021440345.1 Kluyvera intermedia
TTTAATACTATTGTATTTACTTGAAGTGGTAGACGTTCTGAATAGTAGTAGCATCTGGGATACTATCTAAAATGCTTTGTAGTTCATCTACTTCTTCAGTGTCTTGTTGTTCATATTTCATGATATGAGATTTATTCATTTCAAGAAATTTGATTATTGCGTTATAGAGTTGTGGTGTTCGCTTTTCTTCATCCATGAGATCGGCTAATAATAAATTAGCCGTTTCACTTTTAATAGAAAGCAACATATCTTCAAACGCTGAGTGATCAAAGTTGCTCATAATTATTTAATCCTTTATTGATTACTTGTTTTCCAAACGTGTACACGAATTGGTGAAGGTGTTGTGTAGTTCGCTGTAAATTCCCTTGATGCACCACTCGCTACAGTGCTTGCAACAAATGAATGTTGTCCAGAACGCAATATAATTCCTTCACCTTCTGAATACGCACTTTTTACACCATGTATACTTGTCGAAGATGCATATATCCACGGCGTAGTAGTCCAACCTGCTACACTGTGGAGAATCTCACACTGTGTAATAACAGGAGTATTAGCACCGAATGGGTTAGTTAATACAACACGAGAGTTCAGAGTCATATTAGAAGTAGTTTCAATAAGAGCATAACTTCTATAAGTATCTAATTGGTCTACACGAGAAGTTAGATTCATTAGGTCAGTAGCTAAAGTAGCAACTTCTAAATTACCTGCATTAGTGATTTCACCATATGCACGAATCATGAAACAACCAATTGCTGTATTCATTCGAACTTCATCAGTCCCATCACGACCATAAGCAGGAGAAACTAAACTTGCATCGAATGTAAAACCGTTTGGAACACTGGTGTTATATGAAGGTGCAGTTACCTGTGCACCAGTTGTACGCTTAACGAATGCACCCGTACCAGCACCCGTAAATTGATAGTTAGATGTTCCGATACCACCAGTAATATTTGGTGCACCGTTCATTTCCATATGACCATTTACACGTGAACCACCATCACCGCGTAATACCGGAGCTGGAATACTATTAGAATCGAACACGCCGTTATAGTCTGGAACACGGAAAGTAGTAGAACCATCACCTAATGTATAACAGCTACGAACATAAGGAACTTGTAACCATGATTCATCTGTTACTACTGGAACTTCACCCGCCTGGACTTTAGCAAATAGATCTGCATAGCTAATACGTGATAGAAGTTGACCATCACCGGGAATCATTCCTACTACTGGTTTATCTCGTAGAGGATGCCAAATAACTTGAGACACATAACCACTACTTGCAGACTTTTCTACTTTGTCTGTGAGTTTATCTATTTGGTCTGCTACTGTTGCCGCATCAAAAGAACCTGGGTTTTGTACAACACCAAATACACGAATAACATAACAACCCATAATACTATTTGGACGAACCCCAGAATCACCAATTAAAGTTGAAATACGTCCATATACAGGGCTTGATAGCGAAGCATCAATGCTAAGCTTAGTTGGTGACATCACAGTTTGTACGCCAGCGTTGGCAATTGCAAATCGGTTTGCTAAAGCAACAGTAACTGATCCGGCAGTTGTATAGTAGTTAAATTGCATTGGTAGTATACTGGCACCGTTTTCTGTGGTTTCAAAATTACCAGTAATGTTAGGTGCACCACTTGCTTCAATAACGCCATTGGATGCAATTACACCTGCATCACCACGGAATACAGGAGCAACAATTGAACCCGCATACTTACCGTTGTAATCAGGAACACGGAATGTAGTAGAACCATTACCTGTAGTGTATTTCCCACGTGAAGCAGGATCAGCTAACCATGTATTGTCTGCTACTACTGGAACCTTACCATCAACCACCATTTGCCATAGCGTAGGATAGGAAGCACGTGATAGAAGTTGACCATCACCGGGAACACAACCAATCTTCATTTGGTTACGGCTGTGATGCCATAGCACTTCACCAACTTCAGATACTGCTACTGAGTTAATACGGTCTGTTAGGTCATTGAACTGAACCAACTTAGCCGCTTCTTCAGTAGCGATCGTTGCTTGCTCTGTAGCTGTCTCTGCGTCTGCATGTGCTGTTTGAGCATTAGTAATTGCAATATTCGCTTGCGTGGTAGCAATTCCAACTTGTGCAGTTGCTAAATCTACTTGGTGTTTTGTTTCAGTAAGTGAGCTTGCAGCAGAAGTAGCACTTGTAGCAGCCTTAGAAGCTGATGTAGCCGCTTCACCGGCTTTAGTAGTGGCAATGGTTGCCTGTTGAGTTGCAATGGTCGCTTGAACCTTTGCAGAAGCATTCCAAGTATCCATCTGGTGAATTGTCACTACATCTTGTGGATTCACCCCATCAGCTACGTTAGTGACACGCTTACCACGTGCATCTAAGTTACCATCCAGATCGACACCCATCGTCGTTCCGACGAGATCACGTGCCTCTTCTGCGATGTGCATTGATTGAATTGAACTAACGTTAAGATCGGACGCTCTTAATACTGAGCCGTTTTGAAAATCTACAAGACGATCAGTAGCTGACGTTTCGCGTCGAACTTCAATATACTGATAGCCATCAGTAGATCCCCACGGCTTTAGTGTTTGAATAGTTGTGGAGTTAATAAAAATGTAGTCCGTGTTATTCGTTAGGACTTTACGATCTTGACCAACCAAAGTAACCACCACGAAATTACGTGATAGATATTCGAATGGAACATTAAATTGAACTGTCACACCGTTAAGATCGTAAGTGTAAACAGTGTTAATTTGAATAGAATTAGCCATTAAGAATTCCTTTTCTTAAAAAATGATAAAGGGGAAGTAATAAAACCTTCCCCTTGTAGTTACGTTTTAGACTATGATTATTTATACTGAGTATCGATTCCTGCTTGAGAGAAAATCTGATTCAAGAATAAAAATGTTAGTGGGTTATTAGGAAGAATCCCGCGTAGGTTATTAAACGCTGCGGTGTTGTTATCAATACGGTCATTCGTATATTCACCACTTAATAGAGACTGTGCTGAATAATAAGCAGAACCAAACATGTTAGCAGCGACTGAAAGTGATGGTGATTGTTGAACAATACGTGAAGCAATTTTCTGATAAGCTGGATTACGATCCATCGAACCTTTAAAAATAGTATCGTCTTTTCCATCACCTAATGTCGGTGTTACTGTTGAACGTAGATATTGACCAGGACCACTACCCGTACCCATCGTGTATAAAGTTGAACCTAATCCAATAGGCCCACCAATAATTGATGACCGACTTGCAATGTTCCAAGCAAACGTAGAAGGTTCAAATGCTCTATCTAAATATTCAAACCGTTGGTTTTCCGGCATGGATTCAGATACACCATAAGTCTGACCAATGTAACCAAGGCCAGCTAATAAACTACTTGCGACGAACTCCATTGCATTATCAAAATACTGACGGTTATAACGAGTATCACCATACAATTGCATCATACGACCGTTAATAGAACGAACACTAAACATCTTAAATTGTGTTAATAGTTTCATAACACGTGGTAGTTGTTTACGTTGTGCATTACTCAAACTTTCAGGACGTAAAATAGTTTTGTCTGCAAGCATATCACCAAGGCGAAATAGAATAGAACTACGTGGATCTGCATCAAATGCTTTCACATCTTTAATACTGAATGCACCACTTGATTTATAATCAATGTGAGTTTTAA
>NZ_JAKCNS010000129.1 GCF_021440345.1 Kluyvera intermedia
AATTTGTTTTAGATCATTTTTGATTGAGGCCGGCAAGAGGATTATGTTCACGCTATTTTAGCATGTGCAAAGTTCCCTCCGTTTTGTCATCCTGGGGGACTATATTGATATGAATTTACAGGAGTTAAAATGAAACAGGTTGCAGTATTGCTGGCCCCTGGTTTTGAGGAAGGGGAAGCGATTGTCACTATCGATATTCTGCGTCGTCTGCATATCGGTGTCGAACTGGTTTCGTGCGCGGAATCTCGTGCGGTTGTGAGCTATCACGACATTCCGATGGTGGCGGACGCAACGTTGGCAGAACGTCTCGATACCCTGTACGACGCGGTTGTGCTGCCGGGTGGCCCGCAGGGAAGCGTCAATCTGGCGGCAAATCCCGATGTTATTAAATTTGTTGCGGCACATGATGCTGCCAATAAACTTATTTGCCCAATCTGCTCTGCTGCCGCGCGCGTGCTGGCAGGGAATGATTTGCTCAAAGGACGCCGCTACGTCTGCTCAGGTGATTTATGGCAGGATGTGAAAAATGGCGAATACGTTGATGCACCGGTTGTTGAAGACGGCAATCTGTTAAGCGGCAAAGGTTTTGGTCATGTTTTTGATTTTGCGTTTACCGTTGCGGCACGTCTGTTAGGTAACGAAGAGCCGGTACGCGAACACGCCGAGCATATTTATTACCGCTGGTAGTTCCTCGTTTGACCCGACGTCCAGGATATTTCAACGATGAATGGATATATCCTGGCGACTCATTGGCGCGAATTGTCAGACAATTTGCGCTTCTCGATATGTAATTATCTGCTGAATCTATGCATCACTTTACTGTAATTCTGCGGTGTGATGCCGCTCTCTAATGGATAATCAATTCCGGGCTATTAATGTTTCAACAACGTTAACGCTGTAAGTCAATCAGCTAATACTTTGTTTTATGTCTAATTAAATCAATTGTCTGATTTTCCCTACATAAAAGAACATTAAGGCTGGAGTTAACCATGCACAAATTTACCAAAGCGTTGGCGGCCATCGGGCTGGCGGCGGTTATGTCACAATCAGCTATGGCTGAAAATCTGAAACTGGGCTTTTTAGTGAAACAACCGGAAGAACCCTGGTTCCAGACGGAATGGAAATTTGCCGATAAGGCGGGGAAAGATCTCGGCTTTGATGTGATTAAAATTGCCGTTCCCGATGGTGAAAAAACGCTGAATGCCATTGATAGCCTGGCGGCAAGCGGGGCGAAAGGTTTTGTTATCTGTACGCCTGATCCGAAACTGGGGCCGGCAATCGTGGCGAAGGCGCGAAGCTATGACATGAAGGTCATCACCGTCGATGATCAGTTCGTCAATGCCAAAGGTAAACCGATGGATACCGTGCCGCTGGTGATGATGGCGGCAAGTGAAATTGGGGCTCGCCAGGGACAGGAACTCTATAAAGAGATGCAAAAACGCGGCTGGGATGTGAAAACCACAGGCGTGATGGCGATTACCGCAGACGAACTGGATACCGCACGTCGTCGCACCACGGGCTCGATGGATGCGATTAAAGCCGCAGGCTTCCCGGAAAAACAGATCTACAAGATCCCGACCAAATCTAATGATATCCCCGGCGCATTCGATGCCGGTAACTCGCTGCTGGTTCAGCACCCTGAAGTGAAGCAGTGGCTGATTATCGGTATGAACGATAACACCGTCCTGGGTGGCGTGCGTGCCACGGAAGGTCAGGGCTTTAAAGCGGCCAGCGTGATTGGGATTGGTATCAACGGCGTGGATGCGGTCAACGAACTTTCAAAAGCACAGGCGACCGGATTCTTTGGCTCTCTGCTGCCAAGCCCGGATATTCACGGCTATAAAACCAGCGAGCTGCTGTACAACTGGGTGCAAAAAGGCGTAGAGCCGCCAAAATTCACCGCAGTCACTGACGTTGTGCTGATCACCCGCGACAACTTCAAAGAAGAACTGGCGAAAAAAGGCCTCTGAGTCCTGATGGTTCTCCTCCCGCCAGGCGGGGGGAGAAGGATAGCTGATTGTGGAGGTTGCCATGCAACAGTCTGCCCCTTATCTCTCTTTCCACGGCATTTGCAAAACGTTCCCCGGCGTAAAAGCGCTGTCCGATATTAGCTTCGATTGCTATAGCGGCCAGGTGCATGCGTTGATGGGCGAAAACGGTGCCGGTAAGTCGACGCTGCTGAAAATACTCAGCGGCAATTATTCCCCGACTTCTGGCTCGCTTGCACTGCGTGGAGAAGAGATTTCTTTTGCTGATACCACCGCGGCGTTGAACGCGGGTGTCGCCATTATTTACCAGGAACTGCATCTTATTCCGGAGATGACCGTCGCCGAAAATATCTACCTCGGGCAGTTGCCGAGCCGCGGCGGGATCGTTAACCGGTCACTACTGAACTATGAAGCACGTCTGCAGCTTGAACATCTGGGATTGGATATTGACCCAGATACCCCGCTGAAATATCTCTCCATTGGCCAATGGCAGATGGTGGAAATTGCAAAAGCGCTGGCGCGTAACGCGAAGGTTATTGCCTTTGATGAGCCTACCAGTTCGCTGTCTGCGCGCGAGATCGATAACCTTTTCCGGGTGATCCGCGAGCTGCGCAAGGAGGGACGGGTGATCATCTATGTCTCGCACCGCATGGAAGAGATCTTCGCAATCAGCGATGCCATCACGGTATTTAAAGATGGCCGCTATGTTTGCACCTTTGACGATATGCAGGAAGTCAGCCATGACCGCCTGGTTCAGGCGATGGTTGGGCGTAATATCGACGATATTTATGGCTGGCAGCCGCGTGATTACGGCGAGGAGCGGCTGCGTTTGGAGCAGGTGAAAGCGCCGGGAGTGCGCACGCCTATTTCACTGTCGGTGCGCAGCGGTGAAATCGTCGGCCTGTTTGGGCTGGTGGGAGCCGGGCGAAGCGAGCTGATGAAAGGGATCTTTGGCGGCACGAAGATAACCGGCGGCGAGATTTATATCGACGGCCAGCGAGTCACAATTGATAAACCTGCGCAGGCCATCCGTGCGGGAATGATGCTGTGCCCGGAAGACCGTAAAGCCGAAGGCATCATTCCGGTGCATTCGGTGCGCGACAATATCAACATCAGCGCCCGGCGCAAACATATTCGTGCTGGGTGCGTTATCAATAACGATTGGGAAGCGACCAACGCCGATCACCATATCCAATCGTTAAATATTAAAACGCCGGGAGCGCAGCAGTTGATCATGAATCTCTCCGGCGGAAATCAGCAAAAGGCCATTCTTGGGCGCTGGTTGTCGGAGGATATGAAGGTCATTTTGCTTGATGAGCCGACGCGCGGGATCGACGTGGGGGCGAAGCATGAAATTTATAACGTTATTTACACGCTGGCGACCTCCGGTGTGGCCGTACTGTTTGCCTCAAGCGACCTGCCGGAAGTATTGGGCGTTGCTGACCGCATCGTGGTGATGCGTGAAGGTGAAATATCCGGCGAACTGCAGCATGAGAGCGCTAATGAACAGCAGGCGTTGAGCCTGGCAATGCCTAAAGTCAGTCAGGCTGTCGCCTGAGTAAGGAGATTACGATGTCATCTGTTACTACACCTGGCGCCCGCAGCTCATCGCTGAGCTTAAGCCGTATCTGGGATCAATACGGCATGCTGGTCGTCTTTGCCGTGCTGTTTATCTGCTGCGCCATTTTTGTGCCGAACTTTGCTTCTTTTATTAATATGAAGGGGCTTGGACTGGCGATTTCGATGTCGGGGATGGTCGCCTGCGGGATGCTATTTTGTTTGGCCTCTGGAGACTTTGACCTCTCGGTCGCGTCGGTTATCGCCTGTGCGGGGGTGACGACGGCAGTGGTGATTAATGCCACCGAAAGCCTGTGGATCGGCGTATTTGCCGGTCTGCTGCTCGGCGCAGTGAGTGGGTTGATTAATGGTTTCGTGATTGCGCGACTTAAAATCAATGCGCTAATTACGACGCTCGCCACCATGCAGATTGTGCGTGGCCTTGCCTACATCATCTCCGATGGGAAAGCAGTAGGGATTGAAGACGAACGCTTCTTTGCCCTCGGTTACGCCAACTGGCTTGGCCTGCCGGCGCCAATCTGGCTGACGGTCGGGTGCCTGATTATCTTCGGTCTGCTGCTGAATAAAACCACCTTTGGTCGCAATACGCTGGCGATTGGCGGTAATGAAGAAGCGGCACGGCTGGCTGGGGTACCGGTGGTGCGGACCAAAATTATTATCTTTGTTCTCTCTGGTCTGGTCTCTGCGGCTGCCGGGATCATTCTGGCGTCGCGTATGACCAGCGGCCAGCCGATGACCTCGATTGGCTATGAATTGATCGTCATCTCTGCCTGCGTATTAGGGGGGGTGTCGCTGAAAGGGGGGATTGGTAAAATCTCTTATGTCGTGGCCGGGATCTTAATTCTGGGTACCGTCGAGAATGCGATGAACTTACTCAACATTTCGCCATTCTCCCAGTACGTGGTACGTGGGTTGATTCTGCTGGCCGCGGTAATTTTCGACCGCTACAAACAGAAAGCGAAACAGAGTGTCTGAATAGCCTGCCAACGCCGGGGAGTTATCCCGGCGTCTTTGTCCCCGATGCCAGATAAGGTATGGGCGCACAAATAACGATGTCACCCGGTCAGGCCAGGACGCCGCCGGGAATTCCCTCCGACGCTTCAAACCAGCTGGTTTATCGTTTTGTTACAATGTCACTAATAATACGTCTACGCCACTATTGCCGACGATGTTTTTTGCCGAACAGGTTGCGCGCGAAAAGAAGCTTTGGTTATGGTTGCCGCAGATAACCAGGTCGACTTGATGGTTCTGGCAGAATGCTTTTACGTGATCGCACAGTTCACCGGAGGCGATTTGGCTTTTCCAGATAGGGTAGTCGGCACCATCGGCCAGGGTTTGCAAAAACTGCAGAGTCTCTTCGTGCATCAATTCACGCAGGCTCTCCATCATCGGCGCGGCCAGCTGATTATACATCTCGGGATCGGTGGCGAGCGTAATCATGCTGACGCGGGCATTTTCAGGTCGCGCAATAGCAACGGCTTTCCTTAGCAGTTCATGGCTTTCTGGCGTGGGCGCTACGGCCACTAAAAGATGTGAGTAAGACATCAGACCTCCTTGCTTGAAAAATACACACACTATCTTTCATCTCTTACTCTTTTTACGTCAGGCTCGCAAGAGTTAGACGGAATATCGCTGCTTATAACTTAATCTAATACATAAGCAAATTTTATGCGAATGATTGTGCGAAATTTAGACGGAATGCATAAGCATACGCGGATATATGATGTAATCAAAATATCGCATAAACATTTAATTTATGCTGAATTAATGTTAATCAAAAGTAAATAACATGCGAATTAATTTGTGATGAATGTCGTGATGTTTCAATTTATTGAATTTGCGATGAATTTTGTATATCAGATGAAAGTATGATCTGTGATAATTTTTTCGCAGATGACTTCACTAAAGTCGCAAAATCGAAATGATAGTTTAATAATTTCAGTGAATGAATATCCGTTAGGGTGGAATAAAACGCCGCTTTAACTGCTCGTTTATTGGTCAAAATACAAAGGGGACTGATAGATTGAGGCCAAAAATACGATATGATTTTGTGATGAAGATCACATAAATTTCAAATTAACAGTGAAGTAACATTGTATGTGTCACATCTGGCGAGTAAAGTTGCGTCGAATTAGGAAAAATCTTAGTAAATTGTAAGAAATGGTTAGAGTTGTCGGGTCATAAGTGAAATCACAACCCGATAATGACGCAGAAAGATTTGCCTGATTGGCCATGCATTTCGACCGATTCATTTTTTTATCGGGCCTTGCCCGACGACATCACGGGGTATGCGGTTTGACTGCATAAAAGTACTAATTGGTTATTCGGGATGGGGAAAATGCATACATCCGAGTTGCTAAAGCACATCTATGACATTAATTTGTCTTATCTGCTTCTTGCACAGCGTTTGATTGGTCAGGATAAGGCTTCTGCTATGTTTCGCCTCGGTATCAACGAGGAGATGGCAAAAGTCCTCAGGGAGCTGACGCTTCCGCAGATGGTGAAGCTGGCGGAAACTAACCAATTGGTTTGTCAGTTCCGCTTTGATAACGCCCAAACCATTACCCGCCTCACGCAAGAGTCACGCGTTGATGATCTGCAGCAGATTCACACTGGTATTCTGCTCTCCACCAGATTGCTGAATGAAGCCAGCGGCTCAGGCGAACCAGCCCGTAAGAAAAGGGCCTGACGATGAGCGAAAAAAGCATTGTTCAGGAAGCCCGCGATATACAGCTTGCGATGGAGCTGATTACGCTGGGTGCTCGTTTGCAGATGCTGGAAAGTGAAACTCAGCTCAGTCGTGGTCGTCTGATTAAACTCTACAAAGAGCTGCGGGGCAGCCCGCCGCCGAAGGGAATGCTGCCGTTTTCCACGGACTGGTTTATGACATGGGAACAGAATATCCACTCCTCCATGTTCTGCAATGCCTGGCAGTTCTTACTCAAAAGCGGTCAATGCTCTGGCGTTGATGCCGTGATTAAAGCTTACCGTCTCTATCTTGAACAGTGTCCTCAGCAGGACGAAGGGCCACTATTAGCCCTGACTCGCGCATGGACTCTGGTCCGTTTTGTTGAAAGCGGACTGCTTGAACTTTCTAGCTGCCATTCCTGTGGCGGCAATTTTGTGACTCATGCACACCAGCCAGCGGGTAGCTTTGTCTGCAGCCTGTGCCAGCCTCCATCACGAGCAGTAAAAAGACGTAAACTTTCCAGCGATCTTGCCGATAGTAATCCACAACTGCTGGATGAACAGATAGGGCAAGCTGTTTAACCCCACGTAACGTGGATTAAACACTCCAGCAGCGGTCTTCAGGCCGCTGCTTTTTTTTACCCATAATTGGGTGAAATACCTCATCTGTCTCCTCTCTTAGTCAACAGTGGAAGGATGATAGCGTGCTTATCTTAATAGGTTACCTGGTTGTTTTGGGGACAGTTTTCGGCGGTTACATGATGACCGGCGGACACCTTGGGGCACTGTATCAACCGGCTGAGCTGATCATTATCGGCGGGGCGGGGGTCGGCGCATTTATCGTGGGTAACAACGGTAAAGCCATCAAGGGGACGATGAAGGCGCTGCCTTTGCTGTTCCGCCGCTCGAAGTACACCAAAAGCATGTATATGGACCTGCTGGCGCTGCTTTATCGCCTGATGGCCAAATCGCGCCAGCAAGGGATGTTTTCGCTGGAACGGGATATCGAAAATCCGAAAGAGAGCGAAATTTTTGCCAGCTACCCGCGTATCCTGGCCGATTCGGTGATGCTCGAATTTATTGTCGATTACCTGCGACTGATTATCAGCGGCAACATGAACACCTTCGAGATTGAAGCGCTGATGGATGAAGAGATCGAAACCCATGAAAGCGAAAGTGAAGTCCCGGCTAACAGCCTGGCGCTGGTGGGGGATTCACTGCCGGCGTTCGGTATCGTCGCGGCGGTCATGGGGGTGGTGCACGCGCTGGGGTCAGCTGATCGTCCGGCGGCGGAGCTCGGGGCGTTGATTGCCCATGCGATGGTGGGGACATTCCTCGGTATTCTGCTGGCTTACGGCTTCGTTTCGCCTCTGGCCAGCGTCCTGCGGCAGAAAAGCGCGGAAACAACCAAGATGATGCAGTGCGTCAAAATCACGCTGTTATCCAATCTTAACGGCTACGCTCCGCCGATCGCCGTCGAATTTGGTCGTAAAACACTTTACAGCAGCGAGCGCCCATCGTTCATTGAACTGGAAGAGCACGTACGCGCAGTGCGTAACCCGGCAGGCCAGCAGCAAACGACCACCGAGGACGCATGAAAAACCAATCGCATCCCATTGTCGTCGTCAAACGGCGTAAGCATAAATCACACGGCAGCGCGCATGGGTCGTGGAAAATTGCTTATGCTGATTTTATGACCGCAATGATGGCGTTCTTTCTGGTGATGTGGCTTATCTCTATCTCCAGCCCAAAAGAGCTTATCCAGATTGCCGAATACTTCCGTACGCCGCTGGCGACCGCCATTACCGGCGGGCCGCGGATGGCGAACAGCGACAGCCCGATTCCCGGTGGCGGCGACGATGTGACCCAGCAGCAAGGCGAAGTGCGCAAGCAGCCGAACATTGATGAGCTGAAAAAACGGATGGAAGTGAACCGTTTAAAGCGTATTCGCGGTGAGCTGGATCAGCTGATTGAGGCCGATCCCAAACTGCGTGCGCTGCGTCCGCATCTGAAGATCGATCTGGTGCAGGAAGGGCTGCGTATCCAGATTATCGATAGCCAGAACCGTCCTATGTTTAAAACCGGTAGCGCCGAAGTTGAACCGTATATGCGCGATATTCTGCGCGGTATTGCCCCGGTACTTAACGAGATCCCGAATAAAATCAGTCTTTCCGGCCATACTGATGATTACCCGTACGCGACGGGTGAGCGTGGCTACAGCAACTGGGAACTGTCGGCGGATCGCGCCAACGCCTCGCGTCGCGAGCTGGTGGCCGGTGGGCTGGATGACGGCAAAGTTTTACGCGTAATCGGGATGTCAAACTCGATGCGCCTATCGGCACGCGGCGGCGGCGATGCGATTAACCGTCGTATTAGCCTGCTGGTGCTGAATAATCAGGCTGAACAGGCCATTCTCCATGAGAATGCCGAGAGCCAGAATGAACCTTTAAGCGTATTACAGTCGCCGAATGCCTCTTCAGCAGCGGCTGACACTACGCCGCCACAACCCGACTCGAGGTGATAGCGTGAGCATGGATATCAGCGATTTTTATCAAACATTTTTTGATGAGGCCGACGAACTACTGGCCGATATGGAACAGCATCTGCTGAACCTGGTGGTGGATGACCCTGACGCTGAACAGCTGAACGCGATTTTCCGCGCGGCGCACTCGATTAAGGGCGGGGCCGGCACGTTTGGCTTCACTATTTTGCAGGAAACCACGCACCTGATGGAAAACCTGCTGGATGAAGCCCGGCGTGGCGAAATGCAGCTTAACACCGACATTATCAACCTGTTTTTGGAAACCAAAGATATTATGCAGGAACAGCTCGACGCCTATAAAAGCTCCACCGAACCGGATGCTGCCAGCTTCGAATATATCTGCAATGCCCTGCGCCAACTGGCGCTGTAGGCAAAAGGCGAAAGCGTCCCACCCGTCGCTGGCAACGCCCGACTGAGCGTGGTGGCAAATAGCCCGCAACAAGACGCGGATGACGTGCAGACTCCGGTGGAGAGCGGTAAAACGCAGATTATGCTATCTCGCCTGAAGTCAGGTGAACCGGAGATGCTGGAAGAGGAGCTGGGCAATCTGGCAACCTTAAGCCAGGTCAGTAAAACGGCTGACTCGCTGACGGCAATTATCGATGGCGATGTGAATCAGGACGACATTGTTGCCGTGCTGTGTTTCGTCATTGAGGCCGATCAGATTGAATTCACCACTGTTTCGGCGGTGGCGGAAGCCGAGCCGATGGTTGAAGAAGTGGTTGCCGCACCGGTCGAATTACCGTTTGCGGCAGCAGTGAACAGTTCAGTACCGGTTGCGCGAGTTGAACGTGAAAAACCGGCGGCACGCAGCAGCGAATCAACCAGCATTCGCGTGGCGGTTGAGAAAGTCGATCAGTTGATTAACCTGGTCGGTGAACTGGTTATCACCCAGTCAATGCTGGCGCAGCGCTCAAACGCACTCGACCCGGTTTCTCACGGCGATTTGATTACCAGCATGGGGCAGCTGCAACGCAATGCCCGCGACCTGCAGGAATCGGTGATGTCCATCCGTATGATGCCGATGGAATATGTGTTCAGCCGTTTCCCACGTCTGGTGCGTGACCTGGCGAGCAAGCTGGGCAAACAGGTCGAGTTGACGCAAATTGGTAGCTCAACCGAGCTCGATAAGAGCCTCATCGAACGCATTATCGATCCGCTGACCCACCTGGTGCGTAACAGCCTCGATCACGGTATTGAACTGCCGGAAGCGCGTCTGGCGGCGGGCAAATCGGCCGTCGGTAATCTGATCCTCTCCGCAGAGCATCAGGGCGGCAATATCTGTATCGAAGTGACCGACGACGGCGCCGGGCTTAACCGTGAACGCATTCTGGCTAAGGCGTTATCGCAGGGGATGTCGGTCAGCGAAAGCATGACCGATGAAGAGGTCGGGATGCTGATTTTTGCCCCTGGCTTCTCCACCGCTGAGCAGGTGACTGATGTCTCCGGGCGCGGCGTGGGTATGGACGTGGTGAAACGAAATATCCAGGAGATGGGCGGCCACGTTGAGATTAAATCCAAACAGGGTGCAGGCACCACCATCCGCATTCTGCTGCCGCTGACGCTGGCGATCCTCGATGGAATGTCGGTGAAGGTGAGCGAAGAGGTGTTTATTCTGCCGCTAAATGCGGTGATGGAATCCCTTCAGCCGCGTGAAGAGGATCTGCATCCTCTGGCGGGCGGCGAGCGCGTACTGGAAGTACGTGGTGAATACCTGCCGTTGGTCGAACTGTGGAAAGCATTCGAAGTGCAGGGGGCGAAAACTGAAGCGACGCAGGGCATTGTGGTTATTCTGCAAAGCGCCGGTCGTCGCTATGCGCTGCTGGTCGATCAGTTAATTGGCCAGCATCAGGTCGTAGTGAAAAACCTGGAGAGCAACTACCGCAAGGTGCCGGGTATTTCGGCGGCAACCATCCTTGGCGACGGCAGCGTCGCGCTGATTGTCGATGTCTCCGCCCTGCAGGGATTGAATCGTGAAAAACGTCTGGCGAACACAGCCGCCTGAAACGCAGAGAAAAGGTAAAAACATGACCGGTATGACGAATGTAACAAAGCTGGCGGGTGAACCGACAGGACAAGAATTTCTGGTATTTACGCTGGGTAACGAAGAGTACGGCATTGATATCCTGAAGGTACAGGAGATCCGCGGCTACGATCAGGTCACGCGTATTGCCAACACCCCGGCGTTTATTAAAGGCGTAACCAATCTGCGCGGGGTGATTGTACCTATCGTCGATCTGCGGGTGAAATTCAGCCAGGAAGACGTTGAGTACAACGACAATACGGTGGTGATTGTCCTTAATCTCGGCCAGCGTGTGGTTGGGATTGTGGTCGACGGCGTGTCGGATGTTCTGTCGCTGGCATCAGAACAAATTCGTCCGGCACCTGAATTTGCTGTCACTCTGTCGACGGAGTACCTGACCGGGCTCGGCGCCCTGGGCGACCGAATGCTGATTCTGGTCAATATTGAGAAATTGCTCAATAGCGAAGAGATGGCACTGCTCGATAGCGCTGCTAGTCACGCGGCCTGATAAACATCAAAATATAAAGCTCATCATGAGTACATGATGAGCTTTAATTAAATACGAAATGCAGAAATATTTATCGTTTGAAAGCGATAATTCTAAATTTTGTGCGCTTGATACGAACCAATTTGGCAATTTTAATACCCCCTCGCTCAATTCTCAGTTCCCTCGGAAATAAATTATTAAAAAATATATTCATGTTGTGAATGTATGATTGTTAAATATTCATTGGCATATATATTTCATTCGAATGTTAA
>NZ_JAKCNS010000130.1 GCF_021440345.1 Kluyvera intermedia
GCCGCTCGGGAACCCCACCACGGGGTAATGCTAGGTCTTACTGGCCTGCTTCCTTACTCGGGAAGCGGGGCGCATCATATCAAATGACGCGCCGCTGTAAAGTATTCCTTTATCGAAAATGAACTGTTTGCGTACTTTTCATCCGTAACGGATTAAAGCTAATCAATTCATTTCGCTAGCGATTAAAGAATAATCGTCCGGTTACCGTAAACGAACACGCGCTGGGCCAGTACCTGATAAAGTGCGCGGCTCAATACGTTTTTCTCAACGTCACGCCCGGCACGCATCATATCTTCCGCCGTGTAGGTGTGATCGACGTGAATAACGTCCTGCATAATGATTGGGCCTTCATCCAGGTTATCGTTCACGTAGTGCGCGGTGGCACCAACAATCTTCACGCCGCGTTCGTAAGCCTGATGGTAAGGGCGGGCGCCGATAAACGCTGGCAGGAATGAGTGGTGAATGTTGATAATCTTATTCGGGAAACGGCCGACAAATTCTGGCGTCAGGACGCGCATATATTTAGCCAGCACAACATAATCCGGTTGATGCGCGTCGATAGCATCGGCCATCAGCTTATCGTGTTCTTCACGCGCCAGACCTTCGTGGCTGACCAGTTGGAAAGGAATATCAAAACGTTCAACCAGCGAGCGCAGAGTTTCATGGTTGCCGATAACTGCGGCAATCTCAACGTCCAGCCCGCCGTAGTTGGCCTTCATCAGCAGGTCGCCCAGACAGTGGGCCTCTTTAGTCACCAGAATAACGATGCGACGACGTCCCGCCGGGGTCAGTTCACGCACGGAACCTTCCGGCAGCGCACTGTCTAAATCTGCGAGTAGAGTGGTGTCATTGAAGATCCCTTCCAGCTCGGTACGCATAAAGAAGCGCCCGGTACGGTGATCGACAAATTCGTTGTTCTGCACGATATTGAGTTCGTGCTTGTAGCAGATGTTGGTGATACGCGCGATCAGGCCTTTCTGGTCAGGGCAGATGGTGCGCAGAATTTTTCGTTGAATCGAGTGCATTGCCGGGTAAATCCTGTTGATGATGTTTGCGAAGCTGTTATCGGGTCTATTGCCCGCAGCATTTTTTAAATTTCTTACCTGAACCGCATGGGCAGGGATCGTTTCTACCAATGACTGGCCGTGTGCCGTCTATATAGTACCATTGCCCGTTTTCTTGTAAGAATCGTGAACGTTCAATGATGGCTCCGTTCTTGTTATTTTCACTAAAACGGGCGACAAAACTGACAAAGCCTTCACCGGGGTTACGACTCTCCTCGGTGGCAAAAACGGTCAGACCTAGCCACTCGGTATGAGCGAAATTTTTCTCAATGTCGGCACGAAAAGTTTCGGCCTGACAGGATGGGTGCCAGGTTCCAATCAGATAATCTGCATCTTTCATGACGAAGGCGCAATAGCGGGAACGCATAAGCTGTGACGGGTCTGGAGCACGTTCGTTACCGGACAGATAACGCTGGCAACATAAGCTATACTCGAGAGCGCTGCCACATGGGCAAAGTTCAGACAAAGATGTCTCCCTGTATCGACAGAATAATGGCGCAATTACGCCTGATAGCACTATGTTAACCGAGCGATGGCAATGATGCCACGCCAGAAGCAAGAGGAAGTTCACCGGGAATAATGAGAAAAATCAAAATTGGCCTGGCGTTAGGTTCAGGGGCAGCGCGAGGCTGGTCGCATATTGGCGTCATTAAAGCGCTTCAAAAGATGGGCATTGAGATTGATATCGTCGCTGGGTGTTCTATCGGTTCACTGGTAGGTGCTGCCTACGCCAGCAATCGTCTTCCTGCACTGGAAAAATGGGTTTGCTCGTTTGGCTATTGGGATGTCCTGCGGTTAATGGATCTTTCCTGGCGCCGGGGAGGGCTGCTTCGCGGCGAGCGCGTGTTTAATCACTATCGACAAATTATGCCCACCGAAATGATTGAACACTGCGAGCGTCGTTTTGCTGCGGTAGCGACCAATCTGAGTACCGGTCGCGAGCTGTGGTTTACCGAAGGCGATCTGCATATGGCCGTGCGGGCGTCGTGCAGTATTCCAGGCCTGATGGCGCCGGTTCAGCACAACGGTTACTGGTTGGTGGATGGCGCGGTGGTAAACCCGGTACCGGTCTCGTTAACACGTGCGCTGGGTGCTGACATTGTGATTGCTGTCGATTTGCAACATGACGCACATCTTATGCAGCAGGATCTCCTGTCCGTCAATATTCAGCCTGATAGCGAGATAAATGGCTCGGAGGATGAGCTATCATGGCATGAGCGTTTGCGTTCCCGCCTGGGGCGAGTAGCTGCCCGTCGCTCAGTCGTTGCGCCGACGGCGATGGAAATTATGACCACCTCGATCCAGGTGCTTGAAAATCGGCTTAAGCGTAACCGTATGGCTGGAGATCCGCCGGATATCCTCTTACAACCGTTTTGCCCCCAGATCTCGACGCTAGATTTTCATAGAGCATCGTCTGCAATCGCCGCTGGTCAACAAGCGGTTGAAAAAAAGACAGATGAGCTTTTGCCTTTAGTGCAAAGTTCCACTTAAGGTATTTTTTTCGACTACTTCAGCAAATTCTGAAAGGCGATAATCACAATAGCATGCCACTATTTACTTATCGTCAGGCAGGGGAGACATCATGACGCAGCCGTTGGCGGGAAAACAGATTTTGATTGTCGAAGACGAGCCCGTTTTCCGCTCACTTATGGATTCATGGCTTTCGTCGCTTGGCGCGAGCACTCTCCTGGCGCAGGACGGTGTCGATGCATTAACGCAGATGGCGAATCAAAAACCCGATCTGATGATTTGCGATCTGGCGATGCCGCGGATGAATGGCCTACAGCTGGTCGAGCATCTGCGTAATGCCGGTGACACTTTGCCGATCCTTATCATCTCTGCCACCGAAAATATGGCTGATATTGCCAAAGCGCTACGCCTTGGTGTTCAGGATGTATTATTAAAACCGGTCAAAGATCTGAATCGCTTGCGGGAAACCGTGTTGGCCTGCCTCTATCCCAATATGTTTAATTCCCGCGTAGAAGAAGAAGAGCGGTTATTTGAAGATTGGGATGCGCTGGTTAACAATCCAACGGCGGCGGCAAAATTGTTACAAGAGTTACAGCCGCCGGTACAGCAAAAAATATCGCACTGCCGGATAAATTATCGCCAGCTCATGGCGGTCGATGCGCCGGGATTGGTTCTGGATATTGCGCCATTATCGGAACACGATTTGGCTTTTTATTGTCTGGATGTTACACGAGCAGGCGATAACGGGGTATTAGCCGCGTTATTACTGCGTGTACTATTTAATGGCCTGTTGCAAGAACAGCTCTCTCATCAGGGGCAACGGCTACCAGAATTAGGGAGCCTGCTAAAACAGGTTAATCAACTGCTGCGGCAAGCCAACCTTCCAGGACAATTCCCGTTACTGGTGGGTTATTATCACAGCGGGTTAAAAAATCTGATTCTGGTATCAGCCGGGTTGAACGGCACATTAAATACCGGCGAACATCAAATTCAAATAAGTAATGGCGTGCCGCTTGGTACGTTAGGAAACGCTTATCTAAACCAAATTAGTCAGCGCTGTACTTCATGGCAGTGTCAGGTTTGGGGAAATGGTGGGCGTTTACGCTTAATGTTGTCTGCGGAATGAGCAAACGCATTTTTTTACAGGGATAGCTTTAACGGCTTATCTGCCGGAGTGATACTATCTGTAAATTGATGTGGATATACTCGTCATGTTTCAGCGTGCTGGTGCGTTGGTCAGACCCGTTATCATCGTTGGTATGTTTAACGAGCTATCAGGGACAATGGGAAACGCTCCTCCTTCAGCTCAACGTCTTGAGTATAAATCTTAATTCGAGGTCAACGTATCCTTTTCAGACCAGCCTCATGAGGCTGTAATGATATACTCGATGCGTACTTAATTAACGAGCAAGTTCAAAGTTTGAACAGTTCAGGAGATTTTAATGGCTGCCCTAAATTCGAAAGTAAGAAAGGCTGTAATCCCGGTTGCGGGATTAGGGACAAGGATGTTACCGGCGACGAAAGCAATTCCTAAGGAAATGTTGCCGCTGGTGGATAAGCCTTTAATTCAGTATGTCGTGAACGAGTGTATTGCAGCTGGTATCACTGAAATTGTGCTGGTTACCCATTCATCTAAGAATTCGATCGAAAACCACTTTGATACCAGCTTTGAACTTGAAGCGATGCTGGAAAAGCGTGTTAAACGTCAGCTTCTGGAAGAAGTTCAGTCTATCTGCCCACCGCACGTCACCATTATGCAGGTCCGTCAGGGGCTGGCTAAAGGGCTTGGACACGCGGTGCTGTGCGCGCATCCGGTTGTCGGTGATGAACCGGTAGCGGTGATTCTGCCAGACGTAATTCTGGATGAATATGAGTCCGATCTGAGCCGTGATAACCTGGCCGATATGATGGCGCGATATAACGAAACGGGCGCTAGCCAGATTATGGTGGAGCCGGTTGCCGACGTGACTGCCTATGGGGTTGTTGATTGCAAAGGGGCGACCTTAAACCCAGGCGACAGCGTACCTATGGTTGGTGTAGTAGAGAAACCTAAAGCCGACGTTGCACCATCTAATCTCGCCGTTGTAGGCCGCTACGTACTGAGCGCTGAAATTTGGCCTCTGTTAGCGAAAACGCCTCCGGGAGCAGGTGATGAAATCCAGTTAACCGACGCTATCGATATGCTCATTGAAAAAGAAACCGTTGAAGCGTACCACATGAAAGGCAAGAGCCATGACTGCGGTAATAAACTGGGTTATATGCAGGCGTTTGTTGAATACGGCATCCGTCACAATACGCTGGGCGAAGATTTCAAAGCCTGGCTGCAGGATACACTGGGTATCGCGAAGTAATTTGGCGATGACCACTGAAACCGGGGAAACCCGGTTTTTTTATATCTAAATAATGCGAATGGATAAGAAATGTACTTTTTTGGATGGGGAAGTTATCAGGGTATGGCATTTGTCAGATATAAAAAATCCCGCCGAAGCGGGATTTTTCGCGAAGCGTAAGGATTAATCCTTGATCAGGAAATCGTCCAGGGATTTACCCTGTTCGTCCATCGCTTTTTTGATTACAGCTGGAGTACGGCCCTGGCCAGTCCAGGTTTTGGTTTCGCCGTTCTCATCAATGTAGCTATATTTAGCAGGACGAGCAGCGCGTTTAGCTTTGGTGCCAGTTTTAGCAGCAGCCATGCTATTCAGCAGTTCGTTCGGATCAATACCATCAGCAATCAGCATTTCGCGATATTGTTGCAGTTTACGAGTGCGTTCTTCGATTTCTGCAGCAGCAGCGTTATCTTCTTCGCGGCGTTCGTTAACAACAACTTCTAATTTTTCCAGCATTTCTTCAAGCGTTTCAAGGGTGCATTCTCTTGCCTGCGCACGAAGAGTACGGATGTTGTTCAAAATTTTAAGTGCTTCGCTCATTGTCGTATTCTCAAACTTATATTGTGGGGTGGTTTGTTGCTGTAATAATAGAGCGATAAAATCAGTTGTGCAATAGGGAAGAATGTAAGGAATTCAAAATAACGTGTTATTTGGTGCTGTTATTAATATTTATAAGTTAAATTGTCCGCAACTATACACACCTGGTGCGAGTTATTGCAGCAGGGGTAACAGGATAAGGCGCGGTATGCAGGTGGGGGCTTGCGCATAAATATACTCCGTATGGATAAATATCAACCTTATGTATTAGCCTGCAGGTGTCCATTTTGTGTATCGTTTTATAGCTTCTGAATCGTTACGTTCCTCAACCACTTTGCGCCCTGGCGAGGCAGTGGTATCGATTTTCTTAACCGGCACTTATCTATTTACCTTCTTGCCTGTACGGGTAAATTGCAGTGATATGATAACAAAGTTCAATGTCTGAGGCCGCAATACGCTGTGTGCTAAAGAGGAGGCAGGTTTAAGACCTGCGTTATGACGATGTTATTTCAGCCGGAAACTGTTTAATTTACAGATAACAATGCCCAGTATATCGCTACACAATTTGGTAATGGTCGCGTTTTTTATGTTGGACTCATTAAAATTTTCAACTATTCATCATGCTAGCTATTTAATCATATCAACATCCTGATGCTGCTGGTTTACTCACGCGGAAAAACTAGATAATTCAGTCATATGATGATGTTAATTGTAATTAGGGACCAATATAAGCCGTTGGGAATACCGCGTTGTTCATTATGGTTAACGCGGAAACCTGCGTCTTTAAGGGCGTATGGCGAGCGGAGTGTGCGTTCATACACAATGACGGGATGACGCAGGAAGCAAGAGGGTAAAATATGTTACACTGCGGCCGTTTAAAAAAACGTATCGATTAGGATTTTCAGCCAATGGCACAACTTTATTTTTACTACTCAGCGATGAATGCTGGGAAGTCTACGGCCCTGCTGCAGTCATCATACAATTACCAGGAGCGCGGTATGCGCACCATCGTTTATACCGCTGAAATAGACGATCGCTTCGGTGCGGGTAAAGTCAGCTCCCGTATTGGCCTTTCTTCACCGGCGAAGCTGTTTAACCAGGACAGTAATCTGTTTGATGAAATTAATGCTGAGAATGCGCGTGAGCCGGTTAACTGCGTACTGGTCGATGAATGCCAGTTCCTGACGCGTGAGCAGGTCTACGCGCTTTCTGACGTGGTCGACAATCTTGATATCCCGGTATTGTGCTACGGACTGAGAACAGACTTCCGCGGCGAGCTATTTGGCGGTAGTCAGTATTTATTGGCGCTGTCAGACAAGCTGGTGGAATTAAAAACAATCTGCTTCTGCGGCCGTAAGGCCAGCATGGTGTTACGTCTCGATCAGGAAGGAAGACCGTATAACGAAGGGGAGCAGGTGGTTATCGGTGGAAATGAGCGCTATGTATCGGTCTGTCGCAAACACTATAAAGAAGCGCTGGAGAAGGGCTCCTTGACCCTCATCCAGGATAAACATCGCCATACCTGCCGTTCTCGTTAATCGTCTCCTGACGCGTTTCCTGCCTCTTATCAGGCGTTGATAAGGGGCAGGGATGCTGCCCTGATGCTTTGCCATCAACAACATCGCTATTCTGGTTTTGACGCATAAAAAAAGCCCCATCAAAGATGGGGCTTGATAACTTGCTTTTCAGCAGAGATGAGGCGAATTATTTCTTCGCTTTTTTCTCAGCTTTAGCTGGAGCTGCTTCTTTCTTCTCTTCTACTACACCTTCTACGTATTCACGACCGTAGAAAGTATCCAGCAGAATTTGTTTCAGTTCAGCAATCAGCGGATAACGTGGGTTCGCGCCGGTACACTGGTCATCAAACGCGTCTTCAGACAGTTTGTCGACATGTGCCAGGAAGTCAGCTTCCTGCACGCCAGCTTCACGGATAGACTTAGGAATACCCAGGTCAGCTTTGATTTCGTCCAACCAGCCCAGCAGTTTCTCAATCTTAGCTGCAGTACGGTCACCCGGTGCAGACAGACCCAGATGGTCAGCGATTTCAGCGTAGCGACGACGAGCCTGTGGGCGGTCGTACTGGCTGAACGCAGTCTGTTTCGTTGGGTTGTCGTTCGCGTTATAGCGAATAACGTTGCTGATCAGCAGGGCGTTCGCCAGACCGTGAGGAATGTGGAACTGAGAACCCAGTTTGTGTGCCATGGAGTGACATACACCCAGGAAGGCGTTAGCAAACGCGATACCGGCGATGGTCGCTGCACTGTGAACACGCTCGCGGGCTACCGGGTTCTTAGAACCTTCATGGTAGGACGCTGGCAGGTTTTCTTTCAGCAGTTTCAGAGCCTGCAGAGCCTGACCGTCAGAGAACTCAGAAGCCAGTACGGAAACGTAAGCTTCCAGGGCGTGAGTAACCGCATCCAGACCACCGAAAGCACACAGTGACTTCGGCATGTCCATAACCAGGTTGGCATCGACAATCGCCATATCTGGAGTCAGCGCGTAGTCAGCCAGTGGGTATTTCTGGCCAGTTGCATCGTCGGTAACAACTGCAAACGGAGTCACTTCAGAACCGGTACCGGAAGTGGTGGTGATAGCAACCATTTTCGCTTTCACGCCCATTTTCGGGAACTTGTAGATACGTTTACGGATGTCCATAAAGCGCAGCGCCAGTTCTTCGAAGTGGGTTTCTGGGTGTTCGTACATAACCCACATGATTTTGGCCGCATCCATTGGGGAACCGCCGCCCAGCGCGATAATCACGTCTGGTTTGAAGGAGTTCGCCAGATCTGCACCTTTACGGACGATAGTCAGCGTTGGGTCAGCTTCAACTTCGAAGAACACTTCAGTTTCAACGCCAGCCGCTTTCAGAACAGAGGTAATCTGGTCTGCATAGCCGTTGTTGAACAGGAAGCGGTCAGTCACGATCAGCGCACGTTTGTGACCATCGGTAATCACTTCATCCAGCGCGATTGGCAGTGAGCCACGACGGAAGTAGATAGATTTCGGAAGTTTGTGCCACAACATGTTTTCAGCTCGCTTAGCAACGGTTTTTTTGTTGATCAGGTGCTTAGGACCAACGTTTTCAGAGATGGAGTTACCACCCCATGAACCACAACCCAGAGTCAGGGAAGGTGCGAGTTTGAAGTTATACAGGTCGCCGATACCACCCTGAGAAGCAGGGGTGTTGATCAGGATACGCGCGGTTTTCATCAGCTGACCGAAGTAAGCAACGCGTTCTGGTTGGTTGTCCTGGTCGGTGTACAGGCAAGAGGTATGACCGATACCGCCCATCGCAACCAGTTTTTCCGCTTTATCAACAGCGTCTTCAAAGTTTTTCGCACGATACATTGCCAGCGTTGGCGACAGTTTTTCGTGTGCAAACGGTTCGCTTTCGTCAACAACCTTAACTTCACCAATCAGGATCTTGGTGGTTGCTGGTACGGTGAAGCCTGCCAGTTCAGCGATTTTATGCGCTGGCTGACCAACGATAGCGGCGTTCAGACCGCCATTCTTCAGGATGATGTCCTGAACGGCTTTCAGCTCTTTACCCTGCAGCATGTAGCCGCCGTGGCTTGCGAAACGTTCACGAACAGCGTCATATACGGAGTCAACAACAACAACGGACTGCTCAGAAGCACAGATTACGCCGTTATCGAAGGTTTTAGACATCAGTACAGAGGCAACAGCACGCTTGATATCAGCGGTTTCGTCGATAACAACAGGGGTGTTACCTGCGCCAACGCCGATGGCTGGTTTGCCGGAGCTGTATGCTGCTTTAACCATGCCTGGACCACCGGTCGCGAGGATCAGGTTAATGTCTGGGTGATGCATCAGAGCGTTAGACAGCTCAACAGATGGTTGGTCAATCCAGCCGATCAGATCTTTCGGTGCGCCAGCAGCGATTGCTGCCTGCAGAACGATATCCGCTGCTTTATTAGTTGCATCTTTTGCACGTGGGTGCGGAGAGAAGATAATGGCGTTACGCGTCTTCAGGCTGATCAGCGATTTGAAGATAGCGGTAGAAGTTGGGTTAGTTGTCGGTACGATACCGCAGATGATGCCAATGGGTTCAGCGATGGTGATGGTACCGAAGGTGTGGTCTTCAGCCAGCACGCCACAGGTCTTTTCATCTTTATAGGCGTTATAGATGTATTCTGAAGCGAAGTGGTTTTTGATCACTTTATCTTCAATAATACCCATGCCGGATTCGGCAACGGCCATTTTTGCGAGAGGGATTCGAGCATCTGCAGCGGCCAGAGCGGCGGCGCGGAAGATTTTGTCAACTTGCTCTTGAGTGAAACTGGCATATTCACGCTGGGCTTTTTTTACGCGCTCTACGAGTGCGTTAAGTTCAGCGACATTAGTAACAGCCATAATGCTCTCCTGATAATGTTAAACTTTTTTAGTGAATCATCTGCTCGACAAGTCAGTATAGACAAATCACCTGCAGCTGGGGAAAAAGTTAAGAAAACAAAGCGTTATTCACAAACTGATTCACTGATTTACTAAAAGAGCTTCTATTTAGCCAAGGAGCCAACCTTCTGAGATACGCCTTAATTTGTCTGGCTGAATCCCTTTCGGTGTAAGCAGATTACCCACTTCTGAGTACGATTTACGTGATCTAAATCAAGTTTAGGCTAAGCTGACACCTTTCAGCAGAGGGCTTTTAGTAAACCGCGGAAACTGTTAATCAATCGTGAGTAGCGGTGGTGGAAACATTAGCATAGTTTACACAAATCTATAACACTCTGTTTTACCCCTATTTTTATGGATAATTCAGATGAACACTGCTAATAAAAAGGGTATTGTCAGCGCATTTCGCGGTTTGTTGTTCGTCAACTACAACTTTTAATGGTTCTTCGGGGTTCCTGTGATTCAAACGCTGTTTGATTTTCCTATCTTCTTTAAGTTCTTTATCGGGCTTTTTGCGTTAGTTAACCCGGTGGGGCTCATCCCCGTCTTTATTAGTCTGACCAGTTATCAGACAGCGGCGGTACGAAACAAAACGAACATGACCGCCAGTCTTTCAGTCGCCATTATTTTGCTGACCTCGTTATTTCTCGGTGACTTCATTCTCCAGTTATTCGGTATATCCATTGATTCCTTCCGTATTGCCGGCGGGATCCTGGTGGTGACGATCGCGATGTCGATGATCAGCGGCAAGCTGGGCGAGGATAAGCAGAATAAGCAGGAACAATCAGAAACCGCAGTGCGCGAAAGCCTTGGCGTGGTACCGCTGGCTTTACCGCTGATGGCGGGGCCTGGGGCAATCAGCTCGACCATCGTGTGGGGAACTCGATATCACTCCCTCTCTTATTTACTCGGTTTTTCTCTCTCCATTGCGCTGTTTGCGGCGTGCTGTTGGGGGATCTTCCGCATCTCCCCGTGGCTGGTGCGCATGCTGGGCCAGACGGGGATTAACGTAGTGACCCGCATCATGGGGCTTTTATTGATGGCGTTGGGGATCGAATTTATCGTCACCGGTATCAAATCGATCTTCCCAGGCCTGGTCGGTTAATTACTCTGCGGCGCGCAACGGGATTTACCCTTTTGCGCGCCGTTAATATCAGAAAAACCTATCCCTCCTTCTCTGTTTTCATGCAGAGATAACCAATTCGAATGATTCAAAAAAATCAATAAATATCAATTTGATGCACTAATTTATTGATTCTCCGATGCACAGCGTAAATGTTATTTCTTTCACACGATACTCTGGGGCTTGCTGTTAGATAATTGAAATGATATTAGTAATTTCAGTTTCAATGCAGAGTTATGTGCTAAAAAATGAACAACTGTTAATTTTTTGTGCAAAAAACAAACATTTTACGGTTGACCTGGGTAAGTGCAGACGATTTTTACATATCTAATTGATAAATAGTGATTTCGGGTATGTTCGCCGGGCGACTAACCTGTCGGTCTGATTGTGAATTGTTGAGCAAAAGAGAATTGGTTAACAAATTTGCAAATTATATTGGCGACGGTGAGAGTCATTTGGTACTTTCCGGCCTAAGTTATTTGCAACATAAAGTTGTGTAAATGATAACTGTTTCCAGTTGTAAACAGTTATGAACCGAATAAGAAAAGTCTCCCGACAGGGGGAGGCTTTAAATGAATCGACGTCAGGTTGCCATAAGAGCGGCCGTAATAAAAAGTCGGTGATAGCAAGCAGTAAATGACCTGGCAGACGCAAAAATCTCCTGCGCTGCACAGGAACCCGAAAGGGCACTAAACAGGCTGACAAACGTCAGTAATAATAATGAACGGAGTATCAACACAATGTCCATCATCACAAAAAAAAGCCTCATTGCAGCAGGCGTTTTCGCTGCTCTTATCGCAGGAAGTGCAGCGGCCGCAGAGGTTCCTGCAGGCGTTAAACTGGCAGATAAGCAAACCATGATCCGCAACAACGGCGCAGAACCACAGTCGCTGGATCCGAACAAAATTGAGGGTGTACCGGAAGCCAACGTCAGCCGTGATCTGTTTGAAGGCCTGCTGATCACTTCGACCAAAGATGGTCACCCAATCCCGGGTGTTGCCGAAAGCTGGGATAACAAAGATTTTAAAGTGTGGACCTTCCATCTGCGCAAAGACGCGAAGTGGTCCAACGGTGAGCCAGTCACGGCACAAGATTTCGTGTATAGCTGGCAGCGCCTGGTAGACCCTAAAACCGCGTCCCCATATGCGAGCTATCCGCAATATGGCCATATTCTGAACGTTGATGAAATCATCGACGGTAAAAAACCGACCACCGATCTCGGTGTGAAAGCCATCGATGACCATACTCTGGAAGTCACGCTGAGCGAGCCGGTGCCGTATTTCTATAAACTGCTGGTGAACCCGGCGATGTCCCCGGTCAACAAAACCGCCATCGATAAATTCGGTGAGAAGTGGACTCAGCCTGCCAATATCGTCACCAACGGTGCTTACAAACTGAAAGACTGGGTGGTGAATGAGCGCATTGTAATGGAGCGCAACCCGAACTACTGGGATAACAAAGATACTGTTATCGACCAAATCACCTATCTGCCAATCTCTTCTGAAGTCACGGACGTCAACCGTTATCGTAGCGGTGAGATCGACATGACCTATAATAACCTGCCGATCGAACTGTTCCAGAAACTGAAAAAAGAGATCCCGACCGAAGTTCACGTTGACCCATATCTGTGTACTTACTACTACGAAATTAACAACCAAAAAGCACCGTTCAACGATGCGCGCGTACGTACTGCGCTGAAACTGGGCCTGGATCGCGACATTATCACCAACAAAGTTAAAGCACAGGGCGATTTACCGGCTTACGGTTACACCCCTCCTTATACTGACGGCGCGAAGCTGACTGAACCAGACTGGTTCAAGCTGACTCAAGAACAGCGTAACGCTGAGGCGAAAAAGCTGCTGGCAGAAGCAGGTTACACAGCCGATAAACCGCTGAGCTTCAGCTTGCTGTACAACACCTCCGATCTGCACAAAAAACTGGCTATTGCCGCGGCCTCCATCTGGAAGAAAAATCTCGGCGTGGATGTGAAGCTGGTGAACCAGGAGTGGAAAACCTTCCTCGATACCCGTCATCAGGGTACTTACGATGTGGCACGTGCGGGTTGGTGTGCTGACTACAACGAACCGACTTCTTTCCTGAACACGATGCTGTCCGACAGCTCCATGAATACCGCGCACTATAAGAGCCCGGCGTTTGATGCGATCATGAAAGAGACGCTGAAAGTAACCGATGAAGCACAGCGTTCTGCGCTGTATGACAAAGCTGAACAGCAGCTGGGCAAAGACTCTGCTATCGTTCCGGTTTATTACTATGTGAACGCCCGTCTGGTGAAACCATGGGTTGGGGGTTACACCGGTAAAGATCCGATGGACAATATCTACACCAAAGATCTGTACATCATTAAGCATTAATGGCAATCCGTGGGGCGGCAGTGTGCCGCCTCACTGTGTCTTATTCCATCGCACTATCACATGACCGCGTAAGCCTGGCTTACAAAGACATGTAAAAGGCACACGCCAGAAGGTACGGGCAATGTTGAAATTTATATTACGTCGCTGTCTGGAAGCGATTCCGACACTATTTATTCTTATTACCATTTCATTCTTTATGATGCGTCTTGCGCCGGGCAGTCCATTTACCGGTGAACGTACTCTACCGCCTGAAGTTATGGCGAACATTGAAGCTAAATATCACCTGAACGATCCTATCGGCGTCCAGTATTTTAATTATCTGAAACAACTGGCGCACGGCGATTTTGGGCCGTCATTCAAATACAAAGATTATTCCGTGAATGACCTGGTAGCCTCAAGCTTCCCGGTGTCAGCGAAATTAGGTTTTGCGGCCTTTTTCCTGGCGGTAGTTCTCGGCGTTAGTGCGGGCGTTGTTGCTGCGCTAAATCAAAATACGAAATGGGATTACGCCGTCATGGGAATAGCAATGACAGGCGTGGTGATACCCAGCTTTGTTGTCGCGCCGCTCCTGGTTATGATCTTCGCAATTACGCTGCACTGGCTACCGGGTGGTGGCTGGAATGGTGGGGCGCTTAAGTTCATGATCCTGCCGATGGTGGCGCTCTCTCTGGCTTATATTGCCAGCATTGCGCGTATCACTCGTGGGTCAATGATTGAAGTTCTCCACTCCAACTTTATTCGTACCGCACGCGCCAAAGGGCTGCCGATGCGGCGGATTATTTTCCGTCACGCGTTAAAGCCTGCATTATTACCGGTGCTTTCTTATATGGGGCCTGCCTTCGTCGGTATTATTACCGGTTCAATGGTCATTGAGACGATCTACGGCTTGCCGGGTATTGGACAGCTTTTCGTCAACGGGGCGCTTAACCGCGATTACTCTCTGGTGCTGAGCCTGACCATTCTGGTCGGCGCATTGACGATCCTGTTTAACGCGGTAGTGGATGTTCTCTACGCCGTGATTGACCCGAAAATCCGTTACTAAGGCTGGAGCTCGCCATGATATTAAGTAAAAAAAACAGCGAGGCACTGGAAAAATTCAGTGAGAAGCTGGAAGTGGAAGGCCGCAGCCTGTGGCAGGACGCCCGTCGGCGTTTTATGCATAACCGCGCGGCGGTTGCCAGTTTAGTGGTGCTGGTGCTGATTGCGCTGTTTGTTACCCTTGCGCCAATGTTGTCGCAGTTTTCCTATTACGACACTGACTGGGGCATGATGTCCAACGCGCCGGACCTGGCGTCCGGGCACTACTTTGGTACTGACTCTTCAGGTCGCGACTTGCTGGTTCGTGTGGCAATTGGTGGGCGTATCTCTCTGATGGTGGGGATTGCCGCTGCGCTGGTAGCGGTCATCGTGGGGACCCTTTACGGTTCGTTATCAGGTTATCTTGGCGGTAAAGTCGACTCGGTGATGATGCGCCTGCTGGAAATCCTCAATTCCTTCCCATTCATGTTCTTCGTCATCCTGCTGGTGACTTTCTTTGGTCAAAACATCCTGCTGATTTTCGTGGCTATCGGAATGGTTTCCTGGCTGGATATGGCGCGTATCGTTCGTGGCCAGACCCTTAGCCTGAAACGTAAAGAGTTTATTGAAGCCGCGCAGGTCGGTGGTGTATCGACCTTTAACATCGTCGTGCGCCATATTGTGCCGAACGTACTGGGCGTAGTGGTCGTTTATGCCTCGCTGCTGGTGCCAAGCATGATCCTGTTCGAATCCTTCCTGAGCTTCTTAGGCCTGGGGACCCAGGAGCCGCTGAGTAGCTGGGGTGCGCTGTTAAGCGACGGGGCTAACTCGATGGAAGTGTCGGCGTGGCTGTTGCTGTTCCCGGCTGGATTCCTGGTGGTGACGCTGTTTTGTTTTAACTTTATCGGCGATGGCCTGCGTGATGCCCTCGATCCGAAAGACCGTTAAGGAGTGTTGCCATGAGCATAATTGAAACGGCAACCGCGTCACAGCGACTGCTGGACGTTAAAGATCTGCGCGTCACCTTTAAAACGCCTGATGGCGATGTGACAGCCGTAAACGATCTCAACTTTAGCCTGCGGGCGGGTGAGACGTTGGGGATCGTCGGTGAGTCAGGTTCGGGTAAATCACAAACCGCATTTGCCTTAATGGGGCTGCTGGCCAGTAATGGGCGGATTGGCGGGTCGGCGCTTTTTAACGGTAAAGAAATTCTAAACCTGCCTGAACGTGAGCTGAATAAGCTGCGTGCCGAGCAGATTTCAATGATTTTCCAGGACCCGATGACCTCACTGAACCCGTATATGCGGGTGGGTGAACAGCTGATGGAAGTGCTGATGCTGCATAAAGGCATGGGCAAGGCCGAGGCGTTTGAAGAGTCGGTCAAAATGCTGGATGCGGTGAAAATGCCAGAAGCGCGTAAGCGCATGAAAATGTATCCACATGAATTTTCCGGCGGTATGCGTCAGCGCGTCATGATTGCAATAGCCTTGATGTGCCGGCCAAAATTGCTAATTGCTGATGAACCGACCACCGCGCTGGATGTGACCGTCCAGGCGCAAATTATGACCCTGTTGAATGAGCTGAAACGCGAATTCAATACCGCGATTATCATGATCACCCACGATCTTGGCGTTGTTGCCGGAATTTGTGACAAGGTGCTGGTGATGTATGCCGGGCGAACCATGGAATATGGCAAGGCACGCGATGTGTTCTATCATCCGGCGCACCCATACTCTATCGGCTTGCTCAACGCGGTCCCGCGTCTTGATGCGGAAGGTGAATCACTGCTCACCATTCCTGGCAATCCTCCAAACCTGTTGCGTTTACCGACCGGTTGCCCGTTCCAGCCTCGTTGTCCGCATGCGATAGAGTCATGCAACAGCGCGCCGCCGCTGGAAGAGTTTGCACCAGGCCGCTTACGCGCCTGCTATAGAAACGTGGGGGAGCTGGTATGAGCGCCGTAACTGACGAAAGAAAAGTTCTGCTCGAGATTGCAGATTTAAAGGTCCATTTCGAAATTAAAGATGGCAAGCAGTGGTTCTGGCAGCCGCCAAAATCACTGAGGGCGGTAGACGGCGTCACGCTTCGTCTATACGAAGGCGAAACGCTGGGCGTAGTTGGCGAGTCCGGCTGCGGTAAGTCGACGTTTGCCCGCGCCATTATTGGCCTGGTGAAAGCGACAGACGGCAGAGTGGCATGGCTTGGCAAAGATCTTTTAGGGATGAAGCCGAGTGAATGGCGCGATGTACGCAGTGATATTCAGATGATTTTCCAGGATCCGCTGGCATCGCTGAACCCGCGCATGACTATCGGCGAAATTATTGCCGAACCGCTGCGAACCTATTATCCGAAAATGCCGCGTGAAGAAGTGCGCGACAAAGTGAAGACCATGATGATGAAGGTCGGGTTGCTGCCAAACCTGGTCAACCGTTATCCGCATGAGTTTTCCGGCGGCCAGTGCCAGCGTATCGGGATCGCCCGTGCGCTGATCCTTGAGCCGAAGCTGATTATCTGCGATGAGCCAGTATCAGCGCTCGATGTTTCGATTCAGGCTCAGGTGGTCAACTTGCTGCAACAGTTGCAGCGTGAGATGGGGCTGTCGCTGATCTTTATCGCCCATGACCTGGCGGTAGTGAAGCACATCTCCGACCGTGTCCTGGTGATGTATTTGGGTCATGCGGTTGAGTTGGGCACCTATGATGAGGTGTACAACAACCCGCTGCACCCTTATACCAAAGCATTGATGTCTGCTGTGCCGGTTCCCGATCCGGATCTGGAGCAAAATAAAACCATTCAGCTGCTGGAAGGGGAACTACCTTCACCGATCAATCCGCCGTCAGGCTGCGTGTTCCGTACTCGCTGCCCGTTGGCAGGGCCAGAATGTGCGAAAACCCGTCCGCTTCTGGAGGGAAGTTTCCGCCACGCGGTTTCCTGTCTGAAGGTTGACCCGTTATAATCGTCAGGGCTGGCAAGTTGCCAGCCCTTTTTTATACGAGGTTACAACGTGGTGGCTATTAGCGCTTTGCGCCATCGTCTTTATCATTTTCTGTTCGATCAACGTACGCATTCCAGCCGACGCTTTGAAGCGCTGTGCGGTTTATTCGCCTTATTAAGCGTTATCGCCATCTTTATTGAGTCGGGTATCGGCACGACCTACCATCTGACCTACGATGAATGGCATGCTTTTGTGTGGTTGGAAATTGCCTTTACGCTGGTCTTCACTTGCGAATATTTCCTGCGGCTTTTCTGCTGGCCTAACCCCGCACGCTATGTGTTTAGCTTTTGGGGATTTATCGACCTCGCGACCATTCTGCCGTTTTACGTGATCATGCTATGGCCCCAAATTGGCGTGGAATATCTTTTCGCCTGGCGCGCGATGCGCGTGATTCGAGTACTGCGTATCCTGAAATTACTGCGGCTGATGCCGGCGCTCAATAGTCTATGGGGCGCTATCGTCAATTCTCGCCATCAGTTGATTTTGTTCTACGCTTTCATTGGCATCGTCATGATTGTGGCTGGGTCGTTGATGTACGGCATTGAAGGGCCAGTGAACGGTTTTACCACTCTTAGCACGTCGGTGTATTGGGCGATTGTGACGGTGACGACGGTCGGCTATGGCGATATTACGCCGCATACGGCGGCGGGTAGAATGGTGGCCTCTGTTCTTATCTTAATCGGCTATTCCGTGATTGCGATTCCGACCGGGATTATTAGCGCACAGTTGACCAATGAATTCCAAAAGCGGCGTCAGGAGCGCGTATGCCCGCACTGTAAACAGCGCGATCACGAGCCTCGTGCGCTGTACTGCAATAATTGTGGTACCGTCTTACCTCATAAGCTGTAACGCGTCTCAGACACCACGGATTGGATATAGAATAGCGGGCATAAAAAAAGGGCAGCGTCGCTGCCCTGATTTTTTACTCACGCCAGAGAATATGGCAGAGTTTGTGGTCTTTTTCGCGACACAGCAGAACGCGTGCGAAAATATCGTTTAATTCGCCGCCATCGGTCTCGGCCAGGCCAATCACGACTTCTGCGAAGAAATCAGGGTTAAGGTCGTAATCGACATGTTCTTTCCAGTCTTCAGACGGATCAAACAGTTCAGCACCGCCGCGCTCTTCAAACTGCAGGTTGAAAAGAATGATATCCGCCGGGTCGAGGTTATCGCCAGCCAGTTCGAGAAAAATGTCGTAGGCCTGTTCGAGCGTTTCATCTTCGGTCAGGCGATTGTTCAAATCCATATCCATAATGACTACCTGTTAAGTTCTGATGGGCACGTTTTACAGCAACGGGCTGAAGAAGTAAAACAGCCGCTCGGCAATACGGTGCCAGAAGGGACGTTTCACCCACAACCGCGCATCTAACAAGCGCGAGCGTGAAATATAATCGTCCTGAACGGCTGCAAGATCGGCGCCAAATCCAGCATCGTCAATGACCAACGTTATTTCAAAATTGAGCCACAGACTGCGCATATCGAGATTCACTGTGCCGACAAGGCTGAGTTCTCCATCGACCAGCACGCTCTTGGTATGCAGCAGACCACCTTCAAACTGATAAATTTTGACCCCGGCCGCCAGCAGTTCGGTAAAGAATGCGCGGCTGGCCCAGCCGACCAGCACCGAATCATTCTTGCGCGGCATAATAATGCTGACGTCCACACCGCGCTGCGCTGCGGTACAGATGGCATGCAGCAGGTCGTCGCTGGGGACGAAGTATGGGGTGGTCATTATCAGGTATTCGCGTGCGGAATATGCTGCGGTCAGTAATGCCTGATGGATTAAATCTTCCGGGAAACCCGGGCCCGAGGCGATCGTCTGAATGGTATGACCGCTAGCTTCCTCAAACGGCGTAATATTGAGATCCGGCGTTGGCGGTAAAATACGTTTGCCGGTTTCAATTTCCCAGTCACAGGAATAAACAATTCCCATACCGGTGGCGATTGGTCCTTCCATACGCGCCATCAGATCGATCCATTGCCCGACGCCGGAGTCCTGTTTAAAGAAGCGTGGATCGACCATATTCATACTGCCGGTATAGGCAATATAGTTGTCGATCATGATCATTTTACGATGCTGACGTAAGTCCATGCGTCGTAAAAATACGCGCATTAGATTGACCTTAAGTGCTTCAACGACATCAACCCCAGCATTACGCATCATCGCAGCCCATGGGCTACGGAAAAAAGCGACGCTGCCAGCGGAATCTAACATCAGGCGACAATGAACCCCACGGCGTGCCGCAGCCATCAGTGATTCCGCGACCTGATCGGCCATGCCGCCGGGCTGCCAGATATAGAAGACCATTTCGATGTTATGTCGTGCGAGCTGGATATCACGGATAAGCGCCTGCATGACGTCGTCGGTTTCCGTTAATAGCTGCAGCTGATTGCCTTTAAGACCGGCAATACCCTGGCGGCGCTCGCAGAGTTTAAATAGCGAAGACGCCACCTGGCTATTGTCTTCGGCAAAGATATGCTTACAGGCTTTGAGGTCGTTGAGCCATTTCGCCGTAGAGGGCCACATGGCGCGGGCACGTTCGGCCCGACGTTTACCAAGATGCAATTCGCCCAAAGACAGATAGGCGATGATCCCGACCAGCGGCAGGATATAAATGATAAGCAACCAGGCCATCGCCGACGGCACCGCACGGCGCTTCATGAGAATACGTAATGTTACCCCGGCGATTAACAACCAGTACCCCAGAATAGCCATCCAACTTACTACGGTGTAGACGGTTGTCATATTTCGAAAATCCTTTTGAAAGCCAGTTGTTAAGAGTTTACGCATCGAGAGACATCTGGCAAATAAAAACACGACGAGAAAGCGCTGGTCAGCATTTGGCAAGGGGCTATAATGAGCCGTCTTTATTAGAAAGAGCGTTAGAAATGAAGCGTAGTAGACCCGAAGTGGGGCGCTGGCGGATGCTGAGACAAGCAAGCCGTCGTAAATCACGTTGGCTGGAGTCTCAGTCACGTCGTAACATGCGCATCCATTCCATCAGAAAGTGCATTGTCGGCCGGCAGCGCAATTGCCTGCTTTACGCTATTTACGAACTCTGATGGTAAAAAAGGGCACCGTTCATGGTGCCCTCTGTCTCTTTTGCTGGCGTTGCGTTAGGGGCATATCCAAATATATTTCTCAAAAGACCTTCCTTCTTGCTTCACTGAATCCTACACAACTCATTGATTGCAGTTATTTTTGTCAGCATTATAATTGGCTGAATTACAGTGCATTCCGATGGAGCCGGTGTGGAATACGTACCTAAAAACCTTTACGTTAAGAACAAAACACGTCCGATGATCATTGCTATGGTGATATTGGTCATCTTCCTTCTGCTCGGCGGCGTCGATAATTTTATTCTTATCCTTTTAATTGCGGTGGGAGCATTGGTGATTAATTATTTTTCATCGAAAGTTTATTCTGATAAATGGGATGAAGAAATCAGTGTTATGACCCGGCAGGCAAGAGAAAACGATGAGCAGCAGTTCATGGAAGAAGTGTCAAAGCACCTCCCGGTATTAGCGAGGAAACGGAATGTCCTCATAACACAAGATGATTATGGGAATGTCATCAAAGAAAAATGGCTTAAGGAAAAGGAGTATTATCTTTCAAAGCTAAACTATGTGCCTTGCTCCAGACCCTATTACTCAGGGATTGACCGGATGGACCAGAATTTTATTCTGGAAGAACTCATTGAAAACCATCTACAAGAACACCCGATAAAGAGTGAATTTGCTGATAATCTTTCCCCGATAGAGTATGAACACCTCTGCGCTGATATTTTACGACAACAGGGATGGGAAGCCCGAGTGACTCAGGGTTCTGGCGACCAGGGGGTAGATGTTTTGGCTAATAGAAACGGAATAATGTTAGCCGTCCAGTGCAAAAAATATTCTTCTCCCGTCGGTAATAAAGCCGTACAGGAGGTTATTGCTGGCGTCGGATTTTATGGTGCGAACCGTGGCGCCGTGGTAACGAATAACACTTACACACCTTCAGCTAGGGAAGGTGCGAACAAGT
>NZ_JAKCNS010000131.1 GCF_021440345.1 Kluyvera intermedia
CTTATTCGCACCTTCCTTAAGTCTAGTATTGAAACTGAGAAAATGATCTTGGTCATGCCTACCTGGCGTCCAGCTTTACTGGGTAAAGTTATTAATGGTACAGAACGTGAATTATTGACCGATTTTAATAAGAGCGAATATGCTGTAGCGTGGTTTGAATTTCTTAATGACCCACGGTTAGCACAATATGCTAGTAAAAATGGTTATAAGATAGTCTTTTTCCCTCATGCCAATATCCAACCATATTTGAATGAATATAAACTTCCTGAACATGTTGATGTATTAAGTCACGCTAGTGGGAGCATTCAGGATTTGTTTTTGAAGGCTGCCATTATGGTAACTGATTACTCATCAGTTGCGTTTGAGATGGCTTATATAAATAAACCGGTATGTTATTATCAGTTTGATGAGGATAAATTCTTCAGAGTTGGTCATTACAATAAAGGCTATTTTAGCTATCGTGAAAATGGGTTTGGTCCAGTATCAGAGAAAAAAGATGACATTATAGATTTTATTATCAATTCAATTGATATAGGGTGTGAAATACAATCTCCGTATGTTGAAAAGGTAGCGGCATTCTTTCCACATCGTGATGGGCGGTGTTGTGAGCGTGTAGTTAAAACTATTGAGTCACTTGATCTTCAGAATATTGATGAACATCTGTTGTTTGATGCTGGAATAAGTAAAGGACATGAGCGTACTCTTCAATGGGCTAAAAGACTGTACAAGTATGGATATCATTCATCAGCAGTAAGGTATTTAACTGATATAAATGAAGATATATTTTCATCATATAATGAAGAATCTTTGATAAATTTAAGTTTTTATATTGATGCACTAATAATGTGTGGTGATGTTAATAAGGCATCCACATACTTAGATACTCCTGGTTCACTAAGTAATATTGCTCATGATTCTCTTTCCACTCGTTACCATATAGTTAGAAGTATTCTATATGAAGTTCAAATGAATGATTCGATAAATTTAATAGACAGCTATGATTCTTGTATCTACAAGAGCTTGTTTAGTCGTAATAGCATTCATGAAATAAAAAATGAAATTGATATTGATTCTCTGTCTGAAAGTATCTATAAGGATGCTTTGGAAATAAATGATCTTGATGATGTAGATAATTGCGTTATATTTACTCTTAGTGTGATTCGCCTTAAATTATATGAATTGTCTGGACGCTCTGATGATTTAATCAATGAGTATAGAACTATAAGTGCAAGTGGAAAAGAAAATATCATTGCTAAATATTTATATTTAAATGCTCTTTTTAAGTTAAATAAATGGAGTGCGATCTATAATTATATCGGCAATGATCGTATGTTGCAGGGGCGGGAGGGTATTACTAAGTTTGCCGCTTGCTATTTCATGGGTATACGTGGTTCTCGAGAGAAAATATCTCGTGTGGAAGATTTTGGATATTTATTTGACGATATTGAGAACATACCTGATGATTGTATTGTGGAGTTTTTTAAGTATTACCTGTACATTGAGAGAGATTTCAGTGCAACGTCGAAAATAATAGATGTTTTTTATGATAAAATACCTCCTAAAATAGTTGAAGATTATGCTGTTAAGTTATGTAAGATCAGTTTGTCTAATTCTGCATATGTTTATTTACAGCGTGCTGACATTACCACTATGTCAGTGAGGGGACTTAAGTTGTTAGGCGATCTTGCGATGGCCTACGGTGATTATAAGCAGGCAACTGATTCATTTAAGCAAGCATACCTTAGCCGACTTCCTGTATCTGATGCTGAGTTATTCGAAAAACTATCCTTAGCAAGGAAATGGCTTGAGCGTCAAGTATCTTATACTGCACATAATAATTAACCCCTTGTATTTAATATAGACTTATAT
>NZ_JAKCNS010000132.1 GCF_021440345.1 Kluyvera intermedia
TAAGGAAACTTAGTAGTTATTTCATTTACTTTGTTTTTGATAATATCTAAACCAAATTGTGTTGAACGTGGATCTTCAGTGACCTGAATTGAAGATTTCATTAATGAACCTTGCACCCCACTTTCGTTAAAGTCGATAGTATAATCATCAAGATACTTTCTTGCTAATTGCTGTGATACCGTTTCATTACGAGTAGTGATGTAGGAAAGTTTAAAGATATTACGAGCTATCTCTGAAGGTAAACCGGATTTACCAATGTATTGAGAAGAAGTAACGGTAGCTTTATCAAAATCTGAAGTTTTACTTTGAACTAACTGGCGTTCAGTATCGTCCATTGAATTCATCTTCTGTACACCCTGTGCAATAATGGTTGGATCAATACCAGCTTCAGTAGCACCAACCAGCATTGCAACGTTGCCATATAAAGCCATACCATCTTTATCAGAACCTAATACTGTTGCGAGAGCAGCCGGGTTAGATTTATAAAGTTGCATTAGTTCATTTAGTTCTGGAGTCTTGCCAAAGTCTAATTGTCCATTAATACCAGCCGCATTAAATTGAACTTGAGCTTGGTTAACTTTATTTTGAAGTAGAAGATTAAGACCTTGCCCCTTTGGTGTACGTGCAGACATATAGAGAATCTTTTCTGATTTCTGATCTGCGGTAAGATTATTATCACTCATCACATTATTATAATAACGGTTAGCCGCATTAACTGTATCTTCAGTTGTGAACTTTCCTAACGCTTCATTAGTAGCTTGACCATTCATATCAATGACAGCATTAGTGTTTCCGAATGCCGCTTGTTGCATCTGTGAATAAATTACATCTGCACGTCCATCTGCTTGTGTTTGTTTAGCTTGAAGTGCAGCATTCTGATCATTAATTTGGCGTTGCATATTTTCAGTTTGCTGTTGCAACGTGAATAACTGTTGACGTTCTGGTGTTTCCATTTGCCCATATTGAGTTTTGTTTAGTTTTTCATGTAGACCAGCAATAGCAGACAAACGTTGTGATGGATCTGACATTGATTGAATACGTTGGATTTCTCCATTGAAATCATCACGAGCTTTACGATCCATACTGTACGTGGATGCATCACTTGCTTGTTGATATTTCTGCATACTTGCTTCACCGTACATCTGAACGGGAGTTACTGAACTACCAAATACATTAAACTGACGTGTGCGGATTTCATTTATAATTGCAGCACCATTAGCAGAACCGGAAATAGTCTGCATTGCATTACCCAACTGAGAAACTTTATCTTGATCTGATAACGTAGAGTTGTTAATTAAGGATACTACTTGATCTGCAACTTGTGATGGTTGAAGATTAAATGGATTCTTAATTACTGAATTTAATTCTACTGTTTGTTGGAAGTTGGCATTAGTCCGAGTGTTTTCTGATTGCTTACGTAGAAATGATTCTTGTAATGCTAATGTACGTTGGCTTGCTTGAGCATTTAACCCTTTCTGGAATTCAGGATTATTAATATCAAAACCGTTAAGTTCTGCTACTTGTGCTGCGGCTGCCATACGTTGTGAAACAATATCATCATTTAATGACTTCTGATCTTTGTAATTGCCATTTGCAATGTTACTTTGAATTTGATTGTCAGAAAGTAGAATTGCTGATTGTGCTACTTTCTGGTGAAGTGCAGCCATAGTAAATGGATCGTCTTGATATAATAGTGTTCCATTACCAAGAGCTTGTGCACGTTGTTCAGGTGTCATTGTACGAATGATTTCATCACTACGTTCATCACCTTGTTTCTTCATTGTCTTACCATATGCATCAACGGCTACAGTTGCAGACTTGGCAAATTCAATTAGTCCACCAAGTGCATCAGTTAAACCCGTGTTGGGTTTATTAACTATTTCTTGTGTTGGCGTATAACTAAAGTTAGTTGTGGAAGTCGCTGTTCCTGTTGCCTGTTTATTCAAACGCATGTTGTCAATGACTTGACCAATTGAATTTTGAGCCATTTTATTTTCCTTATTAAATTATTTACGTAGTGAGTTAGTGGAAGTCTTATCACCAGTCGAACTACTGCCTGAAGGGAATGCATCCTTCATTGCTGAATGCATTTGATAACCTTGCATTGCACCTCCCGCACCGGAATTAATGTAGCCAAACACCTGACCCCACCCGGAAGCTTTATGTGCATCTTGATCTAATGAATTAATATTTGCCGCTGCGTTCTGTTGTGACGTTAGTTTCTGTCCAAATATTTCAGCGTAGTTACGCTTATACTCATTATCAATATTTAGTGCGTTGTTTTGAATATCAGCTTGGACTTCACGACGAGCACGATCGACACTACGACCTTTAAGACCACTTTCAGAAATTGCGTTTTCAACTGCTGATAGGTTTTGATAACCTTGTAAATTGCTGGCTGTCATTTCCTGAACAGCTTTTTCATAAGCATCTCTATCTGCAAGATTTGCCATATTTTGATTTATGTTATTTTGAATTACATATTGTTGAGCTTGTAGACGTGCTGCGTCTGCACGTTGTCCTTCTGCTTTTGCCATATCATGATTGCTTGACGCTTGCTGAGCTACTGCCGCCGCTGCTGTTACAGCCATGACTGCGGCTACTGGTAAACACATATTTACCTCCCTTTGATTATGAATAGTTTAAAATGTTCTGGAACATCTTCTGTATTAATTGGGAATTCAGCACCCATTGCTTTTAGAAAATTGATGTGTGATTTATTACCTTCCCAAACGTAGTTATAGATAATAGATTCACGTGTTAATACTTCGTCCTTATGTTCAGTCATTATTTTAATAAACTCGCGTTTATCTTCTTTAGGTGAACTCATTAATAGACTACTTGTAATGAACCAGACACATCCCCCGACTTCACCACCAACGGCTAAAGTAATACCATTATGAACCATTGCATGAACAGGGAAATTACAACTAACTTCTATTAGTTGCTGTAATAATGAAATGCTTTCATCTTTTGAAATATAC
>NZ_JAKCNS010000133.1 GCF_021440345.1 Kluyvera intermedia
AAGTTGGCAGCATCACCGATATTCCCTTTATTACCGTTAAGTCTGCCGACGGTGTGGAAAACCTACAACCGTGTCTGAAAACGGAGTGGCTTAAAAGCTGGGGCGTCAAGACGGATCTTTTTCCGGCGCTGAGCAGTAAGGCTGAATGTGCCGATTTAAGCGCTATTTCTCAGGCATCGGCAAAACTTCAGTTTAATGAACAGCGCCTGGTCATCAGCATCCCACAGGCGGCTCTTGTGCCGTTAGCCCGCGGATATGTTCCCCCTGAGAAATGGAACGAAGGTATCACTGCGGCCATGCTTAACTACAGCGTAAGCGGAGATAATAGCTGGGGTCGTAATGGTAACGGTAGCAATGGTCAGAGCCAGTATGCCAACCTGCGGCCAGGTGTAAACATCGGCCCGTGGCGTTTTCGTAACTACACCACCTGGAGCCGCGATAGTAACGGCCTGGATAATTGGGATACGGTTTACACCTATATCCAGCGGGCGATTATTCCCTTCAGATCGCAATTAACGATGGGCGACAGCTCTTCTCCGTCCGATATTTTCGATAGCCTGCCCTTCCGCGGCGCTCAGCTGGCATCAGACGATGACATGCTTCCTGATTCACAGAAAGGCTATGCGCCCGTCGTTCGCGGGATTGCGCGCACCAACGCGCAGGTGATGATTCGCCAGAATGGCTACATCATCTACCAAAGCTACGTAGCGCCAGGGGCATTTGAAATCAATGATATGTATCCCACCGGCGGCGCGGGCGATCTTGACGTCATCATCAAGGAAGCCGACGGCAGTGAACAGCATTTCACGGTGCCGTACGCCTCTTTGCCGGTTTTACAACGCGAAGGCCGATTTAAGTATTCTGCGACCGGGGGACAATATCGCTCTTATAACAGTAGCGTAGATAAAACGCCGTTCGGCCAAATCACGGCAATTTATGGTTTACCCCATGGAGTGACGCTGTATGGCGGCGCCCAACAATCGAGCAAATATCAATCCATGGCAACCGGAATCGGGGTCAATCTGGGAGACGCCGGCGCTATTTCGACGGATGTCACCCAAGCCTGGTCCAGTCCGAACCACCAAAGCGACTCTTCAGGTCAATCATGGCGCATTCGCTATAACAAAAATTTTGTTGAGACAGGAACAAACTTCGCCATTGCAGGTTACCGCTATTCAACCAACGGTTACTACGGGATGCAGGAAATTCTCGATTCTTACGGTGATAGTTCAGCGCTGCAAAACCGGCGTCGTAACCGCATGGAACTTTCAATGAGCCAATCGCTTGGCCAATCGCTAGGTTCGCTGACGCTCAGCGCCGTGCGTGAGGATTACTGGAATTCCGGTGAAAGTATGGAAACCTATACGCTGGGTTACAACAACGCCTGGAACGGAATCTCCTATGGAGTGACGTACACATACAGTAAAAATGGGACTGCTGGGAATTATGGTAATACCGTCAACTATGATAAAGACCAGCAGCTGGCGGTAAACATCAGTATTCCATTCGATAAATTCCTACCGAATAGCTGGGTTAGCTACAGTATGAGTGCCAGTAAGAATAATGGTACCTCACATTCTATTGGGCTTAACGGAAGCACGCTGGAAAATAACGCGCTGAGCTGGGGAGTCCAGCAGGGTTACGGAACGAATAATGTCGGCTACACCGGGAGTATGAATGCGACTTACAAAGGCACCTACGGCGAAGTCACCAGCGGATATTCTTACGACCAATATAATGAGCGTTTGACTTACGGCTTACAGGGGGGAGTGATTGCGCATCCTCATGGAATTACGCTAACCCAACCGCTTGGCGAAACGAATGTACTGGTTGAGGCCCCAGGCGCAAATGGAGTCAGTATTCAAAACCAGACCGGGGTAAAAACAGACTATCGTGGTTATACCGCGGTAAATAATGTATCGCCCTACCGCGAAAATGCAATAACGCTGCAAACAGAAACAATGCCGGAAGATATTGATCTCCCGTTAACCACTCAGACCGTTGTTCCGACACGAGGCGCTGTCGTTCCCGCTCAATACGACACCAACGTCGGAATAAAAATATTGATGACGATTCTGAAAACGGACGGCAAACCCGTACCGTTTGGCACTATGGTGACGCTTTCAGATAAAAAAGAGAAAAGTTTCATTGTCAGCGATCGGGGCCAGGTTTATCTCACCGGCATGGAGAGTTCGGGAACGCTGAATGCGACATGGGGAGCCGGGTAATGACTCCAACTTA
>NZ_JAKCNS010000134.1 GCF_021440345.1 Kluyvera intermedia
CAGGCATCCAGTTCAGCTTAATGTTCAGCATTTCAGCCAGGATATTGGCACGCTGCGCCTCTTCCGGCGCACAGAAGCTAACCGCCAGCCCGCTGTTGCCCGCGCGTGCGGTACGGCCGATACGGTGAACGTGTACTTCTGGATCCCACGCCAGCTCGTAGTTCACGACCATCGACAGCGATTTAATATCCAGACCGCGCGCGGCCACATCGGTAGCAACCAGGATACGGGCGCTGCCGTTGGCAAAGCGGACCAGCGTCTGGTCACGGTCGCGCTGCTCGAGATCGCCGTGCAGCGCAATAGTGCTCTGCCCCGCGGCGTTCAGCTCTTCGTAGACGTCCTGACAATCTTTTTTGGTATTGCAGAACACCACGCAGGATGCGGGCTGATGCTGACTCAGCAGCTGCTGCAACAACGCAATCTTGCCATGACGAGGGACGTCGAAAAACTGCTGCTCAACCGCGGGCAGCTCATCAACAGAATCAATCTCAATGGCTTCCGGGTCGCGCTGGACGCGCCCGCTGATAGCCGCGATCGCCGCAGGCCAGGTCGCGGAGAACAGCAGAGTCTGACGTGAAGCAGGCGCAAAACGGATAACCTCGTCAATAGCGTCGCTAAAGCCCATATCCAGCATACGGTCCGCTTCATCCATCACCAGCGTTTGCAGCGCGTCCAGGGAGACGGTGCCTTTCTGCAGGTGGTCAAGCAGACGGCCTGGTGTCGCCACAATAATGTGCGGGGCGTGCTGTAAAGAGTCACGCTGCGCGCCGAACGGCTGGCCGCCGCAGAGCGTCAGTACTTTGATATTAGGCAGAAAACGCGCCAGGCGACGGATTTCACCGGCAACCTGGTCGGCCAACTCACGCGTCGGACACAGTACCAGCGATTGGGTCTGGAACAGGCTGGCATCGACATGTTGCAGCAGGCCAAGACCGAACGCTGCCGTTTTACCGCTGCCGGTTTTCGCCTGAACGCGCACGTCCTTACCTGCAAGGATCGCTGGCAGCGATGCCGCCTGAACCGGGGTCATGGAGAGGTAGCCCAGGTCGTTCAGGTTGTCGATCTGGGAGGCTGGTAGTGCATTCAGGGTGGCAAAAGCGGTCACAATATTTTCTCGCGAATTAGGGGCTGTCGTTCAGCAGGCGCGTATCCTCGCAGATCTCGCGGGCCGATGCGACATAATAATCGAAGGGTTTGGTCGGGGGATAGCGGAAAACGGGCAAAAAAAAGCCGACTCTATAAAGCCGGCGTCGTACGAATCAATTGTGCTATGCAGTAATTCAAAAAAAGGAAGTAAGACAATATGGAGCGCAACGCCCATCGCTTGACGTTGCATTCACCTGCAGGAACGATATTGCCTCGATTGGGGTGCTGGTTTATTGACCTCGCTCAATTTAATTCGCGTTATCGCCATCAAAGAGCAATAAAAAGGTGATTTTTTACAACCATTTACTGCGATGTAACCACCACGTAACACCACCAATGAGTAACACTAGCATAATACAGAAGAGGGAGAAGCCCACACGCGAGCCGCCGCCAGGAATGCCGCCAAGGTTGACGCCAAACAGACCCGTCAGGAAAGTGCTCGGCAAAAATACCATCGCCATCAACGACATGTTGTAAGTCCGCCGGGACAGCGACTCCTGCATCATCTGGGCGATTTCATCGGTCATTACCGCGGTACGCGCAATACAGCCGTCAATCTCATCAAGCCCGCGGCCAAGGCGGTCGGCAATATCCTGCATTCGCCGACGCTGGTCGTCGGTCATCCACGATAGGCGTTCGCTGGCCAGTCGGGCATAAACGTCGCGCTGCGGTGCCATATAGCGACGCATCACGATCAGCTGTTTACGCAGCAACGCCAGGAAGCCACGCGGCGGCACTTCCTGCTCCATCAGGTTATCTTCCAGATCGATGATCTTATCGTGCAGCTGTTCGATGAATTCGCTCGCGTGATCGGTCAACGCATCGCAGACGTCCACCAGCCAGGAGCCGCAGTCCGTTGGGCCGCTGCCCTCTTGCAGATCGCTGACCACATCATCCAGCGCCAGCACTTTACGCTGGCGGGTAGAAATGATGACCCGTTCATCAATGTACAGACGCATCGCCACCAATTGGTCCGGGCGCTCATCGGTGCTGCCGTTAATGCAGCGCAGAGTAATTAACGTCCCTTCCCCTAACCGGCTCACTCTTGGGCGTACGCTTTCGCCCGCCAGCGCATCTCGCACCGTGGCAGGTAGCAGTGGCGTGTTCGCCAGCCACTGAGCGCTATCGTGATGGGTATAGTTCAGGTGCAGCCAGCATGGATTATCTTTGCTGACGTTCTCCGCGTCGGTTAACGGCTTCACGCCGCCCTGCCCATCCAGCAGCCAGGCAAATACGGCATCAGGCACGTTTAGATCAGATCCCTTTATGGCTTCCACATCGCCTCCGGTCGCAACTGTTTGTCCTGATAGTCTAGCCATCTGCTTTTGTTAAGCAATAAGAGGACGCGCCATCGCGCTGAAATTATTCGTAAAAGCCCCTATTAACCTTACGGCAAACATAAAAAACCACCTGCATAGCAGGTGGTTTTTTATGTTGTTTATTATAACTTCAACGCAGATTGACAACAAAAACCAGATGGGAAAAGGGCCGGGCCTGGAAAACCACAGGATACCGAGGTACTAAACAGCGGCAGCGCAAGAACATCTTGCCGCTCGGAGAATGTGAAAAACTGCATTGGGTGATGGCTTCAAGCGCTCAGGCGATGAAATGTCGACCGTTGAAGTGGCTAAAGGGCAATCAAGAAATCAAACTGCAGATACGAAATGACAAAGGCATCGGCGCAGAATTAATCAAATAAACACAGATAAATCTGATAACGCATCAAGCCTGGGCAAAAAACGGCAATATTACCGTTAAGTTAAAGCCACCTTCCGGTGGCTTTTTGTCGTTATCATGCCTCTTTTTTTGCAGCCACTTAGTCATTTATCCCTTCTCCAATACGCGTGCTACGTTGAAATAATCTGTTAACTTAATTGCTTGTTATCAATCATGTTATCTGTAGACTGTCTATTCAGTTCGCCCGCGAAATGGATATTTATGTCATCTCATTGCAGCCATCTTTAAATCGTTGGCCGCCTGGCATTGATTATAAAAAATAAAAGATCATGTGGTTTAATGTTACAAATGAAAAAAAATTCAACAGAAAAGAAAAATACAGACTCATTTATTACGTCTCGTTACATAATACTCTGTCTGGGTATTCTTTTTTGCCTTGCTGTTTTGCTGGTGCGAGTGGCGGATCTGCAATTTTTAAATCATCCAATGCTTGCTCGCGAAGCGGATCAGCGTTCATTACGTACCATTGAACTGCCGACAAACCGGGGAACGCTGGTCGATCGCAACGGTGAAGCGCTGGCGATGAGCGTCCCTTCACGCGATGTGATAGCTGACCCGATAAAAATCGTTGAGGCGAGCCCTAACTTCCGCGATCCTAAATGGCAATATCTGGCCTCCGCGCTCAATACCACACCCGATCAAATTGCGAACAAGATCTATCAGAACGCGCACCGCCATTTTCTTTTCCTCGATAGAAAAGTTGAGCTGGGTATCGCCAAGGATGTGGAAAATCTGCATATAAAAGGCATCAGCGAAGTCTACGACGACAGTCGCTTCTATCCGATGGGCGAAGCCGCCGCGCCATTAATTGGTATCGTCGGTGCCGATAACACCGGGTTAAACGGTGTCGAAAAGGGCTATGACAATATTCTGCAGGGTCAGCCGGGAAAAGAGATCTACCGTAAAGACGCCTCCGGCGACATTATCAACGTACTTGATTACGATGCGCCTAAACAGCCCCCAACCGTACAACTAAGCATTGATAAATTTGACCAGTACACCATGTACAGCAAACTGCGTGAAGGCGTGTTGTTAAACAAGGCCGATTCCGGCGCGGCGGTACTGGTAAAAATTGATACCGGCGAAATCCTCGCGATGGCCTCCTACCCCTCGTACAACCCCAACAATTTTGACAACGCCACCCAAACACAGATGCGCGATGTGGCCATTAACGACAGCTTTGAGCCCGGCTCAACGGTGAAGCCGCTGGTGATTATTGAAGGGTTGGAAAAACAGATTATTCAGCCCGATACCCTGCTGAACACTACGCCGTATAGCGTTAACGGACACCTGATCCGCGACGTCGGCCACTGGCCGCAGCTAACGCCGACCGGTATTTTGCAAAAATCGAGCGATATCGGGGTCTCCCATATCGCGCTCGCCATGCCGGCGCAGGCGCTGGTCGATACCTATCAGGCATTCGGCCTTGGTAAACCGACCGGACTCGGGCTAAGCGGCGAAAGCGTGGGTTATTTCCCGCTGCATCGCCAGCAGTGGGCCGATATTGAACGTGCGACCTTCTCATTCGGCTACGGGCTACGCGTAACGCCGCTGCAAATTGCTCGCGAATACGCCACCATGGGTTCGTACGGCATTTACCGTCCGCTGTCGATAACCAAAGTCACTCCACCGGTGATGGGCCAGCAAATTGCCGATCCCAATATTGTTAAAACGGTAGTGCGGATGATGGAGAGCGACGTTTTACCCGGCGGCAGCGGCGTAAGAGCGGCGGTGCCGGGATATCGCCTGGCGACCAAAACCGGTACCGCAGAGAAACTTGGTGACAGCGGAAAATATGACGGCGGCTACGTAAACTATACCGCAGGCGTTGCCCCGGTCAGCCATCCTGAAGTGGCGTTGGTGGTGGTGGTCAACAATCCGACGGCGGGCACCCACTTTGGTGGATCGGTGGCGGCCCCTATATTTGGCAATATCATGGGGCCGGTACTGAAAAACATGAATATTGCGCCGGATGCGCTGCACTAAAGCAACCCGGCGCGGGGGGGGGGGGNNCCGGGCGCGCGGCCGGGCTAAAATAATTCCCCCGGCCGCAGAACCGCTAGACGACGGCAGTGGTCAGCCGCGACGAGCAGCATAACCGGCCCTGTTCATCAAAGATCTCTATTTGCCAAACCTGATGACGTCGCCCGGCATGTAGCGCTTTGCACACGCCACGCACCCGGCCGCTGCGCGCGGAACGAATATGGTTGGCGTTAACCTCAAGGCCAACCACCCGATCGTCACCTTCGGTGCATAAATAGCCCGCGACCGATCCAATCGTCTCAGCCAGCACTACCGATGCCCCACCGTGCAGCAGGCCAAACGGCTGGTGCGTGCGGTGATCGACGGGCATGGTCGCCTCCAGCGAATCATCGCCGATGCGGTCAAACTGGATATCCAGCAGCCCCACCATGTTCCCTTCGCCCATCGCATTAAGCGCTTCCAGCGTCGTTTGTCGTTTCCAGATCATCCGATAATCTCCAGTAAAGCCTGCAATGGATGGCGTACCCCGTTACCTTCGACGCGTTTTACCTGACTACGGCAGGAATAACCCGTTGCCAGACAGCGGTTACGCGGCAGTCGCTGCATCGCCTGATGCCAGGACAGTTCATAGATACCCAGCGAGTTAGCGTGGTTTTTCACCTCATGGCCGTAAGTCCCGGCCATTCCACAGCAGCCGACGCTGACGTTTTGCAGCGTGGCGCCAAAGCGGGAAAAAATCGTCGCCCACTGTTTTGGTGCGGTCGGCAGCGCCGTGACTTCCGTACAATGGCCGAACAGATACCATGGCTCTCCGGCAGGAAGAATATTCTCGTTGTGGTCTAAAACCTGCGGCAACCATTCATGCACTAGCATGACGTTGAAATCACCGCGTTTATCCCCCAACACCTGCTTGTACTCATCGCGATAACACAGCACCAGCGCAGGATCGACGCCGACCATCGGCATGCCCAGGGCCGCCACCCGATTGAGGTAATCAGACGTTTTCTGTGCCGTTTTGGTAAAGCGCGTCACGAAGCCCTTGATGTGCTGCGCTTTGCCATTCGGTGAGAACGGCAGCAGCACCGGCTGATAACCTAACTTGTCGATAAGCCGGATAAAGTCGGCCACCACCTGCGCATCGTAATAGCTGGTAAACGGATCCTGTACCACCAGCACGGTTTGTGCTTTTTGCTCCGGCGCGAGCGCTTCCAGTTGTTCAAGAGTCAGATTCGCCGAGCGGTGCGTGACCACCTGTTTTTGCAGCGACGGAACCGACAGCATCGGCAGATCAACCATCCCGATGTGCTTTTCCGAGAGCTTGCGTACCAGCGGCTGGTTCATAAAGAAGTTGAAGGTCTTCGGTGCACGCGCCATCAGCGGTGCGTAGCTTTCAACGGTTGCCACCAGATGATCGCGTACCGGACGCAGGTAACGCGTGTGGTATAGCTGCAGGAAGCGGGAACGAAACTCTGGCACATCAATTTTAATCGGGCATTGAGTGGAACAGGCTTTACAGGCCAGGCAGCCCGACATCGCCTCTTTCACTTCATGCGAAAAATCGTATTCGCCTTTACGGGCATGCCAGCTGTTGCGCGTGCGCTCGACCAATGAACGCAGGCTAGCGCGTTGCTCCGGCAGCTCTTTCTCCAGCGTCGTCGGGTCAACGCCGCGATCGGCCAGCAGACGCAGCCATTCGCGTACCAGCGTTGCACGGCCTTTCGGCGAGTGCATCCGGTTATTGGTGATTTTCATCGATGGACACATCGGACTTTTGGCATCAAAGTTGAAGCACAATCCGTTGCCGTTACACTCCATCGCCCCACGCCATGACGAACGCACCGTCACCGGAATTTGTCGGTCATAGGTGCCGCGCTTCACCGCGTCCACCTTCATCATCGGCGCGTCTACGCCCTCCGGCGGACAAATCTTACCCGGGTTCAAACGGTTATCCGGGTCGAATGCGGCTTTCACTTTTCGCAGCTCCGCGTAAAGCTGCTCGCCAAAGAATGCGGGACTGTATTCGGCGCGGAAACCTTTGCCGTGTTCACCCCACAACAGGCCGCCGTATTTGGCGGTCAGAGCCACCACGTCATCGGAGATCCGTTTCATTAAGATCTCCTGCTGTGGATCGCACATATCCAGCGCCGGACGAACGTGCAACACGCCCGCATCCACGTGGCCAAACATGCCGTAGCTCAAACCATGGCTATCGAGCAGTGCGCGAAACTCAACGATATAGTCCGCCAGATGCTCCGGCGGCACGCAGGTATCCTCGGCAAACGGAATCGGCTTCGCCGCCCCTTTGGCATTCCCCAACAGGCCGACCGCTTTCTTACGCATCGCGTAAATTCGTTCGATACCGTCGAGTTCATTGCAGCGCTGCCAACCAATCACGCCACCTTCGTGTTGTGCCATCAACTCATCAAGGCGCTGGCATAGCGCTGCCACCTGACTCTCAATCAGCCCGTCGTCGTCACCGGCAAACTCAACGATGTTCAAACCCAACATCTCTTTATCCGGGACGTCGGTAATCAGTTCGTTGACCGAGTGCCAAACAATATCTTCTCGCGCCAGGTTCAGAACTTTTGAATCAACGGTCTCAACCGATAATGCACGCGCTTCGACCATAAACGGCGCGTTACGCAGCGCGGAGTCAAAAGAGTCGTACTTGATGTTCACCAGACGGCGCACTTTCGGCAGCGGAGTGATATCAAGGCGTGCTTCGGTAACGAACGCCAGCGTACCTTCAGAACCGGTCAGCACGCGGGTGAGATCGAACTCGGTCATCGCATCGTTAAAGACGTGGCGCAAATCGTAGCCGGTCAGGAAGCGGTTCAGTTTGGGGAATTTATCGATAATCAACTGGCGGTTGTCGCGACAGCGCTCGAAGACGGTACGGTAGATTCGCCCTGACGCCGACTGCTCTTTCGCCAGCGTTTCGGCTAGCGCAACGGGAACCGGCTGAGTATCAAGAATATCGCCGCCCAGCAGCACGGCACGAACGCCAAGTACGTGATCGGACGTTTTGCCGTAAACCAACGACCCCTGTCCGGATGCATCGGTGTTGATCATTCCCCCCAGCGTCGCCCGGTTGCTGGTCGACAGCTCAGGCGCAAAAAAATAGCCGTAGGGTTTCAAATATTGATTGAGTTGATCTTTGATGACCCCGGCTTCAACACGCACCCAACCCTCTTCAGGATTGATTTCAATAATGCGGTTCATATAGCGGGACATATCAATGATGATGCCCTGATTCAGCGCCTGGCCGTTGGTGCCAGTGCCGCCACCGCGCGGGGTGAAGACCAGGGATTGATAGCGCTCTTCCCCCGCAATACGGGCCAACAGCGCGACATCGGCCGTAGAGCGAGGGAACACTACCGCGTCGGGGAGAAGCTGGTAGATGCTGTTATCGGTCGCCATCGTCAGTCTGTCGGCGTAGCGAGTGGCCGTATCGCCGGTAAAACCTTGTTGCTCCAGTGCTTGCAAATAATTCAGCACCAGCGGTACTTCGCCAGGCGCCTGGGAAATCTGTGGGATCATTACGATTGACCCTTTCTGAATGTTGTGTTGTACGCACAAAATTTCGCCTACTTTGATCAATACAATAGACGGCAGAAATTATGTGTATAAATGATTAATCGTTTGCGTTGTGCCGTTATCGTTTTATCACATTTTTTTCTTATGCGCCCGGTAGATTTTGCCGCAGAATCAGCGCCGGGAATTTATTGATATTAATATCAATGAAAGGATTTATGTCACGTCAGCGGTCTGGCGAGTAACTGAAGGTAACGCTTATTTATGAACACGGTTCTTAAACCACGGGATATTCCGCAAATACTGCTATCGGTGCTGTTTATTGCACTGATGATCATCGCTTGTTTATGGATTGTTCAGCCATTTATTCTGGGCTTCGCCTGGGCATCAACTATCGTGATTGCCACCTGGCCCGTTCTGATTTGGTTCCAGCGCCTGCTTTTTGGTCGACGCTCTCTGGCCGTCCTCGTGATGACGTTACTGCTTTTTTTATTGTTCGTCATTCCCATCGCCCTGCTGGTCAACAGCCTGGTTGACGGTAGCACGCCGCTGATTCATGCCATTACCAGTGGCACTCTGACGCTGCCGGATTTTGCGGGGTTAAATAGCATTCCATTCGTTGGCGCCAAACTGTACGGTGCCTGGCACAGCCTGCTTGATATGGGCGGCAGCGCGCTGATGGCGAAGATTCGTCCTTATCTTGGCACCACCACCACCTGGTTCGTCGGCCAGGCCGCACATGTTGGTCGCTTCCTGCTCCACAGCGGCCTGATGCTGCTGTTCAGCGCACTGCTGTACTGGCAGGGTGAGAAGGTCGCCTTTGGTATGCGTTACTTCGCCACGCGTCTCGCGGCGAAACGCGGCGACGCGGCGGTTCTGCTGGCGGGCCAGGCTATCCGCGCGGTCGCGCTGGGCGTAGTGGTGACAGCGCTGGTACAGGCCGTGCTGGGCGGTATTGGTCTGGCTATCTCCGGCGTGCCTTACGCAACGCTGTTAACCGTGGTGATGATCTTCTCCTGCCTCGTGCAACTTGGGCCGTTAATCGTGCTGGTGCCCTGCATTATCTGGCTCTACTGGACCGGCGATACCACCTGGGGCACCGTGCTGCTGGTGTGGAGCTGCGTGGTGGGCACGATGGATAACGTCATTCGGCCGATGCTGATCCGCATGGGTGCCGACTTGCCAATGATTCTGATCCTCTCCGGCGTTATCGGCGGGCTGGTCGCATTCGGGATGATTGGTCTGTTTATCGGCCCAGTACTGCTGGCCGTCTCCTGGCGTCTGTTTGATGCCTGGTTACATGAAGTACCGCCACCCTCTTCAGACCCGGAACAGGTTCTGGAAGAGCTGGCCGAGCTTGAGCAGAATAACTATCCAAAACAGTAAGATAACAAAAGGCGGGGCTCCCCGCCTTTCACTTAAGTGAAATTGACCAATTCCTCACCAAATCCCCGCAAAAACACGCATTATCTGCGACATGCCTCGGAAAATATTCACATTTATTTAACTATTGGGAGAAATCCGATCGACGCAAAAAATGCGTATGCCTACTATAACCCCAAGGCAATAAATCAACCCTTTGATTTATATATCCCCTGAGTGAAACAATGAATTGCTGTGTGTAGTCTTTGCCCATCTCCCACGATGGGCCTTTTTTTATCTGGCACACGGCAATTCCCCGGCACCTCGGTACCGGGAAGGATAACCTCGCTATCAGCCGATTTCGCTACGACTCATCATCCGCCAGTCAGACGGCAACACCCGCGTTTTACCGTTAACCTGCACCGTCACACGGCGCTGAATATCTGCCGATGAACTCCCAACCTGCAGTTCAAACTCGCCCGGCTCAACGATACGCTGACCCTCATAGCTAGTGAAATTCAGCATATCCACCGGCAGCGTAAAGGTGAGCATCACCTGCTCGCCAGGTGACAACGTCACGCGCTCAAAAGCTTTTAACTCCTGAAGCGGACGCACCATAGAGGCGACCTTATCGCGCACATACACCTGCACCACTTCGCTACCGCTACGCTCGCCGATATTTTTCACCGAAAGACTCAAGGTGATTTCACCCTCGATATCCACCTGGCTTTGCGCCAGCGTCGGTTCGCCATAGCTAAACTGGCCCCAGCCTTTACCGTAACCAAAGGGATACAGCGCACCGAAATGGAAAGCAAACGGCGTGCCGCCGCTTTTTAGCTTGTGGTTATAGTAGAACGGCATCGCTCCGGCGCTTTTCGGCACGCTCACCACCAGACGGCCCTGCGGCTCGGCACGGCCGGTCAGCACGTCGGCAATCGCCCAACCGCCTTCCTGTCCCGGAGCCCAAGCCAGCATCAGCGCCGCAACCCTGGTTTCCAGCCCCTGCAGGTTATACGGACGACCGCCGGTCATCACCACCACCACCGGCTTACCGGTATCTACCAGCGCCTGCAACAGCTGTTGCTGAACGCCCGGCAGATTCAGGCTATCGGTATCGGAACCTTCACCCACCGTACCGCTCTGGAATAACCCCGCTAAATCACCCACGCAGGCGATAACCACATCGCTCTCCTGCGCAGCACGCACCGCGTCAGGAATCAGGCTGAGATCCTGAGATACCGGCGAAGACTGCATCGGTTTACCCGAGCTATCACCAGGGAAGACCGGCGCACCCGCCATACGTTGTTCAATAATATGGCAGCCTTTAGCGTAGCGAATCTGGTTTTCCCCCAGATAGTGGCGCAGCGCCACCAGCGGCGTTGTCACCTGCGAGGTTTTCTCTAGCATATCGCTGATTATCAGGTGTACCGGGAAGCTATAGCCGCTTAACAGCGCCAGTGGGTCATCCGCCGTCGGGCCCACCACCGCAACGCGCGGTTTGCCGGTCAGCGGCAGCGCATTATGGTTTTCCAGCAGCGTGATAGAACGGGTGGCGACTTCTCTAGCCACCTGACGCGTGGTATCGGACTGCAATGAGATAGCATTCTCATCGGTATACGGGTGTTCAAACAGGCCGAGGCGGAATTTCTCGGTGAGCGTGCGGGCCACAATCTCATCAATTTTTGCCGGTGTTATCAGCCCGCGTTCAACCGCCTCCGCCAGATGGCGGGCACAATCGTCTTTCGGCAGTTCGACATCCAGACCGGCATTAAAAGCCAGCGCAGCAGACTCTGCCGCATCCTGCGCTACCCCGTGGTGCTGATGCAGTAAACTCACGCCGCCGTAGTCAGCAACCACGATCCCATCGAAGCCCCAGCGTTCACGCAGCACCGTGGTTAACAGGAAACTATCGCTGTGTCCCGGCTGATTATCGATATCGTGATAGGCTGGCATCACTGAACCGGCATTGGCCAGCTTCACCGCCATTTCAAACGGCAACAGGAAAGTATCGTTCAGTTCGCGAAAACCTAAGTGCACCGGCGCATGGTTGCGCGCCCCTTCGCTAAACGAGTGACCAACGTAGTGCTTAAGCGTTGCCAGTACGTCACGTTTTTCGCCTTGTAACCCTTCAACATAGGCGCAGGCCATCACGCCCACCAGCCATGGGTCTTCGCCGAAGGTCTCTTCGGTACGCCCCCAGCGCACGTCGCGAGAGATATCCAGCACCGGTGCTAACCCCTGCTTGCAGCCGGTTGAACGCGCCTCTTCGCCAATCTGCTGTGCCGCACGTTTCACCAGCTCGGGGTCCCAGGTCGAACCGTAGTTCAGCGATGACGGGAACAACGTCGCGTCTTTGCACAGTAGACCGACCAGGCACTCTTCGTGGAACAGCGCCGGGATCCCCAGCCGCGTCTCCTCCATCATCATTTTTTGCAGGCGGTTAGCCGCGCGGACGCCGGTTTTCGCATCAACGATATGGGTGCCCAGCGGACGGGTAATTTGCCCTACGCCAAGTTTCAGGCGCTCGCTCAGCAACGTTTGTTCACTGACGCCGGCAAACTCATCGCTCATGTCGGTTCTTTCACGATGCTGACCATCTGCCGACAGCACCAGCCACCAGGCGTGCATCTGGGCATATTTTTCCTCGGGCGTCATACGCGCCAGTAAATCGTCGACGCGTTCCTCAATCGGGCGTTGGGGATCTTTATAAATCGGGGTCATAGCCGTTCTCCTGAGTTGCGGGTCAATACCCGAAATCATTCAGCGCGATGACGGGTAAGCGCACGGTATTAACAACTGTGAATCAGTATTCAGAAGTGGCAGACGGGGAACAATTGCCGAAATTGCCTGTAGGTTTATGATTTTTGGTTTTTTTCGCGGAGTGTGATCGACAGCAACTCCCGGTGGATAAAAAAATCCCGGACACATGGCCCGGGATTTTCAGCAGGATAACGCGTTATTTTTTCAGTTCAGCCAGGCCCAGCCAGGTCTGTACCACGGTGTCCGGGTTCAGCGACAGACTGTCGATCCCTTCTTCCATCAGCCATGCGGCGAAATCTTCATGATCCGACGGACCCTGTCCACAAATACCAACGTATTTACCTTGTTTCTTCGCCGCGCGAATCGCCATCGACAGCAGCGCTTTCACTGCGTCATTACGCTCATCGAACAGCGCGGAAACTACGCCGGAGTCACGGTCAAGACCCAGCGCCAGCTGCGTCATGTCGTTCGAACCGATAGAGAAGCCATCAAAGTGTTCGAGGAACTGGTCTGCTAACAGGGCGTTGGACGGAATTTCGCACATCATGATGATTTTCAGGCCATTCTCACCACGTTTGAGTCCCTGACGCGCCAGTTCGTCCACCACCGCTTTCGCCTGATCGACGGTACGCACGAACGGCACCATGATCTCAACGTTGGTCAGCCCCATCTCGTTACGGACGCGTTTCACCGCATCACACTCCAGCGCAAAGCAGTCGCGGAAGCTGTCGGAAACGTAGCGACCGGCACCACGGAAACCGAGCATTGGGTTCTCTTCTTCCGGTTCGTAGCGCTCGCCACCCACAAGGTTAGCGTATTCGTTCGATTTGAAGTCAGACAGACGCACAATGACGCGTTTCGGATAAAACGCCGCGCCCAGCGTCGCGATCCCTTCAGTGAGACGACCCACGTAAAACTCTTTCGGCGAGTCAAAGCCTTTCATCATCTCGCGGATTTCGTTTTGCAGCTTCGGCTCCTGGTCATCAAACTCCAGCAACGCCCGCGGGTGCACGCCAATCATACGGTTGATGATGAATTCCAAACGCGCCAGACCCACGCCTTCGTTCGGCAGGCAGGCAAAGTCAAACGCACGGTCCGGGTTGCCGACGTTCATCATGATTTTCAGCGGCAGATCCGGCATGGTATCAACGCTGGAGCTGTTCACGCTAAAGTCCAGCAGGTCAGCGTAAACGTAGCCGGTGTCGCCTTCGGCGCAGGACACGGTGACTTTCTCGTCATCTTTCATGCGTTCGGTTGCGTCGCCGCAGCCCACTACCGCAGGGATCCCCAGCTCACGAGCGATAATCGCCGCGTGACAGGTACGGCCGCCACGGTTGGTCACAATCGCCGCGGCTTTTTTCATGATCGGTTCCCAATCCGGGTCGGTCATGTCAGTGACCAGCACATCACCCGGTTGGATACGGTTCATTTCGCTGATATCGTGAATCACCTTCACGCTACCCGCGCCGATGCGATGGCCGATGGCACGGCCTTCAGCAACAATACGCCCCTGGGAATGCAGCGTATAACGCTCCATCACCTGTCCACGCGAACGCACGGTTTCCGGACGCGCCTGAACGATAAACAATTTACCGGTGTGGCCGTCTTTCGCCCACTCGATGTCCATCGGACGACCGTAGTGTTTTTCAATCTGGACGGCCTGCTTTGCCAGTTCCTGCACTTCATCGTTGGTCAACGAGAAGATATCGCACTGTTCCCGCGGCACGTCTTCAATACGCACCTGCTTGCCATGTTCCTGCGTCGGCGCGTAAACCATGCGGATCTTTTTCGACCCCATAGTACGGCGCACGATTGCTGGGCGATTAGCCGCCAGCGTCGGTTTATGGACATAGAACTCATCCGGGTTCACCGCGCCCTGCACGACCATTTCCCCCAAGCCCCACGCGGAGGTGATAAATACCACCTGATCGAAGCCAGATTCGGTGTCGATGGAGAACATCACGCCGGAGGATGCCAGGTCGGAGCGTACCATCAGCTGGACGCCCGCCGAGAGCGCAACGCCGCGGTGGTCATAGCCCTGGTGAACGCGATAGGAAATCGCCCGGTCGTTAAACAGTGAAGCAAACACGTGCTTCACCGCCACCAGCACCGCATCGAAACCGTGGACGTTAAGGAAGGTTTCCTGCTGACCGGCAAAGGACGCATCCGGCATGTCTTCCGCTGTGGCGGAGGAGCGCACGGCAAAAGAGGCGTTGGCGTTATCCGCCGCCAATTGGTTATATGCGTCGTGAATAGCCTGTTCCAGTTCGCTCTGGAAAGGAGTGTCGATGATCCACTGGCGGATCTGCGCGCCAGCTTTCGCCAGGGCGGTAACGTCGTCAATATCGGTGTCATCCAACAGTTGATAGATCTGCTGGTTCACGCCGCTCTGGTCGAGGAACTGATTAAACGCATCGGCAGTGGTGGCAAATCCGTTGGGTACAGAAACTCCCATCCCGGACAGATTCGTAATCATTTCACCCAAGGAGGCATTTTTGCCTCCAACTCTGTCTACATCATTCATGCCGAGTTGGTTGTACCAAAGCACCAGCGGTGACGAGCCATTGTTGGACATCGAGACAATCCTTTTTAGATTAAAGAAGCAGTGATAAGTAACGACTGACTACTCAAAATATCCTCGCATATTTAAACTGCTGAAAAAAACGGTGAATCGTGTAAGCAAATTATTTTTTTACTTTTTAGGATTGATTCCCGTTAATTCATAACCTAC
>NZ_JAKCNS010000135.1 GCF_021440345.1 Kluyvera intermedia
GTCTACAATTAATAATGGTACACTTCAGGGTGTTGATTCTGGTAAGAACGGTTCCCCTTCAGATAACCTAGCTCTATTTCTAAAAGTCTTTTCCGGTGAAGTTCTAACTGCTTTTGCACGTCGTTCTGTAACTATGGACAAAATTATTACTCGCACTATTGCCAGTGGTAAAAGTGCTGCCTTCCCTGTAATTGGTCGGGCTGCTGCTTTCTACTTGGCACCGGGTGAATCAGTTCTTGATAAGCAAACTGCAATTAAGAATACTGAAAAAGTAATTACTATTGATGGTCTACTTGCTGCTTCTACTATTGTATTTGATATTCAAAACGCTATGGCTTATTTCGATAGCCGTCAAGAATATGCAAATCAACTTGGTGAAAGTCTTGCTATTACCGTTGACCAAAACGTTCTCGCTGAAATTGCTATTCTTACTAATACTGGTACAGATGAGAATCTACCGGGTCTTGGTCATACTAAAGTTTATGCAATTGATGCCTCTTCTAATCCTGCTGATTTTGGTAAAGCAATTCTATCCCAACTAATGGTTGCACGTGGTGCATTTACAGACAACTACGTTCTAACTGGCGACCGTTATGCATATGTTGAACCAGAAACCTACTCAGCTATTCTTGCTGCTCTAATGCCAAACAGTGCTCAATATTCCGCACTTGGTGATCTTGAGAAAGGTGTGTTGTCTAACGTTGGTGGCTGGACAATCGTAGAAGTTCCACACCTAAGTGGTTCAGTAGATCCTAAGCATACCTTCCCGACTACTGGTGAGGTTACTAAAGAAAACGTAGTAGTTCTATTAGCACACAAATCTGCTGTAGGTATGGTGAAACTAAAAGACGTTAAATTAGAACGTGAACGTAAAGCAGAATACCAAGGCGACCTAATCGTTTCCACTCTTGCATGTGGTGTTGGTGGCCTACGTCCTGAAGCTGCTGCTGCAATTGTTCTAAAAGCAAGTGGCGAATAATAACCACTAAAAAAATAAATTTATAAATACCCATATCCACTCATTGTGGGTATGGGTTTTTTTTCGTCATTAATAGGAGTAATCAAAATGGCAACTTCATATTCAACAAATGTCTATTCCGCTATTACTTTAGATTGTGTGAACGATATCATCGGTAGTATAGGCGAGATGCAAAGCTCATCTTTAGACACGTCAAACTCTGACGTAGTAAACGCACTACGTATTTTAGATCGTGAAAATCGTAAACTTCAATCAGAAGGATGGACTTTTAATATCCAACGTTCAGCACGTCTATCACCTGATTCATATAGTCGTATGATTAAATTCAATGCTGATTATATTTCAATGCTGGAACCAAATAAACAAACTGTATATGTAAATCGGGATGGTTATGTTTTCGACCGAGTAAAGCAAACAAACTTCTTTGATTCAGCAATTACAGTAGACCTAATTACCATGCTTCCTTTGGAAGAAATGCCTGATTGTTTCCTTCAACTCATTGTAGCTCGTTCAGCACGTCGCTTTAACAATGAATACTTTGGTGCACCTGAAATAGATGGCAAATGGCAACAGGAAGAACAACGTGCATTAATTCAATGCAATATGTTTGAGACTGATTACGGGGATTACAACATGCTTACAGATGAT
>NZ_JAKCNS010000136.1 GCF_021440345.1 Kluyvera intermedia
TAAGTTGGCAGCATCACCCGGGCAGCCTTACCGCATCAATACCACTGGGCTGAACAATGTTCGCGCCCAGACCGATAACCGCTAATCCCTTCGCTGCCCTCTTCATCGGAGGGCAGTTTTATATCTCGGTAAGCCAGGGTCATCACAACCAGTTAGTAAGCCCACACCCGCAGTGCTAATTCTGACTATACTGACGGTAATAGAACCGCCGAGCAGAGCGCGAAAATGCGAACAACGCTAACCACTTCATTCACAACGACCATCCCTGCCACTCTTCAGTTTGTGTTAAATATTGGAATGTTGTGCCTGGCCGTCATCCTGCTGGTTTTTCTCGGCAAGGAATCCTGGTTTCTGGCCAAAACCTTCTTTAATGCGGCCACCGTCAAAAGCTACGACTTTGTTGAAGGCTTGCTGACGTGGTTTCTGTACTTCGAATTTATTGCCCTGATCGTCAAATACTTTCAGTCCGGTAGCCATTTCCCGTTACGTTATTTTGTCTATATTGGCGTGACGGCGATTGTTCGTCTTATCATCGTGCACTACGATTCGCCGATGAACGTGCTGCTCTATTCCCTGTCGATTTTGATTCTGGTGATCACCCTTTGGGTCTGTAGCAGCTCCCGACTGGCGCGCGATTGAGTATGAAAAAGTATCACTTTCATTTTTTGCTAATAGATCGGTAAAGACGAGGCTAAGCAAATTATTGACCCAGCAGGCTAACAAAATAACCCCTAGATGTAAGTGCCACGCCATCAAATAATATACACAACCCTTATCTTCTCTTTACGTTAATTCACTATTAACGCGGTTAAAATTAATCACTATTAAATTAATAACGCCAATAACCACTTTATTAATATGACTATTCATTTTTAAGCCCAATGCTTACAGGGGCATTTTTAGAACAGATGATTAAGCTAAAACCGGACTGCGTCTATCTGCTGACCGGCCATCTGCCGATGCCTGCGTATCCCGACATTTATGCCAGATAGCAAACCGCTCATTCGCGCCTATTTTCATGAAAACCCTAAGAGTGAAGACCAATGCAGCAAAAGTTACTGACCGGCCATATTGACCAGGTACTGTGGAATGGAATTACCTTCAAGGAAGGTGATAGCAAACAGTTTATCGAGCTTCCCGCGGCCATTCTCCCGAACTTAGAAGCAGGACAAAGCGTGCGACTTTTATTCAGAAGACAGCGTCTGGTACGAATCTTTAACGTCGCCACCAACCAATTATACGAATCCGATTTTTTTGCCAATAAGCCCCTACAACGCAAATATCAGATTCTCCTGTTTTTGATTGTTGCTGTCATTTGCGGTATCCCGGCCATAGGCGCGTTATTTGGGCTGGTGCTCATTGCCGCGCTTATCGGGACCACCTTCAGGCGCAGTGAAGCTGGAGCGTTACAGGTGGCGATGGTCAGCACCATCACAGCGCTGCTGTACGTTGGGTGCGGTGGGTATTTGCTCATGACAGGACAGTTTATGCTGGCTTTCCTGGTTTGCACCGCGCTGGTCTTTGCTGCCCTTATCTCTGCGAGAACCATCAGAACTGAGGAGTCCCAGGTACTCAACCAGACAGTCGCGAGCGCAGCTGCCGACAGGTGATAAAGATTTATGAAAAGGCGGTAGGGCCTTTTGCATCAAGGGATTAGACGCTCTGCCGCCCGATTTAATATCAAATAACTGAAGGCAGGGAGGCTCCTTATTCAGAACGTTGTACATTGATGTGGGTATTATCAGTACCAGCAACCACATACATCACCATAAAAAACGGCCAGAACAGGAAAAAGACAACCCACAGCAGAAGTCGTCCTACCAGGCATTCACCGCTGAAATAACCCAGTCGACGATGCAGCTCTGAGCAGATAACACCCAAAAAGATAAACCAGTAAAAAAATGTCAGACATTGTGGGAGCATGGTGCTAGATAGCCTCCATTATTGGTGAACTGAAAAGATAACGGAGACATTCATGCTTCGCGGCACGTCAGCAGGCGGCGGCAAAGCCAGACTTCCTTGCTTAACAGCGCTGATAGCCGCAGCATCGAGCACTGAGTATCCGGATGACTTACGTAGCGATACAGCGTAAATCTCGCCGTTATCCGCGATTCTGAAAGACACTATGCTTCTCCCCTCCGCCTTACGGGCATCTGGCGGATACTGTTTATGGCTTTCGATACAAGTCAGCAAACGCGATAAATAACTGCTTTAGTCACCGGAGCCCCACTTGAAGAACCCGCCAGTGGTGACGGACTACGTGAACCTTCAAGGGCATTTACGGCATCCGATGCCTGTGTAGGTTCTCCTTGCGTCCGTTCAACCTGAGATTTCTGTTTTTTTTCCACCGTTTTCCGGGGAGGTTTGCGGGGTTTCGGTTTCCACTTTGGTTTCACCTCTTCTTTGCGCGTCGAAGGTGGGGTATATCTCTCCTTAATCAGTGCCTTATCATCAACAATCGGCGGTGTAGCCGTTTCCGCAGTCTCTGTCTCGCTCACCTCTATTGCAGGCACGTTGGCGAGAGACATCTGGATGGAAATAACCGTCTTTTCACCTTCGCTGTGAGACTGGGTCATTACAAGGTTATGACGAACCAGGAACAGCGAGAGCACCAGGCCATGAATTGCCGTCGAGATGACGAGGGCAATAAGGGGGCGATTGCTTAAATTCTTCATAGGGAAAACGGCGCGAGTAAGCCGCGCCGTATACTCCTCTTAGAATTTCGTTCTGACGGTGAAACGCCAGGTGCGACCAGGCTCTGGGATCCAGATAATGGCACCTGGGGCAATCGCGTACTGGTTCGTCAGGTTATCGATACCAGCCTGTACGGTAACGTTTTGATTTACCTGATAGCTGGCATAAACATCGACAAAGTTATTGGCATCCGCGCCCTCCATTACTTGCTGCGCCGCGGTTCCGGCTAACCAGTTTTCCGGGTTATTCTTGCTGCTGTTGTAGCGATAGCGCGCTCCCACATCCAGTGACTTATCATCAAAGAAACGATAGCCCGCTCTCAGCACCAGGTTGTCCTTCGGCTGTATGCGCGACGAAATCCCTCCATACGAGAATCCGGTGGAATTACAGGCCGGTTGACTAACACCAAGAAAAACAGAAAGTGATTCGGCGCATACTTCCTGCTTGTCATAATGCGTCCAGCTACCCGATGTGTAGAATTTCCCCGAGTCATAGTCTGCCGACAGCTCGACACCTTTTGTGGTGTACTTGTCATAGTTAACAAAGGCATACATGTCATTGGTCGGTATGAATGCCGGGGCAATATAGTTGCGGTTTTTGTTATAGAAACGCGAAATGCGGAGCAGCATCGTATCACCGTCAGCCAGCACCCCATTGAAACGACCGGTTGCGCCAAATTCAACGTTCTGCGTATTTTCGGGCTTGACCACCGACTGTCCTTTGGCGCTGGCACTGTTCATGGTGCCCCCCTGACTGATCTGTTCATAAGCACTTGGCGCGCGACTCACGTTGGAATAACTGGTATAGACATCAATGTCTGGGGTTAAGTGGAATGTGAGACTGCTGGTAAAGTCAGGACGTTCGCTATAGTGAAAATCCTTTTTGCTGACCCCTTTAACCACACTGGTCACCGTGTAGGGGCGAGCCGGGTTATCATAGTTGGTCTGGGTATATGCAATCTGACGGTTGCTGTGCAGGTCTACGATAGTCTTACGCAAGCCGACTGTTGCAGTGACCCAGCTTGTCGGATCAATGCTGAGATTGGTGAAAAAACTGCTGCTGCGACGATTACCGTCAATGTTGGTCGAACCTGCGCTGCGCTCGGTTTCCCGCGGGCTGATTAACTGTTGTTCCAGCGCAAATCCATACTCTGCTTTAAAATCCCCCACCACCGGCAGCGCCGGGAAGAGCGAGGTGTTGCTGGCATTGATACCAATACGGCGGTCGCGTACGGAGTTCCAGTACTGATCACCATAAGAGCCGCTACCAAGGAAACCATTGTGTTGTTCAGTCTGGAGTTCGGTATAGAAAAATGTCGATTTCAGATTGAGCCAGTTGTTGGTGGGCGATTTGTATTTATGGGTAGCACTAAACGCATCGAGGATAGCGGTGCCTAATGTCCACTGAGCCTGGGTATCATCGCCATTCGCGGTCTGGTTTTTGGTCAGATAGGCCGAGAGGATCTCTCCTGCCTTCTGGTGATGACGGCGATACGTCAGCAGCAACTTATTATCAGGCGAGAAATCTGCCGATACTTTGGCAAGAAAAGAGGTATTTTCACTGCTGGTATTGGCAACTTCCTGGCCCGGACGAGTGACCTGGTCAAACTGATTACCTTTGTCATAACGCGCGGCGTTATTTTTCCCAGCAAAATAGTTACCCGTACTACGTTCGGTATAGGCCAGCAATACGCTGCCATAGTCATTCTTTCCCGCCATCGCCAGAGAATAAAAGCCATTACGGAAATGAGTCGCTTTTTGTTCGCGCTGCAAATGATAGTTCAGCTGTTCCGATGAGTTACCAAACTCATGCGGCATTCGGTTATTGTTATAAGTTCCAAGATTAAAATTAATCCCAAAGCTGTCACCCTGCGGAATAACATCATTGGCATTGATGGTGCGCATCTCCACTCGCCCGCCCGTCGCCCCGGCCGTATCAGCGCCAATGACCGGACCTTTATCAACTTGCACACTGCGAATTAAATCCATATCGATGTAGGTACGGTCAGAGCTTCCCTGATAACCACGCTCAGTCATGGTTGACTGTACTGAATCATCGATCACAACAGGCACACGACCATTACCTTGCATACCGCGGATACCGGGATCCAGCGCCCCTGCTTCGTTGGCCGGGTTATTCATTTGTACGCCCGTCATATCATTGAAGATATCGGTGTTACGCGTCCCCCGGTATCGCTCCACTTCATCTTTACCTAAGTAGGTGGAAGGTACCGGTGAGCTATAGCTTTCAATTAACGCATCTTTGTCTTCATCATTACTGCTGGTACCTAAAACGTTAATTTCTCCGAGCGAGAAATTCTCATTATCTTCAGTACTATCAGCACTTTTCCCGGTGAGCGGGAAACACAATGCAAATAAGACGAGCGTATTTAACCGAAGAAGCGCTTTTCTTTTCATAACAATAATTACCCTGCTATCAAATAATCCCTGAACGCTCACATTCTTTTTTTAAAAATTTAAAATTAAGCAATAGAAAAACCACAGCATAAAATGCCAATTAAAGTAATATTAATAGTATATAAGATCGTGTAAATGATAATGAGATCCATTATCAATTGCAAGTAGGTTGAAATATTCTGTAACGTGTGTATTAAAAAATAAACTGATGCCCATCGACATCTCTTACGTAACTTGCAGAATCACAAAAAGATTATTTTATTTTGGCGTCCAAAAACTCTGGGCAAGGCATTACACAAGCTTCGTCATCGCCAGGAGGTTAACCCCGAAGCAGGTAGCGAATATCATGCGGTTGTGAGTGACCGGAAACGATGTATGGCAGTTACCTGCGTAATCATTAATAAGGCCAGGGATAGACGGTATTTATACGTATTTTTTGATATGCACTTTCAGCTGGCAATAATAAATTCCGTTGGCTGATAGTGATAGCAGATGGCACGAGTGCACCGCTCTTTGAGGTGATTGCTGGTCGCGCTATTGAATGTGAGAGATGGATAATATATGCGAATGTATCCCATAAGGGTCACCCAGTAGATTGCAACTGGCTACTGTTGGGTAGGCTTTCGCCGTATCGCCAAGGGATTCAATAAGATAGAGGTGATTCAGAAGCGTTTTGGAGCGGGCGAAGGGAATCGAACAAAGAAGCCCAGGAGCCGCGAAAGATCTCAACATTGGTAGTTGATAGCGGAGATTTTAGAGGATAAATCTCATGTCTATCAAGGGCCAATCTTATCTTTATCCAACTGCGGAAGGAGTCTGGATGTTTCAGATCTTCATCCCGTCGTACATGCGCCACATCTTCGGGGGGAAACGTCTCTACCGGAAATCAACGGGAACCAAAGACCTTAACGCCGCTAAACACTTCCGTAATCACATGCTGATCGAGTGGAAAACACTCAAGGAACAGTATTCCCCGAATACGGAGGTACGGCGCATACAAAACGCCATAGCCGGATTGCATAAGCAAACCACGCTACGCGCCCCACTCCAGACAGTGCCAACGTTAACCGCTATCCGCGATCAATACGCTGACAGATACAGAGATAAGCGCTCATTCTCGACGCTGGCTAAATCTGCTCGTGCCGTAGAGGTATTTCTTACTTCGCTTGACCGTGCAGACATTCAGATCACGGAGATCAGACGCTCACAAGTGGCAATGTTCATCAACCAGCAGGACAAGAAAGCCCCTCAAACCGTGCAGAACTGGCTAACATGCCTGGGAAGTCTGTACGAGTATGCGCGGAGGAGTTACGACGACATAACACCAGATAACCCGTTTCACGGTCATAACCTCGAAGCAAGGCGAACAATTGAGAGCTATCAGCCGTTTGAGCCTGACCAGATGCAAAAGCTACTTGATGCAGCAGAGTCGGAAATCAGGAACATTATAATAATGGGGCTGTTTTCAGGATGCCGCCTTGATGAACTGGCAAGCCTCAAGAAGTCAGAAATCAAAACGGTGGAAGGTGTACGCACGTTCTTCATTTCAAAGTCGAAGACTAAGGCTGGAATCCGACATGTGGCGATTCACTCCCGACTAACTACAATTGTCGATGAATACCTAAGCCACGGCTATGGAGAATACCTATTCCCACAGGCTAACAAGATTAACCGTGCTGACGGTAAGAAAGGCCCATTCTACTCACAAGCGTTTACCAGGCTACGCCATCGTGTATTGCCTACCGCTACAGATCGTCAATGTTTCCACAGTCTCAGGGGGCATTTTATCACTTGCCTGGATCGGGCTGGCATTCCTGAACAAAGAATTGGTTACATTACCGGGCATTCTTCCCAGGCCGCAGCCACAGAAGCGTTTAAGACATACAGCGCTGGATGTTCCATGAAAGAGCTATCCGACTATGTGGAAATGGTAGATTATCCCGAGTTGATCTTTTCAAAAACGGAAAAAGGGGCGTAAGCCCCTTATTTATAAACAAATTGATTAGATTA
>NZ_JAKCNS010000014.1 GCF_021440345.1 Kluyvera intermedia
ATCCTTAAATTGTTTTGATTCTAAACCTTTTCTTGTTTAAGAATGAGCTTACTTAAAGCTTATAAAGCTTATGGTTTTCAGTTAATATGTTATGACGTTTACCGACTGTATTGACCATCTTTGCTGATGGTTATCAGTGTGGGCGGTGTAACGTAATGTTACTTATTGGATTTATTGGCTTCAGTTAAAAACACCGTTTTCCCCCTGATGCGTTAAAGCAGCATTGTTATCTACGACTCCTTACGCGGGATACCGCTTAGCGGGAGCCAGATAAATAGCCTTAGGGCTAAAGGATATATTGTAAAAGGAACTGTCACTGTTTGCAGTGGTAGACAATTTTTAATACTGACACTCAGCAGGCAGTCATTCATCGCTATGAGGTGAAAGACAAATTAAAGGATTAGCTTGTATTATTAGAGTGCAGCATCAATAAGGCAGTTCGGTTTCCGAACCTGTAAGTGGATTTATATGATAAATGCCAATCGTCCGATACTAAATCTCGATCTCGATCTGCTGAGAACCTTTGTCGCGGTGGCTGACCTGAGCACGTTTGCTGCAGCGGCCTCAGCGGTTTGTCGTACTCAATCTGCTGTTAGCCAGCAAATGCAACGTCTGGAGCAACTCGTGGGCAAAGAGCTTTTCGCTCGTCACGGGCGTAATAAGTTGCTGACTGAACATGGTATCCAGCTGCTGGGTTATGCGCGGAAAATTTTGCGTTTTAACGACGAAGCATGCACATCGCTTATGTTTAGCTCCCTGCAAGGGCAGTTGACGTTGGGCTCGTCAGATGAATCAGCCGACACCATTTTACCTTTCTTATTAAACCGGATCAGTTCGGCTTATCCGAAGCTGGCACTTGATGTGCGGGTTAAACGTCACAACGTGATGGCGGATATGTTGAAAAACAGGGAAGTGGATCTGGCACTCACCACCCATCCGCTGGAAGGCTTTGAGTCGACAGTCCTGCGCTCGTCACCTACGCTTTGGTACTGCGCCGCTGAGTTTACGCTGCGCCCTGAAGATCCGGTACCGCTGGTGCTGCTCGATAACCCTAGTCCTTTCCGCGATACGATTATTAAAACGCTGGATGCGGTCGGGATGCCGTGGCGTCTGGCCTACGTGGCTTCTACGCTTTCAGCCGTTCGTGCGGCAGTAAAAGCGGGTCTTGGGGTCACAGGACGTCCGGTTGAAATGATGAGCCCCGACCTCCGGGCATTAGGTAAGGCTGACGGTATGCCTGAACTACCGGAAACGGAGTATATGCTGACCTATAATCCGCAAAGTGAAAACGAAATGGCGCAGATGATTTTTCAGTCCCAGGTACAGCGTCTCGCGCCGTGGCCGCAGACGGGCACATATACCCCTGAAGAGGGGGATAATCCCCTTATACATGAAAGGGATTTCGATTAACATTGTGACCGAAATGTAGTAACAAAATGTAAGTGCAAAAAAGAATCGTAGACGAAGAAAACACAGTTTGCGGTTCTTTTTTTGCGCTTTCGTGGCTAAATCCAAAAAATAAATTCAAAAATGTGATAATAATCATGTAATTATCATTAATGCACAATTCTAATGCGTTATCATCAAACGCAATCTCACATCAGCTGCTAATGTTAAAAAAACGGATGGTTTGTTGCCGTTTTTCGGGTCGAATTAACAAAAGCGTGTCTTAGATCAAGAAAATACTCCTCAATGGGGGGAGGAATCATCAGAAAATCCTGTCAAAATAGATGGCTTATTCTTGTTATTGCTACAAAACGGACACGATTCAACAACAGGTAAACCGTAAGGCGAACTGAAGCGAATCGAATCAAAGGGCACGTAATGTTAATGAAATGCTTTTGATGTAAACTAATGTGAGGAAACTTTTGTTAAAGTTGACAAAAGGTTATAGAAAGGAGTAAAAAACCTCAACATTTTGCGGTCTATGTTTTGAATTGGGCTGTTTGTAGGTTTTTTAATCCTCCCCATGAATCATGTAGCGTCCATCTGCCGGTAAGAGCAGAGGTGGTAATGCTACCTATTTGGTTAAGCAATGCGTATGTCAACATCCACTGAAATCATCGCTCATCACTGGGCATTCGCTATTTTTCTGATCATTGCCATTGGCCTTTGCTGCCTGATGTTAATCGGCGGCTGGTACCTTGGTGGTCGCGCGCGCGCCAGAAGCAAAAACACCCCGTTTGAGTCAGGTATCGACTCTGTTGGCACCGCTCGTCTGCGCCTGTCGGCTAAGTTTTATCTGGTCGCCATGTTCTTCGTCATCTTCGACGTGGAAGCGCTTTACCTTTACGCCTGGTCAACCTCGATTCGCGAAAGCGGCTGGGTTGGCTTTATTGAGGCCGCCATTTTCATATTTGTGCTGCTGGCCGGTCTGGTTTACCTCGTTCGCATTGGCGCGCTCGATTGGACGCCTGCGCGTTCTCGCCGCACGATGGTTAACCCAGAATCCGACAGCGTCACTAACCGTAATACGCAGTAAAAGCGAGGCAATAAGATGGATTATACGCTCACCCGCATAGATCCTAACGGTGAGAACGACCGTTACCCCCTGCAAAAACAGGAGATTGTGACCGATCCCCTGGAGCAAGAGGTGAATAAAAGCGTGTATATGGGGAAACTCGAACACGCGCTGCATGACATGGTCAACTGGGGTCGTAAGAACTCAATCTGGCCATACAACTTCGGCCTTTCTTGCTGCTACGTTGAAATGGTGACGTCATTCACTGCGGTGCATGACGTTGCGCGTTTTGGGGCAGAAGTACTGCGTGCCTCTCCGCGTCAGGCCGACCTGATGGTGGTGGCCGGTACCTGTTTCACCAAAATGGCACCGGTTATTCAGCGTCTTTATGATCAGATGCTGGAACCGAAGTGGGTTATCTCCATGGGCGCCTGTGCAAACTCCGGCGGCATGTACGATATCTACTCCGTGGTGCAAGGTGTCGATAAATTTATTCCGGTTGATGTGTACATTCCTGGCTGCCCACCGCGCCCGGAAGCTTACATGCAGGCGCTGATGCTGCTGCAGGAATCGATTGGTAAAGAACGTCGCCCGCTCTCGTGGGTGGTTGGCGACCAGGGCGTTTATCGCGCCAACATGCAGTCGGAACGCGAGCGTAAACGCGGCGAACGCATTGCTGTGACGAATCTCCGCTCTCCAGACGAGATTTAATTTGCGCCTGCGGGCAGTGGCATTTTTTTACTTCGCAAATCAACATACAACAGCGCGAAGCCACGCCCGGCAGTCACCACGGACCTTTTGCAATGGTGAACAATATGACCGATTTAACTGCGCAAGAAGTAGCTGCATGGCAAACCCGCGATCATCTTGATGATCCGGTCATCGGCGAACTGCGCAACCGTTTTGGGCCGGATGCATTTACCGTTCAGGCCACCCGCACCGGGGTACCTGTCGTATGGGTTAAGCGCGAACAGCTGCTGGAAATTATCGATTTCCTGAAGAAGCTGCCGAAACCTTACGTCATGATGTTCGACCTGCACGGCATGGACGAACGTCTGCGCACACACCGCGATGGATTACCTGCCGCGGACTTTTCCGTTTTCTATCACCTGATCTCAATGGACCGCAACCGCGACATTATGCTCAAGGTGGCGTTGTCTGAAAACGATCTGAATGTGCCGACTATCACTAAACTTTTCCCGAACGCCAACTGGTATGAGCGTGAAACCTGGGAGATGTTTGGCATTACCTTCAATGGCCACCCGCAGCTGACGCGTCTGCTGATGCCGCCGACCTGGGAAGGCCACCCGCTGCGTAAAGACTACCCGGCACGCGCCACCGAATTCGATCCGTTTGAGCTGACCAAAGCCAAGCAGGATCTGGAAATGGAAGCGCTGACCTTCAAACCAGAAGATTGGGGCATGAAGCGTAGCACCGAGAACGAGGACTTCATGTTCCTGAACCTCGGTCCTAACCACCCGTCTTCCCACGGTGCATTCCGTATCGTCCTGCAGCTGGACGGCGAAGAGATCGTCGACTGCGTACCGGACATCGGCTACCACCACCGTGGCGCTGAGAAGATGGGCGAACGTCAGTCCTGGCACAGCTACATTCCGTATACCGACCGTATCGAATACCTCGGCGGTTGCGTGAACGAAATGCCTTATGTGCTGGCAGTTGAAAAACTGGCGGGGATCACCGTTCCAGAACGCGTTGACGTTATCCGCGTCATGCTCTCTGAACTGTTCCGTATCAACAGCCACCTGCTGTACATCTCGACGTTTATTCAGGACGTCGGCGCGATGACCCCGGTCTTCTTTGCCTTCACCGACCGTCAGAAAATTTATGACGTGGTTGAAGCGATTACCGGTTTCCGTATGCACCCGGCCTGGTTCCGTATCGGCGGCGTAGCACACGATCTGCCGCGTGGTTGGGACAAGCTGCTGCGTGACTTCCTCGACTGGATGCCGAAGCGTCTGGATTCCTACGAGAAAGCCGCGCTGCGTAACACCATTCTGAAAGGCCGTTCGCAGGGCGTTGCCGCCTACGGTAAGAAAGAAGCGCTGGACTGGGGCTGTACCGGTGCCGCGCTGCGTGCGACCGGCGTTGATTTCGACGTGCGTAAAGCGCGTCCATACTCTGGCTACCAAAACTTCGACTTCGAAGTCCCGGTTGGCGGCGGCGTATCCGACTGCTACACCCGCGTGATGCTGAAAGTGGAAGAGCTGCGTCAGAGCCTGCGTATCCTTGAGCAGTGCCTCAAAAACATGCCGGAAGGCCCGTTCAAAGCGGATCACCCGCTGACCACGCCGCCACCGAAAGAGCGCACGCTGCAGCATATCGAAACCCTGATCACCCACTTCCTGCAGGTTTCCTGGGGCCCGGTTATGCCGGCGCAGGAATCGTTCCAGATGGTGGAAGCAACCAAGGGTATTAACAGTTACTACCTGACCAGCGACGGCAGCACCATGAGCTACCGTACTCGTATCCGTACACCGAGCTATGCGCATTTGCAGCAGATCCCGGTCGCGGTGCGCGGCAGCCTGGTGTCCGATCTGATCGTTCACTTGGGTAGTATCGATTTTGTTATGTCAGACGTGGACCGCTAATTATGCACGAAAATCAACAACCACAATCCGAGGCCTTTGAGCTGAGTGCGGTAGAGCGTAAAGCCATTGAGCACGAGAAGCACCACTACGAAGACCCGCGTGCGGCGTCCATCGAAGCGCTGAAGATCGTTCAAAAACAGCGTGGCTGGGTGCCGGACGGCGCGATCCACGCGATCGCCGGCTTACTGGATATTCCAGCAAGCGACGTTGAAGGCGTTGCGACCTTCTACAGCCAGATCTTCCGCCAGCCGGTTGGCCGTCACGTGATCCGCTACTGCGACAGCGTGGTGTGCCACATCAATGGCTACCAGGGCATTCAGGCTGCGCTTGAGAAAAAACTCGACATCAAACCGGGGCAGACGACTTTCGACGGTCGCTTTACGCTGCTGCCGACCTGCTGTCTGGGGAACTGCGATAAAGGGCCGAGCATGATGATCGATGAGGACACTCACGCGCATCTGACCCCGGAGGGCATTCCTGACCTACTGGAGCGGTATAAATAATGAAAACCGTGATCCGCACTCCCGAAACGCATCCGCTGACCTGGCGTCTGCGCGATGACAAACAGCCGGTATGGCTGGATGAATACCGTAGCAAAAACGGCTATGAAGGTGCGCGTAAAGCGCTGACCGGACTGGCACCGGACGAAATCGTCAACCAGGTAAAAGACGCTGGCCTGAAAGGGCGCGGCGGCGCGGGCTTTTCCACCGGTCTGAAGTGGAGCCTGATGCCGAAAGACGAATCCATGAACATCCGTTACCTGCTGTGTAACGCCGATGAAATGGAGCCGGGCACCTATAAAGACCGTTTGCTGATGGAGCAGCTGCCGCACCTGCTGGTGGAAGGCATGCTGATTTCCGCGTTTGCGCTGAAAGCGTACCGCGGTTACATCTTCCTGCGCGGTGAATACATTGAAGCGGCTGTGCACCTGCGCCGCGCCATTGCCGAAGCCACCGAAGCCGGTTGGCTTGGCAAAAATATCATGGGCACCGGGTTCGATTTCGAACTGTTCGTGCACACCGGGGCAGGGCGTTACATCTGCGGCGAAGAGACCGCGCTGATTAACTCCCTCGAAGGCCGTCGCGCCAACCCACGTTCAAAGCCGCCGTTCCCGGCAAGCTCCGGCGTATGGGGTAAACCGACCTGCGTCAACAACGTGGAAACCCTGTGTAACGTCCCGGCGATTCTGGCCAACGGCGTTGAGTGGTATCAGAACATTTCTACCAGCAAAGATGCTGGCACCAAGCTGATGGGCTTCTCTGGCCGCGTGAAAAATCCGGGCCTGTGGGAGCTGCCATTTGGTACCACCGCACGTGAAATCCTTGAAGACTACGCGGGCGGCATGCGTGATGGCCTGAAGTTTAAAGCCTGGCAGCCGGGCGGTGCGGGGACCGACTTCCTGACCGAAGCGCACCTTGACCTGCCGATGGAGTTTGAAAGCATCGGTAAAGCGGGTAGCCGTCTGGGGACCGCACTGGCGATGGCCGTTGACCATGAAATTGGCATGGTGGGCCTGGTGCGTAACCTGGAAGAGTTCTTCGCCCGCGAGTCCTGCGGCTGGTGTACGCCGTGCCGCGACGGTCTGCCGTGGAGCGTGAAAATTCTGCGCGCTATTGAGCGGGGTGAAGGCCAGCCTGGCGATATCGAGACACTTGAGCAACTGTGTCGATTCTTAGGCCCGGGGAAAACCTTCTGTGCGCATGCGCCTGGCGCGGTGGAACCGCTGCAGAGCGCAATTAAATATTTCCGCGACGAATTCGAGGCAGGCATTAAGCAGCAGTTCAGCAACACCCACGCTATTCATGGGATTCAGCCGAACCTGCTTAAGACGCGCTGGTAATCTAAAGATTTATTTATTTTGGAAGCACGCTAATGGCTACGATTCATGTAGACGGCAAAGAATACGAGGTTAATGGGGCGGACAACCTGCTGCAGGCATGTCTCTCTCACGGCCTTGATATTCCATACTTTTGCTGGCACCCGGCGCTAGGCAGCGTCGGTGCTTGCCGCCAGTGTGCGGTGAAGCAATATCAAAACGCGGAAGACACGCGTGGTCGCCTGGTGATGTCCTGTATGACTCCGGCATCTGACGGCACCTTTATTTCTATTGATGACGAAGAAGCAAAACAGTTCCGCGAAAGCGTGGTGGAGTGGTTGATGACCAACCACCCGCACGACTGTCCGGTCTGTGAAGAGGGCGGCAACTGCCACCTGCAGGATATGACCGTCATGACCGGTCATAGCTTCCGTCGCTATCGCTTTACTAAGCGTACCCACCGTAACCAGGATCTGGGGCCGTTCATCTCTCACGAAATGAACCGCTGCATCGCCTGCTACCGCTGCGTGCGTTATTACAAAGACTACGCAGACGGCACCGATTTGGGTGTGTACGGCGCGCACGACAACGTCTACTTCGGTCGTCCGGAAGACGGTACGCTGGAGAGCGAATTCTCCGGTAACCTCGTTGAAATCTGCCCAACCGGCGTATTCACCGATAAAACGCACTCCGAGCGCTACAACCGTAAGTGGGACATGCAGTTTGCGCCAAGCATCTGCCAGCAGTGCTCCATTGGCTGTAACACCAGCCCGGGCGAGCGCTACGGTGAGCTGCGTCGTATCGAAAACCGTTATAACGGTACCGTCAACCACTACTTCCTCTGCGACCGTGGCCGTTTCGGCTATGGCTATGTGAACCTGAAAGACCGTCCGCGTCAGCCGGTTCAACGTCGTGGTAACGATCTGATAGCCCTCAACGCCGAACAGGCGATGCAGGGCGCGGCGGATATTCTGCGTCAGTCGAAGAAAGTGATTGGTATCGGTTCTCCACGTGCGAGCGTTGAGAGCAACTTCGCGCTGCGCGAACTGGTGGGTGCGGATAACTTCTACACCGGTATCGCCAAAGGTGAGCAGGAACGTCTGCAACTGGCGCTGAAAGTGCTGCGTGATGGCGGTATTCATACGCCTGCGCTGCGTGATATTGAATCTTACGATGCGGTGCTGGTGCTGGGTGAAGACATTACTCAGACCGGTGCTCGCGTTGCGCTGGCGGTTCGCCAGGCGGTGAAAGGTAAAGCGCGCGAAATGGCGGCGGCCCAGAAAGTGGCTGACTGGCAGATTGCGGCAATCCTCAACATCGGCCAGCGTGCCAAACATCCGCTGTTTGTGACCAACGTCGATGACACCCGTCTGGACGATATCGCCGCGTGGACTTACCGCGCACCGGTAGAAGATCAGGCGCGTTTAGGCTTCGCGATTGCGCACGCGCTGGATGACAGTGCACCGGCAGTCGACGGCATTGACCGCGACCTGCAGGGCAAAATCGACGTTATCGTCCAGGCGCTGGCCGGGGCGAAGAAACCACTGATTGTTTCCGGTACTAACGCCGGTAGCGCTGAGGTGATTCAGGCTGCCGCAAACGTGGCGAAAGCGCTGAAGGCTCGCGGTTCAGACGTTGGCGTCACCATGATTGCCCGCGCGGTGAACAGCGTCGGTCTCGGCATGATTGGCGGCGGTTCACTTGATGACGCGCTGAACGAGCTGGAAAGCGGTGCCGCTGATGCAGTTATCGTGCTGGAAAACGACCTGCACCGTCACGCCTCCGCTAGCCGCGTGAATGCCGCGCTGGACAAAGCGCCGCTGGTGATGGTCATTGACCATCAGCGCACGGCGATTATGGATCACGCGCATTTGGTGCTGTCGGCAGCAAGTTTTGCGGAAAGCGACGGTACGGTGATTAACAACGAAGGCCGTGCACAGCGCTTCTTCCAGGTTTATGACCCAAGCTACTACGACAGCAAAACCATCATGCTGGAAAGCTGGCGCTGGCTGCACTCGCTGCACAGCACCCTGGAAAACCGTCAGGTTGACTGGACTCAGCTGGATCACGTGATTGATGCTGCCGTTGCTGCGCTGCCGCAGCTGGCTGGCATTAAAGATGCTGCACCGGATGCGTCGTTCCGTATTCGCGGCCAGAAACTGGCACGTGAACCGCACCGTTACAGCGGTCGTACGGCAATGCGCGCCAATATCAGCGTGCACGAACCGCGCCAGCCGCAGGATAAAGACACCATGTTCGCCTTCTCGATGGAAGGGAACAATCAGCCGGACGCACCGCGCTCGCAGATCCCATTTGCATGGGCTCCAGGCTGGAACTCCCCGCAGGCATGGAACAAGTTTCAGGCTGAAGTGGGCGGTAAACTGCGTCACGGTGACCCGGGCGTCCGTCTGATTGAAGCGTCGGAAAACGGTCTGGATTACTTCACCACCGTACCGGCAAGCTTCCAGGCGGAAGCGGGCAAATGGCGCGTGGCACCGTACTATCACCTGTTCGGCAGCGACGAAATGTCACAGCGCGCACCGGTATTCCAGACGCGTATGCCGCAGCCTTACCTCAAGCTCAACCCGGCAGATGCCGCGGCGCTTGGCGTGAATGCGGGTGCGAAGATGGCGTTCAGCTACGACGGTCAGACGGTCACGCTGCCGCTGGTGATTTCCAGCGGGCTGGTGGCAGGGCAGGTTGGTTTGCCGATGGGCATGCCGGGCATTGCTCCTGTACTGGCGGGCGCGCGTCTTGAAAATCTGCAGGAGGCACAGCAATGAGTTGGTTAACGCCGGATCTGATTGAGATCCTGATTAGCATCATCAAAGCCGTGGTCATCCTGCTGGTGGTCGTCACCTGCGGTGCGTTCATGAGCTTCGGCGAACGTCGCCTGCTGGGTCTGTTCCAGAACCGCTACGGGCCAAACCGTGTCGGCTGGGGCGGTTTGCTCCAGCTGGTGGCCGACATGATCAAAATGTTCTTCAAAGAGGACTGGGTCCCGAAATTCTCGGACCGCATGATCTTTACTCTGGCACCGGTTATCGCTTTCACCTCGCTGCTGCTGGCCTTCGCCATTGTGCCGGTCAGCCCAAGCTGGGTGGTCGCCGACCTCAACATCGGGATCCTGTTCTTCCTGATGATGGCGGGTCTGGCGGTGTACGCGGTGCTGTTCGCCGGCTGGTCGAGCAACAACAAATACTCCCTGCTGGGGGCGATGCGTGCTTCCGCGCAAACGCTGAGCTACGAAGTGTTCCTTGGCCTCTCCCTGATGGGCGTGGTGGCGCAGGCCGGTTCATTCAATATGACCGACATCGTCAATAACCAGGAACACCTGTGGAACGTCATTCCTCAGTTCTTCGGCTTTGTGACCTTTGCGATTGCGGGCGTAGCGGTGTGTCACCGTCACCCGTTTGACCAACCGGAAGCCGAGCAGGAGCTGGCCGATGGCTACCACATTGAATATTCCGGCATGAAGTTCGGTCTATTCTTCGTCGGTGAATACATCGGTATTGTTACCGTGTCGGCGCTTATCGTGACGCTGTTCTTCGGCGGCTGGCAAGGCCCGTTCTTACCACCATTCATCTGGTTCGCGATTAAAACGGCGTTCTTCATGATGATGTTCATTTTGATTCGCGCCTCATTACCGCGTCCGCGTTATGACCAGGTAATGTCCTTCGGCTGGAAAGTGTGCCTGCCGCTGACGCTAATCAACTTGCTGGTAACGGCGGCTGTCATTCTCTGGCAGCAGCCATAAGGGGCGATGAGACCATGACCTTAAAAGATATTATCGTAGGTTTCGGTACCCAGGTACGCAGTATCTGGATGATCGGCCTGCATGCGTTCGCTAAACGTGAAACGCAAATGTACCCGGAAGAGCCGGTCTACCTGCCGCCGCGCTATCGTGGCCGTATCGTGCTGACGCGCGACCCGGACGGCGATGAGCGCTGCGTAGCCTGTAACCTGTGCGCGGTAGCCTGCCCGGTAGGCTGTATCTCTTTGCAAAAAGCAGAGACCAAAGACGGCCGCTGGTATCCGGAGTTTTTCCGCATTAACTTCTCGCGCTGCATTTTCTGCGGTCTGTGTGAAGAAGCGTGCCCAACCACGGCGATTCAGTTAACCCCGGACTTTGAACTGGGTGAATACAAGCGTCAGGACCTGGTGTACGAAAAAGAGGATCTGCTGATTTCCGGTCCGGGCAAATACCCGGAATATAACTTCTACCGGATGGCGGGTATGGCAATCGACGGCAAAGATAAGGGCGAAGCAGAGAACGAAGCCAAGCCTATCGACGTCAAGAGCCTGTTACCGTAAGGAGAGGGGCAATGGAATTCGCTTTTTATATCTGTGGCCTTGTTGCTGTCCTCGCGACGCTGCGAGTGATTACGCACACTAACCCGGTACACGCACTGCTGTACTTAATCATCTCGCTGCTGGCGATTGCCGGGGTGTTCTTCTCGCTGGGCGCGTATTTCGCCGGTGCGCTGGAGATCATCGTGTATGCGGGTGCCATCATGGTGCTGTTCGTCTTCGTGGTGATGATGCTGAACCTGGGCGGGGCTGAAATCGCCCAGGAACGTCAGTGGCTGAAGCCGCAAATCTGGATTGGCCCGGCGATTCTTTCCGCCGTGCTGCTGGCGGTGATGGTGTATGCCATCCTCGGCATTAACGACCAGGGTATTGACGGTAACGCGATTAGCGCCAAAGAAGTGGGTATTGCGCTGTTCGGGCCATACGTTCTGGCGGTTGAGCTGGCGTCAATGCTGCTGCTGGCGGGTCTGGTAGTGGCCTTCCACCTCGGCCGTGAAGACCGTGCGGGCGAAGTGCTGAGCAATCGCGTAGGCGATAGCGCGAAAAGAAAAACGGAGGAGCACGCATGATCCCCTTAACCCATGGACTGATCCTCGCCGCGATACTCTTCGTTCTCGGGCTGACCGGTCTGGTTATCCGCCGCAATCTGCTGTTTATGCTGATTGGGCTGGAAATCATGATTAACGCCGCCGCGCTGGCCTTCGTGGTCGCCGGCAGCTACTGGGGCCAGACCGATGGTCAGGTGATGTATATCCTCGCCATTACTCTTGCGGCTGCGGAAGCGAGTATTGGCCTGGCGCTGCTGCTGCAGCTCCATCGTCGCCGCCAGAACCTGAACATCGATTCAGTAAGTGAGTTGCGCGGATGAACATGCTTGCCTTAACCATTATTTTCCCATTAATCGGCTTTGTCCTGCTGGCCTTCTCCCGTGGACGCTGGTCGGAAAACCTGTCCGCCACCATCGGTATGGGGTCGATTGGTCTGTCTGCACTGGTTACCGCGTTTGTCGGCATGGACTTCTTCGCCAACGGCAAACAGGCATTTAGCCTGCCGCTGTGGACGTGGATGTCGGTCGGTGATTTCAACATCGGCTTCAACCTGGTGCTGGACGGCCTGTCGCTGACCATGCTGTCCGTTGTTACCGGCGTAGGCTTCCTGATCCACATGTTCGCCTCCTGGTACATGCGCGGTGAAGAGGGCTACTCCCGCTTCTTCGCTTACACCAACCTGTTCATCGCGAGCATGGTGGTGCTGGTGCTGGCGGATAACCTGCTGCTGATGTACCTCGGCTGGGAAGGCGTGGGCCTGTGCTCCTATCTGCTGATCGGTTTCTACTACACCGATCCGAAGAATGGCGCGGCGGCGATGAAAGCCTTCGTGGTGACCCGTGTCGGTGACGTCTTCCTGGCGTTCGCGCTGTTCATTCTCTACAACGAGCTGGGCACGCTGAACTTCCGCGAGATGGTTGAACTGGCGCCGGCGCACTTCGCTGCGGGTAATGACATGCTGATGTGGGCAACCCTGATGCTGCTGGGCGGTGCGGTCGGTAAATCGGCGCAGCTGCCGTTGCAGACCTGGCTTGCGGACGCAATGGCTGGCCCAACGCCGGTTTCTGCGCTGATCCACGCCGCGACGATGGTAACTGCTGGTGTCTACCTGATTGCTCGTACTCATGGCCTGTTCCTGCTGACGCCGGAAGTACTGCATCTGGTTGGGATTGTCGGGGCGATTACGCTGGTGCTGGCAGGCTTTGCCGCACTGGTACAGACCGACATCAAACGCGTTCTGGCGTACTCCACCATGAGCCAGATTGGCTACATGTTCCTGGCGCTGGGCGTTCAGGCGTGGGATGCGGCGATTTTCCATCTGATGACGCATGCGTTCTTCAAAGCGCTGCTGTTCCTGGCGTCCGGCTCGGTCATCCTTGCCTGCCACCACGAGCAGAACATCTTCAAGATGGGCGGCCTGCGTAAGTCGATTCCGCTGGTGTATGCCTGCTTCCTGGTCGGTGGTGCCGCGCTGTCCGCGCTGCCGCTGATTACCGCGGGCTTCTTCAGTAAAGATGAAATCCTTGCGGGTGCAATGGCCAACGGTCATATCAATCTGATGGTTGCCGGTCTGGTCGGTGCGTTTATGACCTCCCTGTATACCTTCCGGATGATCTTTATCGTCTTCCACGGGAAAGAGCAGATTCACGCCCACGCAGGGAAGGGGATTACTCATCACCTGCCGCTGATTGTGCTGATGGTGCTGTCGACCTTTATCGGCGCGATGATTGTGCCACCGCTGCACGGCGTACTGCCAGCCACCACCGAGCTTGAGCACGGTCGCGTGCTGACGCTGGAAATCACCTCCGGTGTGGTGGCGATTGCCGGTATCCTGATTGCAGCATGGCTGTGGCTGGGCAAACGTACGCTGGTGACCTCTATCGCTAATAGCGCGCCGGGCCGTCTGCTGGGCACCTGGTGGTATAACGCCTGGGGCTTCGACTGGCTGTACGACAAAGTGTTCGTTAAGCCGTTCCTGGGCATTGCCTGGCTGCTGAAGAGCGATCCGCTCAATGCGTTGATGAACCTTCCGGCGATTCTCTCCCGCTTTGCAGGCAAAGGCCTGGTGATGAGCGAGAACGGATATCTGCGCTGGTACGTTGCGTCGATGAGCATTGGTGCCGTGGTGGTTCTGGCGCTGTTGATGGTGTTGCGTTAATTCGTTGGGGAGGGATTTCCTCCCCATGAAAATGTCGTGCTGTTTTCCTGTTCCGGCTGGCGTCGTTGCCACCGGATAGATGAATAAGGAAATGAATTGCCATGTTATTACCCTGGCTAATACTGATTCCCTTTATCGGCGGTTTCCTCTGCTGGCAGACTGAACGCTTTGGCGTGAAGATGCCGCGCTGGATTGCGCTGATAACCATGGGACTGACGCTGGCGCTGTCTCTGCAACTGTGGTTGCAGGGGGGCTATTCGCTGACTCAATCCGCAGGCCTGCCGCAGTGGCAGTCTGAGTTTATTCTGCCGTGGATCCCGCGCTTTGGTATCACCGTGCACCTGGCGCTCGACGGTCTGTCGCTGCTGATGGTGGTGCTGACCGGGCTGTTGGGCGTGCTGGCGGTACTCTGTTCCTGGCGTGAAATCCAGAAATATCAGGGCTTCTTCCACCTCAACCTGATGTGGATCCTGGGCGGCGTTATCGGCGTGTTCCTGGCCATCGACATGTTCCTGTTCTTCTTCTTCTGGGAGATGATGCTGGTACCGATGTACTTCCTGATAGCGCTGTGGGGCCACAAAGCCTCTGACGGTAAAACGCGTATCACGGCGGCGACCAAGTTCTTCATCTACACCCAGGCGAGTGGTCTGGTGATGCTGATTGCCATTCTGGGCCTGGTGTTTGTTCACCACGGCGCAACTGGCGTATGGACCTTCAACTACGAAGACCTGCTGAAAACGCCAATGTCTCACGGCGTAGAATATCTGCTGATGCTGGGCTTCTTCATCGCCTTCGCGGTGAAAATGCCGGTGGTTCCACTGCACGGCTGGCTGCCAGACGCGCACTCCCAGGCACCAACCGCGGGTTCCGTTGACCTCGCCGGTATCTTGCTGAAAACCGCGGCCTACGGTCTGCTGCGCTTTGCGCTGCCGCTGTTCCCGAATGCTTCCGCCGAATTCGCGCCTATCGCGATGTGGCTGGGCGTTATCGGTATCTTCTACGGCGCATGGATGGCGTTCACCCAGTACGATATTAAACGTCTGATTGCTTACACCTCCGTTTCCCACATGGGCTTCGTGCTGATTGCTATCTACACCGGCAGCCAGCTGGCGTACCAGGGCGCGGTGATTCAGATGATTGCTCACGGCCTGTCGGCTGCGGGCCTGTTCATCCTGTGCGGTCAGCTGTACGAGCGTCTGCATACGCGTGATATGCGTCAGATGGGCGGTCTGTGGAGCAAAATTAAATGGTTGCCTGCGCTGTCCATGTTCTTCGCCGTTGCCACGCTGGGGATGCCGGGGACCGGTAACTTCGTTGGCGAATTTATGATCCTCTTCGGCAGCTACAAAGTGGTTCCGGTGATTACGGTGATTTCAACCTTCGGTCTGGTCTTTGCCTCCGTTTACTCGCTGGCAATGCTGCACCGCGCTTACTTCGGTAAAGCGAAAAGTGAAATTGCGGCACAAGAACTGCCAGGGATGTCGCTGCGTGAGCTGTTTATCGTCCTGTTGCTGGTCGTGCTTCTGGTTCTGCTGGGCTTCTACCCGCAGCCTATCCTGGACACGTCACATTCTGCGATGAGTAACATCCAGCAGTGGTTTGTTAATTCTGTTCCAACTACAAGGCCGTAATTCGCCATGACAATAACTCCACAACAACTGATCGCGCTGTTACCGCTGCTGATCGTCGGCTTGACGGTGGTGGTTGTGATGCTCTCCATTGCGTGGCGACGCAATCACTTCCTCAATGCCACGCTGTCGGTCATTGGGCTTAACGCCGCGCTGGTTTCGCTCTGGTTTGTTGGCCAGGCGGGCGCAATGGACGTCACGCCGCTGATGCGCGTTGACGCGTATGCCATGTTCTACACCGGGCTGGTGCTGCTGGCGAGTCTTGCCACCTGTACCTTTGCCTACCCGTGGCTTGAGGGTTATACCGATAACCGGGAAGAGTTCTACCTGCTGGTGCTGATTGCTGCTCTCGGCGGTATTCTGCTGGCGAACGCTAACCACCTGGCGGCGCTGTTCCTCGGTATTGAACTGATTTCTCTGCCACTGTTTGGCCTCGTGGGCTATGCATTCCGCCAGAAACGTTCACTGGAAGCGAGCATCAAGTACACCATTCTGTCCGCAGCTGCATCGTCCTTCCTGCTGTTTGGTATGGCGCTGCTGTACGCGCAGTCCGGCAACCTGTCCTTCGTCGCGCTCGGTAAGAGCCTCGGCGATAACATGCTGCACGAACCGCTGCTGCTGGCTGGCCTCGGTATGATGATTGTCGGCCTGGGCTTCAAGCTCTCGCTGGTGCCTTTCCACCTGTGGACCCCGGATGTTTATCAGGGTGCGCCTGCGCCGGTTTCAACCTTCCTGGCAACCGCCAGCAAGATTGCGATTTTCGCCGTGGTGATGCGTCTGTTCCTGTACGCTCCGGTGGGCGACAGTGAAGCGGTGCGCGTGGTGCTGGGCCTTATCGCCTTCGCCTCTATCATCTTCGGTAACCTGATGGCGCTTAGCCAGACCAATATCAAACGTCTGCTCGGCTACTCGTCTATCTCCCACCTCGGCTACCTGCTGGTGGCGATGATTGCGCTGCAAAATGGTGAGATGTCGATGGAGACCGTCGGTGTTTACCTGGCCGGTTACCTGTTCAGCAGCCTCGGCGCCTTTGGCGTGGTGAGCCTGATGTCCAGCCCATACCGTGGCCCGGATGCCGAGTCGCTGTTTGCTTACCGTGGCCTGTTCTGGCACCGTCCGATTCTGGCCGCGGTGATGACCGTGATGATGCTGTCTCTGGCCGGTATCCCGATGACGCTGGGCTTTATCGGTAAATTCTACGTGCTGGCAGTCGGTGTTCAGGCGCATCTGTGGTGGCTGGTCGGTGCCGTGGTTGTGGGCTCCGCGATTGGTTTGTACTACTACCTGCGCGTGGCCGTGAGCCTGTATCTGTCTGCTCCGGAAAAACCTAACCGCGATGCACCGTCGAACTGGCAGTACAGCGCCGGCGGTATCGTGGTGCTGATTTCGGCGCTGCTGGTGCTGGTGCTGGGTATCTATCCGCAGCCGCTGATTAGCATTGTGCAAAAAGCGATGCCACTGATGTAAGCGATGTGGCTCTAAGAAAAAACCGCCGATTTATCGGCGGTTTTTTTATGGGGTTAAGATGGGAATAGGGCGCAGGGGACTTCTCTGCCCCGAATGTGTCTGCCACTAGTTATAATAGGGGTTATTGATTTTTATACATAATCACGAATAATCGCCTTTCAACCTAAATTCAAAAAGGCACTGTAAAGCATGATGCGGCTACTGTTTCTTATTCTTTTATCTGTCTCGCTGGTTCCTATGGCTCAGGCTCGCCCACAGGTTGTCAAAGAGTATTGGTTTGTCTCGAAAGAGGACTCGCAAGACGTCCAGAATTATGCGATGTCATTGAGTAAAGCCATAAATGACTATGCGCAAGGGTATGAGACATTGAAAGGAACGACGTGTCCGCTGGGTTTGATGATGGATAAGAAGGGAAATGTCACCACTGTCATCGCGCTTAATCACACGAAAACGAAAACCTGTGAAGCCGCCTTAATAGCGCTGGATAACGTGGAATATCCCGACGCACCGGCCGAAATTCGCGGCAAATTTATCATGTTGGATTACACGCCCTAAGCTAATTCTATGTCGCTTATTTTTCGCAAAATAGCCCGCAGAGTGACTACGGGCTACCTGGTTTGGCGATGGAAAATATTGATGGTTGTGCTTATAGACCGTTTTAGAAAAACATCCTGACGGCACAGTAAATCAGTAACAGGGCCAGCACCCGATTAACCAGCCGACCATATTGGCGAAAAATCGACTGGAACAGATGGCCGGCTAATGCCCACACCAGATTCCCCAGACAGCCAATAACGGCGAGCAGAATACTGACCGCGGTCACGGAGAGAATATTCTGCGTATACGGCAGCACGAAGGCGGAGAGCGCCGTAATGCCGTACAGAATAATTTTCACGTTGGCAAATTGAAGCCAGAAGCTCAACCAAAAACTCAGGGGCCTTTCGCTGCTGTCATCAGTAGCCGGTGAGCTATTGGCTATCTTCCACGCGAGCCACAGAATATAGGCCGCGCCAACCCATACCAGCCAATGCGTGAGGGAAGGAAGTACGCTGATAAGCGTATAGGTAAAAACGCCACAGATGAGCATAAGCGCCAAAAAGCCAGCGCTCATTCCTGCCAGCACGCGCAAACTGCGGCGAAAACCATGTTGGTTCACTGAACTTAGCGCCAGAATATTATTGGGGCCGGGGGTCAGCGCAGTGATTAATGTATAGGTGAGAAAGCCACTGATTATTGTTGGTGTCACTTGTATTCTCCTTGTTGTCAGCGCATATTAGCCAGCGATATACATTCAAAAAAGCGAATGTTTTCAATCTCTCACTTCTAATTTTTCGATGTGTTTAATGCGGAGTGGCTTTATGGATTTGCGGCGTTTCATCACCTTTAAAACGATTGTGGAAGAGGGGTCTTTTGCGCAGGCTGCCCGCAAGCTGTGCTGCACGCAATCGACCGTCACCTTCCAGATCCAACAGCTGGAACAGGAACTCTCATACCCGGTATTCGAAAAAGTCGGCCGTCGCATGGTGCTGACGCCGGCGGGAAAACTGCTGCTGCCAAAAGTGAGGGAGTTAACGCGCGTGTTGGAAGGGATCCGTGAGATCTCTGCCAGTGAGGAAGAGATCGCGGGAGACTTACGGATAATGGTCGGCGAGACGCTACTGGCTTATAAAATGCCGGAAGTGCTGAGGTTATTTCGGCTTAAAGCACCAAAAGTTCGGCTGTCTTTGCAGTCGGTAAACTGTTATTCCATCCGGGATTCCCTGCTTGCCGATAATACTGATTTGGGCGTTTTTTATCGGGTAGGGCACGATGATGCGCTTCACATGGAATATTTTGGCCAGCAGGAGTTAGTGCTGGTTGCCTCTGCGCAGCTCGAAGATTTTGATTTTACGAGGGTAGAGCAGCACATTCCGGTCAGTTTTATTATCAATGAGCCACAGTGCATCTTCCGGCAAATATTCGAATCCACGCTGCGTGAGCGAAAAATAACGCTGGAGAACACCATTGAGCTTTGGAGCATTGAGAGCATTAAACGATGCGTGGCCAGTAATCTCGGAGTGTCATTCTTGCCATACTTTAGCGTGGCACAGGAACTGGAGTCCGGCGAACTCAAAGCGCTGCCTTTTTCTTCCAATCCGCCGTCCATTACCGCGCTCTGCGCCTATCATGCCGACAGAACCGTCAGCCCAGCGATGAAAATCTTTATCGACTGTATGCGTGAATGTTTGGGTGAAAGTACAACCTGAATACCTGGCCGCAGCCAGGCCCTTACTTCACTGAGTTTTGCGGCATACCGCCGCTAAACAGCATGCGAATACCCAGCCCAATCATCACCACACCGGTGAATCGCTCCTGCCATTTTAAAAAGCCCGGATGCTGGCTAAGCCAGTTGCCGAAGGTGCCTGAGGCGAGGGCGACCGACCCCAGCGACAGGATGCCGGCCAGTTTTTGAATGCTGCCAAGAATAAGCAGCTGTAGCCAGATAGGGCCGACGGCCGGGTCGACAAACTGTGGGAGAAAGGCGAACATGAACAGCAGCGATTTGGGGTTGGTCAGACTGTTAATCGCCCCTTCCTTAACCGCTCTTCGGCCTGATATTTTGACGGTTTTGCCGATCCGCGTGTCGGCCCCTGAGGTCGCGAGCATCTTGACGCCGAGCCATATCAGGTAAGCGGCACCCACCCAGCGGAGGACGTCCAGCGCCAGCGGCCAGGCGTGGACGGCGGCCACCAGCCCGAAGACCAGAAACGAAACCTGAATCGTGCCTGCAATAAAGACGTTGCCGAGCACGGTCAGCAGCGCGATTCGTCGCCCCTGACCAATGCCGCGCGCGATGGTGAGCATCATGTCGGGGCCGGGCGAGATCTCCAGCAGGGCTAAGGCGACGAGGAAAGTGAGGAATGTTTCTGTCGTGGGCATACGGGTGAGCCAAAAGGGAAGAGGTTAGCTACGTTACCGCAATTTCAGCCGGGCAGGAATAATCAGATTTAGCGTTGCCTCATTTGAACCGTGCGGAATGTGTCATCTATTCTTGATAGACGTCAACGTATCAACGATGCCGCATCCCCCATATTACAGGGCCTGAAATGACGCTCAGTTCAGGCAAGGTCAACCGTCAGGGATAATGGGTGATAACAGACGCTATGTGGGGAGCTACGCTTGATGCTTCTCCCCGCGTCAAACGAGATGAAGACAGGGTCCATGATGAAAAAAACGATCGCGATGGTCATTCTTGCTGCCACCACGCTGGCGGGTTTTACCGTACTCCCGGCGCACGCTATCAGCGAAGCCTATCGTGCCCAGCTTGAACGTTCGGGCTGTACGCAGCTAACCGACGGCAATGGCTGCGATATCCATAAGTCAAAAGCGCAGAATCAGGCTGCCGCACAGCCACAAGCGAGCCAGCGCCACGGCAAAGCGGACCCGGAGGCAGCACGGGCGGTGCAGGCGGAAATATTGCCGCAGGTTCGCGATAAGGATCTCGCTCAAGCGATTAAGGTGATGACCCAACAGGGATGGAAGCGAGTGGGTAAAGACGGTGTGACGTTCCAGAAGGCCGGATTCAATGCCTTCCTCAACCAGGATGTGGATAGCCGCAAAGTGGTTGGTGTGACTATCGACTAACAGAAAATGACATTTAATAGATCTCAGGCGATGAGTGAGATCGCCTGAGATCGAACGCGTAGCCTTAGAATATCCGGCCGATGCGCCGCGTTACTTCGCCAGAATTTCCCGACGAATAATCTCAGCGCCCGCGCTTAACGCATTCAGTTTGCCGCGCGCAACGTGACGTGCCAGCGGAGCCATGCCGCAGTTGGTTGACGGATAAAGCTTATCGGCATCGACAAACTGCAGCGCTTTACGCAGCGTATCGGCCACTTCTTCTGCGGTTTCCACAGTGTTGCTGGCAACGTCGATGGCACCCACCATCACTTTTTTACCGCGGATAAGCTCCAGCAGATCCATCGGTACGCGAGAGTTATGGCATTCCAGCGAGATGATATCGATGTTCGATTGCTGCAGCTTAGGGAAAGCCTCTTCGTACTGTCGCCACTCCGAACCCAGCGTTTTCTTCCAGTCGGTATTGGCTTTAATACCGTAGCCGTAACAAATATGCACTGCGGTTTCGCACTTCAGCCCTTCAATGGCGCGCTCTAACGTGGCGATGCCCCAGTCATTCACTTCATCAAAGAAGACGTTAAAGGCCGGTTCATCGAACTGGATAATATCGACGCCTGCAGCCTCTAATTCTCTCGCTTCCTGATTAAGAATTTTGGCGAATTCCCAGGCCAGCTTTTCGCGGCTTTTGTAGTGGTTATCATACAGCGTGTCGATCATGGTCATCGGCCCCGGCAACGCCCATTTAATCGGCTGCTTGGTCAGCTGACGCAGGAATTTTGCATCTTCAACAAACACCGGTTTTTGACGCTCGACGGCACCGACAACCGTTGGGACGCTGGCATCGTAACGGTTACGAATTCGCACGGTCTCGCGCTTTTCAAAATCGACACCGTTCAAATGTTCAATAAAGGTGGTCACAAAGTGCTGACGGGTTTGCTCACCGTCGCTAACGATATCAATACCGGCCAGCTGTTGCTCCGCTAGAGAAAGGCGCAGCGCATCCTGTTTGCCTTCGATTAATTCTTCGTTTTGTAATTTCCACGGGGACCACAGCGTCTCCGGCTGTGCCAGCCAGGACGGTTTCGGCAGGCTGCCAGCAGTGGATGTCGGAAGCAGTGTTTTCATAATAGGTGACCTTATCTGGCGAATGCGTTAAAAAGCGTAGTTAGCAGACCATTGCTCAAGAATGTTCTTGTATGGTTTGATGAAGTTCTCTTCTGTGAACTTCCCTTGCTCAATAGCCAACTGGCTACGCTCTTCGCGATCGTAAACAATCTTGGTTAAAGAGTGATCCTGGTTATTCAGGTTCGGTTGATAACACAGCCCGGCGGCCGAGTTGGCATTATAAATTTCAGGACGATAAATCTTCTGGAACGTCTCCATCGTGCTGATGGTCGCAATCAGCTCAAGGCTGGTGTAATCGCTGAGCAAATCACCGGTGAAGAAGAATGCCAGCGGCGCGACGCTGTTCTGCGGCATGAAATAGCGCACCTTTAGCCCCATCTTGCCGAAATAGGTTTCCGTCAAAGAGGTACCATTTTGCTGGTATTCAAAACCTAAAACTGGGTGCTGGTTGCCGGTCCGCTGATAGGTGTTTTTATTCGACACGCTCAGGCAGATGACCGGCGCTTTGCTAAAATTCTGTTGGTATTCAGCAGAGTTGACGAAATGTTTGAAGATATTGCCGTGCAAATCGCCAAAGTTCTCAGGGATGCTAAATTGCGCCTGCTGCTTATTATGATCCAACAGCAATACGCTGAAATCATAATCGCGGACGTAAGACGAGAAGTTATTCCCGACAATCCCTTCAAAACGCTCGTGAGTCTTGTTATCGATAATATTGGTTTTCAGAATTTCAATGGCCGGGAAGGTATCAGCCTGGTCATCAATATTCATCTCCACTGAAATAATTTCAAGTTCGACGGAATAACGATCGCTTTTTGGGTTATCCCAATGCGCCAGCGTATTAAAGCGGTTATCAATCATCGCCAGCGTATTGCGTAAGTTTTCCTGACGGTTTTCTCCCCGAGCCAGGTTGGCGAAGTTGGTGGTAATACGCGTATTTTCCGAAGGGTTATAATTCTCGTCGAAAATACTGCTGGAAATAGTGAAGGTAAATTCTTTATTCATCGCTCTTGGCATCCTGAGTTCTGACATGAAGAGTGTGCCTGTTTCTGGTCTCACCAGAAAACTCTGGGTTGCCATCTAGCAGCGTTCATGTTGCTGATAAGTTAAGATGAGTTAATTTATGCCAGAGCCGCCGGATGAGGGAAAGCGACTTAATTTCATAACAACATGAGTCATCTTCATGATCGATTTTGGTGGGGCGCTAAATCTCCGGGCCCGAGGAATGGGCGCCGGAGTGGGGGAGACAAACGGGCGTAGAATTACACGGCGTGCGGTTTACTCTGTGCAGCGTTATCGAGCCGCCTGATGGCGGGAACCAGACCCACGCCGGCGGTGGCGACAACGACCGCCAACGCGGCAACCAGCAGCACGTCGCTGGTGCCAAAACGCGCGGCCAGCGGCCCGGCAACCAGTTCACCAAAGGGAATCGCCACAAATGAGCCGACCGCATCATAGGCATAAACGCGGGCCAGTTTTTCGGGCGGGATATGGGTTTGCAGCGAGTGAGCCCACGAGACACCAAAAAGGCCAAAGGCGACACCGGCCGTGAAAAAGGCGGCAACCAGCCACGGCGCTGATGCCGGTTGGCTTAGCAGGAAGATAGGGACAGCGCACAGTGCGACCAGCATTGCGCCGATAAACAGATCGCGCCGAGGGCGCCAGCGCAGGGCAAGGAATGAGCCCACAATCAGGCCAACGCTTTGTGCCGCAATGATTATCCCCCAGCTGGCGCGGCCAAAAGAGGCGTCGGCAATCACCGGGCCCAGCACCATCACAATACCGCTGAACGCCGCATTGATAATGGTGAACTGGACGACAATCGACCATACCCACGCCCGGCTGGCGAACTCTTTCCAGCCCTCTTTTAAATCCAGCAGGATATTGCTTTGTGCTTCACCCACTTTGATGGCTGCCACGCGAATCAACCGATACAGCGGCGCGGCGAATGCAAAGCCGAGAGCATCAATCGCCAGACCCCAGCCGGGGCCAACGGCAGCTATCAGGATCCCGCCAAGCGACGCGCCGATGACCGTACCGCTATAAATACCCAGTTGGATAAGCGCATTGGCTTGACGCAGATTCTGCGCGGGAACCGTTTGAGGAACCAGCGCCGAGGAGGCCGGTAACGCAATACCCGCAGCGGCGCCGTTAAGCGTACCCAGCAGGGCCAGGCTCATGACCGTTGCGGAACCCTCAAGGACTAACCACGCCACGATGGCCTGTGAGATTGCGGCAACCAGAGAAGAGGAGACGAGCACGCGGCTGCGGGAGTAGCGGTCGGCTAAGACGCCGCCAATCAGTAAAAAGGCCACGTTGAACAGAGAGCGGGAGGCGACGACAATCCCGAGGTCGGAGACCGACCCGCCGATATCCAGTACCGCAAACGCCAGCGCGATGGGGGCAATACCGTTGCCGAGTACGGTCAGCAGGCGCGCAAAAAAGAGGTGGCGGAAAGCACTAAAGTGAAAAGCGTGCCCTTTTTTATTATTCGTTTTCATGGTGATAAGGGGTCTGTGTTAGGGATAACGTCTGAATGAAACTGTGTTTCATAATACTGTATCATGAGATGCCTCTACGCAATCGCGTTTTTACTCATCAAATATTGGTGTGGTGTATGAATGATAGATAAATCATTGCTGACAGCTATAAGTGTGACGTAGATCAACATACGATAGTCGAAAATGTTTAATTTATGCTGCGTTAATTGCTCGGTAAAATATCTCATTGCACTCTTTTAATCGCGATATTATCGCTGTTAATAGTTTTCATCTAAGCCTTTACCTTTAAGGATTGGGATGCATTTTGACGTAAAGTAGCCAGCAAAATTATTATAATGAGGACTCTATGCGATATTTGACGCTATTGTTATTACCATTGTTATTAGCAGGATGCGCGACTGTTTCAACAACAAAAACGATTGAGGTTATTCCACAACCTGGGGTTGATCATATCGTTGTAGATACCAACGCGTCTGCACGATGTAAGGATATTTTCTTTATCATTACCTGCCGTCTTAACGTTGAGATGACACCTGTTGGTGGCGTTGACTCCACGATAGCTACAGCTCCATTAGCAAAGGCGACATCAACCGGCACTACAGCTAAAGACAGTGCTTCATCGCGACTGACTGAACTGGATGAGTTAAAAAAGAAACAGCTTATCAGCGTTGACGAATATAAAGTTAAGCGAAATGAGATATTAAGAGGTTTATAATGAAAAAAATAGGTTATGTACTCTTGGTTCTCACGACATTATTACAGGGTTGTGTGAATGTTGGCGCGTCAAAACAGGTAAGAATTCCCGTACAGCCATCGACAAAAAATGTGCTGGTGACCAGCACAGCGACGGTGCACTGTCGGGACTTTATTATATTCTTTAAATGTAAGCTTGATATCGATACGAAACAAATATAATCACTGAGAACATTAACTCGTTGTCGATATAAAGAATATTTGATTAATAAAATAGCCTGATGTTTTTCATCAGGCTATTTATTTATTGCAGGGAAGTGACCGGGAGCTGCGTTCAGTCTGCGGACGTTATGCGCTGCGCGCTTGTCCACCTGTCATAAACGAGATAAAGCAGTTGACCACCGGGCTTATCTCACGGTTCTTGCGCCAGACGACCATCGTATTCACGTTACCAATCTGCGGGGAAATCGCGTGGCTGCGTATACTGAAGCTGGTTTCATACTGCCTGACAACGCTTTCGGGCAGTAGCGCAATCCCCATTCCAGCGCTGACGCAGCCAAGAATCGCCTGAAATGAACCAAATTCAAGTGGCGTTGAATGTTCCACACCCAGAGATTCAAGCCATTGCTCCAGGCGGGAACGATAATTACAGCCTTTCACAAACACCAGCGGTTTTGTCACCAGAAGGTCGGTACCCTGAGTGACCGCCGGATGCTCGGCCGCCGTCACCAACACCAGCGTCTCCTGGCATAAGATCTGTGATTGTAGTGAAGAATTTTCATCATGCAGCTTTTGGTGGTCGGCAACAAAAGCGACATCCAGTTCGTTATTGCTCACCTGTTGCATCAGCAGCTCCGTTGGCGAGGTCTTTAAATTCAGCTCGACGGCGGGCATTTCGCGGTGAAAACTGGCCAGCAATGGCGGCAAGCGAATCGCTGCCGTCGTCTCCATGGCGCCAATTCGCAGCGGGCCCGCGGCCTTTGTTCCCTGCATCGAGAGCTGGGCTTCTTCCAATAGCGCCATGATTTTATTGGCATAGCGCAGCAGAAGTTGGCCCTCTGGGGTGATGTGCAGACGGTTTTTCTCGCGAATGAACAGCGAGACGTCGAGGCTGGTCTCCAGCTGTTTAAGACGGGTCGTGACGTTGGATGATACGCAGTGAAGTTGCCGGGCTGCTGCGGATATCGAGCCCGTTTCTGCTACCGTTTTGAATAAGTTAAGCGCGGTACTGTTCATTGTGACTGTTACTCAAAGTGAACGATCTGGTCTGTTTTATTAACTTTTTATAATCATTTGCTCATGTAAGATAACAATCAAGTTAATTGCCGGATTGAGTGCTAAAAATGGAGCCTGATCACAAAGACGCGCGGTGTCACCAAATTCGTACTGCGGTATTTGGCATGGTCGTATTGACGCTGGGGATGGGGATCGGACGTTTTCTCTATACGCCGATGCTGCCCGTTATGTTGCATGAAGGGCTTTTTACCTTTTCGCAGCTGTCGCTGATTGCGAGCGCCAACTATGCGGGATACCTTTTTGGCAGCCTGCTATTTTCGTTTGGCGTTTTTAATCGTCTGGCCCATCTCAAGGCCATGATGTTGGCGGTTGCGCTGATCACCGGGCTGCTGATTTTATTGATGGCGGTCGTCACGATACCTGAAGTGGTCATCCTCATCCGATTCCTCGCCGGCGTGGCGAGTGCGGGAATGATGATATTTGGCGCCATGCTGGTTCTCCAGCACAGCCATCATCCTGCGGTGGTTGCCTCGTTATTTTCCGGCGTTGGCGTCGGAATTTTTATCGGTAATGAATATGTCATCGCCGGCGTCGCGTATCTGCTGAGTGCAAAAACGCTTTGGCTAGGGGCTTCTTTTATTTCAGGCGTATTGCTGATAGCCATGTGGGTTTTATTACCCCGCGATGCTCATATTCCCAGGACGATGACCCAGTCAGTAAAAGCTGACAACAGTATTCAATGGTGGCTACTGGCCATGTTATATGGCCTGGCTGGGTTTGGCTATATTATTGTCGCCACCTATTTGCCGGTGATGGCAAAAAGATTGGGGGAGACCTTTATCGCCGGACATATCTGGTCGGTTGTGGGTCTGGCGGTGATTCCCGGCTGCTACGGCTGGCTATGGGCTGCCGGTAAATGGAAGCTCCTGCCGTGCCTGAGCATTAATCTGATTGTCCAGGCCTGCTGCGTGGTGCTGGCGGCGATGACCCATTCTTCTATTCTGCTCACGCTAGGCTGTATCGGCTTTGGCGCGACATTTATGGGCACCAGCTCACTGGTGATGCCGCTGGCGAAAAAACTTAACGCACCGCAAAAAGTGAATCTGCTTGGCCTTGTGACCCTAACCTATGGCGTGGGGCAAATTGCCGGGCCGCTAATGGTTAGCGTATTTGAGAGCCGCGGGCAGAGTCTTACCGGGCCGACTCTACTCGGCGCGGGAGCATTATTTGTCGCGGCGGGTATTAGCCATTTACAATACCGAAAAACAAAATCATAACCGCCTCTGCGTATTTTAATATTTAGCAAAATAACCCCCACCTCTACCCTACAGGAGAAATGGACATGCCTTATGTCAATATAAAAATTACCAAAGAAGGCGCAACGGATGAGCAGAAAAAACGGCTCATGGCTGGCGTTACCCAGTTACTGGTGGATGTCCTGAATAAAAACCCCAACACCACGATTGTGGTGATTGATGAGGTTGAAACTGATAACTGGGGGATTGGCGGTGTACCCGTCACTGAATTACGTAAAATAAGCCAATAACGCCATAGAATGAATAACCGGGTGATGAATACGTAGCCCGTTTTATTCTATCAGCACTACGCTAATCTGTATTGATTGTGCAGCGAGCTGAAATCGTGATCGGTCGAATTCATCGGGGCCTCGTATGAAATGGCTGTTAAGCTTCATCTTATGCATCCTGGTTGGTCAGGTTTTTGTCCTGTGCCATATACCACTTGGCATGATGTTTGGTTCGCTAATGACGGTTTTTCTGCTCACGCGCTTCGTTGGCGCAGTGCCAACGCTATCCGGTAGCATTACCTTGATACAGCTCTCGCTGGGAACATCGATTGGGCTGTTAATGCGCCATTTTTCCTTTAGCGAAGGGCTGGAGATTGGACTGTTTTTCGGCCTCTTGCTGCTCTGTTTATCGTTACAATTCACGCTCTGTTACTTCTGGTGTCAGCGAAAATTAGGCTGGAGTAAAGACGAGGCCCTGCTGGGTGCCGTTCCGGGGGCGATGGCCGCGGTGCTGGCGCTGGCCTCGCATATCAAAACGCCGCCGCAAAAAATTGTGATTTCGCATTCATTGCGGCTGATTGTGCTGACTCTACTGGCCGGCTTTATTTCACGTGGTGGCGCGGAAGGTAGTGTAGTACCGGCTTCGGCCGCTTTTTATTCCGTGAATAATTTGCTGTGGCTGACCGCGATTGTTGCCGCAGGCTATGCGCTGGGAAAGCTGCTTGAGCGCTATCATTTCCCCGCGCCGTTTATGCTGACTTCGCTGTTTTGCGCCGCCGCGCTGCATCCGTTGGCCGCAGAAACGCTCTATTTCCCAGATGTCCTCAATCAGCTGAGCATGGTGCTGATGGGGATGCTGCTAGGCCATCATTTCACCCTTTTTTCATTACATGAATTTGGTCGCCACCTGTGGTCTTCGCTCCAGCTTATTGCGATAGGGCTGGGTATCACCGTGCTGATGGCCTGGGTGGCCTCTTTGCTGGTGGATTATCCCTTCTATTTATTGCTGCTCTCCTGGGTTCCCGGCAGCGTCGAAACCATGTCTTTTGCCGCTCTGATGCTAAAGGCCGATGCGGGATTTGTGATGGCCAATCATCTGGTCCGCATGCTACTTATCCATACGCTGCCCGCGCTGGCTATTTATCGGCAAAGCCGGCAAAGGCAGAAATTATCGTAGCGGTGTGGGTGGATATCCCCGGGAATTGATGGCCAGGGTGAAATATCCGGAAAAAAGACCATTCGGATTTAAAGTCAGTGTCCAGGTTGGTAAATCCGGCTAAACGCCTCTATAGTCGAGACAGTTTCCACGCTACAGGATCCACCAATGCGCTTTAACGGACTGGCCAAAGGTTTTTTCATTTTTATTCTTGCCCTCGTGACCTGGGCATTCTTCGATGTTCTCTCTCCTTATTTCTCCGCTATTTTATGGGCTGCGGTATTAACCGTGGTCTTTAACCCGGTTAAAAATAAGCTGCGCAGCGCGCTGGGCGACCGTAATGGGCTGGCGTCATTGCTCACCATCGGCATTATCTGCCTGATTGTTTTTATTCCTTTAATGGTGATTTTGTCCTCGCTGGCGCTTGAGTTGAGCGTGGTCGATACCAAACTGCAGCAGAACAACACCCAGTTTCCTGAAGTGGTCGCCGGTATTTTTTCTCATCTTCCGGGATGGGCCAAAGGATTTCTGGTCGAGCACAATCTGGATAATGCCGCGCAGATCCAGAAAAAACTCTCGGAATTTGCCTTGCAGGGTGGACAGTACCTGGCGGGCAGTGCCTTTCTTATCGGCAAGGGGACCTTCGGCTTTGCTATCAGCTTTGGCATCATGCTGTATCTGCTGTTCTTCCTGCTCAAAGACGGGCCGTTTCTGGTGCGCCAGATTCTGGATTCATTGCCGCTTTCTGATTTTGCCAAACAGCATCTGTTCGCCAAATTTGTCGGCGTGACGCGTGCGACGGTAAAAGGTACGGCGGTGGTAGCGGTAGTTCAAGGCACGCTCGGCGGCATCGCCTTCGCGATTGTCGGTATCGACGGCAGCGTTTTGTGGGGCGCGTTGATGGCGTTTCTCTCACTGGTGCCTGCCGTCGGCTCGGCGATTATCTGGGTACCTGCGGCCATTTTCCTTTTCGCCACGCAGCAGTTGTGGCAAGGGCTGTTTATCGTCGGCTTCTTCGTGATTATCGTCGGGCTGGTGGACAATATTTTGCGTCCGCTGCTGGTGGGCAAAGACACCAAAATGCCGGACTACCTGATCCTGATTACCACCCTGGGCGGTATGGAAATTTACGGCATCAACGGTTTTGTTATCGGCCCGCTGATCGCAGCATTGTTCCTGGCCTGCTGGAACCTGTTCTCCGGGCGCGATCATGCCGGTAACGTAGAAGGGCTGGACGAAGAGTTTATTGAGGAAGGGAAAAACCCTCCAGATTTATAGTGAGAAGACGATAACAGAAGGCGGCCTTGGGGCCGCCTTTTTATTTTTACGCGAAATCATGCATTTCCTATAATTTCAGTAATGCTTATTTATTATCTGTCGCAGAAGGAATCAACAGGTGCGAATAGCCACAATCACGAACTGGGCCTATAGCGCGACGGTATGCCTGACGATTATCTCCGGCATCGTCATGGTGATGGCGTCCAACGCAGATAATACCGAACGCCAGGCGGTAGAACAGCGGCAGGTTTTCGATAAGCTTACCAACGAAGTAGAAACGGATGCCTGGGAGCTATCTGACCTGGCGCGCCTGTACGTTTTGGCGAAAGATCCCGATGTATTGAATGATTATCAGCAGAAAGCCGCGTCCCAGAAAAAAATAGAATATCGGTTATCGAAACTGAAAGATTCTGGTGCCACCCAGGAGGAGCTGACGCTACTGCATGAAGGGCTGCAGATTGTCGATGAATTGCTGGATGAGCAGAAAACAGCGTTCGAAAGCGTAGCGCGGGGAGAAGACAAAGAGGCGGTAGCGCTGCTCTATGGAAAAGCCTATGAACAGGAGCTGGAGCGCGTACAGGAACGGATAGACCATTTCCGCCAGATGCTGGACAACCGTGCGCGTGACGCCATTATCGATGCAACCAAGGCTTCTCGTACGCTGCGCACCCTGTCAGAAGTGATGGTCGGGCTGACTGCGCTGCTCTTTTTGTTCGTCCTCGGCTTCATCTTAAAACGCCGCGTACTGCGCCCGGTGGTCCGCCTGAGCGATGTGGTTCATCGCCTGGCTTCGCAGGATTACGCTGTTGAAACACCTAATTTTAACCAGATTGATGAAATCGGCGATATGGCGCAGGCCATCCGTATTTTTCGCGAAAATGGCCTGGCGCGGCAGCAGCTCGAGAAAGAGCGAGACGCCAACTGGGCGATACGTGAACTGCTGGCACGTATGACCCAGCGTTTGCAGGGATGCGAAAACTTTGCCGATGTTATTAATGTGGCAGAGCTTTTCGCGCCGAATATCGCTCCAGGCGTTGCCGGGCGGCTCTATATACTTGATAGAGAACCCTGGCAGATGCGCTGCGTTGCACAGTGGCTTTCACCGCAGGGCAGCGATGAGCCATTCCATCCGGACGAATGCTGGGCGGTGCGGCGTGGGCAGGGCCATCCCCCGGAGCACGGTGAGCCGGATATCATCTGTTATCACCTGCCAGAGTCGTGTCAGAAAGATACCCTGTGCGTACCGCTCATTGCTCAAGGTGAGGCCATCGGTCTGCTGTCATTCCAGAATATCAACGAAGAAACCACTTCTTTTCGCGGCTATCTGGAGTTGATGGCTGAGGCGCTTGGGCTGGCGTTAGCCAACCAGCGTCTGCGTGATGCCCTGCTGGAAAAAGCGCTTTACGATCCGCTGACCGGTCTGCGTAACCGTCATCATCTGGAAGATATTATGGGTACTCAGATGAGCGAGGCAATCCGTAATAAACAACCAATAAGCTGCTTGATGATCGACATTGATCACTTCAAAAACATCAACGACCGTTTCGGTCATGAAGTGGGCGATGGGGTTATCAAAAGCGTCGCCGCCATTATTCAGCGCGTGGTCCGTGAAGGCGGTATCGCTTTCCGCTACGGGGGCGAAGAGTTCCTGGTTCTGCTGGCCAATATGGATGAAGAGGCCGCTAATCGCTGCGCGTCGGTTATCTTCAACGGGGTGCGCGAGATGCCGCTACGCTTTGGCGGGGTGGATGTGGGACACGTTGACGTCTCTATCGGCGTGGCCAGCTACCCGCAGCATGTGCAGAGCGATAACCTGCTGCGCGCTGCCGACGTGGCGCTCTATCGCGCGAAAGAGCTGGGGCGCTCGCGGATCGTCAGCTTCGGCATGCTGGAGGCCGGGTGACATTTCTCCGATGAAGTGCAAACCGCACTGTAATTTGGTAGATGACGATGCCTTTCGAACCGCGGTTATAATGGTGTAGTGAAAGTAAAAATAAAAACGAGATATTAATGAACAGAGAACTCTTTCTGGTTCTGCTTGTGCTCGCGTCACCTGCGGCGATGGCGGATAAACTGCTTGTCAGCTTAGCCTGTGTTGCAGAGTCCGATTTTAATAATCAGACATCTCTGCGCGGCGCCATGCTGGTTGATGTGAAAGCGTCGGACGATAACATGGGATACGCAGTGACGAAGTATTTATCTAAAGATGGTGATGTTAAGCCGGGGATGACTTATTTCAAAGCAATGACGAAGACGCAGCAAGAGAATAATGAAGATTTCATCTTATTCTCGACCCGGCAAAACGCGGCGGATCTCGGTAAAGATGCTGACTTCTTAGGTATTAACTTTAAAGACCTTGGGGATAAAGAGGGGGCTCTTTATCGCGCGGTTGCGGGACGTGGTCATGATGATGTGAGCATTAGCCGCACAGGCTATTTTTGCGTAGAAAACAAATAGGCCACCCGGATTTATTGGTTTCTTACATCTTTATTCGCTGCGCCCGGTATTATCGACAGCCGCCAGTTACTCCCGGCGGCTTCCTTCCTGCTAATTACCGCACTGCGTGCAGTGGGCCTGTTCCTTTGGTGCTGGCCTTATTTAGCACCTGCTCGATAACTGACGCCAGTTCGTTAATTTCAAACTTGGCGACATAGCCGTCGGCATTCACTTTACGGATATGATCTTCATTGGCGTTCCCCGACAAAGATGAGTGGATTACCACCGGAATATTTTTCAGTCGCGGATCGGTTTTGATCTTGCGGGTGAGGGTGAAGCCGTCCATCTCCGGCATTTCGAGATCGGTTAGCACCAGCGCGATTTTATCGCTCACCGGAATACCTTCCTTCGCGGCTTCCTCGGCCAGCAGTTCGATTTTCTCCCACGCCTCTTTGCCGGTCACATGCAGCTGCGCCGGGATATCCATTGCTTTCAGACCTTTTTCCAGCATGGCGCGCGCCACTTTTGAGTCTTCGGCAACGATAGCGGTGGCACCCGGTTTGATATTGAATTTGCGCGGGCTCAGCTCTTTGGCGTGCAGGTCATGGTTGGCTGGCGTGATGTCGTAGAGAATCTGTTCCACATCGATAACCATCGCCAGATTGTTGCTCTCCACGTGCTCGTCGAGGCAGGCGATACTGGTGATGTATTTACCGTTTACCGCTTTTTCAGCGGTATGGATTTGCGTCCAGTCCAGACGGGTGATGTTCTCAACGGACTCGACGGCAAACGCCTGCACGCTACGGGCATACTCGGTGATAAGCAAAATATTCAGCCCGTTTTTAGGCGTGCAGCCCGCCACGGCGGCGAGATCGATAACCGGGATTATCTGGTCACGAATGTTCACCATTCCCATCAGCGGCGGTTTAATTCCGGCAGGGCGGGTGAAGTTCGGCATCGGGACAATTTCCCGCAGCTTAAAGACGTTAATGCCGTAAAGCTCGGAGGCGTCACTCTGTGACGCTGCGCCCAGCCGGAAGAGCAGCAGCTCAAAACGGTTGGACAGCGTCAGGTTAGCCCGGTCGTCGATCTCTTTCTGGAAGTTATCCATGGTGCCCTCAGCGTGGTAAAGCGTAATCTCGATAGCAGAGTTATCGGCACCAAAGGGCAAAACGTTATGCCAGCGTGAAGGTGGCAAAATCCTCCGCCAGTTCGCATTCCGGGAAATAGTTGCGGCACTCGGCCAACAGGCGACGGCAGCCTTCGGCGTCGTAGCGTGAGCTGACGTGGGTGACGATAAGTCGTTTAGCGTTGGCGGCCCGCGCCAGCTGGGCGGTCTGCTCGGTTGATGAGTGACCGCGACCGTTGGCTTTTTCTGCCATCGCGGCTTCAAGGGTGGCTTCATGCACCATCAAATCGACATCGCGGGCCAATTCCAGCGCGGACTCACAGGGCGCTGTATCACCAAAAATGGCGATCTTTTTGCCGGGCGTTGCCGGGGCGATATAGTCTTTACCGTCAATCGTACGCCCATCGGCCAGCATGACGGACTCACCGGCTTTGAGCCGCTGAAACAGCGGGCCGAACGGGACGCCGGCGGCAATCAGCCGTTTACCATCGAGCGCACCGGGTTTGTCGTGCTCTTCGACACGATAACCGTAGCACTCCACCGGATGGTTTAGCGGATAGGCGGTCACTTTGCGCAGGCCGTCGTCAAGTATTTCGCCTGCGCTGATTTCAATCACTTCCAGCGGGAAATCGGTCCACGAACCGCTTAGCCGCAGACTGGTTTCGACATATTCTTTCAGACCCGTCGGGCCGTAAATGGTCAGCGGCTGGATGTTTCCAGCCATCGAACGGCTACAGATAAGGCCGGGGAGGCCGAACAGGTGATCGCCGTGTAAATGGCTAATAAAAATGCGATCGATTTTTCCCGGATGAAACGCGGTGTTCAGCAACTGGTGCTGGGTGCCTTCACCACAGTCAAAAAGCCACAGCCCCGGCTGCGTTGGATGTTGCAGATGCAGCAGCATTGCTGTTACGTTGCGGGTTCGGGTTGGCACGCCCGCGGATGTGCCTAAAAACGTCAATTGCATAGCGCCGCGCCCCTGGCGGTAAAAAAGGTCTAAGGAGCCTACCATGATTCGCTGGCAAGATTTGCACCATTCTGAACTCACCGTCCCGGAACTGTACGCCCTGCTGAAGCTGCGTAGCGAAGTCTTCGTGGTCGAACAGACCTGCATTTACCTCGATATCGATGGCGACGACCTGCTCGGTGAGAATCGCCATATTCTCGGCTGGCAGGGCGATACGCTGGTGGCCTATGCCCGTATTCTGGTTAGTGAAGAAGAGGTTGAACCGGTGACCATTGGCCGGGTGATCGTCAGCCCCGCGGTACGCGGTGAACGTCTGGGGTACCAGCTGATGGAGCGCGCACTTGCTACCTGCCAGCAGCGTTGGCCAAACCGCGCCGTTTATCTCGGTGCGCAGGCGCATCTTTGCGGTTTTTATGCCCATTTTGGTTTCGTTACCGTGACCGACGTTTATGACGAAGACGGTATTGCACACGTCGGGATGGCGCGCGAGGTTCAGCAAGCCTAAGCGCGTAGCCCCCTAATAATTCTCCTTGCCGCCATCCGGCAACCCCAATTATTAGCGTCTATAGTAAAGGCAAAGAGCGTTGTTTTTCAGTGCGATATTGCCTTATTAGTCCTTCGCTCCCTCATCGTGGGTACTGCTTTTTATCCTTAGTACCCCGTATACTATGTGGTTTTTATGATAGGGAGGTTCGCGTGCGATCCATATTAGCGGCGTTGCAGAGCCTGTCAGGGCATCTGACAGACGATTTTCCAGCATTGCCCGGTACGCGAATTTTTGAAGTCTCATTCCCTTTAAGCGATGCTTTCGACCCGCTGGCCTGGCTGACCGCCCAGTCGTTGTGGCCGCAGTTTTACTGGCAGCAGCGTAGTGGCCACGAAGAAATAGCCGCCATTGGCGCGGTGAAAACCTTTTCGTCGCTGGCGCAGGCCAACGATTTTCTGGCGACACAGGAACGCGACGACATTCGGCTGTGCGGCGTCAATGCCTTTGACCCGCAGCACGGCATGCTGTTTTTGCCGCGACTGACCTGGCGACGGGAAGCAGGGCGAGCGGTGCTTAGGCTGAATCTGTGGAGCGCCACGTCGCTACAACAGGATGCTGAGCACGCCCGTCAATGCCTGGCCGCACTCTCTGCACATCACTCCTCGACCGAATTCACCTTGCAGCAGGAACGCGAAATTCATCGTCCTGACAAAGCGGGCTGGTGCCGACTGATTACTCAGGCCACGCAGGCGATTCGCAGCGGCGAATTCAGCAAAGTGGTGCTGGCGCGGGCAACGGATCTTATTTTCGCCAGTGCGCCTAACGCCGGTGCGCTCATGGCGGCCAGTCGCCGGGTTAATTTCTCTTGCTATCATTTCTATATGGCCTTCGACGCGGAGCGGACATTTCTCGGCTCCTCGCCGGAGCGCTTATGGCGTCGGCGCGGACTTCAGCTTGAGACCGAAGCGCTGGCTGGCACCGTGGCCGGGCATGATGATGACGCCGCCGCGCAACGTTTAGGCCACTGGCTGATGGCTGATGATAAAAATCAGCGTGAAAACGGCCTGGTGGTGGACGATATTTGTCAGCGCCTGCAGGGCATGACGCAAACGCTGGATGTGTTACCGGCTGAAATCGTACGCCTACGCAAGGTCCAGCATCTGCGTCGCCGTATTCAGGCCGAGCTGGATACGCCGGATGATACGCGCTGTTTGCTGCAGCTGCAGCCCACCGCGGCGGTGGCGGGGCTGCCCAGAGCGGCGGCGCTGGATTTTATCGAACGCGAAGAACCCTTTACCCGGCAATGGTATGCCGGGTCGGCTGGAATTCTCTCCCGTCGTCAGAGCGAGTTTTGCGTCACGCTGCGCTCGGCGATGGTCGAAGGTAATACGCTACGGCTGTATGCCGGCGCCGGTATCGTGGAAGGCTCCGATCCCGAACAGGAATGGCAGGAAATCGAAAACAAAGCGGCGGGACTCCGTTCATTACTGTTCTCTGAATAAAACATTATCGACTCATATCAAGATCCTACTCTTTCGTAGAACTTATACTGAGCCGCAATATTTGATACCGGACAATTTCATGTCAGTAAGCGCATTTAACCGACGCTGGGCGGCGGTGATCCTTGAAGCATTAACCCGTCACGGCGTGCGGCATATCTGCATTGCGCCGGGATCACGCTCGACGCCACTTACCCTGGCGGCGGCGGAGAATCGCACTTTTATTCACCACACCCATTTCGACGAGCGCGGTCTGGGGCACCTGGCATTAGGGCTGGCCAAAGTCAGCCAGCAGCCGGTGGCGGTGATTGTCACGTCCGGTACGGCTGTAGCCAATCTTTATCCCGCGCTGATTGAAGCGGGTTTAACCGGTGAAAAAATTATTCTACTGACGGCGGATCGCCCGCCGGAGCTGATTGACTGCGGTGCGAACCAGGCTATTCGCCAGCCGGGCATGTTTGCTTCTCATCCTTCACAAACCGTCTCGCTGCCGCGCCCAAGCCAGGATATTCCGGCGCGCTGGCTGGTCTCGGTGGTGGATGACGCATTAGGTTCCCTCCACAGCGGCGGCGTACACATCAATTGCCCGTTTGCTGAACCGCTGTACGGCGATATGGATGAAACCGGGCTGAGCTGGCAGCAGGCGCTGGGCGACTGGTGGCAGAGCGATAAACCCTGGCTGCGCGAGGCGCTGCATCAGGAGAGCGTGGCACAGCGTGACTGGTTCTTCTGGCGACAGAAGCGCGGCGTGGTGGTTGCCGGGCGCATGAGCGCGGAAGAGGGCAAACAGGTTGCGGCCTGGGCGAAAACGCTGGGCTGGCCGCTGATTGGCGATGTGCTCTCGCAAACCGGGCAACCGCTGCCGTGCGCTGATTTGTGGTTAGGGAATCCTGCCGCGATAAGCGAACTGGAGCAGGCACAGATTGTGGTGCAGCTTGGCAGCAGCTTAACCGGCAAACGGGTGCTGCAATGGCAGTCGTCATGTGAGCCCGATGAATACTGGCTGGTGGATAATCTTCCCGGTCGCCTTGACCCGGCGCACCATCGCGGGCGCCGTCTGGTGTGCCATATTGACCGCTGGCTGGAGCAACACCCGGCGGAAAAACGCACCCCGTGGACCAAAGTCATTCCCACTCTGGCCGAGCAGGCCTGGCAAACGGTGGCCGAGCAGAGCGACCACTTTGGTGAAGCGCAGCTGGCGCACCGGATTCGCCGTTACTTGCCGGATCAGGGCCAGCTTTTTGTCGGCAACAGCCTGGTGGTGCGCCTGATTGATGCCTTAGGCCAGCTTCCTGCGGGATACCCGGTATACAGCAATCGTGGTGCCAGCGGTATTGACGGGCTGATCTCGACCGCGGCGGGCGTACAGCGCGCCAGCGCTCGGCCGACTCTGGCTATCATCGGCGATCTCTCTGCGTTGTACGATCTCAACGCGCTGGCGCTACTGCGTCAGGTCTCGGCGCCGATGGTGCTGATTATCGTCAACAACAACGGCGGGCAGATTTTCTCCCTGTTACCAACGCCGGTATCCGAGCGCGAACGCTTTTACGCCATGCCGCAGAACGTGCAGTTTGAGCACGCGGCGAAGATGTTTGGCCTACGCTACCAGCAGCCGCAGGATTGGGACGCACTGGAGTCCGCGCTGAGCACCGCATGGTGTACCCCAGCGACCACGGTGATTGAACTGGTGGTGAACGACACCGACGGCGCGCAAACCTTGCAGCATCTTCTGGCGCAGGTCAGCCAGCTATGATTTTGCACGCCGTCGCCGAACGTGGAGATCCGACGCAGCCCTGGCTGGTCTTTCTGCACGGTTTTTCTGGCGACCACCGCGAATGGCAGACGGTCGGCGACGCTTTTCCCCATGCCAATCGGCTGTATGTCGATCTGCCTGGACACGGGGGTTCTGCCTCCCTGCGGGTTGACGGTTTTGACGGCGTGGCGGAAATGCTCAAAGCAACGCTGCTTAGTTACAACATACTCAACTACTGGCTGGTGGGGTACTCGCTGGGCGGACGGATTGCAATGTATTACGCCTGCTGCTCGCGGCCAGAAGGCCTGGCAGGGGTGATTGTCGAAGGTGCCCATCCGGGGCTGACGGATGCCACCGCACGTCAGCAACGCCTGGGCAACGACCAGCAATGGGCGCAGCGCTTTGCCACTCAGCCGCTGGTGGATGTGTTTCATGACTGGTATCAACAGCCGGTATTTTCCAGCCTGACGGCGGGTCAGCGCGATGCGCTGGTGACGCTGCGTCAGCGCAACGACGGCGGCGCGTTGGCCGCCATGCTGCTGGCGACGTCGCTTTCGGTGCAGGACGATCTGCGTCCGGCGCTGCGTCGTTGTCATACTCCTTTCTGGTATCTCTGCGGCGAGCGCGACGCTAAGTTTCGCGCCATCGCGGAGGAACTCTCGCTCCCTTGCTGCATTATTCGTGATGCCGGGCACAACGCGCACCGGGAAAATCCCGCGGGCGTGGTTGCGTGCCTGGCGCAGATTTTGCCTCTCTGATAATAGGACACGTTATGATTTATCCTGATGAAGCTATGCTGTACGCCCCTGCCGAGTGGCACGACTGTTCTGAAGGTTTTACCGATATCCTTTACGAGAAATCCGCCGACGGTATTGCCAAAATCACCATTAACCGCCCGCAGGTACGCAACGCGTTCCGTCCGCTGACGGTGAAAGAGATGATTCAGGCGATGTCTGATGCGCGCTATGACGACAACATCGGTGTGATTATTTTGACCGGCGCGGGCGATAAAGCCTTCTGCGCCGGCGGTGACCAGAAAGTTCGCGGCGATTACGGCGGATACCAGGACGACAGCGGCGTTCACCACCTGAACGTGCTGGACTTCCAGCGTCAGATTCGTACCTGTCCAAAACCAGTTGTTGCTATGGTGGCTGGCTTCTCCATCGGCGGTGGTCACGTGCTGCACATGATGTGTGACCTCACTATCGCGGCGGAAAACGCGGTCTTCGGTCAGACTGGCCCGAAAGTCGGCTCCTTCGACGGCGGCTGGGGCGCATCCTACATGGCGCGTATCGTCGGCCAGAAAAAAGCGCGTGAGATTTGGTTCCTGTGCCGTCAGTACGATGCGAAAGCGGCGCTGGATATGGGCCTCGTGAACACCGTGGTACCGCTGGCAGATCTGGAAAAAGAGACCGTCCGCTGGTGTCGTGAAATGCTGCAAAACAGCCCAATGGCGCTGCGCTGCCTGAAAGCGGCGCTTAACGCCGACTGCGATGGTCAGGCGGGGCTGCAGGAGCTGGCCGGTAACGCCACCATGCTGTTCTACATGACCGAAGAAGGCCAGGAAGGGCGTAATGCGTTCAACGAAAAACGCCAGCCTGACTTCAGCAAATACAAACGGAATCCGTAATGCGTAGCGCGCAGGTTTACCGCTGGCAGATCCCGATGGACGCGGGTGTGGTTCTGCGCGAGCGGCGGCTAAAAACCCGCGACGGGTTATTCGTCTACCTGCGTGACGGCGAGCGCGATGGGTGGGGAGAAATCTCCCCCCTGCCGGGATTCAGCCTGGAAACGCTGGATGAGGCGCAGGCGGCACTGCTCGCCTGGGCTGCAAGCTGGCGGCAGGGCGATGCTCTTGTTCTGCCTGCGCTGCCTTCCGTGGCTTTCGGCATTAGCTGCGCGTTGGCGGAGCTTAACGGTGAACTGCCGCAGGCAGCGGACTATCGCGCGGCGCCGCTGTGCACCGGAGACCCGGACGAGCTGGTGCTGAAGCTGGCTGAAATGTCCGGCGAGAAGGTGGCCAAGGTGAAAGTGGGGCTCTACGAAGCGGTGCGCGATGGCATGGTGGTGAACCTGCTGCTGGAAGCCATTCCCGATCTGACGCTTCGCCTTGACGCCAACCGCGCCTGGACGCCGCTTAAAGCCCAGCAGTTCGCCAAATACGTCAACCCGGATCACCGCGCACGTATTGACTTCCTCGAAGAACCGTGCAAAACCCGCGACGATTCCCGCGCCTTTGCCCGCGAAACGGGTATCGCTATCGCCTGGGATGAAAGCCTGCGTGAAGCGGATTTCCGCTTTGAAGCCGAACCGGGCCTTCGGGCGGTGGTGATAAAACCCACGCTCACCGGTAGCCTGGCACGCGTGAAAGAGCAGGTAGCCGCCGCGCACGCGCTCGGCCTGACGGCGGTGATCAGCTCTTCCCTTGAATCGAGCCTTGGCTTAACCCAGTTGGCGCGGATTGCCGCCTGGCTAACGCCGCAGACCATGCCTGGACTGGATACGCTAAATCTGATGCAGACTCAGCTGATTCGCTGCTGGCCGCAAAGTTCGCTGCCGTGCGGGGCGATAGAGGATATGGAGCCGCTGCTGTGATGTTTGCTACCTGGCCGTGGCGGCATTGGCGAGCACTGCGCGGCGAGGCGCCCGCGCTACGTCTGGATGATGAAACCCTAAGCTGGTCGACGCTGTGCCAGCGTATCGACCAGTTGGCCGCGGGCTTTCAGGCGCAAGGCGTTAACGTTGGCGATGGCGTTGCGCTGTGCGCGCGAAACCGCCCTGAAGCGGTGCTGGCCTGGCTGGCGCTGCTGCAGTGCGGGGCGCGTATTCTGCCGCTGAATCCACGTTTACCGTCGGCGCTGGTTAGTGAACTGCTGCCGGGTTTAACGCTGCATTATTTTCTGAACCTTGAAGCAGACGAGCACTACGGTTTGGCACCGTTACGCCTGCATTTGACATCCGGATATGCCGATGTCGACTGGCAGGCACAGCGTTATGTTTCTATGACGCTCACCTCCGGCTCGACGGGGCTACCCAAGGCCGCCGTGCACAGCGCCGCGGCGCATCTGGCCAGCGCAGATGGGGTGTTAAGCCTGATCCCCTTTAGTGAAAACGACTGTTGGCTGCTGTCGCTGCCGCTGTTTCATGTCTCCGGGCAGGGTATTTTCTGGCGCTGGCTGCTGGCGGGCGGGCAGATGGCAATTAGCGAACATCCGCTGGCGCAGGCGCTGGCCGGTTGCTCTCATGCCTCGTTAGTCCCCACGCAGCTGTGGCGGTTGCTCAACGATAACCAACCGTTAAGCCTGAAAGCCGTACTGCTTGGCGGGGCCGCCATTCCTGCTGAGCTAACCACCCGGGCGGCGCAGCAGGGGATTCGCACCTTTTGCGGCTATGGCCTGACCGAGTTTGCCTCTACGGTATGTGCGCGGGAGGCCAACGGTGGTGATGATGTTGGCGCGCCGCTTCCGGGGCGCGAACTGCGATTGGTGGACGGCGAAATCTGGCTGCGGGCAACGAGCATGGCGGCAGGCTACTGGCGCAACGGAGAGTTAGTCGCGCTGGTGAATGAACAAGGCTGGTTCGCCACCCGCGACCGCGGTGAAATATGTGAGGGCAAGCTGCGGGTGATAGGGCGGCTGGATAATCTCTTTTTCAGCGGCGGCGAAGGCATTCAGCCCGAAACGGTGGAGAAGGTGATTGCTCAGCATCCGGCGGTATCGCAGGTCTTTGTGGTGCCGGTTGACAGCCCTGAATTCGGGCAGCGCCCGGTTGCCGTCGTGGATGCTGAAACTACGCTGGATTTGTCCGAAATAGCCATATGGGTGAAGGATAAGCTGGCAGGATTTCAGCAACCCTACCGCTGGCTGGTGTTACCCGACGCGATGAAGGGAACGGGAATTAAAGTCTCTCGCCATCAGCTTAAGCTGTGGGTTAGTCAACAAATCCCGTAGCGTATAATAGTTCTGCATTATTGAATAAATATCAATTATCATTGTCCCGGATATGGGGTTGTACTTGGTTACAATCCCATCGTTTATTGCCCGTTCAGGACATTGAATCCTGACTGTATCCCAGTACAATTCAGCTGTTTATGGGCATTTATTTTTTGCGTTTGCGTGAAAGGATTAAGATGAAAAAGAGCGTGTTATTTGGCCTCGCAGGTTTGATGTTTGTCTCAGCGTCAGCGAGTGCAATCAGTTTTAATGGCCAGGCGGGTAAAGATTATACCAACCTCGGCTTTGGCGTTGGCACCGAAACATCGGGCCTGGCGTTAACCGGTAACTGGACGCACAGCGACGATGACGGCGACGTTGCCGGCCTGGGGCTGGGTCTGAATATCCCTCTGGGGCCGTTGATGGCAACGGTTGGTGGTAAGGCGCTTTACACCGATCCGAACGACAGCGATTCCGGCTATGCGGCTGCGGTCGGCGGCGGCCTGCAGTGGAAAATCGGCGATAGCCTGCGTCTGTTTGGTGAGTACTACTACTCTCCAGACTCACTCTCCAGCGGCATCGAAAGCTACACCGAAGCGAATGCTGGCGCACGCTACACGATCATGCGTCCAATCAGCATTGAAGCCGGTTACCGTTACCTGAACCTCGCGGGTAAAGACGGTCACCGTGACAACACCGTGGCCGATGGCCCATATGTTGGCGTGAGCGCTTCGTTCTAATATCCCCCGGCGCAGCAGCCCTGCTGCGCCAGTTTTCCCTTTTTAAATCCCTACCTTGCGCTATAGTAAACCGTTCTCTTTTTACTGGAGTAAGTAATGATAACGGTTGAGATGCTGTCAACGGGCGACGAAGTTTTATCGGGACAGATTGTCGATACAAACGCGGCCTGGCTTGCCGATTTTTGTTTTCAGCAGGGCATTCCATTGTCACGGCGTAACACCGTAGGCGATAACCTGGACGATCTGGTGGCTATCCTGCGGGAGCGTAGCACGCAGGCTGATGTCTTAATTGTCAACGGCGGTCTGGGCCCAACCAGCGATGACTTAAGCGCGCTGGCCGCCGCGACGGCGAAGGGCGAATCGCTGATTCTGCATGAAGAGTGGCTGGCCAGCATGGAGCGCTTTTTTACCGAACGTGGCCGCGTGATGGCGCCAAGCAACCGCAAGCAGGCGGAAATCCCCGCCAGCGCCGAATTTATCGATAACCCGGTTGGTACCGCCTGCGGTTTTGCCGTACGACTCAATCGCTGCCTGATGTTCTTCACTCCTGGCGTACCGTCCGAATTTAAAGTGATGGTCGAAAAAGAGATCCTGCCGCGTATTCGCCAGCGTTATCCCGTAGGGGAACCGCCGGTCTGTCTGCGTCTGACCACCTTTGGGCGTTCCGAAAGCGACCTCGCCCAGAGTCTGCAACATCTGGACCTGCCGCCGGGCGTTACCATGGGCTACCGCTCGTCAATGCCGATTATCGAATTGAAGCTCACCGGGCCTGCTGAACATCGCGATGCAATGCTGGCGCTGTGGCCGGAAGTGCAGAAAGTGGCTGGCGAAAGTCTGATTTTTGAAGGCACCGAAGGTCTGCCCGCGCAGATTGCCCGCGTATTGAAAGAAAAGCAGCTGAGCCTGACGCTAAGCGAGCAGTTCACCAGCGGTCTGCTGGCGCTTCAGCTTTCCCGCGCCGGTGCGCCGTTACTGGCCAGTGAAGTGGTTCCCGCCCAGGATGAAACCCTGGCACAAACCGCGCGCTGGGCGGAAGAGCGGCGGATTAACCATTTTGCCGGGCTGGCGCTGGCGGTGAGTGGGCTAGAATCGGAACACATCAATGTGGCGCTTTCCACTTCCGACAAAACCTACGCGCTTCAGCTGAAGTTCAGCAACACGCGCCACGGTTTGGTGGTGCGCCAGGAGGTGTGTGCCATGATGGCGTTAAACATGCTGCGTCGCTGGCTGAACGGTCGCCCGGTCGCCAGCGAACACGGCTGGATTAACGTGGTTGATTCGCTGGTGCTGTAAGCGCCTGCGCCAGCAGCGTAATGGGATGTTCACAGCGCTTGCTGGTGGACATCTCAATCTGCCATTTACAGGTTTCACAATCCGTGATGACGAGGTCTGCGCCGCTGGCTTCAATCTGTGCGAAGAGCGGGGCGCCTATCGCCTGCGATGTCGGGTAGTTTTCGGATTTAAAGCCGTAGGTCCCGGCAATACCGCAGCAGTTCGACTCCAGCACCTGCAGTTCCAGCCCCGGAATGCGCCGCAGTAATTCCAGCGTATACAGCGACCAGCCCATTTTCTCCATATGACACGGCGTGTGATAGACCACTTTGAGCGGCAGCGGGTTTAGCCGCAGCTCTGCACCCGCATCCAGCTTGCGCCAAATCCAGCGGGTAGCGAGCTCAATGCTGTCACGCAGGTCATGATTATCAACATCCAGCAGGTGCGGATATTCATCTCGTAGCGTGAACGTACAGGTGGACGAAGTCGCCAGCACCGGAATGTGCTTTTCAACAATCGCTTCCCGCAGCGATGTCACATTGCTTTGCGCCTGACGCCGCGCCTTATCAAAGAAACCATTGGCAATTAACGGCACGCCGCAGCACTTCTCTTTACTCAGTAGCTGAACGCCAATACCCAGTGCGTTAAGCACGCGGATCATATCCAGCCCCAGCTGTGGGTGGTTGTAATTCACATAGCAGCCGTGAAAGAAGGCGACCTGCTCGGCATACTGCGCCTGGCTTTTGGCGATGCGCTGATAGCGGCGGCGGAAGGTGCCAAAAGAATATTTGGGCAGACTGCGGCGATGGTCGATTTTCAGCGCCGTATCCAACAGCTGGCGTACCGGTTTCAGGCCGGTGGCGGCGTTAACGATGGGGGCAAACGGTGTGGAAAGGGTGCCCATGAGATCGGTATGGCTGAGAATGGTGTCGCGCAGCCCCAGTTTCGTGTTGCCGTAGTCGGCGCGGGCGCGCTGGATGATATCGCCAATTTTGACATCGGATGGGCACGCCACTTCGCAGCGCTTACAGTTAATGCAGTATTTCAGCGCATCATCGTACAGTTCGCTGTCTTTACGCCGCAGGCGTTCACCGTCCGGCCCGGCCTGTTTCGGCCCCGGATAGCGGGGATTCACCCGGCTTACCGGGCAGACGGTGGTGCAGACGGTGCATTTAATGCAGTTTTCGAAGCTTTGCTGGCTCATGCCTCACCTCCGGCTAACGTAATAATGTGCTGTGCGGCATGCATGGCGCTGATAGCGCAAACCCCGCCGCCACAGCCCAGCGCGATAGGATCGAATCCACCCAGCACTGAACCGATGGCAAACAGGTTGGACAGCGTAACCCCGTGCAGCGAAGGATGCAGGGCATCGTCAACAACGACGCCGGACTGTTGCCACGGCTGTGAGGCAAAAAAGTCCTGCTGATACCACTGTGCGCGCGGCGAAGGCGCGAGAATATCCAGCCCCAGAATCGTTTCGCGAATGCATTCGCGCTCGGCGGTCAGACCGTTACTGAAGAAGCTGCCGCTGGCGAGTACGGCAAAGCGCGGACGCAGCGGAATATCCCCGTGGTTGCGGGTCCAGATTTCACTAATTTCACCGTTGCTATGGCTTATGCGAACCACTTCATCACCTGCCATCCAGGTACCGCCCTGGGCGATAAACTGCCTTTGTAAGGCCGAATGCAGACGCATTCCCGGTACTGAAGGTGGCAGAGTGGGGAGCAGAGAGAGTGAGCAGGGAAGATGAGCGTTAAGCCAGTCAAACAGCGAACTATCGCGCAGGCCAAAGCAGGCCGGCATCAGCAGCGTATCGCAGCCTTCGCACAGCGGTAGCAGCGCTTCATACAGCGGCTGCCACAGTGATTTCTCATCCAGCACTCGGGCAATATTCACCGCCCGAAATTCGGTCGGGTTTTCACGTAGCACATCCAGCTCCGGTAAATCGATTTCGGCGATATCGATGCTGAGCCCCTGCTGTTGCAGTGAACCGGCGACCAGATGCGGTTGGAAATCGAGAAAACCACTGATACCGACCACCCGGATATGCCCCTGGGACAGCGGTGAGACGGGGACCTCAAGCGGACTTAGCCAGGCGGCACGCTGTAGACCTAACGGTGTGATGCGCTGATGAACCTGCTGGACATCGCCGTGCATGTTGACTCCGCATTCCGTCAGCAGCGTCTGCGTCTGACGAGCATAGTGCAGCACATTGTCGGTACCCACGCGGACGTAAGGATGATTGGGGGATTGTTGCGACAATGCCGCCAGCCCTTGGGCGATATCGGTGACCGGTTTCCCGTCCGGCAGGGCGCTCAGAAGATCCAGAGAACCTGAAGAGAAGTGCAGCGCGCTCTGGCCCCGACTGACGATGGCGCAGCGTAAACCGGACTTTTGCAGCTGGAGTCCGCACAGCAGCCCGGCAAGGCCGCCGCCGACAATAACGCTATCAAATTTCATCTTCTGGCTCCTTTTGTAACCCGCACAGTCCTTGATAGACCCAACGGGTCAGTTCGCTTTCGCGTAGCGCATCGCCCCAGGCAATCGGCTGCACGCCTTTCCAGCGCTCATTGAGGAAGTTTGAAAGCTGCGCCAGAGATTGTGTCGAGGTGGTGACGTTAAAGCGCTGCAGCAAACCGCTGGCCCGACAGGCGCACAGCTCTCCCTGGCAGGTGCCCATGCCGACGCGGGTGCGGCGGCGTAGATCCAGCAGATTGCTCACCGCCAGATTTTCGACCGCATACTCAACTTCTCCCGCAGTGACGGCTTCACATTCGCAGACAACGCTGCGATGCAGACGGCTGTTGCCCAGCCATGTCGGGGTGCGGTCGCCGTGGCGATAGACGGCGGAACCGCGCAGCGGTGCGGGCAGGGAAATCATCCGTTGCAGCGTTTTCTCGACCGGTTCCTGCGAGCCGGGCAGCGGCGTGTCGGCGGTAGTGCAGGGGTGATCGTGATTGAGTTTACGGCACACGGCATCGGTGGCCCATTCGGCCATTAGCCGGTAGGTCATCAGCTTGCCGCCGGTAATGGTGATAAAGCCTTCCAGACCGTCACGCTCGGCGTGATCGAGCAATACGATGCCACGGCTGACGTTGCGTCCGCTTGGGTCGTCATCGCTGGCGACCAGCGGGCGCACGCCGCAGTAGGCGCGCAAAATGCGCGTATTAGCCATGATGGGCGCCAGCTTTTCGCCCTCGCGCAGGAGAATATCAACCTCATCGGCGGTGACGCGGCAGCGGTCAATATCCTGGTAGTCGATGTGCGTGGAAGTGGTGCCGATAAGCGAAATGGTATCGCCGGGCACCAGAATGTCGGCATCGGCCGGGGGGCGACAGCGGTTGATAACGTGCTGGTTAATGCGGCTTTCGAAAATCAGCAGCGAACCTTTGGCCGGGAACATACGGATTTTCAGATCCGCATATTCGGCAATGCGTTGCCCCCAGATCCCGGCGGCGTTGACTACCACCGGTGCATACAGATCGCGCGTTTGCCCGTTGGCGTGATGATACAGCGTGACGCCACGTACCCGGTCGCCCTGGCGGATAAGGCCGGTGACTTCATGTCCGGTGAAAATCGTGGCGCCGTGTTCGCGGGCGTCGAGCATATTGGCGGCGGTCAGACGGAAAGGATCGACGGTACCATCCGGCACGCGAACGGCGCCGACCAACGCGGGATTGACCGCCGGTTCAATACGTCGAGCCAGCGCCGGGTCAATCGCTTCGGCCAGAATGCCCGCGCTGGCGCAGGCATTGATAAAGGTTTGCTGATAGCCGAAGTCATCGTCAGGCAGAGTGATAAACAGCCCGCTGGTGGGTTCGATGCAGTGACGGGCGATGCGCCGCAGGATCTGATTTTCACTGATGCATTCGCGGGCGGATTCACCGTCGGTCACTGCATACCGCGCGCCGCTGTGCAGCAAGCCGTGATTGCGGCCCGTTGCGCCGGTGGCGATATCAAAGCGCTCAACGAGAGCGACCTTCAGGCCACGGAGCGCGCAGTCGCGGGCGATCCCGGCACCGGTAGCACCGCCACCGATGATAATCGCGTCATATTCATGTGCAGAGGCGCTGTCCATTTTGTGTCCTCAATGTTCGTTTTGAGATCATTAAGTCACATGAATGCGTATTTTTGTTTGATATCGAACATATTCGCGCGTTAATCGAAAATATGATGCCGGGTTTTGTGGCGTATATCGCCTTTTGCCGGCGGTTATGGCGGTGATTATTTGTAGAGGGATGAGTTGAAGGAAGGATTGAAGTGGAAGTGAGCGCACGCACGGCGCGCTCACCGTTACATCTCTATTTCGATGTCACCTTTTGCCCGGCAGCAGCAGGGCAAAATTTCGTCCGGCTGAATAAAGGCCAGCGGCTCGGTCAGCCAGTCAACCTGGCCGGACACCAGCCGGGTACGGCAGGAGCCGCAGTAGCCTTCGCGACACTGGTATTCCACCTCAACGTTGTGAGATTCCAGCGCCGCCAGCAGTGACGGATGTTCATCCTGGCACAGCAAGCGCGTGCCAGAGATGCGCAGAATAACGCGGCTCATTAGAGCTGGAAGTTGCTGAGATCGTCAGTATCGACTTCCGCGTCAATCTGCCCAACCAGATACGAGCTGACTTCCACTTCCTGCGGCGCTACCTGCACGTTATCGGACACCAGCCAGGTGTTGATCCACGGGATAGGGTTCGAACGCGTCTGGAACGGCAGATCCAGACCAACGGCCTGCATACGGATGTTGGTGATGTACTCAACGTACTGACACAGAATGTCTTTGTTGAGGCCAATCATCGAACCGTCGCGGAACAGATAGTCTGCCCACTCTTTTTCCTGCACCGCCGCCTGCACGAACAGGTCATAGCATTCTTGTTTGCACTCTTCGGCAATTTCCGCCATTTCCGGATCATCCACGCCGCTGCGCAGCAGGTTCAGCATATGCTGGGTGCCGGTCAGGTGCAGAGCTTCATCGCGGGCGATAAGACGAATGATTTTGGCGTTGCCTTCCATCAGTTCGCGCTCGGCGAAGGCGAAAGAACAGGCGAAGCTGACATAGAAGCGAATCGCTTCCAGCGCATTGACGCTCATCAGGCAGACATACAGTTTCTTTTTCAGCTCGCGCAGGTTCACGGTGACGGTTTTACCGTTCACGGTATGCGTACCTTCGCCCAGCAGATGCCAGTAGCTGGTCATCTCAATCAGCTCATCGTAATAGCTGGAGATGCCTTCCGCGCGCTTTTGGATCTGTTCGTTGGTGACGATATCGTCAAACACAATCGCCGGATCGTTGACGATGTTACGGATGATATGCGTATAAGAGCGCGAGTGGATGGTTTCAGAAAACGCCCACGTTTCCACCCAGGTTTCCAGCTCTGGAATGGAGATCAGCGGCAGCAGCGCCACGTTCGGGCTGCGGCCCTGAATGGAGTCCAGCAGAGTCTGATATTTCAGGTTACTGATGAAGATATGCTTTTCGTGTTCTGGCAGCGCCTGGTAATCGATACGGTCGCGGGAAACGTCCACTTCTTCCGGACGCCAGAAGAAGGAGAGTTGCTTTTCAATCAGCTTTTCGAAAATGTCATATTTCTGCTGGTCGTAGCGTGCCACGTTGACCGGCTGGCCAAAGAACATCGGCTCTTTGAGCTGATCGTTTTTCGTCTGTGAAAAAGTGGTGTATGCCATTGATGTCAATCCTGTCTGGAGAGTAATGCCGGATGGCGTTTACTTACCTGCTTACAATATCGTTGCAAATATACACGTCATCTCGTCTGCGGCATTTTAATGCAACCCGCATGATTGAGTGTATAAATCCGTGTTCTGGGTAAGACTTTTGCGGCGCTACCCGGTAATAACGGAAATCAAAGGCCGGGTCAGCGCAGCGCTGCCCGGCAATCGTTGTCAGATTTTACATGCGCCGCTTTCGCAGCCGTCGTCCTGAATGGACGGCACCATGTCATCCTGCGCATCTTCCGCACCGTCACGGGTGTTTTGATAGTACAGGGTCTTCACGCCAAATTTATAGGCGGTGAGCAAATCTTTGAGCAGCTGCTGCATCGGCACTTTGCCAGACGGGAAGCGCGTCGGGTCATAGTTGGTGTTCGCCGAAATCGACTGGTCGATAAACTTCTGCATGACGCCAACTAGCTGCAGGTAGCCGTCGTTGTTCGGCATTTCCCACAGCAGTTCGTAGGCGTTTTTCAGATGTTCGTAGTCTGGAACCACCTGACGCAGAATACCGTCTTTCGATGCTTTGATGCTGACATAGCCGCGCGGTGGCTCGATGCCGTTGGTGGCGTTGGAGATCTGCGAAGAGGTCTCGGACGGCATCAGGGCAGAGAGCGTGGAGTTACGCAGGCCGTGGGTCTTAATCGACTCACGCAGCGCTTCCCAATCCATGTGCAGCGGCTCGCTGGTAATCGCATCCAGGTCTTTCTTATAGGTATCGATCGGCAGAATACCCTGAGAGTAGGTGGTTTCGTTGAACCACGGGCACGCGCCTTGCTCTTTCGCCAGCTCATTAGAGGCTTTCAGCAGGTAGTACTGAATTGCTTCGAAAGTCTGGTGAGTCAGGTTGTTGGCGCTGCCATCGGAGTAGCGCTTGCCGTTTTTCGCCAGCCAGTAGGCGTAGTTGATAACGCCAATACCCAGGGTACGACGGCCCATCGCGCCGCGTTCTGCCGCTTTGATTGGGTAGTCCTGGTAGTCGAGCAGGGCATCCAGCGCGCGTACTGCCAGCACCGCCAGCTCTTCGAGTTCGTCGAGGCTCTTAATCGCGCCAAGGTTGAATGCTGACAGCGTACACAGGGCGATTTCACCGTTTTCGTCGTTTACATCGTCCAGCGGTTTGGTTGGCAGGGCGATTTCCAGGCACAGGTTAGACTGGCGTACCGGCGCGATGGTTGGATCAAACGGGCTGTGGGTGTTGCAGTGGTCCACGTTCTGAATATAGATACGGCCAGTTGAGGCGCGTTCCTGCATCATCAGCGAGAACAGCTCAACCGCTTTCACGCGCTGCTTACGGATGCTGTCGTCGTTTTCATACTGGGTGTACAGACGTTCGAATTCGTCCTGATTGGCGAAGAACGCATCGTACAGGCCTGGGACGTCGGACGGGCTGAACAGAGTGATGTCACCGCCTTTCAGCAGACGGGTGTACATCAGTTTGTTGATCTGCACGCCGTAGTCCATATGACGAACGCGGTTGCCTTCAACGCCACGGTTGTTCTTCAGGACCAGCAGGCTTTCCACTTCCAGGTGCCACATTGGATAGAAGAGGGTGGCCGCACCGCCACGCACGCCGCCCTGAGAGCAGGATTTCACTGCGGTCTGGAAGTGCTTATAGAACGGGATACAGCCGGTGTGGAAGGCTTCACCGCCGCGAATTGGGCTACCCAGCGCACGGATGCGACCGGCGTTGATACCGATACCGGCGCGCTGGGAGACGTATTTCACGATTGCGCTGGAGGTGGCGTTGATGGAGTCGAGGCTGTCGCCACACTCGATCAGAACGCAGGAGCTGAACTGACGCGTTGGGGTACGCACGCCGGACATAATTGGCGTTGGCAGCGAAATTTTGAACGTGGAGACCGCATCATAGAAGCGTTTGACATAGCTCAGGCGCGTTTCACGTGGATAGTTAGAGAACAGGCACGCGGCCACCAGAATATAGAGGAACTGAGCGCTCTCGTAAATTTCGCCAGTCACACGGTTCTGTACCAGGTATTTACCTTCCAGCTGCTTCACGGCGGCGTAGGAGAAGGTCATGTCACGGTCGTGAACGATGAACGAGTCCATCTGCTTGAACTCTTCTTCCGTATAGTCTTCCAGCAGATGATTGTCGTATTTACCCAGATCGACCATGTGTTTGACATGGGTGAACAGCGCCGGTGGCTCGAACTGGCCGTAGGCTTTTTTGCGCAGGTGGAATACCGCCAGGCGTGCGGCCAGGTACTGGTAGTCCGGTGCGTCGTGAGAGATCAGGTCTGCGGCGGCCTTGATAATGGTTTCATGAATATCGGACGTTTTCATCCCGTCGTAGAACTGGATGTGGGAACGCAGCTCAACCTGAGAAATAGAAACGTTATGCAACCCTTCAGCAGCCCAATCCAGCACGCGATGAATTTTGTCGAGGTTAATGCGCTCTGTGCGGCCGTCACGCTTCGTCACCAGCAGACTCTGATTCATGTGATTTTTACCTGTCCGTGAAAAGAAAAATGTCCCCTGCTTATCCACAATTACCGGTGGTGTGAAAACCTGTGGATAAATACTATATGTAGGGGGTCGTTGATTAATTGAACGCTATATGGTGAGTTATTCTAGTAGGGATTCTTTTGAGTACAAGAGTTGATTTTGATGTTGAATTGAGGTTGTGAAAGGGTAAAAAACGCTAAGTCCACGGCACGTAAGGGCTGGCGAGGATGTCAATAATTTGCAAAAAAAAATGAAAATTTGATCGAGTGCTGATTTCTTCGTCGAAGGGCGTTGTTGCGCAATATGATGTAGCGCAATTTTGTTGTGGCTATATCCCGATCATTAGTAGGTGACGCGTAGGCCCGAAAAGCGAAGCNNGGCGCTTCGCTTATCGGGCCTACACCGCCTGCGGCGGGCTATTCGCTTTTGGCGGTGGTGTGCAGCATATAGTTAACATCCACACCCGGTGCGAGTTTGAATGTGTTGGTCAGCGGGTTGTAGTGCAGGCCGGTCATGTGACGCTCTTTCAGCACGGTTTGGTCAACCCAGCTCAGCAGTTCAGCAGGCTTAATGAATTTTTTCACGTCGTGCGTGCCTTTTGGCACCATGCGCAGAATGTATTCCGCGCCAACGACCGCCATCAGCCAGGATTTGCCGTTGCGGTTCAGGGTCGAGAAGAAGACCTGCCCACCGGGTTTGATCAACTGCGCGCAGGCTTTCACCACCGACTGCGGGTCGGGAACGTGCTCAAGCATTTCCATGCAGGTGACGACGTCATACTGCTGGGCGTGCTTCGCCGCATGTTGTTCTACCGTTTCCTGAATGTAATCGACCGGAATACCGGTTTCCAGTGAGTGCAGTTTCGCAACCTGTAACGGCTCAAAGCCCATATCAAGCCCAGTCACCGTTGCGCCTTCACGGGCCATACTTTCTGCCAGAATACCGCCACCGCAGCCGACATCGAGCACTTTTTTGCCGAACAGACCGTTGGAGCGCTCGGCGATATAGCCCAGGCGCAGCGGGTTAATACGGTGCAAAGGTTTGAATTCACCTTCCAGATCCCACCAGCGTGACGCGACGGCCTCGAATTTGGCAATCTCTTCGTGGTCAACGTTGTGCGCTACCGCAGCTTTTTCGGCATTCATGGGTGTTCCTGCTCCTTATTTCATTATTGTCTGCGAGTATATCAGCACCGACGAGCGAATAAAGCGTCTGGCGGGTGCTATTGGGTTTACCTGTCTTTACGCGGATGTGTTATAATTTTCGACCTTTGAATCCGGGACACAGTAGAGGGATAGCGGTTAGATGAGCGACCTTGCGAGAGAAATTACACCGGTCAACATCGAGGAAGAGTTAAAGAACTCTTATCTGGATTATGCGATGTCGGTCATTGTTGGCCGTGCGCTGCCAGATGTCCGAGATGGCCTGAAGCCGGTACACCGTCGCGTACTTTACGCCATGAACGTATTGGGCAATGACTGGAACAAAGCCTATAAAAAATCAGCCCGTGTCGTGGGTGACGTAATCGGTAAATATCACCCTCATGGTGATACCGCGGTTTATGACACTATCGTCCGTATGGCTCAGCCATTCTCACTGCGTTACATGCTGGTAGATGGCCAGGGCAACTTTGGTTCTGTCGATGGCGACTCCGCCGCAGCGATGCGTTATACGGAAATCCGTATGTCGAAAATCGCCCACGAGCTGATGGCTGACCTGGAAAAAGAAACGGTAGATTTCGTCGATAACTACGACGGTACCGAACGTATTCCAGATGTGATGCCGACCAAAATTCCTAACCTGCTGGTTAACGGTGCCTCCGGTATCGCAGTAGGTATGGCAACCAACATCCCGCCGCACAACCTGACGGAAGTGATCAACGGCTGCCTGGCTTACGTCGATGATGAAGACATCACCATCGAAGGGCTGATGGAACACATTCCTGGCCCAGACTTCCCAACGGCTGCGATCATCAATGGTCGTCGTGGCATTGAAGAAGCCTACCGTACCGGTCGTGGCAAAGTGTACATTCGCGCTCGCGCGGAAGTGGAAGCTGACGCGAAAACCGGTCGTGAAACCATCATCGTCCACGAAATTCCTTATCAGGTGAACAAAGCGCGCCTGATCGAGAAAATCGCCGAGCTGGTTAAAGACAAACGCGTTGAAGGCATCAGCGCGCTGCGCGACGAGTCTGATAAAGACGGTATGCGCATCGTGATTGAAGTGAAACGCGACGCGGTCGGGGAAGTGGTTCTCAACAACCTTTACTCCCAGACTCAGCTGCAGGTTTCCTTCGGTATCAACATGGTGGCACTGCACCATGGTCAGCCGAAGATCATGAACCTGAAAGACATTATCGCCGCCTTCGTACGTCACCGTCGCGAAGTGGTGACACGCCGTACTATCTTTGAACTGCGTAAAGCTCGCGATCGTGCGCACATCCTTGAAGCACTGGCGATTGCGCTGGCAAACATCGATCCTATCATTGAACTGATCCGTCATGCGCCAACTCCGGCCGAAGCGAAAGCAGGCCTGGTTGCGCGTTCATGGGATCTGGGCAACGTTTCTGCGATGCTGGAACGTGCGGGCGATGATGCAGCGCGTCCTGAATGGCTGGAACCTGAATTTGGCGTGCGCGATGGTCAGTACTACCTGACCGAGCAGCAGGCCCAGGCTATCCTGGATCTGCGTCTGCAGAAACTGACCGGCCTTGAGCATGAAAAACTGCTCGACGAGTACAAAGAGCTGCTGGAGCAGATCGCTGAACTGCTGCGCATCCTCGGTAGCGCAGAGCGCCTGATGGAAGTGATCCGTGAAGAACTGGAACTGGTACGTGAACAGTTCGGTGACGCGCGTCGCACTGAAATCACCGCCAACAGCGCCGACATTAATATCGAAGACCTGATTAGCCAGGAAGATGTTGTTGTGACCTTGTCTCACCAGGGTTACGTCAAATATCAACCGCTTACCGATTACGAAGCACAGCGTCGTGGTGGTAAAGGCAAGTCAGCGGCACGTATTAAAGAAGAAGACTTTATCGACCGCCTGCTGGTGGCCAACACCCACGATACGATCCTGTGCTTCTCCAGCCGCGGTCGCCTGTACTGGATGAAGGTTTATCAGCTGCCGGAAGCTAGCCGTGGCGCACGTGGACGTCCAATCGTCAACCTGCTACCGCTGGAAGCGAACGAACGCATCACCGCGATCCTGCCGGTTCGTGAATACGAAGAGGGCGTGAACGTCTTCATGGCAACCGCCAGCGGTACCGTGAAGAAAACCGCGCTGACTGAGTTCAGTCGTCCGCGTTCTGCCGGGATTATTGCGGTTAACCTCAACGAAGGCGATGAGCTGATTGGCGTTGACCTGACCTCCGGTTCTGACGAAGCGATGCTGTTCTCTGCCGCAGGCAAAGTGGTTCGCTTTAAAGAAGATGCCGTTCGTGCCATGGGTCGTACTGCGACCGGCGTACGCGGTATCAAACTGGCGGGTGAAGACAAAGTGGTGTCTCTGATTATTCCACGCGGTGAAGGTGCAATCCTGACCGTGACGCAGAATGGTTACGGTAAACGTACCGCTGCGGCAGAGTATCCAACTAAGTCGCGTGCAACTCAGGGCGTTATCTCCATCAAAGTGACCGAGCGTAACGGCTCCGTTGTTGGTGCGGTACAGGTTGATGACAGCGACCAGATAATGATGATCACCGATGCCGGTACGCTGGTGCGTACCCGCGTGTCGGAAGTCAGCGTGGTTGGACGTAACACCCAGGGCGTTATCCTCATCCGTACTGCGGAAGATGAGAACGTCGTGGGTCTGCAACGTGTTGCTGAGCCAGTGGATGACGAAGAGCTGGACGCTATCGACGGTAGCGTGGCGGAAGGCGATGATGATATCGCGCCGGAAACCGAAAGCGATGATGATGTTGCGGAAGACGCAGACGAGTAATTCGTCGTCTTATGTCGCATGAAAGAGCCGGTGAATACCGGCTCTTTTTTTATCTGCGGTTTGGCTGTTTTCAGCATTGCAGCGCGCGTCCGGGCGGCTGTTCTGTATGTATTAACATTGCGGTAAAGGGCTTTTCCCGCTACCTTAACCACATCCTGTTAGCCTTTGACGGCGGAGTTTCGCCACTTTGAAATATCTTGTCTCCTTTCGCACCACGCTGAAAGTTTCACGCTACCTGTTCCGCGCGTTGGCATTGCTGCTTTGGCTGCTTATCGCCTTGATTTCGGTATTCTATATTGTGAATGCCCTGCATCAGAAAGAATCGGAAATCCGCCAGGAATTTAATCTTAACTCCGATCAGGCCCAGCGCTATTTCCAGCGAACCTCCGATGTGATTAAGGAGCTGAAGTATATCGCCGAAAACCGGCTGACCGCGGCGAATGGTACGCTGCCGACCGGTGCTATCAAAGATAGCGCCGACATCCCCGACTTTGAGCCGCTGTTCCCGGATTCAGACTGCGGCAACCTCGATACCACCTGGCGTGGCCCGCTGGAGTCGCTGTCGTGGTATCTGCGCTACTGGCGGGAGAATTTCTCCGCTGCCTACGATCTTAACCGCGTCTATTTAATCGGCAGCGATAACCTTTGCATGGCTAACTTTGGCCTGCGTGAAATGCCGGTTGAACGTAGTGAAGCCCTTAACTCGCTGCACGAACGCATTATGGCCTATCGCGATGCGCCGCAGGATGAGCGTGGCGGCAACTTGTTCTGGGTTGGGCAGGGGCCGCGTCACAGCGTCGGTTATTTCTATGCTTTGACGCCGGTGTATCTGGCGAATCGCCTGCAGGCGCTGCTGGGCGTTGAACAGACCATTCGCATGGAGAACTTCTTCACCCCAGGCAGTATGCCAATGGGGGTATCAATTCTTGATGATAATGGCAATACGCTGATTTCGCTCTCCGGGCCGGACAACAAACTGCATATCGCGACGCGAGCGCTACAGGAACGCCTGTGGTTTGGTTATACCGCTGGCTATCGCGAGCTGGTGCTGAAGAAAACCCTTTCGCCTTCATCGCTGAGTATTGTCTACTCGGTGCCGCTGGATGCGGTACTGGAACGTATTCGTATTCTGGTACTCAATGCTTTGCTGTTGAACCTGTTAACCGGGATTGCGCTGTTTACCATGGCGCGGATGTATGAGCGCCGTATCTTCCTGCCCGCAGAGTCGGACGCGCTACGTCTGGAAGAACATGAGCAGTTTAACCGTAAAATTGTCGCCTCGGCGCCGGTTGGGATCTGTATCCTGAGGACTCAGGATGGCACCAATATTCTGAGTAATGAACTGGCGCATAATTACCTGAATATGCTGACCCACGAGGACCGGCAGCGGCTGACGCAGATTATCTGCGGTCAGCAGGTGAACTTCGTTGACGTACTGACCAGTAACAACACCAACCTGCAAATTAGCTTTGTCCACTCACGCTATCGCAACGAGAACGTGGCGATTTGCGTGCTGGTTGACGTGAGTTCGCGCGTCAAAATGGAAGAGTCGCTGCAGGAGATGGCACAGGCGGCGGAGCAGGCCAGCCAGTCAAAATCCATGTTCCTGGCAACGGTGAGCCACGAACTGCGTACGCCGTTGTATGGGATTATTGGTAACCTCGATTTACTGCAAACCAAAGAGCTGCCGAAGGGCGTTGACCGCCTGGTGACGGCCATGAACAACTCGTCAGCGCTGCTGCTGAAGATTATCAGCGACATTCTCGACTTTTCAAAAATTGAGTCTGAACAGCTCAAAATCGAACCAAGCGAATTTTCACCTAAAGAGGTGATGAACCATATCACCGCCAACTATTTGCCGCTGGTGGTGAGAAAACAGCTGGGGATGTACTGCTTTATTGAACCTGACGTGCCGCTGAAAATGATGGGCGACCCGATGCGTCTTCAGCAGGTTATCTCCAACCTGCTCAGTAATGCCATCAAGTTTACCGACATTGGCTGTATCGTTTTACATCTGAAGCGGGAAGGGTATTACCTTAGTATCAGCATTCGCGATACCGGCGTTGGTATTCCAGCCAAAGAGGTGGTGCGTCTGTTTGACCCGTTTTTCCAGGTGGGTACCGGCGTGCAGCGTAACTTCCAGGGTACTGGCCTGGGGCTGGCGATTTGCGAAAAGCTGGTCAATATGATGGACGGTGATATCGCGGTGGATACCGAGCCGGGTATGGGGAGTCAGTTTTCCCTGCGTATCCCGTTGTATGGTGAACAGAATCAAACGCCGTTGATGATAGGCGGGCTGGCAGCCGTTCGCTGCTGGCTGGCGGTGCGCAACGTCGCGTTGTCCAATTTCATTCAGACCTTGCTGACCTATCACGGGATGGACGTTCGTCTGTACGACGGTGAAATACCGGAGCCGGACGATCTGCTGATAACCGATGATGAAATCACCCAGCAATGGGCGGGTCGCGCTGCGGTGGTCTTCTGTCGCCGCCATATCGGTATTCCGCAGGAGTATGCGCCGGGTCAATGGATACACAGCATCGTTTCCCCGCATGAATTAATGACGCTGCTGGGCCGTATTTACCGCGTGAAGATGGGGACCGGTGACGCCACCGAGTCGCTCGCCGCGCACGAGGTGGCGGAAAACAGTAATGATGACATGATGATCCTCGTCGTTGACGATCATCCTATCAACCGTCGCCTGCTGGCGGATCAGCTGGGATCGCTGGGCTATCAGTGTAAAACGGCGAACGATGGTGTTGATGCGCTGAACGTGTTGAGCAAAAACCATATCGACATTGTTCTGAGTGACGTCAACATGCCGAATATGGATGGGTATCGTCTGACCCAGCGTATTCGTCAGCTTGGGCTGACGCTGCCGGTTGTTGGCGTAACGGCCAACGCGCTGGCGGAAGAGAAGCAGCGCTGCCTGGAGTCGGGGATGGATAGCTGTCTGTCGAAACCGGTCACGCTGGACGTACTGAAGCAGACCTTGACGGTCTATGCGGCAAGAGTGCGCAAGTCGCGGGAATAAACATCAGCAGATGGCGTTTAGATAGTTGGCCCAGCTTCGATTGGGTGATAACTCTGAAGGCGAAAGATAGTGTGTAACCTGGAAATGCGCCGGAGCTGACGTGCTGTCAGCCCCGGTCTGCACAGACGTTAGTCTTTGTCTGACGGGGAAAGCGTTACCGAAGAGAGGTAGTTCAGCAGGGCGATATCGTTTTCGACGCCCAGCTTCATCATCGCCGATTTCTTTTGGCTACTGATGGTTTTAATACTGCGGTTGAGCTTTCTGGCAATCTCTGTCACCAGGAAACCTTCTGCGAACAGACGCAATACTTCGCTCTCTTTCGGGGACAGACGTTTGTCGCCGTAGCCGCCAGCGCTGATTTTCTCCAGCAGGCGAGAGACGCTTTCCGGGGTAAATTTCTTACCTTTCTGCAGCGCAGCCAGCGCTTTCGGCAGGTCGGTTGGTGCGCCCTGTTTCAGCACAATCCCTTCGATATCGAGATCCAGCACGGCGCTAAGAATCGCCGGGTTGTTGTTCATGGTCAACACGATAATCGACAGATCGGGGAAGTGGCGCTTGATGTATTTAATCAACGTAATACCGTCACCGTATTTGTCTCCTGGCATGGAGAGATCGGTTATCAGCACGTGGGCATCAAGTTTAGGTAAATTGTTAATTAGCGCGGTGGAGTCTTCAAATTCGCCAACAACATTCACCCATTCAATTTGTTCCAGAGATTTACGAATCCCGAACAGCACAATCGGATGGTCATCAGCAATAATTACGTTCATATTGTTCATGTAAAGGCTACCTTGCTACAGCAAGCTCTTGACGTATACGTCAATGTCGCTGATGTATTTTTCTATGCCGGAAGCATCTTTCTCACGAATAAGATGTTCGAGCGTTTCACATAACTGCTTGCCAGGTACCAGATTTAGCATGGCAAACACCCCTTTAAGGCGGTGAGCTGTCTGTGCCAGAGCGGCAAAATCCTTCGCCGCGGATTCAGTATACAGTCTGCTAACATCTTCCGGTACCGTATCCACAAACAGAGCATAATAGCCACTAGCCTGAAGTTCGGCATTTTCATCGCTGCCGGGCTGCGATTCCGTAACTTCTTCCTGTGCCAGTTGCTCTTCAATCAGTTGGAGTACGGCGTCCTGTATTGCGTTACTTATGTTAAAGTTCACACGCAGCTGGCCTGGGCCAATTTTGCGTATTCCAGCTTCATCATCGCTTAAAAGCAAGCCCGAAGCAGTAAGATTAGACGGATTATCTGTTAAAAACAGATCATATTCTTGACTCGTTGCCCGTTCATCCGGATTGATACAGGTGGCCCCCCAGCTTTCGAGCTGACGGGTGACAATATTGCGGATTTCATTGGAGGTGATGTCGATCATTGCCACCACATCATCCAGCAGCTGCTCTTCCGGCTCGGCGTTTTCCTCTCGCACCGCCATTTTGACGTGCAGCGTATAGCGGGTTCCCAGCGATTCCCGCGCTTTAATGCTCAGGTGTCCGCCTAGCTTACGGGCGAGCTGATCGCACAGCCAGAAGGTGAGGGCGTTCGCCTTGCCATAGCGGTCTGACTGAGTATCGTTGAGATACGGGAAGTGCAGGTTATCAATCTCGCCATGCGAGACGCCGTTGCCGGTATCGAGGATGCGGAAGGTCAAGCGATCTTCCGCCGACTCGTCGGCACTCACCTCAATGGTCACTTTACCCATCTGCGTGGTGGTGACGGCATACTGGATCAGCAACAGCAAAATACGCCGCAGGGCATCACGATCGCCAAAACGCTGTTCTTTTGCCGGCAATGCATTGTTGATAAGCAGCTGTAACCCTTTACGCTTGATTGATGGCAACACTTCCGGCACCACTTCATCAATCAGCTCCTGAAGCGAGAACTGCGTTGACGTGCCTTTCCAGCTGTCATTTTCCAGCATATTGGCGAGCTGGATTTCATCCACCAGACGCACCAGCAGATCGGCATGGTTAGCCAGTTTCTGACCCTCGGGGGTATCAAGGGTTGTCGCTTCAGCCGCCAGCGCTTTGATTGGCTGTTTCAGCGTGTCGCTAATGTTCTGCATAAAGGCTGCGCGACCCTGCTGGTTTTTCTCATAGAGCCGCTGAGCCTGTTTAAGCTTTTTATTGACCAGTACTTCCCGGTCCTGATCGCGGATGATAAAGATCTGCGTACGCGGTGAAACCTGGCTGCGGAACTGACGTATTTCATACAGTTCATTATTGATGGTGGCCTGAATCACCCCTTGATGCTGGTCCGCCATGCTGGTGATATTTTGTAGGTTCAGATGCGGCAGCAGGTGATCGGCAATTTTATTGCTAATAATGGTGCGATTCGACTCCTGGTCGTGAACCAATAGCCCAAGTGGCAATAAAGAGACGATCTCTTCGTTGATGACTCGCAGCATCCGCAGTTCGTTATTGGTTCCAGAGGCCGGTGCCGTATGTGCGCTGCTGCGCGTAGGCAGGTTACGGAAAGTAGAGTAACCAAAGAGCGCCAGCGCCAATAGGCCGATATTCAACAGCAGCGGTAGCATGATGTTCTGGAAGGTATCAAGCAACAGGGTACCAAATGGCACTTGCCATACTAAACGCATACCGGTGGTGTTGAGCGCGGAAGTGATTTCAATGCGCGAGCTATTAAAATTAATCGCGACGCTGTCGCCCGGATCTTTTTCCTGGCCACGAGGGGAGGCCTGCGCAGGATCGGGTTCAAGGCGGAAGCTATCCAGCGACATTGTTGGCGGCACCAGATCGTTTATCGGTAAATCGAAGGCGACGACGGTCGCCAGATGTCCCGGCTGATTAAAGGTGGTGCGTAGGGTAAAGTAGCGGCCATTTTGCCAGGCTAAACGACGCAAAGAAGAGAAGGTTTCACGTTCATCCAGCGTATTCGCCTGCTGCAGCATCTCGGCGCGGCGTGAGTCGACGATACTGCCGACGGTCGATTCTTTGAACCCTGACGAGAGATCTTTGAGCGGCAGCGTTGAGATAAGGATCAGGCTGTTATCCTGACCATTAAGATAGTACATCGACCACGGCACGTTTTCGGCGCCCCACAGGGTATCCAGATAGGTTGACATTCGCTGAGTGATATCCAGCGTTGCGCTATCATGCGAACCAAAAATCAGCGCTTCGGTTTTACGTCTTGGCTTCTCGAGATAATAGACATCCTGCTTTAAGCGGGTTTCCTGCAGGCCATCAATCGGCGTCGCGTTGCTGCTTGATGCGGCGATATTGTCGTAAATTTGCCAGGTGGTGTAGCGCCAGGTATCGATACGCTTATGTACCGCGTGCGTCAAATCGACAATCTGATAGCTCTTATCTTTTAGCCACGCGTTAACCGCGCTTTGAATCATCACGCCCATGGTCACCAGAAGCACGATGATCATAAGGAGGAAAAAACGTGTGATGCTCCCAGGAAGGAGGGAGAATTTCGTCGGGCTCATCTTGTCGGACTGACTCATTGGCGTGTGTAACCCATCATAACGGCATCTGAATGAGGATATGCTCAAGCGTAAAATGCATTGAGGCGTAAAACCTTGTTTTACTCTGCTGGCAGTATATACAAAAAATCCAACAAGATGCAGTCACGCGGCAAATTCGTCCCACGTAAGGTCAGTGCTGCCAGGAAATGAAACGGAATTTCATTATTATCTTCGACGGGGAATTGAGATTGCGGGCAATGTGTACAATGAAACATATATTGTACAAAAATTGGCTGGATATATGGTGATGCTGCCAACTTA
>NZ_JAKCNS010000137.1 GCF_021440345.1 Kluyvera intermedia
TAAGTTGGCAGCATCACCAACGAGAAAAGGCAAGGGCAGCTAAGGCCGCGCTTCGTGTAGAGCAACAGGCAGCGAAAGAGGCCCAAAGAACAGCGGTACGCCGTGAACGGGCAGAGCTAAAATTGCTCGATACGGGTTCGAGTTTCAAAAGTATGCACCACCTAACCAACGTAGAATTAGCCCAGGCGGCATTACAGGCCAGCAAAATTACCCGTAGTTATGCTGATGGAACGATCAGCCTACAACGCCAAAACAGCGAGATTAAGCGCTTACAGCAGGGTTATCGCAGGCTCAATGCTTCACGTAGGGAAGCAGCTAAACGAGGCGCTACGGCTCCTGTAGGTGGCTCTGGAGCGATTACAGGCGGGCTTATGGGGTTAGGTAGTGGTGCGTTGGCTGGCGCTGGTGTGGGTGCGGCGGCTTACGGTGCTTATTCATGGGGTAGAGATGCTGTAACAGCCCAGGAAGAGAGCAGCGAGATTGTGCAACGTGCCAGATTGGGCGGTGTGGATTACAACTTTCTGCAATCGTTAGGCCAGTTTGCACAAGCTAACGGGATTGATTCCGGTATCGGTACGCAGGGAGCCAGAAAAAACTTGGATGTTGCAAAAGATGTGTCCGAGAAACTCGCAGACGGTGCGCTGAATGCGAAACGTAATAAACAGGGTGAATGGACAGGAGCACCAACAGGCATTAACACTGCTTTGAACATGGGGTATACGCCTGAAAAGCTTAAAGAATGGGCTAAAAATCCGTTTGGTTTTGTCTCTTCATACACCAACACAATGCAATCTAAAGGATTGAGTGAACAGGAAATTTTGCACAATCTCGAAGACCTCGGGGACGATCTCGGGCTTTACGCCAAAGCCTTTATGAACGGTGGTAAGGCACTAACTGATCAGGTGGACGTGCTCAAGCGTAACGGGCAGTGGTTGAACCAGGAACAGCAAGATCAGCTTGTGGCCTACCGCAAATTCAATCAGGAAATGGACATTCTCAACGATAGCCAGAAGTTGGCATTCTTCGAAGGTTTCATGGAGTCTCTCGACCCTGCGACGGTTAAAGAGTGGAAGGAAGCTATGCAGGAGGCTCTTCCGTTCTTCAAAGGCTTAGGTAAGGCGGCGGGGGATGTTGTAGATGGCTTAATGAAGATGACCAACTGGATCACTGGTAAGCTGAATCTCCTGAACGGTGACAACACCACTAAAGAGGCGGTGAGCCAGCATTACGGCACAACGTCAGCACCTGCACTGCCTGGGAGTAATCCAGTGGCTAACGCCTACGGAGCCAGCCAGCCTAAAGCAGACGGCACACATGAGCAAAATGTATTCGACACAATGCGTGAATGGTGGAACGGTACAAGCGGGGCGCAGGATGTTAGCAGTTACGCTCAGAGCGCCAACTGTGATTATTCTCCTGTTTCTATGTTGAAACAATCGGCAGCGGCTACTGCGACACCGCCAGCTAAAAATACAGTGGTTCAGCCAGTGGTATTACAAAATAACCTACCGGAAGGAATGATCTCTCTCACTATTGCCCCTGATCCGACATTTGGAAACATGCTTAATGCTACCGTTGATCAGCGTATCAATGATAACAATCAGCGTATGGTGCTGGCTGTTTCATCTGGACAAGGGACGGGGGGCTAATTGCCCCTCTTCGTAAGGAATAAAATAAAATGGCAACACCAGGAAGTTTAACTATTGGCAATTCCTCGCAAGGGATTAATTCAACCTCAAATAGTAATAACAGCAGCGCTACCCGTAATAAAGGTGAAAACGGATTCACTATCCTTGCATCTGTTTATAATCCGGCTTCTGATAGCTACATTCAAAACTATCAGGCGATAGTTTTTGATGCTGTGACAGATACGGGAGTCCGTAGACAGGCTGATATTACCAGCTATCCCGTTGAGAGCGGGGCAGAGGTGAGCGATCACGTTCAGATAAAGAATAATACATTCAAGCTGTCTGGGATTATTACCGAAACTCCGGTAAGGCTGGAGAAAGATTTATTATACAGTGCTGGCGTTAATGGCACACGTATTTCTCAAGCTATCCAGTATCTTGATAAAATCTTTGATAGTCGTCAGCCTATTACATTAGTGACAGAGCACAAAGTGTATGAGGATGTCATTCTCTCCGGCATCTCCTACGATTATAAATCTGAATTTGCTATGCAATTTGATCTTGAATTTGAACAAGTCAGACTTGTTAGCACTGCTACAGTTAATGTAATTGCGACTAAAACGCAAAGTAATAGAAGCGTTGGTGGTACGGTGAAACAGAAAGTAGTAAACAATGCACCAAAGAAAACTGAATCTGATACTGTTACTATGGAATTTAAGAAATAAATAAGGGCATTTTGCCCCTTTTACAAGGAAGCTTATTCAAGCTATACCAACGAATCTACGTTCTCAAATGGGATGGATTTAAAAAGATAACCCTGTAACCCCCAAATGCCTACTTCACGCAAGATTTCCATACTTTTTCTATCCTCAATGCCTTCAATAACAATTTTGTCGCAGTATTTTTTAATTAATACAATTAATTCGTAGAAGGTTGGTTTTTTCACCTGCTCATTAAAGAAAATGCGATCTATTTTTACTACTTCAAAGTAACCTTCTATCAAACTAACTACATTCGAATTACCTGCCCCAAGGTCATCGAGCCACAGCCCATTCACACCCTGGCTCAGCGACTTTAACAAGGGGCTTTTTAATCCTTTATCTAAACCTGGGAAATTCTCAGAAAGCTCAAGTTTGATGAATGGCATCGATTCGAAAGTTTGTCTAAGTATGTAGTCATTACGTATCAGAAAAGCCATTTGCTGATCAATGTTCAGTGTACAAAATAGATTCTTTCGTTCGAACCACTTTTGCATACTGGCAATGTTTCCGCATTGTTCGTATAGGAAAAGCCGTTTCCTATCTAAATCCCAAGATGAAATTACGAACTCAGGATGAAGGGGGCGTCCATCTGGGGAAATGAAGCGAGTGAGAAGCTCAACGCCCAACAACTTTTCGTCAATGCTTACTATAGGTTCAGCAATGAATGTAGTATCCATAACAAACACCTTAAATTTCTACATAGGTTCATTCATAATGT
>NZ_JAKCNS010000138.1 GCF_021440345.1 Kluyvera intermedia
ATGATAATGATAATGATAATATTTATATAACAAATGACGCGAGAGGATGAAAGATTTGGTGATTAGAACACGCTTTTTTGCTCTGTGGCTTGCACCCCGATGAACAACTCAGGCTGTTGCTAACAACGTCCGCTCCTGGCACATAGCAGACAAGTTTCTGACGCTGAAGGTCTGCTGAGAGCGAGGTGCGGACAATGGGTAATCCTTTCCTTTGCCGGCGTTTTATGTTCCCTTCGATTAGACAGCGTACCAAGGAAATCACCGTGAAAATCTACTGGACCTTAAAAAGTATTACCGAACTAAAAGACTTATCTTTTCGGGAGCGCGGAAGACGGTGGCGGAGCGCGTATAAATCGGCCTTCCGGCACTGGCAAACATGGGCCGGTCTCGCCCTCTGCGGGGCTTTCAGCGGCGTGGGAGCACACTTTGGCGGCATAACCGGCACCGTAATATTTGCTGGGCTGGGTGGCTTTATTTACGGCCAAATCGTGACTCAAGTTGTCCTGAAACATTATCGGCACCGGCTGCAGGGCGAAGCCAATTGATCTTTCAGGCCTGAAGGCTTCCAGACTCATCAAGCGGCAAGTGACAGGTCTTCGTTCAGCGCGTCTCCCGGGATCAGCTCATATTCAGCCAGCTTCGCCGCACTGGTCTCCCTAAGCTGTGGGGGAAAAGGCCTATGGAATAGGTGAGCTATGGGTCAGGAAATTGTCAATCGAGTCGATTACACCGGGAGCTAAGGGGAGTACTGGTTCAGCGTATGAAGCGATATTCGCCTTTCGATCGTCCGAAGCCACCTCTTTCATAACATGGTTCATATTGGGCAATATCACCAGGGATGCTTGAGGATTAGCGGCTTTAAGCAGCCTTGCATCTGTTTCTTCCACCTGGAGATCGCGTTGCCCTTGTAGCACTAACACGGGTTTGGAAATGGTCGAAATGAGATGGCCTGGATTATATGAAAACGCATCGATCAAAAATCCCTGAACAGCAGGATTAAAGAGAATTTGCAGTGCTGGATGCGTATTCGTAATATGGTAATGACTCCAACTT
>NZ_JAKCNS010000139.1 GCF_021440345.1 Kluyvera intermedia
ATTATAATGAATAGATTAATGGTAATGATTATTAATTTACGGATGATTTCTTATGTTTGAGATAATTAAAATAATTATTGGCTTCATATTAACTGGAATTATAGGTGCGATTTTAACTCAGCATTATCAGAAGAAAAACTTCATATATCAAACCACAATAATTAAAATACAAAAAGAAATAGATAGATTAAAAGAACTTGCTGGGAATATAGAAAAACTTGCCGGGATGAGGATTTTCTACGGTCGAAATTTAATTGATAATAATAATCAAAGGGAAAGTAGAGATTTTTACGATGCACGGCTACAATATAAGGAGTCTGTCGAAAAATGGAATGAAAGCCTCTCTTCATTTTTCATTGAACTACGCTCATTAGGGTTAACTCCGGTAGCATATGATTTAGAAAAAGACGTTCATGAAAACCTTCGGCAAGCTCATTTATTAATCGATGATTTAATAAGAAAAAACAAACCGGTTAACATATCAAAAATTGGCCATCACTATTCGATGGCTTTTGAAGGGTTACGGCGTGTATCAAAAATATTAATCTTAGAAACCGATAATAAATGGGATAGAATAATATCTGGAAATTCAGAAAAGCTAAACCAATATAATTTATCTAATGCCAGTATTATAACACTATTCATTACTGTCTTTCACAAAAACCCTCACCTTTTGCGCATACGACGCCCTAATAGTGACTGATTCAGTCCATTTTTCATTAGGTTTCATTGGTTTTGGTCTTAGCAACATTGCTGCCAAAAATGCTTGTTGCTCTGAAGTTAGTTCAGAAAAATCTTTACCAAAACACTTTATAGAAGCCGTTTCAAAACCATACAATCCAGAACCAAAAAAAGCCCGAGTCAAGTAACATCTGATTATTTGCTTTTTAGTGAATTTATAATTAACCAAAATTGAAAGGATAATTTCATATATTTTTCTGAATATTGATAAATCTCTAAAATCTGTCAAAGTCCTGACCATCTGCATGTCGGTGATGCTGCCAACTTA
>NZ_JAKCNS010000140.1 GCF_021440345.1 Kluyvera intermedia
ATAGACCTGCAGTGGTTCACGGACGCTGGTATGGTTAACGCAGGCCAACACGTTGTAGTTAACCCGGTGTTTTTGTAGCAATCCCAGCGCACGCATCACCAGCTTATGCGTTGGGCGGCCGCCTTTCGTCACACGATACTGGTTGTGGATCTCTGCCGGACCATCAAGCGACAACCCTACCAGAAACTGATGCCGCGCCAGGAACTGGCACCACTCATCATCCAGCAGTACGCCGTTGGTCTGAAAGCTATTGCTGATCTGTCGCCCCTCACCGTATTTCTGTTGCAGAGCCACGGCACGCCGGTAGAAATCCAATCCCAGCAGCGTCGGCTCTCCGCCCTGCCAGGTAAAGGCGACCTCATTTTGCGGTTCGCTAGCGGCAATATAGCCACGGACATAAGCCTCCAGCGTCGTATCATCCATGCGTAGCGATGGGTGAGAGGAGTATAAGGCGTGCTTTTCGAGATAAAAACAGTAGGCGCAGTTCAGATTGCACTCTGAACCACTCGGCTTTGCCATCGCGTGAAACGCACGCGTCGAAACCTGTTGCAGCATGTTCACTCCTTCCTGAGTAAAGCAATATCCATTGGGAAGAAGATAGTACTGCCATGATGAAAAACGAAAGGGGCGTTTGTTGCGGCGGGAGATGTACGGAATAGCAGAAAACAAAAAACCCCGCC
>NZ_JAKCNS010000141.1 GCF_021440345.1 Kluyvera intermedia
TTGTTCGCACCTTCCCTAAGTCACCGGCGGCTTGCCTGCCACACATTGAACATTACAGACCAATTAGCACTTTGTCACCGGGGAAAGATGTAAAGATTATGTATAAATAGATTGGCTTAGAAGTGACATTTCAACTTTGGAGAAACAGGTGACATTTTAAACTTGCTTTAACAAAATTTTGGGACTGACCGAAACAAAAAGGCCAGCCCCGGAGGGCTGGCTATTCAGTACAGGGCAATGACAGGTTTCTTGATGCCGCAGGCGTGAGCGTAGCGGGTCAGTGTGTCGATGCTGGCTTTGGTGATGTTGTTTTCCAGGCGAGAAATAACCGGAGGTGTAACCCCCATGCGTTCAGCAACCTGCGCTTTTGTCAGGTTGTCATGCTTGCGCCATTCAGCAAGCAGCTCCCTGAGCTTTTCCTTACGTTCTTCTTCCTGCCATGCAGCGCGATATTCATCGTCCTGCATCCACTCGTTATGCAGTTCTTTATGGCTTACCAGTTTCATTAAGTACCTCCGCTAACCGCTTTTTGGCGAGATCGATTTCTTTCGCTGGCGTTTTCTGTGACTTCTTGATGAAAACACGGAGCATGATGATGGTATTGCCTTTGTGGTATACCCAGATTCCCCTGGCTATGTCCGTCCCCATCGTGCGGATCTCAAAAAGTCCATCGCCCAGGGGCTTCGTGTCCGGCTCCCGCAGTAATCGGGCGTCATACTCCAGTTTGCCGATGAGACGGTCAAACTTCACCCTGATTTTTACGGGTAATGCTGTGGCTTCTTCCCTGGCTTCCGGGTGATAAACAACGCTAAACATGTGACCTCCCATTTCTATTAATATTAACCTATAGGCTAATTTCAGACAAGGTAGAATTAACCTATAAGCTAATTTTGTTGGCAGTTATCGTGGCTACCCGGTCACTACCCTGTTAGGGGTCAGTTTGGAGATCGGAAATTTTTGTACGTTAAGCGCATTATTTAACCAATCTTGGTTCGTAAGGGGTTGATTTTGCGTCAGTGGCTATCGCTTTTAAGTTGTCGCTCTTGCAGTATCGCATTTAGGTTATCCGATTAAGGTCAAACCTCTGAAAATGCCGTATAGCGCGGGAGTACACCCTTATGCGATAAGCATTTTTGTTAAAAATACCGCACCGAATAATTTATGAGGGAAAATATATGTCAAGGAGGCAGATTCTTTCTCTGTCGGAAAGAGAATCATTACTGGCATTACCGGACGATGAGTTAACGCTGACACGAATGGCGTATTTTAGTGAGCATGATCTGGCGCTTATCAGTGCTCACCGTAAACCCGCCAGCCGTTTTGGTTTTGCCGTCCTTCTTTGCTATCTGAAAAATGTCGGCTTTGCACCGGATAAAAAAATCCCACCCTCTGATGCGCTGCTGAAGCATATAGCCGGCAGGCTAAAACTTACCGGTGATCTCTGGCCTGCTTACCTTTCCGGCAGGGAAACCACGCGACGCGAACATTTAACCGAACTGTACCGCTATCTTGGGGTCGGTTCCGGCTGAGG
>NZ_JAKCNS010000142.1 GCF_021440345.1 Kluyvera intermedia
CGTCTGTACAGTAGTAAAAAGCCGATCATAAGGTACAGATCGGCGAATGTTTTTAAGCTGTTTCGCCCAAATTCCCTTCATAACGCAGATGCAGTAACGGATAAGGCCGGCCATGATCGTCGGTCGCAGAGCGTCCGCAAATGACAAACCCCATCTTCTGATAAAATCCGACTGCCTGGTCGTTCTGTTCGTTCACGTCCGTCGTCAGATTGGGAATTAACGACAGCGCATGCCTGACCAACTCTCTCCCAACGCCCATTCCCCTGGCATCAGGATCGACAAACAGCGCCTCCAGGTGATGTTCCGACAGCAACATAAACGCGATCGGTACATCTGCATCATTTACCGCTACCCATAATGGCGCTTCGGGGAGAAATTCCCGTACCTGAACTTCAATCTCAGCTCGGTCCTGCGCCGAAAGAAAGTCATGCGTCGCATCGACAGCACGGCACCAGATAGCAATTAATCGTTCTCCTTCATGGCGTTGTGAACGTCTGATGATCATTATTCAGCTTCCTTAAGAATCGTTTCCACATTATAACGTAGAGGTGATTGAAACTTTCTCACCTTCCACATGCAGGCTCGACATTTTACTTAATTCTGGGTATCGTTAGGTGTCTGGAAGTCTAAACGTTTATACGTATGTTGTGAGGTAAATAAGGTTATGCCGATTCGGGTGCAGGACGAGCTACCAGCCGTCAAGTTTTTGCGTGATGAGAACGTCTTCGTGATGACGGCGTCGCGTGCAACAGGTCAGGAAATTCGTCCGTTAAAGGTGCTGATCCTTAACCTGATGCCGAAGAAAATTGAGACAGAAAACCAGTTCCTACGTCTGCTGTCGAATTCTCCGCTGCAGCTGGATATCCAGTTGCTACGCATTGATGCCCGCGAGTCGCGTAACACGCCGACAGAGCATCTTAATAACTTTTACTGTAATTTCGACGACATTCGCCACGAAAACTTCGATGGATTGATCGTTACTGGTGCGCCGTTGGGGCTGGTTGAATTCAATGATGTTGCCTATTGGCCGCAGATCCAGCAGGTGCTTGAGTGGGCGAAAGACCACGTCACCTCAACGTTGTTTGTCTGTTGGGCGGTACAGGCCGCGCTCAATATTCTCTACGGCATTCCAAAACAGACCCGCAACGACAAACTCTCCGGCGTTTATGAACACAATATTCTCCACCCACATGCTTTGCTAACGCGCGGTTTTGACGACACTTTCCTCGCCCCGCACTCGCGTTATGCTGATTTCCCGGCAAAACTGATTCGTGACTATACCGATCTCGAAATCCTCGCCGAAACGGCCGATGGGGATGCCTACCTGTTTGCCAGCAAAGACAAGCGTATTGCTTTTGTCACTGGTCATCCAGAGTACGATGCCCACACGCTGGCGAGTGAGTTTTTCCGTGATGTGGAAGCCGGTTTAAGCCCGGAAGTGCCGTACAACTATTTCCCCAAAGATGACCCACAAAACAAACCGCACGCCACCTGGCGCAGTCATGGAAATCTGTTGTTTGCTAACTGGCTCAACTACTATGTCTACCAAATCACACCATACGATCTGCGGAATATGAATCCAACGCTGGATTGATCGACTACTCCTAACGATCCTAAAGCGTTTCAGCATCCTCAATCAGGCACCCTCGGGTGCCTTTTTTGTTTCCGAAAACCACACCAGTAAATAATAAATTTTTAA
>NZ_JAKCNS010000143.1 GCF_021440345.1 Kluyvera intermedia
TAAGTTGGAGTCATTACCCGCGGACTGATAGAGATTGTTCACCAACTATAGACGTACATAAAAATTCATCCATTTCAGCACGATGCAACATGTAGTGCCCTAACTCATGCGCAATCGTAAATCTTTTACGACCTTCTGAACGAATATTTTCTTTATATAAAATCATCCATTGGCTTTTATTTGGATGTTTAATTAAGGCACCTTCAAAATTATCAACATCACTCTTTTTTATTTTCACTATAGGATCACTAGGAGAAGTTTCTTTAGAATACTCTAGCGCTAAGGATTCAACATCAACAGGAAACCTATCCTCTCCCAAAAAAATGCTCAGGATCTTTGATAACTTATTTGCCTCTGCCTTTGGTTTCATTTATTATTCAATCCTCGTCATCCCAGACATCTATTAACTTCCTCACTTTTTTCTTATCGCTATCTGAAAGACCTTTATATTTCCTAAAGAATGCCTCATCTATTACATCCTCATCAGGATTAGCACTTTTACTTTCGAGTAAAAATTGAGGTGTCACACCTAATGCTTTTGCTATATTTTCTATCTTTTCAGCCGAAGGGTTAGAGCTTTCCCTATTTTCTAACTCCCAAATATAGCTTTTACTTGTTCCAGACAATTCAGCAAGTCTATCAATACTAAATTTCAACTCCCTACGCCTTGCATTGATTTTATTACCCAATGTAGAACTCATGCTTTCTCCTTGGTGCTCTATTACTCGTTATAAACATTATCGTTTTGAAGTTAGCCAAAACATATGCCTATTAGTATAGCGAACATTTTTGTACTTTTACATAGTAACCATTGAGCAAAAAATCAACACATTTTCGGTAAAAAGAACGATAAAAACACACTTGACCGAACGAAAAAATCGATCAATGATAGCTGCAAGTTCGATGAAACGAACAAAATCGTTCAATACCTCTGCCCTTACAGAGTTCTATACCAAGGAGAACACATGAAAAATAAATTCATAAAAATCAATGACAAAATTGTTGAGATCGATGATCTCACTCCTACAGGGGCTCAAATCCTTCTTGTAGCTGGCGTCAAAGACATTGTTGAGTATGTTCTGTTCCAGAAGCTGAAAAATGGTTTGCTTGAAGAGATTCGTCCTGAAGAAAAAACGACTCTCGATAAAGAGGGAGTTGAAACGTTCCTGATGTTTAACTCCGATCGCACTTATCGTTTTACACTTAATGGCAAAATGTTTGATTGGGGCGCACCAAGCTTAACAGGGGCCACAGTAAAATCTCTCGCAGAGTGTGATTTTGACAGTAATGACGTATGGCTTGAAATGAAAAATGAGAAAGACAAACTCATTACTGACCATGAACATATTGATCTTACTCAGCCAAATGTTGAGCGCCTTTATACCCAGGAAACCAGTATTAACATCATTGTCAATGCAAAAATGCGGGTCGTAAATCGCCGCGTGGTTAGCTACTGGGATGTTGTTCATCTGGCATATGAACATGCCGAAAATAAGGAAACATCAATCTATTCTGTAGATTACGCTAAAGGGCCAATTAGCAATCCAGAAGGCTCAATAGTTGATGGTCAATATGTTCAATTAACCGACGGGATGATTTTTTATGTCACTCAAACTGATAAATCTTAATCCTTGCCTGAAAAGACTTCAGGATGAGGGCTATGAACTCGAAATTAGAGATGGTTTCCTTATGGTTCACTCAGTACCATATGTAAACTCCAATAAAGAGGTCCTGAAAGGGACCCTTATCACTAATCTTGTTTTAGTATCCCCCGATGTTGTTGGTAAACCTAATACACACCAAATGTATTTCAATGGGGAACATCCCTGCCACCCTGATGGAAGAATATTAACAGCCATTCAGCACACCACTCCAAATCAAACACTTGGGAATGGCATCATAGGGAATCATTGGTTTTCCAATAAACCACCGTCAGGTAGCTATGATGATTATTATCATCAGGTTACTAGTTACGTTAGGGTTATTGAGAGCCAAGCCAAAGCTATTGATGAAAATGTTTCAGCGAAAACATTTATTTCGCATTACCTTACTAATGATGAAGACATTTTCACATATCAAGATACAGCTTCAGCTCGTATTGGAACTGTTCAGCTCAACAATCTAATTTCAAATCAGAAACTAGCTATTATCGGGTTGGGTGGAACTGGCTCTTATATTTTAGATATGATATCTAAGACCTGTGTAAGTGAAATACACTTATATGATAAAGACCAATTCCAACAACATAACTCATTTCGTGCTCCTGGAGCCGCATCGATAGATGACTTAGAAAAAAAACAAACAAAATGTGATTACTATTATCAAACATATAGTAATCTGAGAAACGGAGTCATTCCTCATAATGAAATGCTGTCAGAAACTAACTTACATGAACTAATTAATTATGATTTTATCTTCATAAGCATAGACAGCGCCACTTCACGTAAGATGATCACTGATTATCTATACCAACATAATATCAGCTTTATTGATGTAGGTATGGGATTAAGTTTTACTGAAGACAAAAGCAGTATTTTCGGCACTTGTCGTTCTACATTATATACAAAAGATATGGATGATACGCCTTTAAAATCACTGCCAACTATATCAAGAGATGATGAAGTATACAGATCAAATATTCAGTTGGTAGAATTAAACTGCCTAAATGCAGCATTTGCTGTCATACAATGGAAAAAACTATTTGGTTTTTATTGTGACGACATAAGTTCGTATGAAATGACTTACAGTTTAGGGTTAAACAAAATAGCAAATAAGGTTATGGAGAGAGTAGAATGAAAACTCTATCCATTACTTTTACTGAATTTATCCCCGAGCAATTAGAAGAAGGCATCCTGTATGTTTCTATGCCATATTCTACGATAGCTCATCTATGTGCATGCGGATGTAAGAATGAGGTAATTACTCCACTTTCTCCACTTGATTGGAGTATGACTTATAATGGAAAAGAAATATCATTACATCCATCTATAGGAAATTGGCAATTCCCATGTAGATCTCACTATTGGATAAGAGGCAATAAAATTATCTGGGCCGGAAATATGCACAACGATATAATAGAAAATAATCGTAGTGCAAACTTAGCATTAAAAATGAAGAAATCTGAAACAAATATTACTTCACATAATCATACTGAAACCAGCATGAACGATAAACCTAAGCAAACATCTTATTTCAATCAATTAATGAACACAATTAGAGAGTGGTTAGGATATAAGTAAAATCATTCTCAACCTTATAATCAGCGTTTTAACATATAAATTTGAATCCAGGGAGGAAAAGTACTCCCTATTTCAATTAACTCACTTAAAATATTCATATCCATTTTCTCATGAATAGTAATTTTCACTTCTCAGTTAGCAACAAAAATACTGGTTACCAAGGCTCTTGGTGCAGATTGCATCAAGAGGAGATAACCACCGTGATAAGCACAGGTAGTGCCGCTATGTTACCTCTTACAAGGTAGAATTCTGGTAAGTTTAATTTGATTACTTTGCAACCGATTATGAAATGATGCCCCTGTGAGAACATTTTTTTGATAAGGTAATCCAATGAATCTATCTTTTACATACGCAGAGGAAAGCAGTTCATAGGCACTTTTAAAGGGATTGAAAATCCCCGTGTCCTTGGTTCGATTCCGAGTCCGGGCACCACTATTTAGAAACAACCGACTATGGCTAACACCGTGAGTTTAAGATTGGGATTCCCGGGGCGACCACCCGGTTTGGCATCCCTCCGGGAATCAAATCCCGGCGTTTCCCCTAATCGCTTGGCTTAAGTGAACGATGTTAACCGATGGCGTTTTTTTCTTTCTGGGGTTCCGGTGGGTTTCTGGTCGGGTGATAGCACCTGTCTCTGCCCTGCTTCCTCCAGCCGTCTTAACTCTGACCTGACAGAGGACAGTTCTTCAACCGGCTCTACGGGTTAACAAAACGAGCATTTTACGCCAGCGTTAGCCATTCAAGGCGCTCGGAAAAATAACGACTTACAGCATAATCAATACGTTAAATACCAGGCAGATAATTTTAAGTTGCAAAATGAAAAAGCCCCAGCGATAAAACACCGGGGCTTTTAAGATACTTTCAAATTAATATTTAACATTAATCAACTTAGTTATTTAATTCTACTGCTCAAGATGTAGATATTTACAGGATATCTCGGTACTTCAGATACTGCTATC
>NZ_JAKCNS010000015.1 GCF_021440345.1 Kluyvera intermedia
ATAAGTTGGAGTCATTACCGAGAAATAGTTTCCTTATTTGCATATTCATTACAAAACGCCATTTCATTTTATGAGCTAAGGCGAAAACATTTTTGGCTTAATCCCTGACACTGTATAGGGATAAGATGACGTTTAAGCTGACTTAAAAATGTACGATTTGGCCGCCGACAGCTAACGTTATAGTGGCAGCGATCACACTTTTCGCTCATCCCTGCGACTCCTCCCCGGCTAATCCAGGACAGGAGGAGGAAGTCGCGCAATCAGCCCGGCACACTAGCGCTAATGTTTATGTAAAAAGGATTCTAATTCGCTATGTCACAGCCTACTTTTAATCACGATTCATTCCAGGCTGCCCTGACGCGTCAGTGGCAGCGCTTTGGCCTACAGGCCGCTTCCGAAATGACGTCTCACCAGTGGTGGCAGGCTGTGAGCGGCGCGCTGGCAGAGCAGCTTTCCGCACAGCCGGTAGCTAAGCCGGCAAAAAATCAGCGCCATGTGAACTACATCTCCATGGAGTTCCTGATTGGCCGTCTGACCGGCAACAACCTGCTCAACCTCGGCTGGTACGAAGGCGTCAGCGAGGCGCTGAAAGGCTACAACATCAACCTGACTGACCTGCTGGAAGAAGAGACCGATCCGGCTCTGGGCAATGGTGGGCTGGGGCGTCTGGCAGCATGCTTCCTCGACTCAATGGCCACCGTTGGCCAGTCGGCGACCGGCTACGGCCTGAACTACCAGTACGGCCTGTTCCGTCAGTCCTTTGACGACGGCCATCAGATGGAAGCGCCGGACGACTGGAAGCGCGGCAGCTACCCGTGGTTCCGCCATAACGCGGCGCTGGACGTTCAGGTAGGTATCGGCGGTAAAGTGGTGAAAGGAGAGTGGCAGCCGGCATTTACCATCACCGGTGAAGCCTGGGATCTGCCGGTGCTGGGTTATCGTAACGGCGTGGCGCAGCCTCTGCGTCTGTGGCAGGCGACCCACGCGCACCCGTTTAACCTGACCAAATTCAACGATGGCGATTTCCTGCGTGCAGAACAGCAGGGTATCGACGCCGAGAAGCTGACCAAAGTGCTCTACCCGAACGACAACCATACCGCCGGTAAAAAGCTGCGCTTGATGCAGCAGTACTTCCAGTGTGCCTGCTCGGTAGCCGATATTCTGCGCCGTCACCATCTGGCGGGCCGCAAGCTGCACGAACTGGCTGATTTCGAAGTCATTCAGCTTAACGACACCCACCCAACCATCGCGATTCCAGAACTGCTGCGCGTACTGATTGATGAGCATCAACTGAGCTGGGACGATGCCTGGGCCATCACCAGCAAAACTTTCGCCTACACCAACCACACGTTGATGCCAGAAGCGCTGGAATGCTGGGATGAAAAACTGATTAAAGCGCTGCTGCCGCGTCATATGCAGATTATTAATGAGATCAACAAACGCTTCAAAGTGCTGGTCGACAAAACCTGGCCGGGCGATGAGGCAGTTTGGGCGAAGCTCGCCGTGGTGCATAACAAGCAGGTTCGCATGGCGAACATGTGTGTGGTCAGCGGCTTTGCGGTTAACGGCGTGGCTGCACTGCACTCGGATCTGGTGGTGAAGGATCTGTTCCCGGAATATCACCAGCTGTGGCCGAACAAATTCCATAACGTCACCAATGGTATTACCCCACGTCGCTGGATCAAACAGTGCAACCCGGCGCTGGCCGCGCTGCTGGATAAATCGCTGAAGAAAGAGTGGGCCAACGATCTTGATCAACTGATCAATCTGGAAAAATACGCCGACGACGCGAAATTCCGTCAGCAGTACCGCGAGATCAAGCTGGCGAACAAACAGCGTCTGGTGAAATTTATCAAAGCGCGTACCGGTATTGAGATCACCACCAACGCTATTTTTGATATTCAGATCAAACGTCTGCACGAATACAAACGTCAGCACCTGAATCTGCTGCACATTCTGGCGCTGTATAAAGAGATTCGTGAAAATCCGCAGGCAGACCGCGTACCGCGCGTGTTCCTGTTTGGCGCGAAAGCGGCTCCTGGCTACTACCTGGCGAAAAACATCATTCTGGCGATCAACAAAGTTGCCGAAGCGGTGAACAACGACCCGAAAGTGGGCGATAAGCTGAAAGTGGTGTTCCTGCCGGATTACTGCGTGTCGGCGGCCGAGATGCTGATCCCGGCGGCAGATGTGTCCGAGCAGATCTCCACCGCGGGCAAAGAGGCTTCCGGTACCGGCAACATGAAGCTGGCACTGAACGGCGCGCTGACCGTCGGTACCCTGGACGGTGCGAACGTTGAAATCGCCGAGCAGGTGGGCGAGGAAAACATCTTTATCTTCGGTCACACCGTCGAGCAGGTGAAAGCGCTGAAGGCGAAAGGCTACGATCCGCTGAAATGGCGTAAAGCCGACAAGCAGCTGGACGCGGTGCTAAAAGAGCTGGAGAGCGGTAAATACAGCGACGGCGACAAACACGCGTTTGACCAGATGCTGCACAGCATCGGCAAGCAGGGCGGCGACCCGTATCTGGTCATGGCCGACTTCGCCGCCTATGTAGAAGCGCAGAAGCAGGTTGATGTGCTGTACCGTGACCAGGAAGCCTGGACGCGTGCCGCCATCCTGAATACCGCGCGCTGCGGCATGTTTAGCTCCGATCGCTCTATCCGCGATTATCAAAAACGTATCTGGCAGGCAAAACGCTAAGGACAGGCAATGGAAAGCAAACGCCTCGATAATGCCGCGCTGGCGGCGGGGATTAGCCCAAACTACATCAATGCCCACGGTAAGCCGCAGTCTATCGGTGCCGACACCAAACGGCGTTTGCTTGACGCGATGCACCACGGCGCTGCTGCCGATGTGGCAGCCACGCCGGTGCCGAACGTGATGGTCTGGACGTACGGCAAGAAAATGGCGCTGCCGGTGGAGGGGAAAGGCGAGTTTAGCTGGATCCTCACTACCGAAGAGGGCAAGCAGTATCAGGGGCAGGTGGCTGGGGGGAAAAACCTCAGCCTGCCGACCCGCTTGTCGGAAGGGTATCATTCACTGACTTTGACGCAGAGCGATGAACGCTGGCACTGCCGGGTGATTGTAGCCCCTGAGCGCTGCTATGAACCGAAGCCGCTCAAAGAGGCGAAAAAGCTGTGGGGCGCCTGCGTGCAACTTTATACGCTGCGTTCGGAGAAAAACTGGGGGATTGGCGATTTTGGCGACCTGAAGGCGATGCTGCCGGAAGTCGCCAAACGCGGCGGCGCGTTTATTGGCCTCAACCCAATCCACGCGCTCTACCCGGCGAACCCGGAAAGCGCCAGCCCGTACAGCCCTTCTTCGCGCCGCTGGATGAACGTTATCTACATCGACGTCAACGCGGTGGAAGACTTTGCCAAAAGTGAAGAGGCTCAGGCATGGTGGAAACTACCGGCAACGCAGAAGAAGCTGAAAGCCGCGCGTGACGTGGAGCAGGTGGACTACACCGCGGTCACCGAACTGAAAATGGCCGCGCTGCGTATGGCGTGGAATCGCTTTGCCAAACGCAATGATGAGCAGATGACGGCCTTCCGCTACTTTGTCGACAAAGAAGGCGAGAGTCTGTATTGGCAGGCGGCATTTGATGCGCTGCATGCGCATCAGGTGAAAGAAGATCCGATGCGTTGGGGCTGGCCGGTATGGCCGGAAGCCTATCGCACGACCGAAAGCCCGGAAGTGCACGCGTTTTGCAAGAAACATGCTGACGAGGTGGATTTCTACCTGTGGCTACAATGGCTGGCGTATAGCCAGTTTGCCGACTGCTGGCAGACCAGTCAGCGCGATGACATGCCAATTGGCCTCTACCGCGATCTGGCGGTAGGTGTGGCAGAAGGCGGCGCGGAAACCTGGTGCGACCGCGAGCTTTACTGCCTGAAGGCATCCGTTGGGGCACCGCCGGATATCCTCGGGCCGCTGGGGCAAAACTGGGGATTGCCGCCGATGGATCCGCATATCATCGCGGCCCGCGCCTATGAGCCGTTTATCGAACTGCTGCGCGCTAATATGAAGAACTGCGGCGCACTGCGTATCGACCACGTGATGTCGGTGCTTCGCCTGTGGTGGATCCCGTACGGTGAAACCGCCGATCATGGTGCCTACGTGCAGTATCCGGTGGATGCGCTGCTGTCGATTTTGGCGCTGGAAAGTAAGCGTCACAACTGTATGGTGATTGGCGAAGACTTAGGAACGGTGCCGGTTGAAATCGTCAGTAAGCTGCGTAAGAGCGGTGTTTACTCCTACAAAGTGCTCTATTTTGAGAATGACCACGAGAAGACCTTCCGCTCGCCAAAAGCGTATCCGGAGCAGTCGATGGCCGTGGCTACCACCCATGACCTGCCAACGCTGCGCGGCTATTGGGAGAGTGGAGATCTGACGCTGGGCAATGAGCTGGGGCTTTACCCTGACGCTGACGTTCTGCGCGGGCTGTATCAGGATCGCGAACTGGCGAAACAAGGGCTGCTGGATGCGCTGCACAAGTACGGCGCGCTGCCGAAACGTGCGGGTCACAAGGCGTCGCTGATGTCGATGACCACCACCTTAAGCCGCGGTATGCAGCGCTATATTGCGGATAGCAACAGCGCGCTGCTGGGACTGCAACCGGAGGATTGGCTGCAAATGTCCTCGCCGGTGAATATTCCGGGAACCAGCACTGAATACCCGAACTGGCGGCGTAAGCTCTCCACCTCGCTGGAAGCGATGTTTGCCGATGACGGTGTGAACAAGCTGATTAAAGATTTGGATAAGCGCCGGAAAGCGGCGAGTAAGAAGAAGTAAAAATGAAAACGCCGGAGGCTTGCCCCGGCGTTTTTTTATCTGTCATTTGTGGTGTTAAACCACCATCCCCAGCAGCAGACAACCTACCAGACCGCAAACCGAGATAATGGTTTCCAGCATCGACCAGGACTTGATGGTCTCGCCGATAGTCAGGTTGAAGTACTCTTTGAACAGCCAGAAACCTGGATCGTTCACGTGAGAGAAGATGACGGAACCGGAACCGACCGCAATAACCATCAATTCTGGGCTGACGCCGGTGGTGGCAATCAGTGGTGCCGCGATGCCGCCTGCGGTAATGGCCGCAACGGTCGCTGAACCCAGCGCAATACGCAGAACGGCGGCGATAGACCATGCCATAAACAGCGGAGAGACGTTAGATTCGTGCATGATAGAGGCGATGTATTTATCCACGCCGCTGTCGACCAGAACCTGTTTGAACGCACCGCCACCGCCGATAATCAGCAGCATCATGGCGATGATTTTGATAGAGGAGATCAGCGTATCGTTGATTTCGTCCATCGAACGACCACGGTTCAGGCCGAAGGTGAAGATAGCAATCAGCACGGCAATCAGCGTCGCCATCACCGGGTCGCCGAAGAACTCAGCGGCAGGCAGCAGGGCGTGACCTTTCGGCAGCACCATTTCAGCAACGGCACGCAGTGCCATCAGAATAACCGGAACCAGAGAAGTCCAGACGCTGACGCCGAAGGACGGCATTTCTGCATCGGTGAAGGTTTTCGGGTTGTGCAGACCTTCCGGGATTGGCTTGTCGATGCCTTTCAGGCAGCGAGCGTAAACCGGGCCCGCCAGAATAACGGTAGGGATTGCCAGCAGCGTACCGTACAGCAGCGTTTTACCCATATCCGCGTGGAAAATGGTGGCGATAGCGGTTGGGCCTGGGTGCGGTGGCAGGAAGCCGTGGGTAACGGACAGCGCCGCAGCCATTGGCACACCGACGTACAGCAGTGGAATACGCGCGGAAGCGGCGATGGTGAAGACCAGCGGCAGCAGCAGCACGAAGCCCACTTCATAGAACAGCGCGAAGCCTACGGTGAAACCGGTCAGAACAACGGCCCACTGGATGTGCTTGCGACCAAATTTGTCGATAAGGGTGGTAGCGATACGCTGTGCACCACCGCAGTCGGCCAGCATCTTACCGAGCATGGCGCCGAAGCCCATAATCAGCGCCAGACCACCGAGGGTGCCGCCTACGCCGTTTTTAATGGAGACGATCACTTTGTCCAGGGGCATGCCCTGCATCAATCCGACGGCAAGTGCCACCAGAACCAGTGCGATGAATCCGTTCATTTTGAAGCGGATCATCAACAGTAATAAGAGGATAACCCCGATTGCTACGATGATTAATGGCATAATTTTTCCAGCCTTTAATATGTTATGGGTAACGTCATTGTTGCTGCGACAACTTCCAATTGTCCCTACAGAGGGAATAGGCACTGACTACTTCACGCCACCGCAATGTTGTATGACTCAGACAGAGAATAGCTGGCTATTATTTAACTCGGTGGCGTATGGCGGGATGATACGGGTAACATGGCGTGTTTGAGAATATGCCAGAGGGTGGAAATGTGAAATATGCGACTCCAGTCAAACTATTGGCTGGTTTTATGCAGCGTTGCGGATAGCAAAATGAGAGAAATGTTGCGCGGTAACATGGGAAATGAGGGGATATTGTTCAGACAGGCTAAGCGCCATCAGGAGAATGCTGATACTAACCCGGGGTCGGCAAAACGCCTTGCCCGGGCCGAGGGAAAACACTCGAATACTTAGTAGTAAGAGTGCTCGCCGCGCTGGTGTTCGGTGAGATCGCGTACGCCTTTCAGCTCAGGGAACTCGACCAGCAGCTGTTTCTCGATGCCTTCTTTCAGGGTCACGTCGACCATGGAACAACCGTTACAACCGCCGCCAAACTGTAGGATGGCCAGGCCGTCGTCGGTGATTTCCATCAGCGTAACGCGGCCGCCGTGGCCTGCCAGCTGTGGGTTAATCTGTGATTGCAGCATGTACTCAACGCGCTCCATCAGCGGTGCGTCGTCGGTCACTTTACGCATTTTGGCGTTTGGCGCCTTCAGCGTCAGCTGAGAACCCAGCTGGTCGGTGACGAAATCAATTTCCGCATCTTCCAGATACGGAGCGCTCAGTTCATCGACATAGGCGGTGATCTGTTCAAATTTCAGTGCTGTGTCACTTGCTTCCACCGCATCCGGCGGGCAATAAGAAACGCCGCATTCTGCGTTAGGCGTACCAGGGTTGATCACAAATACACGGATCTGTGTCCCTTCTTCCTGATTTTGCAGAAGTTTGGCAAAGTGCGCTTGCGCAGTATCGGAAATACGGATCATAGCTTTGACCTAATAGTTGACTACTTTAGTTGGTTATAATACGCCCATCGCTGGGGGTCTACAAGGTGCGACACAGACACCATACCTGAACGCTTGCCGCGCCATTTCGCAAAAGCAGGCGGGAAATCTCGGCCACGGTGCTGCCCGTCGTCACAACATCATCCACAATAACCATATGGCGACCCTGTACCGGTAATTCAAGCTGGAAAGCATTTTTCAGGTTGTGCCGACGTCGCCTGGCGTTGAGTTGATGTTGCGTAGCGGTGGGCCGGATGCGGGAAAGCGTTCGTGGGTTATATTCGCAGGGCAACCACGCGCTGAGCGCCTTACACAGCAGTTCACTTTGATTAAAGCCGCGCCGCCAGTGCCGTCGCTGCCATAGTGGCACGCTGATAAGTTGCTCAGGGGCCGGCAGCCCCGAGTGCTGGCGAACGGCTAAAAGCAGCAGGCGAGCCAACGTGGATGCCAGTTCGGCCTGGCCGCTGAACTTGAAGCGATGCACCATCTGACTGAGCGGCGGCTGATAGTCATTCACCGCCACTAACCGCTGCCATGGCGGCGGTTTTTGCAAGCAGCGGCCGCACGGTGTATTCATGCTGGCTGATGGTAATCCACACTGCGGGCAACCGCACATCTTGCTAAATAACGTTCTGGCACAGCGTGAGCAAACGCCCCATGCCGGTAGCGCCAGCGGCATTTTGCATAGCCAGCATAAGCCGTGGACTGTTAGCATAATCCCCCCTTGAAGCGAAGAAATGAGAACAATAGCTGATGAACGACATCTGGTGGCAAACCACGGGCGAAGGAAATTGTCATCTTGTGCTGCTGCACGGATGGGGACTGAATGCACAGGTCTGGGATTGCATCACGGCGGAATTAGGTGCGCATTTCACATTGCATCTGGTCGATTTACCGGGCTACGGACGCAGCGTCGGTTTTGGCGCTTTATCGCTGGAAGAGATGGCCGAGAAGGTGCTGGAGAAAGCGCCAGCGCAGGCCGTCTGGCTTGGCTGGAGCCTGGGAGGGTTGGTCGCGAGCCAAATTGCATTACGCCATCCTGAACGCGTACAGGCGCTGGTGACCGTTGCGTCATCGCCATGCTTTGCTGCGCATGATGAGTGGCCGGGGATCAAACCCGAGGTATTGAGCGGTTTCCAGCAGCAGCTCAGCGATGATTTTCAGCGTACCGTCGAACGTTTCCTGGCGCTGCAAACCATGGGCACCGAGAGTGCCCGCCAGGATGCCAGAGCGCTGAAGCAGACGGTACTGTCTTTGCCTATGCCGTCATCAGAGGTCCTTAACGGTGGGTTGGAGATTCTAAAAACTGCCGACCTGCGTCAGTCGCTGGTGGAACTGAGTGTGCCATTTTTGCGTATGTACGGGCGGCTGGATGGGTTGGTTCCGCGTAAAATCATCCCGCTGCTTGATGCGTTGTGGCCAGCGAGTGAATCGGTGATGTTTGATAAGGCGGCGCACGCGCCGTTTATCTCTCATCCGCAGGCGTTCTGCGAACCGCTGGTGGCTTTGAAAAAGCAGTTAACGAATTAATTCCTGCAGGACGTGGTAAAACAGATATTCATAGCAATACTTAAGCTGTTGCGACAGGTGATTATTTCATCCGAACGTCGTGGCGCAAAAACAACCCTTATGGAGAGTAGAGGCTATGAAACTTATTACAGGTATTGTTGCATCTCTGGTAATTGGCTCCCTGTCGTTCGGTGCGTTTGCTGCTAAAGAGATCCAAAAAGATGATGTCGCCAAGATGAAGTTGACCAAAATCGGCAACATCACCACCTCAAGAACCACGTCACCAATGGACGCTAAGCGCGATCTGTCTAAAAAGGCGGATGAGCTGGGCGGGAAGTACTACGTGATCATTGCGGGTGGGAAAAACGAAAAAACCGTTCACGGTAATGCGGACGTCTATAAATAGCTTCTAACCTTCTATTCCCGGCGTCAGGTTAACGCCGGGAATAGGGTATCAACGCAGTGCCCACCATTCTCGTAAGCAGGCTTTCCCTTCCGGGCAGCTTTTGCAGCTGCCGGAAAGGCAGCCATCAGGATCTTCGCTAATCTTCACGACTTTCCCCATGGCTTCCAGGCGGCCCAGCATGGCATCGACCAGCGCCTGTGGCGTATGCAGTTGGGCGCTAAGCTGTGCGGCTTCCATGCGTCCTTGCAGTGCCAACATATCGCGTACTTCGATCAATGATGCCATTTTGACTCCTAGTGGCAATCGCCAGCCGGGCTGGAGCAGCATGACGCTGGCGTTTTGCGTGTTGCCAGCAGCGAAACTTCTACGCGGCTACGGGCACGGCGCAGCAGCCCCAGTAGCACGACGTTGAACAGAATCACCGCCAGAATGCACACCAGGCTGTAGCGCGGATGCTGGCTAAAGCTGACGGTCTGGTAGTACAGCGTGGAAAGCGAGTAGGCGATGTTCAGACCCCAGAGGATAGAGAAGGTCATCCAGCCACGGCTCGACTCGCGGGCTACCACCCCCATTACCGAGATGCATGGAATATAGAGCAGAACGAAAATCAGGTAGCTGTAGGCTGCTGCAGCGCTGCCGAACTTGCTGCCCATCACGCCCATCGCGCCGGTTTCCATTTCACCATCGCCTTTGCTGGCTTCAATTGGGTTTGCCAGTACGCTCAGGCTGAAGGTGTCTTTCAGCCCCTGCCAGGTTTCATCCGCGGCGGCCAGCAGTTCATCTCCAAGGTGGAATTCCTGCGGGTTAAACTCTTCGTTCTGAATATTTTCCGCGGTGTAGAGGGTGTTCAGCGTACCGACAACCACTTCTTTGGCCATCGCGCCGGTAAACAGCCCGACGGTCGCCTGCCAGTTATCTTCGTGCACGCCAATCGGTTTAAACACCGGCGTGATGACTCGGCTAACGGATGCCAGCGCAGAGTCGTTGATGTTATCGACAATCTTGCCGCTGAACGAGAAGCTGTTCAGCGCGCTGAGGAAGATACTGACGATGACGATAACTTTACCGGCGCGCAGCACGAAGCCTTTCAGGCGCTGCCAGGTCTGGATAATCAGGCTCTTCACGTGCGGTACGTGATACACCGGAAGCTCCATCACGAACGGCGACGCTTCACCACGCATGATGGTGTATTTGAGCATCAGGCCGGTCAGGATGGCGATAGCAATACCCAGCACGTATAGCGAGAAGACGACCAGCGCGCCGCCCTGACCGAAGAAGGCCGCGGCGAAGACGGCAAAAATTGCCAGACGCGCGCCGCAGGACATAAACGGTGCCATCATGATGGTCATCAAACGCTCGCGAGGTGCATCAAGCGTACGCGCACCCATCACCGACGGCACGTTACAGCCGAAGCCAACGATCAGCGGTACGAAGGATTTCCCTGGCAGACCTAAAGCCTGCATCAGACGGTCCATCACGAACGCGGCGCGGGCCATGTAACCGGAATCCTCAAGGAAGGAGAGGAACAGATACATCATGCCGATTTGCGGTACTAACGGCAGGACGGTGTTGATACCGCCGCCGATACCTTGCGCCAGGAAGACGGTGAGCCAGTCAGGGAAGTGTAGCGTGTAGCCAATCCACTGAATGCCGTGGATAAAGATAGCGACCGAACCGCCGTCAAAAATAGGCTGTAGCGCGCCGCCGATGTTGATCGCCAGTAAGAACATCAGATACATGACGAACAGGAAAATCGGTAATCCCAGCACCCGGTTAAGGATGATTTTGTCGAGAGCAGTGGTGAAACGGCTCGGTTCAGCGGTTAAGGTATTGCTGACGGCGTCGCAGATGGCGGCGATGCTTTGATAGCGCGCATCGGCGATATACAGCGCCGGGTCATCCATCTCTTCGCTCAGATTAGCGAGCGAAATATCCAGCTTGTGCGCGGCGTCACCGGCGTAGGCGCGGCTATAAATATCACCTTCCAGCATCTGCATACCTAACCACTGACGCTGACGCTCTGGGATATCCTGTGCCATTTCACCGGCCAGAATATTGGCTTCGCGCAGCAGCGGCTGCGGGTAGTGCACCAGTTCCAGCGGGTTGTTCGCCTGGTGGCGGTCGATGGCCATCTTCAGCGCTTCAATACCGCGACCACGGGTTGAAACCAGTGGTACAACCGGGCAGCCCAGACGAGCGGCGAGGGCGTCAACGTCGATGCGGATTTGTTGCTTTTCAGCAATATCGAGCATGTTCAGTGCGACAACGCAGGGAATGCCCAGCTCCAGCAGCTGCAGCGTCAGGTAGAGGTTACGCTCAAGGTTGGAGGCGTCGACAACGTTAATCAACAGGTCCGCATCGCCGCTGAGGATATAGTGACAGGCGATTTGTTCGTCCAGCGAGGTCTGCGACGAGATGGTGGTGAGTGAATAGGTGCCCGGTAAGTCGACCAGCGTGACCTGATTATCGGTGGTGGAAAATGCCCCTTCTTTACGCTCAACCGTGACCCCGGCCCAGTTCCCCACGCGCTGGCGCGCCCCGGTTAACTGATTGAATAACGTTGTTTTGCCGGAATTAGGATTGCCAATTAAACCAATGGTTAATTTTTTCATATTTCAGACTCTTAGTACCAGGCTGGAGTTATTGTGCAACGGCTTCTAATTCAATGAGCGCGAGATCTTTTTTACGCAGTACCAGGCTAACGCGACGGGTTTCGATATGAATAGGATCGCCGAGCGGAGCCACGCGAACTACGTTAAATGATGAACCCGGCAGCATCCCCAGAGACAGCAGTTTCTGACGATAAGCTGGGCTAATTTCGCGGGAGAAACCGACAATCTTCCACGCAGTATCAGGTGTAAATTGCATATAACCTACTTGTGTATCAGCTAGCCGAACAGCGGAGATACCGCCGCGCGCTGTGAGCAGCGGCAGGGATATCGTCAACAAATGAAGAGTAAAGACTTACTGGGAATAATGGTAATGAGAATGGTTTTTATCATCAATACATAACATGCGATTGAAAGGAATTTCGGCGGAAATTTGCACTTTTTTTGATATGACGCAAGCAACGCCTTGTAGCGGTAAATGAATTAAATATTCTTTAGTTCACTTAATGTTTAATTAAGGTTTCATTGGTTAATAAAATAAAAACGGCTGAAGCGTATTATTACAAATGGAAAATAATATAACGTTGGAGAGAGGTTCCGGAATTATTGCGCTCGATTTCGGGTATTGCTGGATGATGGGGTGAACGTCTGATTGGCTCTGTGAGGGATTATGTAGCCCGGCGTTGCAGCGCTCGGCCGGGCTAAAAGAACGACCGATTAGCGCTTTTTACCCATGGCGGCTGCCAGGGCATCCATCATGGCGCTGTTACCCGCAGGCTGAGCTTCGCGAGCGCGTGGTTTAGCCGCTTTCGCCGCCGGGCGGTTATTGCCCTGGCTACGTTCGTTGCCTGAACTGCGGCGGGCGTTAGTTTCCCCTGGCTGTTCGTCCAGACGCATAGTCAGCGCAATACGCTTACGCTGCAGGTCCACTTCCATCACCTTCACTTTGACAATATCGCCTGCTTTCACCACGGTATGTGGATCTTCGACGAACTTATCTGCCAGTGAAGAGATGTGGACCAGACCATCCTGATGCACGCCAATATCGACAAAGGCGCCAAAGTTGGTGACGTTGGTCACTGCACCTTCGAGGATCATCCCCGGCAGCAGGTCGTTCATGGTTTCCACACCGTCGGCAAACTTCGCGGTTTTAAACTCAGGACGCGGATCGCGGCCCGGTTTTTCCAACTCTTTGATGATGTCGGTAACGGTTGGCAGGCCAAAGCGCTCATCGGTGAAATCAACCGCTTTGACGTTGCGCAGCTCGCTGCTGTTACCCATCAGGTCTTTTAGCGCCTGTTGGGTCGCCGCCAGAATACGTTCAACGATAGGATACGCTTCCGGGTGAACGGTGGAGGCATCCAGCGGGTTATCGCCGTGGTTGATACGCAGGAAGCCAGCGCACTGCTCGAACGCTTTCGGCCCCAGGCGGCTTACTTTCAGCAGCTGTTGGCGGTTCTGGAACTGACCGTTTTCATCGCGCCAGGCGACGATGTTTTGCGCCATCATACGCGTTAACCCGGCCACGCGGGTCAGCAGCGGTACGGAAGCAGTATTCAGGTCTACGCCAACGGCGTTTACGCAGTCTTCCACTACCGCATCCAGTTTACGCGCCAGTTGAGTCTGGCTAACGTCGTGCTGGTACTGGCCCACGCCGATGGATTTTGGGTCGATTTTCACCAGCTCGGCCAGCGGATCCTGTAAACGACGGGCGATAGAGACTGCGCCACGCAGGGAAACATCAAGATCCGGGAACTCGAGTGCAGCCAGCTCGGAGGCGGAATAAACCGATGCGCCCGCTTCGCTGACAATCACCTTCTGGGCAGTAACTTTCGGGAACTGCTGCTGCACATCGAGGAAGAAGCGTTCCGTTTCACGTGAGGCGGTACCGTTACCGATAGCCACCAGTTCAACGTTATGTTTTTCACACAGTGCGGCAACGGCAACCGCGGCTTTTGCCGCCTGGCCGGTGTGCGGATAAATAGTGTCGGTGGCCACCAGCTTACCGGTGCCATCCACGACCGCGACTTTAACGCCGGTGCGCAGACCGGGATCGAGACCCATGGTGGCGCGCAGGCCAGCCGGCGCGGCCATCAGCAGATCGTGCAGGTTGCGGGCGAAGACGTTGATCGCTTCATCTTCCGCGCGCTCGCGCACGGTACCCATCAGCTCGGTTTCGAGGTGCATCAGTACCTTGATGCGCCACGTCCAGCTAATCACCGCTTTACGCCAGCTGTCCGCCGGGGCGTTGTTCAGGCGCAGACCGAGGTGGTCGATAATGATTTGTTCGCAGTAGCTCTCTTTTGGCGGCTCATCGAACTGCGGATCGGCATTCAGCGCCAGCTGCAACACACCTTCGTTACGCCCGCGGAACATGGCCAGCGCGCGGTGGGAAGGGGTGGTGGAAATCGGTTCGTGATGGTCGAAGTAGTCGCGGAATTTGGCGCCTTCCTCTTCTTTACCGCTGACCACGGTGGCGACCAGATGGGCATTTTTCCACAGGTAGTCACGCACTTTTGCCAGCAGTCCGGCGTCTTCAGCGAAACGCTCCATCAGGATATAGCGTGCGCCATCGAGAGCAGCTTTGCTGTCGGCAATGCCTTTATCGGCATCGACAAATTTCGCCGCTTCCGTCTCCGGATCGTGGGATGGGTCGGTCCACAGCAGATCCGCCAGTGGTTCCAGACCGGCTTCAATGGCTATCTGCCCACGGGTACGGCGTTTTTGCTTATAAGGCAGGTAAAGGTCTTCGAGCTCGGTTTTATTCAGCGTGCCGTTGATGGCTTTCGCCAGTTCATCGGTCAATTTGCCCTGCTCGGAAATGGATTTCAGGATGGTCTGACGACGGTCTTCCAGCTCACGCAAATACCCCAGTCGGGTTTCCAGATTACGCAATTGCGTATCATCCAGACCGCCGGTGACTTCCTTACGATAACGTGCGATAAACGGCACGGTGTTCCCTTCATCAAGCAGGCGAACGGCGGATTCCACCTGTTCTGCTCTGGCCTGAAGTTCACCCGCAATAATGCGGCAGAGCGAATCATTCAACATGGCTTGGTTTCACTGTTAGGTCATAAAATCAGGGGACAGTTATACGGATTGACTGGCAAAAATGCCAGCCATCAGCAGGGTCTTCGGATTGTTCCGGCTCATTTAACGTATTCAATCTCGTTAACGTACCAGCTGGCTTCACCGGCAGGGGTATTGACCACCGCCAGGTCGCCCACCTCTTTTTTCAGCAGCGCGCGGGCCATCGGAGAGTCGATGGAAATGTAGTCGTTACGGCCAAAGATTTCATCATAGCCGACGATGCGAAAGCGCTTCGTCGCGCCGTCGTCGTTTTCTATTTCGACCCAGGCGCCAAAGAAGACTTTGCCTTCCTGCTGCGGTGAGTAATCAACTATCTTTAAGTATTCGAGGCATTTCGTTAAATAACGCACGCGGCGATCGATTTCTCTTAACCGCTTTTTATTATATTGGTAGTCAGCATTTTCACTGCGATCGCCAAGGCTTGCGGCCCAGGTCACTTTTTTGGTGACTTCCGGGCGTTCTTCGCGCCAGAGATAATCCATCTCTTTTTTGAGCTTTTCGTACCCTTCACGGGTGATCAACGGTGTTTTCATCTTTGAGTGCTTACCTGTCCGCCGGGTTATCTTTGCGCACAATACGTAGTACGCCAGCATACCGACAGAATAAATAATGTGTACTAAGATCCATTGTATACTTAACTCGCTGTTAAATATGCTTTGTAACAATTTAGCCTGGAATATATACCAGATTTAGCTGGTCGTTCGTGCGGGCTTTTTTGAGAATACGTACTGAATAATTGTTGCGAACCTTTGGGAGTAAAAACAATGCAAGAGAATTATAAGATTCTGGTTGTGGATGACGATATGCGCCTGCGCGCGCTGCTTGAACGTTATCTGACCGAGCAGGGTTTCCAGGTTCGAAGCGTCGCTAACGCCGAACAGATGGACAGATTGCTGACTCGCGAATCTTTCCATCTGATGGTGCTCGATTTAATGCTGCCTGGCGAAGACGGTTTGTCTATTTGTCGCCGCCTGCGTAGCCAGAGCAACCCGATGCCGATAATCATGGTAACGGCAAAAGGGGAAGAAGTTGACCGTATCGTCGGCCTGGAAATTGGCGCCGACGACTACATTCCGAAACCGTTCAACCCGCGTGAACTGCTGGCCCGTATCCGCGCGGTGCTGCGTCGTCAGGCGAATGAGCTGCCGGGTGCGCCGTCCCAGGAAGAGGCGGTGATTGCCTTTGGTAAGTTCAAGCTGAACCTCGGGACTCGCGAGATGTTCCGTGAAGACGAGCCTATGCCATTGACCAGCGGTGAGTTTGCGGTGTTGAAAGCGCTAGTCAGTCATCCGCGCGAGCCGTTGTCCCGCGATAAACTGATGAACCTGGCGCGTGGCCGTGAATACTCCGCGATGGAGCGTTCTATCGACGTACAGATCTCTCGTCTGCGCCGCATGGTGGAAGAAGATCCCGCGCATCCTCGTTATATTCAGACCGTTTGGGGTCTGGGCTACGTCTTCGTCCCGGACGGTTCTAAAGCATGAGGCGATTGCGCTTCTCGCCACGAAGTTCGTTTGCCCGCACGCTGTTGCTGATTGTCACCCTGCTGTTTGTCAGCCTGGTGACAACCTATCTGGTGGTGCTGAACTTCGCGATTTTGCCAAGCCTGCAGCAGTTTAATAAGGTCTTAGCCTACGAAGTCCGTATGCTGATGACCGATAAACTGCAGCTGGAAGACGGGACGCAGCTTGTCGTGCCGCCGGCATTTCGCCGCGAGATATACCGTGAGCTTGGTATCTCACTCTATTCTGACGAAGCCGCAGAGGAAGCGGGGCTCCGTTGGGCGCAGCACTATGAGTTTTTGAGCCAACAGATGGCCCAGCAACTTGGTGGACCGACCGAAGTTCGCGTTGAAGTGAACAAAAGCTCTCCGGTGGTCTGGCTGAAAACCTGGCTGTCGCCCAATATCTGGGTGCGGGTGCCGCTGACCGAAATCCATCAGGGAGACTTCTCTCCGCTCTTCCGCTATACCCTCGCCATCATGCTGCTGGCGATAGGCGGCGCATGGCTGTTTATCCGCATCCAGAACCGACCCCTGGTCGATCTGGAGCATGCGGCGCTGCAGGTGGGTAAGGGCATCATTCCGCCGCCGCTGCGTGAGTATGGCGCATCAGAGGTGCGTTCGGTGACCCGGGCCTTTAACCATATGGCCGCGGGGGTGAAGCAGCTGTCTGACGACCGTACGCTGTTGATGGCCGGGGTTAGCCACGATCTACGCACTCCGCTGACCCGTATTCGTCTCGCCACCGAAATGATGAGCGAGCAGGATGGCTATCTTGCCGAATCGATCAACAAAGATATCGAAGAGTGCAACGCCATCATCGAGCAGTTTATTGACTATCTGCGTACCGGTCAGGAGATGCCGCTGGAGTTTATCGATCTCAACGCCGTGCTCGGTGAGGTGATTGCGGCAGAAAGCGGTTACGAACGTGAGATCGACACGGATCTGTTTGCTGATGAAATTCCGGTACGTGTGCATCCGCTTTCCATCAAGCGCGCGCTGGCCAATATGGTGGTGAATGCTGCGCGTTACGGTAACGGCTGGATTAAAGTCAGCAGCGGTCGTGAAGCGCATCGCGCCTGGTTCCAGGTGGAAGATGACGGCCCGGGTATTAAGCCCGAGCAGCGTAAGCATTTGTTCCAACCGTTTGTGCGCGGCGACAGTGCCCGTACCATCAGCGGAACAGGGCTGGGGCTGGCGATTGTGCAGCGTATTATCGATAACCATAACGGGCTGCTGGAACTGGATACCAGCGAACGGGGTGGACTGTTGATTCGCGCCTGGCTACCGGTACCGGCAAGCCGCATACAAGGGCCGATGAAAGAGAGTTAAAAAAAACCGCTGGGGGAGACCCCGGCGGTTTTTTCATATTGCACCTGCGTTGGTTTTAATCGGCCATCGTGGTGACGCTTAGCGTTATTCCATTACAGCTTCGGCCCTGCGCTCACCAGCGCGGCGCCTGCAGGCGTATCGGTGTACTTCTCAAAGTTTTCCGTAAACAGCGTAGCCAGCTTCTCGGCTTTCTCTTGCCACTGCTCTGGCGAACCGTAGGTGCTGCGCGGGTCGAGGATATGGCTATCGACGCCTGGCAGTGCGGTTGGGATTTGCAGGTCGAACATTGGCAGAGTGAAGGTTTCTGCATTATCCAGAGAACCGTCGAGAATCGCATCGATGATGGCACGCGTATTTTTAATCGAAATACGTTTGCCGGTACCGTTCCAGCCGGTGTTGACCAGATACGCCTGGGCACCTGCGGCCTGCATGCGTTTCACCAGCACTTCTGCGTACTGCGTTGGGTGCAGTGATAAGAATGCTGCGCCGAAGCAGGCGGAGAAGGTTGGGGTCGGTTCGGTTACGCCGCGTTCAGTTCCTGCCAGTTTGGCAGTAAAGCCTGAGAGGAAGTGATACTGCGTCTGGTCGGCGGTGAGGCGCGATACCGGAGGCAGAACCCCAAACGCATCCGCGGTCAGGAAGATAACTTTGGTGGCGTGACCCGCTTTCGACACCGGCTTAACGATATTGTCGATGTGGTAAATAGGGTATGAGACGCGGGTGTTTTCAGTTTTGGAACCGTCGTCGAAATCAATGGTGCCATCTTCGCGCACTACCACGTTCTCCAGCAGCGCATCGCGGCGGATAGCGTGATAGATATCCGGCTCCGCCGCTTCGGAGAGTTTGATAGTCTTCGCGTAGCAGCCGCCTTCGAAGTTAAACACGCCGTCGTCGTCCCAGCCGTGTTCATCATCGCCAATCAGACGACGTTTCGGGTCGGTAGAGAGAGTGGTTTTACCGGTGCCGGAAAGGCCAAAGAAGACTGCCACATCGCCTTTCTCGCCAACGTTCGCCGAGCAGTGCATGGAGGCAATGCCCTGCAGCGGCAGCAGGTAGTTCATGATAGAGAACATCCCTTTTTTCATCTCGCCGCCGTACCAGGTCCCGCCGATAAGCTGGACGCGTTCTGTCAGGTTAAACGCGACAAAGTTTTCTGAATTCAGGCCCTGTTCTTTCCACTGCGGGTTAGTGCATTTTGCGCCGTTCATCACGATAAAGTCTGGCTTGAACGTCCCCAGCTCTTCATCGGTTGGGCGAATAAACATGTTCTTGACGAAGTGTGCCTGCCAGGCCACTTCGGTGATAAAACGGACGGACAGACGGGTGTCTTCGTTGGCGCCACAGAAGGCATCAATGATGAACAGGCGTTTGCCGGACAGTTGTGTAGAGACCAGGCCTTTAAGATGTTGCCAGATTTCAGGTGACAACGGTTTGTTGTCATTTTTCCCGTTACCCTTATCAGACCACCATACCGTATCGCGAGTTGTCTCATCGCGAACGATATATTTGTCCTTCGGGGAGCGGCCGGTAAAAATACCGGTGTCGACAGAAATTGCGCCCAGACTTGTTAGCACACCGCGTTCGTAACCTTCCAAGTTAGGATCGAGCTCTTCTTGATACAATGTATCGTAGTCTGGGTTATAGACGATATTCTGTACGTCGTTGATACCATAAGCCTTGAGGTCCTGCGGGGTTATACCGTTGCGCATTTCACTGCTCCTTAGCCAATTTGTACTACCATAAATTCTATGGGTATTTCAGGGGTGTTGACCGCGACCAGGCTCATAGATTTACGTATCCCGACAAACGTCTTACTTACGAAAACGTTGTGACTCCTGTCACGAAGCGACAGGGATTATGACAGGAAAACCCGCGTATTTGGCGTGAATGTTCTTAAATGGTTAATAAATGGTTTAACTGACGGCATAAATGTGAAATTAATCGCATTTATGAAAGAAAATTACGTAATGCTTTCATGAAGAAAATCGATTCACCTCGCTGAGCGAAATCCGTCTTTTTGATTCTAACGGATACCTAAAATGGCCTAATTCTTTACTTCAGGAACGAGATTATCGATATGGATGCTGTGACTCCTCTTTCATCACCGACGCGTTGGGGCATGGTGATAACGGGCGTAGTACAAGGGCTATTGTGCTATCTGCTAACGGTCTACCTGATTCCGAAAGAGATCGGGTGGATGTATTACGGCCTGCCGGGAAGCCTGGCATTATCTTCTGTACTGCTGTTTACCGTTGTCTCCTTCAAACAGCGGGCGTTGTGGGGTTGGCTGGCGCTGATCCTTGTGGTGGTGCTGGGAATGGGGGGATGGCTGAAGAGCAGCCTCAGCGGTGAGACCTGGCGGCAGTACAGCGCCATGTGGAATTACGGCTGGTGTCTGCTGCTGATGGCGTTGCTGGTGCTGCCGTGGATGCAGTATCACCTTCAACCCCAACCAGGAACAACGCGCTACGCACACTTCTATACGCAGCAGTGGCAAAACACGCTGACTTTGCTGCTGATTGCCGTGGCGAATGGGCTGGTCTGGCTAATTTTACTGTTGTGGAGCGGGCTGTTTGAGCTGGCGAATATTACCTTCTTTTCGCGGCTGTTCTTTGAAACTCAATGGTTTGTCTACCTGGTCGTGGGGCTGGTTACTGCGCTGACGGTGATTCTTGCGCGCCAGCAAACGCGATTGATCGCCGCCATTCACAAGCTGCTGGCGCTTGTCGCGACCGGCCTGCTACCGCTGGTATCGCTGCTGGCATTGCTGTTTCTGGCCACGCTGTCGTTTAGCGGGCTGGCGGTGATTTCTCAACGAGTTTCAGCCGCCGGGCTGCTCTCGGCGCTCGCGCTGATTCAGCTCCTGTTGACGGCAATGGTCTGGGAGCCACAAAAACCTCAGCTTCCCTACCCGCAGGCGCTTCGCTATCTGATCCTTGCGGCAATCGCGTTAACGCCGGTCTATGCATTGATTGCGGGCTGGGCGCTGTGGCTGCGTATTGGGCAATACGGCTGGACGACGGACCGGCTGTATGGCGCGCTGGTGGTTGTGGTGCTGCTGGTGTGGTCGGTAGGTTATCTGGTGAGTCTGTTACGCTATCGCGGCGATCCTTCTGCGTCGATGGGCAAGGTGCATTTGGCCGTATCGCTGTTGGGCCTGGTTCTGCTGGTGTCGCTCTATACGCCAGTGCTTGATAGCTGGCGCATCAGCGTGAACAGCCATATGGCGCGTTATCACAGCGGAAAAATCACTGCGGACCAGGTCAGCCTGTATATGCTCTCACGCAGCGGCAAACCTGGGCACAAGGCGCTTCTTGAATTACAAAACGATGCCGAATTTATCAAAGATGCCAAGCGAGCACGGCTGCTTACGCGCTTGATAAAGGGCGATCTCAGTCCGGTAGAAACACTGACGGCAGCGACGCTGGCGAAAAATGTGCTGGTGGCAAAGGGCAGCTTGTCAGCGGATGACGCGCTATGGGCGGCAGTGATAGAACGCCGCTACCAGGTTGAATCATGCAACGATATGGATAGCTGCGTGCTGGTGAGTCAGGATTTGAACGGCGATGGTCAACCGGAGCAGGTTCTGTATGCCTTTGGCGATCGCACGGTGCTGGTATTTGGCCGTGGGGAGAAAGGCTGGGAGTTTAAGGCCAGCGCATCGTTGCCCGCAGGGATAACCAAAGCGACGTTGCTGGAGGCGGTGAAAGAGGGCCGCGTAGGGGCCAAGTCAAAAGCCTGGCGCGACATGACGCTGGGAGATGAGACGGTGGTGCTGGAGTACCGGCGGTAGTGTGACACAATTTTCGGCGTCGCTTCCAGATACAGGCGACCCGCCACAATAGAAAAAGGCGCCAATGGCGCCTTTTTTATCGTCCGACGAAGCAACGCCCGCCGGAGAGGGCCGAAATTAATGAACCTGCGGGTCGGCCGGAGAGGCGTTGTGACGGATCTCCGCAATGTTCATGGCATTGAACACGTAGTGGCTGCCGCAGTAATCGCAGTGCATGTCGATCTCGCCTTCTTCTGCCAGGATGCTATTAATTTCTTCATCCGGTAGGGTTCTCAGCGCGTCGGCACAGCGTTCGCGTGAACAGGTACACTTGAACTCAACGCCCTGCGGATCGTACAGCGTGACCTCTTCTTCGTGGTACAGACGCCACAGCACATCGTTGGCCGGCAGCGTAAACAGCTCTTCGGCTTTGATGGTGTCGGTCAGGGCCGCCAGGTGTTCGAAATCTTCCGGCTGTGCGTTCTGCGCAGGCATAACCTGCAGCAGCATACCGCCCGCAGCAGGTTTGCCTTCTGACTCACCGGTACGGATGATCAGACGCGTTGGCAGCTGCTCGGAACGCTGGAAGTAATCTTCCAGGCACGCCGCCAGCGTATCGCCTTCCAGACCCACCACGCCCTGATAACGCTCACCTTCCGCCGGGGAAATGGTGATAACCAGATAGCCGTTGCCAATCAGCGTTTTCAGGTCAGCATCTGCTGGAATATCGCCCTGCACGCGCGCAACGCCGCGCAGCTGCTGGTGATTGTTGCCGTTAATCACCGCCAGCGTCATCGGGCCATCGCCCTGAAGCTGAACGGTAATATCGCCTTCGAATTTCAGCGTAGCGGTCAGCAGGCTGGTGGCGACCAGCAGCTCTGACAGCACGTTTTTCACCGGCTGCGGGTAGTTGTGGCCAGCCAGGATCTGTTCGAGCGTTTCGGATACGGTGACCAGTTCGCCACGCACGGCATAGTTTTCAAACAGATAGCGATGTAATTGATCGTGTTGAGTCATAATTTTCTCTCTTGGGGTGGCAGTTATTCACTGTCGCCGTATTTAAATCTCATCAGGTCGCGCCGCTCCTTTTTATCCGGTCGTCTGTCCGGATGCGGCATCGTCAGCGCATTGAGCTTGCGCGCGAGCGCGACTTTTTCACGCTTCTCGATACTTTCCGCCGTCTCTTCATACAACGCTACGGCTTCTGTCGCCGGGCGTCGCTGTTCCGTGATGGCTTTTATCACCACGGTGCGTTCATCATTTCCTTGACGAAGCGTGAGCTGAGCGTTGAGTTCGACCACTTTGCTGGGCTTGCTGCGCTGCCCGTTGTAGTGGACTTTACCGCCTTCAATCATCTCTCGTGCAATGGCGCGGGTTTTATAAAAACGCGCGGCCCAGAGCCATTTATCCAGCCTGACGCCTTCGATGGACTTCTCTTTCACGGTTACTCCTTCACGTTAAGTGAGGGGATCAAACGACGGTAATCGTTAAGCGCGGGATGACGCAGGTACTGCTTTTCCGCCAGACCCGAGTCGGGATTGGAGACACCGAGGCAATAGCGGATCCCAAAGTGGGCGGCAGCGTCCAGAATCGGCTCGCTATCGTCGATAAACAACGTCCGTCCGGCTTCCAGACCCGTATGTTCCTTGACTGCCTGCCATAACCGCTGATCCTCTTTCGGATAACCAAATGTATGGGTGGAAAGTAATAAATCAAGGTGTGAGTCCAACCCGGTGTGCTCAAGTTTAACCGCCAGATTATGCGGGTGGGCGTTGGTCAGCAGAATACGCCGCTTGCCGCTGGCCTTAAGGGCATCGAGGAAGGGGACGGTATCATCGCGCAGAGCCGCACGTGGACCCTGCTGGCTGGTCATGGCACAAATATCCAAACCCAGGCGCTCGCTCCAGTAGTCCAGGCAGTACCAGTTTAGCGTATGTTGTACCGCATGATACTCCTGACTGATGGCCGCCTGCGCCGCCTGCGGGCTGATACCCAGCTTCGCACCGTAAGTTTCCGGCACCAGTTTCTGCCAGAAATAGTTATCGAATGCGAGGTCAAGAAGGGTGCCATCCATGTCCAGAAGAACGGTATCCACCTCTTTCCAGGCGATATCAAAATGCATGGTGAGTCTCCAGACGGAAGAATTGCGCGACAGAGTAGCACAACCTGTCGCGCGGTGTGATGGGGCTTAGTTCGTCGGGAAGTCCGACTTAAAGTTATCCGCGGCTGGGAGCAGGACGGGATTAATGCAGCTTTCGTAGTATTTCTGAATATCCGCCAGACGTTCCCGATGGCGATGATAGCGGCGAAGCGCCTGCACTCCGTTGTAAATTGCGCACACAATCATCGCCAGTATCAGCAGCGTGGTTTCGATGTAGTGCCACAGCCCGCTGCTGTCCGGCATCCGGTGCAGGTTCACGTGCTGCGTGCCGTTGGCGTCGGTGAAGACATTGGTGACAATCCCTTCGGCGCGGAACGGAGTATGCATCAGCATGCCCGCCAGTCGCTGGAATTCATCCCACTGTTCACGCGCAGGGTAATCATACAGGCTGGTAGAAGGGTACGGCTGACTGACCAAATCACTGCCTTCATCGCTGGTAATCAGAAAACCGCCGGGGGCTGGGCTGTTCAATGACTGCGCCGCACGTGCGGTTTCGCGCAGAATAAACGGTGCCGTAGAGGTATCAACCAGATTGTCCAGCGACTCCGCGCTGACTGGGCGTAGCAGGACGTTCACGCCGTCGAGCTTGCCGGAGTTGGCGCGCTTGACCAGTGCATCCCAATCGCGGGTATTGCCGAGGTTCACCAACGCATTTTTCAGCCGTACGCAGTCGTCGGCGGCTGCGCACAGATCTTTGGTCTTCAGCACAATATCGGCAAAGTCGTCGAGCAGCACCATCCCTGATTTTTGGATGGCTGAGCGCAGGGCCGGGCTGACGCGAGAATCATCATCCGGCGTTGGGTGCAGTTGTCGACTGACGGCCTGGACCAGCGCGGTGGCCTTATTGACGGTTTCCGATTCCGGAAACGGCAGACGAGGCGCGTCGTTCCAGATGATCTGCGAGCAGTCAAACGGCAGGAACGGCGAGTTTTCCTGGGCAGTCCAGGTCCCCGGGGAATGAATGTTACACATCCCGGTACCGCGGATGTGCAGCGTATCGCCGACGCGAATACCTGCCTGCGCCAGCTGGCGTACGTCGCTGGCTTCAATGGTTTGCGCACCTTTGAGCCAGGAGAGGGTAAACTTGAACGGCATGTTCAGTGGCACGCTGACCCACATCATCACCACCACCAGTAGCGCGCCACAGCCGATAACCATGCTGCGAAGCCAGTGCTGAAGCGGGAAATTTTTAACTTCATCGTGCAGGGAGAGAAAACGTCCCTGGCGTACAACGTGTCTGTCCAGGTAGATATCGATATCGGTTTTCTGCCCCAGATCCTGAGCAACAAACGGCTGCCAGTGACGCGGATAGATGAGGTCGATTATGCCCAGGGAAATATTGTTGATCTGCTCTTGATCGTTTTCACCAAACAGCCCCCAGCGCTTTGGCGTGCCGCGCAGGCAGTGGATCTCGCGCAGTGATGATTTGGTCGGCGGTGCAAACAGTCCCCATAGCCCACCGCATAGCATGAGCACGGCGCCGCATAAAATCCATGGGCTAAATACGACAGGTGAAATCAAGCTACAGTAAAAGAGCAAGAAGGCGGCAGCAATCAGCAGGGCTTCTCGCAGACCGTCCGGGCGGCTGAGCGCGTGCTCTTCGTGGGTTTCCTGACGAATATTCAGCAGCTCTATCTGCTCGCTTTCTTCGCCGCGGATGGAAGCCTGAGTTGAGGATGAGGACTCGAGTACGAACTGTCTGTTTTCCTGAGAGTAGGCTTTGAGCGAGTGGCCATTCAGCGTAATCACCAGCGGCATATCGTCAGTAACGATAAGCTCAATGCTGTTTTCATCGGTGATGTGCTGCTCCCAGAACGGCGGCAGGTGAACTTCCACGGAGTCGAGGAAATAGCGCCATTTATTAGGATCGTCAGTGGTGATGCCGTAGCGCGTAATGGCGCGGGTCAACCGGAAAACGGTGTGGCTTTGGGCGCTGAGCGTCAGCGCAGCAGGCGCGATGGTTGCTCCAGAAGCCGGTACCTGTCTGTCACGGTTGAGATCGCCGAGGTAGTTTTCAACGCCCTGACGTTCTTCATCGGTCAATTTACGTGTCGTTGCGCCTGGGAACAGGTGCAGCCACGGAAGTTGCAGACGTTTAGTCCTTTTACGAAACAGCCAACCGACCAGCACGGCGCAGATCAGTATCGCTATGGTAAAGATCATCAGTGTGCCCATGCTTTTCCCATCATACTTATATTAGAGGTCTCTTTAGTTGCCTGCTTTTGTATAAACCATTGGCACGTATTGCAGAGGTTATCAATTGAGAGCTTATAGACTCCCGCAACACGTAAGCATAACAAACCCATAGCACGTCGAGTATCAGTAAATTCCCAATTGTAATTCAACCTCTTGACATTTATCCATAAATGAGAGATGAGAAGTAAAAGGTTGCAACAATGTAAATAAAGCGCTTTATGCATTGCTGGAACCGCATACCTATCGCACAATGATAAAAGTCACTACAGCAAAGATCCCGGCCCAATGAGCAAATCATTACAGAAACCCACCATTCTTCATGTTGAAACCGTCGCACAGTCTCGTCTTTTTAATGTGGAAAGCGTTGATTTAGAGTTCAGCAATGGCGTACGTCGCGTTTATGAACGTATGAAGCCGTCCTCGCGCGAAGCGGTGATGATCATGCCTATTGTCGACGATCACATCATCTTGATTCGTGAGTATGCGGTGGGCACTGAATCCTATGAGCTCGGCTTCCCGAAAGGGCTTATCGATCCTGGTGAAACGGTGATGGAAGCGGCCAACCGCGAGCTGAAAGAGGAAGTGGGTTTTGGCGCCCATCAGATGGTGTTTCTCAAAAAACTGAGCATGGCGCCGTCCTATTTTTCCAGCAAAATGAATATTGTGGTGGCGGAAAATCTCTACCCGGAATCCCTGCCTGGCGATGAACCGGAACCTCTGCCGCAGGTGCGCTGGCCGCTCACCAATCTGATGGCGCTGCTGGATGATCCTGATTTCAGTGAGGCGCGTAACGTCAGTGCACTGTTTCTGCTGCGCGAGTGGCTGCAGGCGCAGGGGCGTTTTTAAGGCACGTATCCACAATAAAAAAGGCGCCGAGGGCGCCTTTTTTGTCACCAGAGCAAACCTCGCTCGGGTGGAACTGCCGCATAAACTGGCAGCCCTCCAGGTTTGACTAGAACAGCTCGTGGGTTTCCCCGTTATCAATAACCTCAGTACCCACTTCATGAACCGCCTGCTGCGTTGGCTGCGTTCCCTCGATAAAGTACTCCTGACGACTGCTGCCACCGCTAGCTAACTGGCCGGTGTTGCGGTCAATATTGACCGTTATGATACCCGGTGGTGGGGTCAGCGGCTCTACGGGAACGCCGGCCAGAACCTGCTTCATAAAGGCATCCCATGCGGGTTGCGCGCTCTTCGCGCCGCCTTCGTAGCCGGAGATCTGATCTTTAATCGCTCCGGATGCGCTGGTACGACCCAGATCGCGGCGGTGATCGTCAAAGCCAATCCAAACCGACGTCACCACACCTGGGCCATAACCGGAGAACCAGGCATCTTTTGAACTGTTGGTGGTGCCGGTTTTGCCGCCGATGTCCTGACGCTGCAGGTCACGGCCAGCACGCCAGCCGGTGCCCTGCCAGCCCGGTTCACCAAAGATGTTGGTGTTCAGTGCGCTCTTAATCAGGAACGACAGCGGCGTATTGATCACGTGCGGAGCATATTCCTGGGCGTTGTTTTGTGCGACCAGCTGCTGATTAGCTTGCTCAAGCGCAGGCATTGGCACCACTGAGTTACGTGGTTCCTGGGAAACGGCAACGTCTTCAACGTCATTGTTTTCCAGGACGTTAGACTTTGGCGTATCGCCGTAAATGACCGGTAGATTACACTCGGCGCAGGCAATTTTTGGCTTCGCCTCAAACAGCACGCCGCCCTGATCGTTCTCAATCTTACTGATGTAGTAAGGGTCAACCAGGAAACCGCCGTTCGCCATTACCGCGTAACCGCGAGCGACCTGTAGCGGGGTAAACGATGCGGAGCCGAGCGCTAGTGACTCGGTATGCACGATGTTACTTGCCGGGAAACCAAAGCGCTGCAGATACTCAGCCGCGTAGTCGACGCCCATTGCGCGCATCGCGCGAACCATCACCACGTTCTTCGATTGCCCCAGACCCTGACGCAGACGAATCGGCCCGGCATACTGCGGCGGGGAGTTCTTCGGCTGCCAGTCAGAACCCGCGCCGGCATCCCAACGGGAGATTGGGACATCGTTCAGCATGCTGGCGAGGGTTAACCCCTTGTCCATGGCGGCGGTGTAGAGGAACGGCTTGATATTGGAACCGACCTGGCGCATCGCCTGCGTTGCACGGTTAAATTTGCTTTGGTTGAAATCGAAACCACCGACCAGCGCAATAATGGCGCCGTTTTTGGGGTTAATCGACACCAGCGCGGAGTTGACGTCAGGAATCTGCCCCAGCCACCAGCTGTCACCGTTTTGACGCACCCAAATTTGTTGTCCTGCCTGAACCACATCCGTGACTTTGCGCGGCGTCGGGCCTTGCGCCGTATCGGAACGATAAGGACGCGCCCAGCGCATGCCTTCCATGGTTAACGATACGGACGTGCCATCAGCTAGTTCAGCGGTGGCTTCTTGCGGATTGGCCGCTGTCACAACCGCTGCTTGCATCGGGCCATAGGACGGCAGTGGTCTGAGCGAGGCACGAATTTTCGCACTATCCCAGGCCGGTTCACCGGCTTTCCACAGCACGTTGGACGGGCCGCGGTAGCCATGACGCATGTCGTAATCCATCACGTTATTGCGCAGCGCCTGTTGAGCCGCCTGCTGGTTCTTCCGGGTGATGGTGGTGTAAACGCGATAACCGTCTTCGTAGGCCTGTTCACCGTACTGCTTCACCATATCCTGACGCACCATTTCGGTGAGATACGGTGAGGAGAAGGCGATTTCCGGCGCGTGATAATTGGCATCGATCGCTTCGCTACGCGCCTGGTCGTACTGCTGCTGGCTGATATAGCCTTCGCTCAGCATGCGCGACAGCACGACATTACGACGCGCGGTAGCACGATCCATCGAGTACAGCGGGTTGAAGGTTGACGGCGCTTTAGGCAAACCGGCAATCACTGCTATCTCGCTCAGCGAAAGCTGGTCGGCAGGTTTGCCAAAGTAAACCTGCGAGGCCGCCCCCACGCCATAAGCGCGGTAGCCGAGGTAAATCTTGTTCAGATACAGTTCAAGAATTTCATCTTTACTCAGCAACTGCTCAATGCGGATAGCAAGGAACACTTCCTTTATTTTACGCATCAGCGTTTTTTCAGGACTGAGGAAGAAGTTACGGGCGAGCTGTTGGGTAATGGTGCTGGCACCCTGTGACGCATGGCCGTTGACCAGCGCTACGCTTGCCGCACGGAAGATACCAATTGGATCAATCCCGTGGTGCTCGTAGAAGCGGCTATCTTCGGTCGCAATAAACGCCTTCACCATCACCGGTGGGATCTGGTCAAGGGTCATTGGGATACGACGTTTTTCGCCATATTGCGCGATCAGTTCGCCGTCCGCGCTATAGACCTGCATTGGCACCTGCAGGCGCACGTCTTTGAGCGTAGCTACGTCTGGCAGCTGCGGCTCAATATATTTGTAGAGGCCATAGATCGAGCCTGCTCCCAGCAGAATGCAACAGACTGCAAGGATGAATAAATACTTTACGAACTTCACCGGAGATTTCCCATTGAGTGTCATTTGGGCAGTTTATAAACAAACGCGCGGTAGTATAAAGGCAAGCCTGAATCATTGATATAGCCGTCATTATCATGGCAGCGTAAGGATAATCGTGAAATGGCTTTCAAATATTGGCAAGTGGGTATTCATCTCCAGCAAGAGAATGTCTTCATCGTTGCACTTCAGCATAGTCGAAATAGATGGTCGCTGAAGCGCTGGTGGCAACTGCCGCTGCCGCCAACCACCTCTTCACAGCAGGCGGATGACGCGCTGCTGGCGGTCCTCTCTGCCTGGCGGCGCGAACTGCCCTGGCAGCACGCGGTTAGCATCGCGTTTCCCGCCCATCGAACATTGCAGAAAACCCTGCCGCGTGCGGCGATGACGCTGCGGGAAAGCGAACAGTCTGCATGGATTGCCAGCGCAATGTCACAGCAACTGGAGATGCCAACCGCCTCGTTCTGCTTTGATTACCATTCGGCGGATGAGCAAGGGCACTGGAACGTAACTGCCGCCCAGCAGCAGGATGTTTTACGTCTTCAGCGGCTGGCGAAGATTCTACGTCTCCAGATTGTGGCTATCACTCCGGATGCCTGTGCGTTGCAGGCATTTCTGCCGTATCTGGAGGCGGGTGACGCGGTATTGGTCTGGCGCGACCAGGCGCAGTGGCTATGGGCCAGCCGGGAAGGTTGGGGAGCTGAGCCACAGGACCACGCCGTATCACCGCTGTCGCTCGGCGAACGGCTGGGCGTTGAGCCACAACGGCTGGTGCACTGTATGGCGCAATCTGCCGATAGCCGCGGTTTCGACCCTTGGGAGGTCGTTGCCCAGAAACAGCCGCCACTTCCCGCCTGTGGCGATGATTTCGCGGTGGCCATTGCGCTGGCGATGAGGGTGTCATGGTGATGACGGCAAGCGTAAATTTTCTGCCCTGGCGGCGCACCCAATTTTACCGGGGCCTGTGGATCTGGGGGCTACGGGTTTGCAGTAGCTGGCTGGTGTGTGGCTGCCTGACGTTTTACGCCATCCTGAACTGGCAGGTGGAGCAGCGAATGAGCGAGCTTCACGTATCGGCTGAGCGACAAATTCGCCAGCAGATATCGCGGTGGGAGCAACGGCTTAGCGTGGACGCGCAGCAAAGAGCGCAGGCTCAAAAACGTCGGGCCGCCAGGGAAGCGACTCAGGCCTGGTCATCGCGGCTTGCGTCGCTAGCGGAACATCTTCCGCCGCAGGCCTGGCTTAATGAATTGACCTATCAACGTGGCGCGCTGTCAATTTCGGGAGTGCTGACACCGTTTTCCGCATTGACGAAGGTGGACCGCCAGCTTCAGAGCATTTCAGGTTTTTTACCCGGTAAAGCCGGAAAGATTCAGCGCAATAGCGAGGGGTATTGGCAGTTCCAATATCAGCTACCGGAGGAGGCGTCGTATGCAGCTCCCAGATAGTTGGTTGAGGATTTCATCGACGACGCTCATCGCTGGAGGAGCATGCCTTGCCATTCTGCTCGGCGTTTATGCCGCTTATGTGGTTGGGCATCAGGCATATCAGCGGGTGTCAAAAAGTCACCAGTCATGGCAAACCGGACGGGTACACAACGCGGAGGGCTGGCGTCGGATGATGCAAATAAAGGCCGCCGCGCAGCGCGAAACAGAGCAGGGCGATGTACCGCTGATTCCATTCTCTCCGGTTGATTTGCAGCGTGAGGGCGTCCGGCTGGTGAGCTGGGTGCCTTCAGCTGTAGGAGGGGAAATGTCGCTGGAAGCCGACTGGCAGCAAATCCCCGCTACGTTTTCAATGCTGGCCGAGCGCGGTATGCAGGTTATCGCCTTCTCCCTGAGCCCCGGAAACGGTGCGCTGAACTTCAGCCTCCAGTTGGTACGCGATGATGAACCCTAGCCGACGGTGGCTTTTATGCCTCATCGTCCCGCTGATTTGCGGTATGCGCGATCCCTTCGCACCGGTTGTCGACGTGTGTCAGACGGCGCAATTTCCCCTGTGGCACTACCGGGGCGTAACGCAATCAGCGGAGCGGTTGATTGGCATCGTGCAAAACGGTGAAGGCAAATGGCAGCGTATTGAGCAGGGAAAGCGGCTCAATACGGGTTGGCGGGTCAGTGAAATAACGTATGACAACCTGACCGTCGATGCTGGAGAAGGCTGCGAGCCACGATATGGACAATGGAAAAGACAAGGAGATCGTAATGATAAAAAGGATAAGTCTACTGATGTTACTGGCCGTGTCGCCGTTGAGTCCGGCGAAAAACGTCACGCTGGTGGTTGACGATGTACCGGTAGCACAGGTGCTTCAGAGCCTGGCGGATCTGGAACAGAAAAACCTGGTGATAGCCCCGGACGTTCAGGGCGTTGTCTCGCTGCAGTTGCGTAATCTCCCCTGGAAGCAGGCATTACAAACGGTAATCGCCAGCGCAGGGCTGGTGCAGAGCCAGGAGAACGGTGTTTTGTATGTACACGCGAAAGGTTGGCGTGAAGAGGAGAGGGCGCGGTCCGAGGCGGAGAAAGAGCGGCGTCAGTCAGCGTTGCCGCTTAGCAATAGCAGCGTCGTACTGAACTATGCCGATGCCGATGAGTTGGCGAAGTCCGGAATTAAACTTCTCGGCAAACGGGGAAGCCTGACCGTGGATAAGCGGACTAACCGGCTGCTCGTGCGCGATGACGGTGAGCATCTTGCAGCCTTTACCGCATGGGCTCACGAGATGGATATTCCTGTCGGTCAGGTGGAGTTGGCGGCGCATATTGTGACGATTAATGAGACGAGCCTGCGGGAGTTGGGGATCAAATGGAGTCTTGCGGATGCCGAAGGAACCACGGGCGTGGGAAAAATAACCACGTTAAGCAGCAATCTCTCGGTCGCCGATGCCACCACGCGTGTCGGTTTTAACATTGGCCGTATTAACGGAAGGCTGCTGGAGCTTGAGCTTTCCGCTCTGGAGCAAAAGCAGAAGGTCGATATTATCGCCAGCCCACGGCTGCTGGCATCGCATTTGCAGCCGGCAAGCATCAAACAGGGTAGTGAAATCCCTTATCAGGTATCGAGTGGCGAAAGCGGCGCCACCTCGGTGGAGTTTAAAGAAGCGGTGCTGGGGATGGAGGTCACGCCGACGGTTTTGCAAAACAACCGTGTGCGCCTGAAGCTGCGGATCAGTGAAAATATGCCGGGGCAGGTGCTGCAACAAGCCGATGGCGAAATTATGACTATTGATAAGCAGGAAATTGAAACACAGGTCGAAGTGGTCAGCGGCGAGACGTTGGCGCTGGGCGGAGTCTTCTCACAGAAGCATAAAAATGCCAGCGATAGCATTCCGTTGCTGGGTGATATCCCTCTGTTAGGCCATCTTTTTCGCCACGACGGCAAAGATAATGAACGACGTGAATTGGTGGTGTTTATTACCCCGCGTATTATTTCTGCACAATAGCAGCCGATAAACAGGACTATTTAGGGGGGAAGGAGTGCCCCGGGTTTGACGTGGGCCCCGATTTAGCATACAAGGAGTACCGATTTGAGTGTCACTGATACCATCTCGTCTCATACAGTCTGCTGATTTAATCTGTTGCCAAACCAGTCGTAGTATTGAGATAATTTTCAGTCTGACTCTCGCTCTATTGCATAAGAGGTTTCAGTTCATGTCCTGCGACGCGCGATCGACTGCGGCGCGGATTTATCATTAACGAATAGTCTTAGTAGTACCAAAAAAATGGCAGAGAAACGCAATATCTTTCTGGTTGGGCCCATGGGTGCCGGCAAAAGCACTATTGGGCGCCAGCTGGCTCAACAGCTCAATATGGAATTTTACGATTCTGATCAAGAGATTGAGAAACGAACAGGCGCTGACGTGGGCTGGGTCTTCGATGTCGAAGGCGAAGAAGGTTTCCGTGACCGCGAAGAAAAAATCATCAATGAGTTAACGGAAAAGCAGGGCATCGTTCTGGCAACAGGCGGCGGCTCTGTAAAATCACGTGAAACGCGCAATCGTCTCTCCGCTCGTGGTGTCGTCGTTTATCTGGAAACGACCATTGAAAAACAGCTAGCACGTACTCAGCGTGATAAAAAACGCCCGCTGCTGCAGGTTGAAACACCGCCACGCGAGGTGCTCGAAGCGCTGGCTGATGAACGTAATCCGCTGTATGAAGAGATTGCTGACGTCACCATTCGCACCGACGATCAGAGCGCAAAAGTTGTCGCCAACCAGATTATCCATATGCTGGAAAGCAACTAATACTGGCCCGCAAGGTAGAACGCCAGCGAATATAAGTCACTAAGGTGGACGTCGCGTTATGGAGAGGCTTACTGTAACTCTCGGGGAACGTAGTTACCCGATAACCATCGCGGCTGGTTTGTTTAACGAGCCAGCTTCCTTCTTACCGCTCAAGTCTGGCGATCAGGTTATGCTGGTCACCAACGAAACGCTGGCACCTCTCTATCTGGACCAGGTTCGTTCCGTGCTGGAGCAGATTGGCGTGAAAGTTGATAGCGTCATTCTGCCGGACGGCGAACAGTATAAAAGTCTGTCGGTCATGGATACCGTTTTTAGCGCGCTTTTGCAAAAACCGCACGGTCGTGACACCACCCTCGTCGCATTAGGCGGCGGTGTGATTGGCGACTTAACCGGTTTTGCTGCGGCGAGCTATCAGCGCGGCGTACGCTTTATCCAGGTACCTACCACCTTGCTGTCGCAGGTGGATTCTTCGGTTGGCGGCAAAACCGCGGTCAACCATCCTCTCGGTAAAAATATGATCGGTGCATTCTGGCAGCCAGCGTCCGTCGTGGTTGACCTTAATTGCCTGAAAACATTGCCGAAACGTGAGTTATCATCCGGCCTTGCTGAAGTGATTAAATACGGCATCATCCTTGATGCACCGTTCTTCGACTGGCTGGAAGAGAATATCGACGCGCTGATGGCGCTCGATGAAAAAGCGATGGCGTACTGTATTCGCCGTTGCTGTGAGCTGAAAGCCGATGTTGTCGCTGCCGACGAGCGCGAAACAGGGTTACGTGCTTTACTCAATCTTGGACATACGTTCGGTCATGCGATCGAAGCTGAGATGGGTTACGGTAATTGGCTGCACGGTGAAGCGGTTGCTGCCGGTATGGTGATGGCGGCGCATGCCTCCGAACGTCTGGGGCAATTTGCTGCCAAAGACACGCAGCGCATTATTACTCTGCTGAAGCGTGCGGGTCTGCCGATTGCCGGGCCTCAGGAAATGTCAGCAGAAGCCTATCTGCCTCATATGATGCGAGATAAAAAAGTCCTGGCGGGCGAGATGCGGTTAGTGTTGCCGCTGGCCATCGGGAAGAGTGAGGTACGCGGTGGCGTATCCCACGATGTGGTTCTTGGCGCTATCGCTGATACTCAGCGGGCGCAAATATAAGAAAGGTCTAGCCGCGTTTTGCGGTGTTTTAACTTCAGGCGATGTGCAAAAGTCGTAGCATAAGCCTTTTAGCGGGGTGTGAAATGGATGAATTTAAACCAGAAGACGAGCTGAAACCCGATCCCAGCGATCGTCGTACTGGTCGCTCTCGTCAGTCTTCCGATCGTGACAGCGAGCCACAGATCAATTTTGATGATGTGGAACTCGATGCCGACGAGCGTCGTCCGTCCCGTAGCCGCAAAGCACGTGAAGAAGCTGAGCCGGAAGACGAATACGATGAATCTGATGATGAAGATAGCGCAGATGAAGCGGTAGAGCGTCGCCCGCGTAAACGTAAAAATGCTGCACCGCATAAACCGGCCTCCCGTCAGTACATTATGATGGGTCTGGGTATTGTCGTGCTGCTGGTGCTGATTGTTGGCATCGGTTCGGCATTGAAAGCACCTTCATCGTCCAGCGATCAAAGCGCATCAACTGAAAAGAGCGTCTCTCTTTCCGGTGATAGTGCCTCGCAAACTGCTGCAACGACTACGCCATCTGCTCAGGAAACTAACCCGCAGCAGGATGTTTCTCTGCCGCCAATTTCCTCCACGCCGACCCAGGGCCAGGAAGCGACTGCGCCAGATGGTCAACAGCGTGTCGAAGTGCAGGGCGACCTGAACAATGCGCTGACCCAACAGCAGGGCCAGATTGATAACGCCGTGGTGAACTCTACGCTGCCGACTGAACCTGCTACCGTTGCGCCAATTCGTAACGGCGCGCGTCCAGCGGTAACTGCTCCGGAAACCCCACGTCAGACCACGGCAGCTACGCCGCGTCCTGAACGTAAACATGCGGTTATCGAAGCGAAGCCTCAGCCAGTGGCCACGGTGAAAACGTCGACCACGCCTGCGCAAAGCAAACCTGTTGTCGAAGCGAAGCCGGTGACTACCGCACCTAAGGCGACGGCAACGACCACCACACCGGTGAAAGCGCCAGCAACGACGACTGAAACGGCTAAACCAGCAGCGACCACCGCACCAGCGGCAACCGCAACTGCTGCCACTACGGCACCTGCCGCAGCGGCAACCGGTAAATCTGCGGGTGACGTTAACGCGCTGAAGTCCGCTTCGGGTTCCCATTACACCCTGCAGCTCAGCTCCTCTTCTAACTACGACAACCTGAACGGTTGGGCGAAGAAAGAGAATCTGAAAAACTATGTAGTGTATGAAACGTCCCGTAACGGCCAGCCGTGGTATGTGCTGGTGAGCGGTATTTATGCGTCTAAGGATGATGCAAAAAATGCTGTAACCACGCTGCCTGCCGATGTTCAGGCGAAGAACCCGTGGGCGAAACCGCTGCGTCAGGTTCAGACCGACCTGAAATAAGCGTCGTTTCAATATCGACACCGTTCCTTCGTGTGGCCCTTACGGCGCATGAAGGAACGAAGAAGCGCAGGATGCTGTCGGAGCCTTTCTCCACAGCCGGAGAAAGTGTAATTAGTCAGGCCGCATGAAAAAAAATCGCGCTTTTCTTAAATGGGCGGGGGGCAAGTACCCTCTACTCGACGATATAAGACATCATCTGCCGACTGGCGATTGTCTGGTTGAACCCTTCGTTGGTGCTGGATCGGTATTCTTGAATACCGATTTTTCGCGTTATATTCTGGCTGATATCAACAGCGACCTTATCGAGCTCTACAAAATCGTTAAAACACGTGCCGATGAGTACATTGCGCAGGCGCAGGCTCTGTTTGTGCCCGAAACCAACGATGCTGAATGCTACTACCAACTGCGCGAAGAGTTTAACCGTAGCACCGATCTGTTCCGTCGTGCGGTGCTGTTTTTATACCTCAACCGTCATGGCTACAACGGCCTGTGCCGCTATAACCTGCGCGGTGAGTTTAATGTCCCGTTTGGGCGTTATAAAAAACCTTACTTCCCGGAAGCCGAACTGCGTCACTTTGCCGAGAAAGCCCAGAATGCGGAGTTTTACTGCGAATCTTATGAAGAGTGCATGAAGCGAGCTGGGAAGGATGCGGTCGTTTATTGCGATCCACCGTATGCGCCGCTGTCGGCGACGGCGAATTTTACCGCCTATCACACCAACAGCTTCAGCCTCGAGCAGCAAGAAATTCTGGCAAAGAAGGCTGAGGAACTGATGGCAAAGCGGATCCCGGTGTTGATTTCCAATCACCGAACGCCGCTGACGCTGGACTGGTACAAAAACGCGACGGATACCCATACCGTAAAAGTTCGACGCAGCATCAGCCGCAACGGCGGCACGCGTAAAAAGGTGGAAGAGCTGCTTGCGCTCTACCGGCCACCTGGCAAAAAACAACGTTAATAGCCTAATGGGATAGGCTTTGAGGAGATGCGGATGAAACAGTACCTTATTGCCCCTTCAATTTTGTCGGCTGATTTTGCCCGTTTGGGGGAGGACACTGCCCGTGTGCTGGCCGCCGGGGCAGATGTGGTTCATTTCGATGTTATGGATAACCATTACGTGCCGAACCTGACCATCGGACCGATGGTGCTCAAATCACTGCGTAATTACGGCATCACCGCACCTATTGACGTGCATCTGATGGTGAAACCCGTTGACCGAATCGTTCCGGACTTTGCCGCCGCAGGCGCCAGTATCATCACCTTCCACCCGGAAGCTTCCGAACACATTGACCGTACTTTGCAGCTTATCAAAGAGAATGGCTGTAAGGCGGGCCTGGTGTTTAACCCAGCAACCCCACTGAGCTATCTCGACTACGTGATGGATAAGCTGGACGTGATTTTGCTGATGTCGGTAAACCCAGGCTTTGGCGGCCAGTCTTTCATTCCTCACACCCTGGAAAAACTGCGTGAAGTGCGTCGCCGTATTGATGAATCCGGCTATGACATTCGCCTGGAAGTGGACGGTGGCGTGAAGGTGAACAACATTAGCGAAATCGCTGCGGCCGGTGCCGACATGTTTGTCGCCGGTTCGGCGATTTTTGACCAACCAGACTACAAAAAAGTCATTGATGAAATGCGCAGTGAACTGGCAAAGGTAAGTCATGGATAAATTACAGACCATTCGCGGCGTCGCGTTTGACCTCGACGGCACGCTGGTGGACAGCGCGCCGGGATTAGCTGCGGCGGTAGACAGCGCGCTGTACGCGCTCGAACTGCCGGTTGCTGGCGAAGAGCGAGTTATCACCTGGATCGGCAACGGTGCCGATGTGCTGATGGAGCGGGCGCTGAACTGGGCTCGCCAGGAGCGTGCAACGCTGCGCGCCTCGCAGGGCAAACCTTCCGTCGATAGCCACGATATCCCGCAGGATGAGCAGCTTCGTGTGCTGCGTCGCCTGTTCGACCGCTACTATGCGGAGTTTGCCGAAGAGGGCAGTTTCCTGTTCCCGCAGGTTGAGCAAACTCTGGCAGCGTTGCATGACAGCGGCCTGCCGCTGGCGCTCGTCACCAATAAGCCGACGCCGTTTGTGGCACCGATTCTGGAAACGCTGGGTATCGCCAGCTATTTCACGGTGGTGATTGGCGGCGACGACGTACAGAACAAAAAGCCGCATCCAGAGCCGCTGCTGAAAGTGGCGGAGAAGCTGGGGCTGGCGGCGGAAGCGCTACTGTTTGTTGGCGATTCCCGTAACGATATTCAGGCTGCCAAAGCGGCAGGTTGCCCATCCGTCGGCCTGACCTACGGCTATAACTATGGTGAAGCCATCGCGCACAGCGAACCGGATGTTATCTTCGACCATTTCAATGAACTTTTGCCCGCTCTCGGGCTGCCTAATCTTGAACCTCAGGAATCAGAACATGACTAAGCCCATCGTATTTAGCGGCGCACAGCCGTCAGGTGAACTGACCATCGGTAACTACATGGGTGCGCTGCGTCAGTGGGTTAACATGCAGGATGACTACCACTGCATCTACTGTATCGTTGACCAGCACGCCATTACCGTTCGTCAGGACCCTCAGGCGCTGCGTAAAGCGACTCTCGACACCCTGGCGTTGTATCTGGCCTGCGGTATCGACCCGGAAAAGAGCACCATCTTCGTGCAGTCCCATGTGCCAGAGCACGCACAGCTGGGCTGGGCGCTGAACTGCTACACCTATTTCGGTGAACTGAGCCGCATGACCCAGTTCAAAGATAAATCTGCGCGCTACGCAGAAAACATCAACGCCGGTCTGTTTGACTATCCGGTACTGATGGCCGCCGATATCCTGCTGTATCAGACTAACCAGGTTCCGGTAGGTGAAGACCAGAAACAGCACCTGGAGCTGAGCCGCGATATCGCCCAGCGCTTCAACGCGATTTATGGCGATGTGTTCAAAGTGCCTGAGCCGTTTATTCCTAAGTCCGGTGCGCGCGTGATGTCGCTGCTGGAGCCGACCAAGAAGATGTCCAAGTCGGATGACAATCGCAATAACGTGATTGGTCTGCTGGAAGATCCGAAATCGGTGGTCAAGAAGATCAAACGTGCCATGACCGACGGCGATGAGCCGCCAGTCGTGCGCTACGACGTGCAGAACAAAGCGGGCGTTTCTAACCTGCTGGACATCCTCTCCGGCGTGACCGGCCAGAGTATTTCTGAGCTTGAGCAGCACTTTGAAGGGAAAATGTACGGTCACCTGAAGGGTGAAGTGGCCGAAGCGGTTTCCGGCATGCTGACTGAGTTGCAGGAACGCTATCACCGTTACCGTAACGACGAAGCTTTCCTGCAGAAGGTGATGAAAGACGGAGCGGATAAAGCCAGCGCACGTGCGGCGCAGACGCTGAAAGCGGTATACGAAGCGATTGGCTTTGTGGCCAAGCCATAAGCCGATTGCCTAATCTGGCCTTGCTGACCAGATTAGCAGTGAATAAAAAAACCGGGATTATCCCGGTTTTTTTGTCTCTAGTGGTTAGAGAACCAGTTCAGTTTGTCGCGAAGTCCCACCACGCGGCCGACGATAATCAGCGCTGGGCTGGCCATTTGCTGTGCCAGTTCGCCCAGTTGTGTCAGTTGGCCGTCAATCACGCGCTGGGTAATCGCGGTGCCGTTCTCGACGATAGCCACCGGCATATCGGCCTGCATACCGTGCTCAATCAGCTTCTGCTGGATGGTGGTGGCCTGATTAAGCCCCATGTAAAACACCAGCGTCTGTTTCTCGGCGGCCAGGTTTTCCCAATCCAGCTCGCCGCCGGTCTTCAGATGCCCGGTAACCAGGCGTACGCTCTGTGCATAGTCACGATGGGTTAGCGGAATACCGGAATAGGCGGAGCAGCCAGAGGCGGCGGTAATACCCGGGACGACCGAGAAGGGAATGCCGGCTTCGCACAGCGTTTCCAGCTCTTCACCGCCGCGCCCGAAGATGAACGGGTCGCCGCCTTTCAGGCGCACAACGCGTTTACCCTGCTGCGCTTCACGCAGCAAAATCTGGTTGATTTCATCCTGAGGCACGCAGTGGTAGCCCGCGCGTTTGCCGACAAAAATACGGTCGGCATCGCGGCGCACCAGATCCATAATATCGTCGGAAACCAGACGGTCGTAGACCACTACGTCCGCCTGTTGAATTTGCTGTAGGCCTTTCAGCGTGAGTAGACCGGCATCGCCTGGGCCCGCGCCGACCAGTACCACTTCGCCACGATGATCCAGCGGCGTATTGAGCAGATGGTCGGTGGTTTCTGCGATAGCCTGCTTATCCTGATTCGCCAGCGATTGCGCCAGGCGGTCATTCATAAACAGCTTTTCCCAAAAACGGCGGCGCTCACCCATGGTGGCAAACTGCTGCTTCACGCGTGCGCGCAGCTGTCCGGCGTAGAGCGCAACCTGACCCAGATGCTGCGGCAGCACGGCTTCGAGCTTCTCACGCAGCAGGCGTGCCAGTACCGGCGAGGTTCCGCCGGAAGAGACGGCCACCATCAGCGGCGAGCGGTCGATAATCGAGGGCATAATAAAGCTGGCGGCCTTCGGCGCATCGACCACGTTACAGAAGATGCGGCGAGCTTCTGCTTCATCGCTTACCTGCTGATTGACGGTATCGTCGTCGGTGGCGGCAATGGCCAGCCAGCAGGTATCCAGCAGCGAGGGCTGAAAATCACCGGTTGCTAGCGTAAGCATTCCCGCGTCGGCCCATACGTGAAACTGCGGGACATAATCCCGGGCATTTACCGTCAGACGCGCGCCCGCGTCGAGCAGCAAGCGTGCTTTACGTTCAGCAACATCACCGCCGCCGACCAGCAAGCAGTCGCGATTGCGCAGTTGGCAAAAGATGGGTAAATGATCCACGGGGCAACCTCACGGAATTAGCAAAGGAAATACACGAGATGATTAATGTGGGTAAGGATAACAGCAGACATCGTATGGGATACACGATTTTTCCTGCTGTTACCCCTTTAAGGTCATAAGTTTTAGCTATTACTTATGCTTAAAACGCTCAAGCTTTTAGCTGTACCTGACCGTCTTTAACGCGGGCGTCATAATGGGTGACGGAGTGGCTTTCGTCTTCCATACACAGCCCATCACGCAGGCGGAAGCGCTGTTTTTTCAACGGGCTGGCAACCCACAGCTCACCCTGATGTTCAGCAATCAGACCGCGTGAGAGCACGCTCGACTCGAAGAACGGGTCGATGTTGCTGATGGCGAAAACCTGGTCGTCGGCATACGGACGGAACACGGCGACCTGTTTGTCGCCCAGCAAAGCACAAACGCCCGTTGCTGGCAGGATTGCGTCAATCTTGCAGATATTTACCCACTGGCTCATGCGTTTTCCTCCACCAGAGTGACCGGGATGCGTTCGTAAGGCGTAGCCGGACGGTGCTGTGCACGCTCGGCAACCACCTGCACGTTCGGGTCACGCTGTTCGCTGTTGATAAAGTGTTTGAAACGAACCTGAGCGGCCGGATCGTTCACCGTTTCGGTCCATTCACAGGCAAACACGGCGCGCAGACGGGCGATCTCTTCTTCCAGATGCTGGTTGAGGCCCAGTTTGTCGTCGATGATCACGGAACGCAGGTAGTCGATACCGCCTTCCATGTTGTCCAGCCACGGTGCGGTACGCGTCAGTTTGTCGGCAGTACGGATGTAGAACATCATGAAGCGGTCGAGGTATTTGACCAGCGTATCGCGGTCGAGGTCAGCTGCCAGCAGATCCGCATGACGCGGTTTCATGCCACCGTTACCGCAGACGTACAGGTTCCAGCCTTTCTCGGTGGCGATAATGCCCACGTCCTTGCCCTGGGCTTCCGCACATTCGCGGGTACAGCCGGAGACGCCAAACTTCATCTTATGCGGGGTACGAATGCCCTTGTAGCGGTTTTCCAGCTCGACGCCGAAGCCTACGCTGTCGCCCACGCCATAACGGCACCAGGTGCTGCCTACGCATGTTTTGGCCATACGCAGCGCTTTGGCATAGGCATGACCGGTTTCGAAGCCCGCTTCAATCAGCTGACGCCAGATTTCCGGCAGGTCATCTTTCTGCGCGCCGAACAGGCCGATACGCTGAGAACCGGTGATTTTGGTGTACAGGTTAAACTCGCGGGCGATCTGACCAACAGCCACCAGCCCTTCCGGGGTGATTTCACCGCCTGCGGAACGTGGGATCACGGAGTAGGTACCGTCTTTCTGGATATTAGCCAGGAAGTTGTCGTTGGTATCCTGCAGCGGCGTGTGCTGTGGTTTGAGGATGAACTCATTCCAGCAGGAAGCTAGCAGGGAACCGACGGTAGGCTTACAGACTTCACAGCCGTAGCCTTTGCCGTATTTCGCCAGCAGTTCATCAAAGGTTTTGATGCCTTCGACGCGAATCAGGTGGTAAAGCTCCTGACGGGTAAAGGCGAAGTGTTCGCACAGGCTGTGGTTAACTTCGATGCCCTGTTTCGCCAGTTCGGCATTCAGTACCTGAGTTACCAGCGGAATACAGCCGCCGCAGCCGGTGCCGGCTTTGGTTTCGGCTTTCAGCGCCGCGACGGTATGGCAACCTTTGTTGATAGCCGCAATCAGTGCGCCTTTGGTCACATCGAAGCAGGAGCAGATCTGCGCGCTGTCCGGCAGCTTGTCGACGCCGATAGACGGTTTACCGCCGCTGGCATGCGCCGGCAGAATCAGCGAATCCGGATTTTCCGGCAGTTCAATGGCGTTCAGCGCCAGCTGCAGCAGGTTGCCGAAGTCGCTGGTGTCGCCGACCAGTACCGCACCGAGCAGCGTTTTGTTATCTGGGCTGACGATCAGGCGTTTGTAGACCTCTTTGTTTTCATCGAGGTAAACGTAGCTGCGTGCGCCTGGCGTACGGCCATGCGCATCGCCAATCCCACCGACGTCAACGCCCAGCAGTTTCAGCTTGGCGCTCATGTCCGCACCCTGGAAGCTGTTTTCGCTGCCGAGGATATGGTCAACGGCAACCTGCGCCATTTTGTAGCCCGGCGCAACCAGGCCGTACACGCGGTTTTTCCAGCTGGCGCATTCGCCGATGGCGTAGATATCCGGATCGGAGGTCTGGCAGCTGTCGTTAATCATGATGCCGCCGCGTTGGGCGACCTCGAGACCGCACTGGGTCGCCAGTTTGTCGCGTGGGCGGATACCGGTGGAGAAGACGATAAAGTCAACTTCCAGCTGGCTGCCGTCGGCAAAGCGCATGGTTTTACGCGCGTTCTCGCCTTCCTGCACGATCTCTTTGGTGTTCTTGTTGGTGTGAACTTTCACGCCCATGCTTTCGATTTTGCGCTTCAGCTGCTCGCCGCCCATCTGATCAAGCTGCTCTGCCATCAGCATAGGGGCAAATTCGATAACGTGGGTTTCGACGCCGAGGTTTTTCAGCGCACCGGCGGCTTCAAGGCCCAGCAGGCCGCCGCCGACTACCGCGCCGCGTTTGCTACGGCGCGCGCAGTTTTCAATGGCGTTCAGATCTTCAATCGTACGATAGACGAAGCAATCCTGAGTTTCAGAGCCTTTGATTGGCGGGATCCATGGGTAAGAACCGGTGGCCATAATCAGCTTGTCATAAAAGACGGTACGGCCTGCGCTGGAGTGAATCACCTTCTCTTTGCGGTTGATGGTGATAGCGCGTTCGCCGACCAGAACCTTCACACCGTGCTTCTCATAGAAGCCTTCGCGTACCAGCGACAGCTCTTCTGCCGTGTGGTGAGAGAAGTAAGACGAGAGGTGGACGCGGTCGTAGGCGATGCGGGGTTCTTCACAGAAGACGGTAATATCGAACTGGCTGGCGTCGGCTTTATCGAGAATATCCTCAATAAAACGGTGGCCGACCATGCCATTACCGATAATTGCGAGTCTGACTTTGCTCATTTTTGCCTCGATTTCTATTCTAATACTGCCTACCTTAACGATTCAGCTATTGCGATTATTGATTCAAATCAATTTAGCCTTTACCTACTCCTTAATGAGTAGGGTGATGATTTTTAAGTGATTTTGTAAGTTGCGGAAAATACTCAACTTTATTCTATGTTTGTTTTTTGTACAAAATGCGTAAATAAACGGCAGGGGCGGGAACGGTGCGAGGGATAAATCGAGGCGCCCCTTTTCTTAGCGAAAAGGGGCGGGGCGGATTAGTGAGAGGCTGTCGTCGCGTGCTGGCGATGACGGCTCACGAAGCCGAGGACAATACACATCACGAAGACCACGGCGTACAGCGCGTTAGCGGTGGTCAGCGCTGCTAGCGGGCCACTGCTGGCCACAATTGGGCCGGTCACAACGAAGGTCAGCATGGTGCCGATGGTGCCGCAGGTCAGGACAAAGTTAACCAGTTTTGGGGAGGCAACTTTGGTCTGCAGGGAACCCAGCGTAATGATGGAGGTGTAGATGGCGCTGGAGAAGAAGCCCAGGGTCAGAATAAACCACGCCAGATGCTGCGGCTCGCCGTGGTTGAACAGATACATCATCACGGTCGCAATGCCTGCCAGCACCGTCAGGATACGCTGCAGGTCGAAGAAACGCAGGATGAAGCTGAAGGCCCACATGCCGAACATGTATGACATCCAGAAATCGCTCACCAGCTTACCGGCGTCGTTCAGGCTCATGCCCAGACCTTTGGCATATTCCGGTACCCAGGAGATGAAGCCCAGTTGGCCGAGGATGTAGCACAGCGCAGCGATGGACAGGAACAGTACACCGATGCCCCATTTTTCTTTCGCCACCGGCTGGTCTTCCTGCTGTGCTTTTTTGCCCAGAACCGGGAAGTCACAGCCAAAGGTCAGGATAAAGATCGCCACGTAAACCAGGCCAATGCAGGCATAAACCCAATACCACTCAATGCTGCGCGCCAGGAGAACGGCGGCGACCATCGGGAAGATCATCCCGGCCATGCTGAAGAAGGAGTCGGTAAACAGCAGACGTGCGCCGCGCTGACGACCTTCATACATGTGGGTGATAAGGAAAGTACCGATGGACATGGTGATACCGCTGACCAGACCCAGAACGAACATGGCGGCAGAGAACAGCGCCAGGCTGTGAGTGGTCATCAGGCCCGCAACGGCGAGAACCATCAGCACAAAACCAAAACGCAGCTGCGTTTTCAGCGGCACGATTTCCATCAGCCAGGCATTGAGGAAGATGGAGATCAGGATCCCGGCGTTCAGGAAGGTGAAGGTGTTACTCATGCTGGAAACGGGCAGATTAAAGTAATCGGCAATATTTCCCATCACCATCCCGGTGACGATCACCAACGCGCCGGTAAGGGCGTAGGAGAAGAAGCTGATCCATGTGAGCTTGATACGGTTGCTGTTAGTCATGACTGGCCTGTGAATAGTTGTGTAAAGCGCATTGACTCTGCGCTGAGCGTGCAGATTTTATTCACTGAAGTGATGTATTCATAGTTTTATTACGCAAACGATGGCGTATTACATGATTCAATGTGATCGAGATCACAAAAATCAATTCACCATTTCTTACCCTGATCATTATAAGCGTTACATCCGCGTAAACTTTGGTAAAGCACTGGCCTGAGGGGCTAAGCCTCTTTAGAATCAAGCCACTTGCTTCTCTACTGCACTCGTTAAAGGAATTCTCATGCTCAAATCAACTCTGGCGGCCGTGGCGGCTGTTTTCGCTCTCTCCACTATGGCGCCCGCTGCATTAGCTGCGACCAATAATCCGCACGTGCTGCTGACCACCTCGGCTGGCAACATCGAGCTGCAGCTGGATAGCCAGAAAGCGCCAGTATCGGTTGAAAACTTCCTGAAATACGTCAACAGTGGTTTTTATAACAACACCACCTTCCACCGCGTGATCCCGGGCTTTATGGTTCAGGGCGGCGGCTTTAACGAGCAGATGCAGCAGAAGCAGCCGAACCCACCGATTAAAAACGAAGCCGACAACGGCCTGCGTAACACCCGTGGCACTATCGCCATGGCGCGTACTGCTGATAAAGATAGCGCAACCAGCCAGTTCTTCATCAACGTCGCGGATAACGCCTTCCTGGATCACGGCCAGCGTGACTTTGGCTATGCCGTATTCGGTAAAGTGGTGAAAGGCATGGACGTGGCGGATAAGATTTCCCAGGTACCGAGCCACAACGTTGGGCCGTACCAGAATGTGCCGTCTAAGCCTATCGTCATCCTGTCTGCCAAAGTACTGCCGTAAAGGATATGGGCGGCATCGGCATGAGGCTGCCGCCCTTATCGCTAAAGCAGTAAGCACCCGGTAGAATGGCGGCAGATAAACGACCGGAGCCGCCATGATCCTGCTGATTGATAACTACGATTCTTTTACCTGGAACCTCTACCAGTACTTCTGTGAACTCGGGGCCAGCGTAACGGTCAGGCGTAATGACGACATTACCCTTGATGAAATCGCTCAGTTGGCGCCGGACAAAATCGTTATCTCCCCCGGTCCCTGCACGCCGGATGAAGCCGGTATCTCCCTCGATGTGATTCGCCACTATGCCGGTAAAGTACCGCTGCTCGGCGTCTGCTTAGGCCACCAGGCTATCGCTCAGGCATTTGGCGCGCGCATTGTCCGCGCGGCAAAAGTGATGCATGGCAAAACCTCACCGATTACCCATCAGCAGCAGGGCGTGTTTCGCGGCCTGAATAACCCGCTGACCGTCACTCGCTATCACTCACTACTCATTGACCCGGATACCCTTGCCGACTGCTTTGAAGTCACCGCGCGCAGCGAAGCGGGTGAAATCATGGGGATCCGCCATCGTGAATGGGATCTGGAAGGCGTGCAGTTCCACCCAGAGAGCATTCTCAGTGAACAGGGGCATGAGCTGCTGGCTAACTTTCTCAACCGATAGTAGTTGCTATGATGTGATTTTTTATGCATATTTTGTGGATATAATTTCACAATCATTGCTGCATCGTTTGAAGAAGGGCATGACATGGTAACCAAACAACCTGCAATCACCCGCGCGACCTTCGATCAGGTCATTTTGCCAATCTATGCACCGGCGGAATTTATTCCGGTGAAGGGCAAAGGCAGCCGCGTGTGGGATCAGCAAGGCAAAGAGTACGTCGATTTTGCGGGCGGTATTGCGGTGACGGCGCTGGGCCACTGTCACCCGGCGCTGGTTGAGGCGCTGAAAAGCCAGGGTGAAACGCTGTGGCACACCAGCAACGTGTTTACCAACGAGCCTGCGCTGCGCCTGGGCCAGAAGCTGGTGGATGCCACCTTCGCCGAGCGCGTGGTGTTTATGAACTCAGGCACCGAAGCGAACGAAACCGCGTTTAAGCTGGCGCGTTATTACGCTTCTACCCGTCATAGCCCATACAAAACCAAGATTATTGCCTTCCACAATGCTTTCCACGGTCGCTCGCTGTTTACCGTCTCCGTGGGCGGTCAGCCGAAATATTCCGACGGCTTTGGTCCAAAACCGGCCGATATTATCCACGTTCCGTTTAACGATCTGCATGCGGTCGAAGCGGTGATGGACGATCACACTTGCGCCATCGTGGTGGAGCCGATTCAGGGCGAAGGCGGCGTGCTGGCGGCAACGCCGGAATTCTTACAGGGCCTGCGCGCGCTGTGCGATAAGCATCAGGCGCTGCTGGTATTTGATGAAGTGCAAAGCGGGATGGGCCGTACCGGTTCACTGTTTGCCTATATGCACTACGGCGTGACGCCGGACATTCTGACCAGCGCCAAAGCGCTGGGCGGCGGTTTCCCGGTGAGCGCGATGCTAACGACCGAGGACATCGCCAGGGCCTTCCACGTCGGCTCCCACGGTTCAACCTACGGCGGTAACCCGCTGGCCTGCGCCGTTGCTGGTGCCGCGTTCGACATCATCAACACCCCGGAAGTGCTAAACGGCGTCAACGCGAAGCGCGAACGCTTTGTGCAGCACCTACAGCAGATTAATGCGAAGTACGATATCTTCAGTGATGTACGCGGTATGGGCCTGCTGATTGGCGCTGAGCTGAATGCGAAGTACAAAGGTCGGGCGCGTGATTTCCTGTACGCAGCAGCAGACGTTGGTGTAATGGTACTGAATGCTGGCCCGGACGTAATGCGTTTTGCGCCATCGCTGGTGGTGGAAGAAGTGGATATCGATGAAGGCATGCAACGTTTCTCGCAGGCCGTGGCGAAGCTCGTTAGCTAGTTCGCCGTTTTAACCAGCCGCCTTGCCGTGGTCTCTGCCGCCAGGCCACCGAAGAGATGGTGTGCATGGTGTTCAGATGCCCCAGAATACGCTGGAGATGCTGTTCCATGGTGCTCAACGGCCCATGGGACAGTGCGTCCGGCGACTCCATAATGTTGACCTCACCGCTGCTTCCCGCTTCATCGTATTCCAGACGCTGCTGACAGCGCTGGAGCGCAATTTCACTTGACTCCAGATACTGCTGCGCCAGATTAGGCGTCAGCATCTCATGCTCGCGCGCCAGCGTGGTCATGGCGTTGATATGTTCGACGATAAACTGACTGTGAGTCACCCACAGCTTCATATCTTCCAGATAGCGCGAGTTAAAGCCCGGTTCCTGCATCGCCTGATTGAGCGTGTTAAACAGCGTGTTATGCGCCTGGTTTACGCGCATACGCAGATACGCCAGTTTAGGTGCCTGTGGATCGGGGCTTAAAATCAGGCGGATAGCTTCCTGATCGGCCTCCAGCGCGGCCTGGGCGTTCTGCCGTAGCTGGCCACTTTGCCACTGGGGCCACAGCCAGAGCATGCCGCCGAAGGCAATCAGGCAGCCGATGATGGTGTCGATAAAGCGGGCAACGATAAATTGTTCACCGTTGAGCGTCAGAATTTGCAGCGTGTATACCGCGGTGACGGTGAACCCGACGGTAGCCCAGCCGTAGTTGCGGCGGATAATCAGATAGCTGCCAAGCGTGATAAGCAGCATCCCGGAGAGCGCCAGCCCCTGCGGCGTATGGAAGTGCAGGGCGAAGGCGGCAATCACCAGGCCTGCCAGGGTTCCCGCCGCTCGGTGGAAGATACGCACCCGAGTTGCGCCATAGCCGTTTTGTGTCACCAGCAGCACCGTCATCAGGATCCAATACGGTTTGGGTAAATGCAGCGCCGTCCCCATCAGGCTGGCAATACTCAGCATCACGCTCAGCCGCGCGGCATTGCGCAGGGCCGGGGATTTCAGCGACAGATAGCTTTTCAGCGCCGGGAACAGCGGTAGACGCCGCTCTTTGTCAGCCATCAGATTGCGTGGATAGAGCGGACGCTGGCTGCGTAGCACTTTGGCAATGCGGCTGAAGTGCCAGGCGCAGAACTGCCCAACCGGGTTATCGGGATGCTGATGGGCAATTTTTTCCAGCGCGCCAATCTGTTTTTCCATCGTGAAGCGGCTGGGATAGCGATGGTAGAGAATATCGTCCGCCAGTACGCGCAGGCGGGCGGCGACGGTCTGGGCATTCCAGCGGATCACGGCTTCGGCGTGGCTACGCTCAACCAGTTTTTGCACCTCTTCCGGCTGATGCAGGCTGACGGAAATGTGTTCCTGTAAATCCAGCCCAACCTGAAACGCGCGCAGCAGGCGCTTGTAATCGTTGTGCTGATTGGCCGCCAGCATATGCAGCTGCTGATAGCACTGGGAGATTAAATCCACCACCTTCTGCTGACGGTTTAACAGCGGGGGCAGCGCGGTGCCGGGGTCGGTATGCTGGGTCAGCAGGCTGTATTTGGCTTCGCAGTAGTCGGCAAGTTGACGATAGAGCAGGCTTAGCGATTCTCGCAGCGGCTGTTCCCGCCACATCCAGAACCACCACCAGTTGAATAAACCGAACCACAGCGTACCCAGAGCGTAGAGCAGCAACGGCTGCCAGATAGGCATATTGCCGGCGAGGCTGAGGGTAAAAATAGAGGCAATAAGCGATGCCGGCAGCAGACGCCCGTGCAGGGCGCTGATCTCCGCCGTCACGCCAAGAATGAGAGCTAGCCCGGTGAGTATCAGCGGCAGCGGGATTTCGTGTTCCAGCAAAAGCTGGACGGCCAGGCTACAACCGGCAAACAGGCAGCCGCCGATGGTCAGGCGCTTGAAGAAACGCTTATGTGGGGTATCAAGACCGGCAATATTGCAGCAGGCGGGAACCAGTGAAAACAGGAGGCCTTGCTGAAGGTGGCCGAGAATCAGGCCGATGGCAACCGGCAAACATAACACCAGCGTTTGCCGCAGTGCATAGTTGACTTCCGGATGGTAAATCAGCCTGCGCCACATAGGGGGATAAGTAAAAACGGCATATTGCTGAGACAATATGCCGTTTTAGCGGGATCAGCGGGTACCGTAAACGACAATGGTCTTGCCGTGTGCGGAGATCAGGTTTTGATCTTCCAGCATTTTCAGAATACGGCCCACGGTTTCGCGGGAACAACCGACGATCTGACCGATTTCCTGACGGGTAATCTTGATCTGCATACCGTCTGGGTGGGTCATGGCGTCCGGCTGTTTGGCCAGATTCAGCAGAGTCTGAGCGATACGCCCGGTCACGTCCAGGAATGCCAGGTTACCCACTTTTTCAGAAGTAATCTGCAGACGACGTGCCATTTGCGAAGACAGGCGCATCAGGATGTCTGGGTTAACCTGAATCAACTGACGGAATTTTTTATAAGAGATTTCAGCAACTTCACAAGCGGTTTTTGCTCTTACCCATGCGCTGCGTTCCTGGCCTTCTTCAAACAGGCCTAACTCACCGATGAAATCGCCCTGGTTGAGGTAAGAGAGGATCATCTCTTTGCCTTCTTCATCCTTGATGAGTACAGCCACTGAGCCTTTTACGATGTAATACAGCGTCTCTGCCTTTTCACCCTGGTGAATCAGCGTGCTCTTCGATGGGTACTTATGAATATGGCAATGAGACAAGAACCATTCGAGAGTCGGGTCTGTTTGCGGTTTGCCAAGCACCATGCGCGGTTATCCTCTGTTATAAGCTCTTCCCAGCGGCAAAACCTTGCAGCCACTGGTTGCAATAGTATCCTTCCCGTTACCTGGGAAGTCGGCTGTCGAATAGCGCCGCAGCCTGTAATGTGATGTCCTCTGCATACATGCAGTACGTTTATGTATTACCGTAGCATCCCGACTGTTTTAGCATAGCTTTAGCCGCGTGTCTCCTGGTGTCTCGCTTCAGCATGACGGGGATCGCCTTCCGTTGCGAGAATTGTTATGTGCGCGTAATCTGAGAAGAAAATTGCAACCTGGGAGTTAAAAATTATGCAAGCACGTGTGAAATGGGTTGAGGGGTTAACCTTCCTCGGTGAGTCTGCTTCAGGACATCAAATTCTGATGGACGGCAATTCTGGTGATAAAGCGCCAAGCCCTATGGAAGTGGTGCTGATGGCTGCGGGTGGCTGTAGCGCCATTGACGTGGTTTCTATTTTGCAAAAAGGTCGCTACAACGTGACCGACTGTGAAGTGAAGCTGACTTCCGAACGTCGTGAAGAGGCACCGCGCCTGTTTACCCATATCAATCTGCACTTCATCGTGACCGGCAAAGAGCTCAAAGACGCGGCGGTGTCGCGTGCGGTCGATCTCTCTGCCGAGAAGTACTGCTCCGTGGCGCTAATGCTGGAGAAAGCGGTCAATATCACCCACTCTTACGAAGTTATCGAGGGGTAATCCCCTCGACGTTAATTTCGACCTTCCATCAGACGCTGCACCAGCGGCGTCATGATGAGTTCCATCGCCAGCACCATCTTCCCGCCAGGCACCACCAGCGTGTTCATATGTGAGATGAATGACCCCTGTAGCATGGCTAATAGCCATGGGTAATCGATCCCTTCCAGATTGCGGAAATGAATCACCACAAAACTCTCATCAAGCGACGGAATACTTTTCGCGGCGAATGGGTTTGAGGTGTCAACCGTGGGTACGCGCTGGAAGTTGATGTGGGTGCGAGAGAACTGTGGCGTAATGAAGTTGATGTAATCTTCCATTGAGCGCACGACGGAGTCCATCACCGCTTCGCGGGAATGACCGCGCTCGCTGGTGTCACGGATCATCTTCTGGATCCACTCGAGGTTAACGATAGGCACTACGCCCACCAGCAGATCCACGTGACGCGCGACGTCGTGCTGCGGCGTGACGACGCCGCCGTGCAGCCCTTCATAAAACAGCACGTCGGTCGGTTCCGGCAGCGGCTGCCACGGGGTAAATGTCCCCGGCACCTGATTCCACGGTACCGCTTCATCGTAAGTGTGCAGGTATTTGCGCGATTGCCCTTTACCGTTCACACCGTAGTCGCGAAAGGTTTGTTCCAGCAGGCCAAAATCATTGGCGTCCGGGCCGAAGTAGCTGATATGTCGGCCTAGGTCGCGGGCTTTACGAATCGCCATATCCATTTCAGGACGGGTATAACGGTGGAAGCTATCCCCTTCAATTTCTGCCGCTCGCAGATTGAGTTGAGCGAAGATTTTACGAAATGCCAGGCTGGTAGTGGTGGTTCCCGCTCCGCTGGAGCCGGTGACGGCGATAACTGGATGTTTGGCAGACATGCGAATAACTCCCTGAACAGGCTATCGGAAGCGGGGCGTGCTTCCGATAAGTATAGTTAACCGCGAAATTGGTTACGGGGCATGATGTTGACGGTCTCGTGAAGTTCGGACCACACCAGCACCGCTTCGCCTGTTTGTAGCTGCTGTTTTACGTCGGCGACCTTTTGCGCAAGTGAACGCTCATATTCACCATAATCAGTGCCTTCGCGCAAGACAAAGCTTTCAATCAATCTATCCAGCGTTTCCGGGTCGAGGTCCTGCCAGGGAATCATCATGCTTTCGTCCCAAGCCAGGTCATTAGCCAGGCGGGGATGCGTTTCTCCAGCCACATTTCCGGGTGGCGCAGGGTGCCGCCGATAAATCCGACGTGGCCGCCATGCTCGGTCAACTGGTACTCCACGTTATCCGGCAGCTCTCCCTGGGCGGGAATAGAGTGGTGATCCATAAACGGATCGTCTTTGGAATGGATGATAAGCGTCGGCTTGGTGATTTTGCTGAGCGTTGGCATCGCGCTGCACTGGCGGTAGTAGTCGATAGCATCGGCGAAGCCATGAATCTTCGACGTAATCGAGTCATCAAATTCACGGATCCGACGCATGCTCTTCAACTGGCGCAGGTCAACCGGCAGCGAGCCTGGATAGGCTTTGAGTTTACGTGCCGCATTGCCTTTGAGCAGGTTCAGCAAATAGCGCTGATAGACGCGCGAGAAGCCTTTATCCATATGGTAGCTACAGGCTTCGAGCATAAACGGCGCGGAGACAATGACCGCCGCATCAATAGGAACCTCGTCAGCTTCTTTTGCCAGCAGGCAGGCCAGCATATTGCCGCCGAGTGAATAACCGACTGCGGCGGTTGGCGCGGGGCCAAACTCACGCGCCAGCCAGCGTAAGAACCAGCTACCGTCTTCCGTTTCTCCGGAATGGTAAATGCGGTTCAGGCGATTAGGTTCACCGCTGCAGCCACGAAAATGCATCACCACGCCCAGCCAACCCTGCTGTTTTGCGGCATTAATCAGGCCGTGGGCGTAAGGGCTATGCAGGCTGCCTTCCAGACCATGAAACACCACCAGCCGCGGTTTATGCCGCGCGCCCTCGGGGTCTTCACTCCACGCTAAATCGACAAAATCGCCGTCCGGCAGTTCAAGGCGCTGCCAGCATGGCGTGAACTGCAGCTTGCGGCGGATAAGACGCGGCAGCATCGTCTGGAGATGACGATTGCTGACGCCGCGCATCGGCACAAAGTCCGCGCTGCTTGAGGTGTCGATGTTGAGGTCGTGGTGGGTTGTTTCAGTCATAACTCGCGATGTTCACTTAAAATCTGGCGCCTACTATACCGCCACTTTGCCGCCGTGTTTATGAAAATGAGGGATGGGTAGCCTTTTTTGTCCCTTCTGAATCTGATCCTAATCACAAATTGTTACTTCAATTATTACTCTCAGGCTAATGATTGGCGCCTACGCTTAATTGATGACTTTCTCACCAGGGTGCACACTCTTTCCAGTGTTAAGCAATCAAAATGATTAGCTGAATCAGGAGGTTAATAATGTTATCTGGGCAAACACCAGCACGCGTCTGGAACACTCGTCGCACGGAAAAACAGCGACGTCTGGCTTCCATTCCGGTGCAGGGCAAGGTTCTGCCGACCGCAGACCTGACCGCCATGCTGGAAAAACTGATCGCGCCGGGTGACCGCGTGGTATTAGAAGGGAATAACCAAAAGCAGGCAGATTTCCTGTCCCGTATGCTGGCTGAGGTTAACCCGCAGATTGTGCACGACCTGCACATGATCATGCCAAGCGTCGGGCGTAGTGAACATCTGGATATCTTTGAAAAAGGTATCGCCCGCAAGCTCGATTTCTCCTTCTCCGGCACGCAAAGCCTGCGCATCTCGCAGCTGCTGGAAGATGGCCTGCTGGAAATCGGTGCTATCCACACCTACATCGAGCTTTATTCCCGTCTGTATGTCGATCTCTCGCCAAACGTGGCGCTGATTGCCGGCTTCAAAGCGGACCGTAAAGGCAACCTTTATACCGGCGCAAGTACTGAAGATACTCCTGCGCTGGTGGAAGCCGCCGCGTTCCACGACGGTATCGTCATCGCCCAGGTTAACGAACTGGTGGACGATGAGTGCGATCTGCCGCGCGTGGATATCCCGGGTTCGTGGATTGACTACGTGGTTGTGGCCGACAAACCGTTCTTCATCGAACCGCTGTTTACCCGAGATCCGCGCCTGATCAAACAGGAACATATCCTGATGGCGATGATGGCCATCAAAGGGATCTATGCGGAGCACCAGGTACAGTCGCTCAACCACGGTATCGGTTTTAATACCGCGGCGATTGAACTGCTGCTGCCAACCTACGGCGAACAGCTCGGTCTGAAAGGCAAAATCTGTAAACACTGGACCCTGAACCCGCATCCAACGCTGATTCCGGCGATTGAGAGCGGCTGGGTTGAAAGCGTGCACTGCTTCGGCGGCGAACTGGGGATGGAAGAGTATATCCGTGCTCGGCCTGACATCTTCTTCACCGGTGCCGATGGTTCCATGCGTTCTAACCGCGCGTTCTGCCAGCTGGCAGGTCAGTACGCGGTGGATATGTTCATTGGTTCCACTCTGCAGGTCGATGGCTATGCCAACTCTTCTACCGTTACTCGCGGCCGTCTTTCCGGCTTCGGCGGGGCGCCAAACATGGGCCACGACCCGCACGGTCGCCGTCATGCAACGCCAGCCTGGCTGAACATGATAACCGAGCCTGACCCAATGCAGCGCGGTAAAAAACTCGTCGTGCAGATGGTTGAAACCTTCCAGGCCGGCGTGAAACCCACGTTTGTCGAAAAACTCGATGCGGTTGAAGTGGCCAAAAGCTCCGGTATGCCACTGGCTCCCGTCATGATCTATGGCGACGACGTCACCCACGTGCTGACCGAAGAGGGGATTGCGTACCTCTATCGTGCCGAGAGTTTGGAAGAGCGTCGTGCGATGGTCGCGGCGGTTGCCGGGATTACCGACATTGGCCTGGGCGTTGATGCGAAACGCGTCGCCGCACTGCGCCAGAGCGGTAAGGTCGTTTATCCAGAAGATATGGGCATCCGTCGTACCGACGCCACCCGTTCTCTGCTGGCGGCCGGTAGCGTGTCTGACCTGGTTGAATGGTCCGGCGGTCTTTACAACCCACCTGCGAAATTCCGGAGCTGGTAATGAAACTTCTGCCCCAGATTCACGTTGAAGGCGGTGCCGAATGGCTGGCGCGAACCGCCACGCAATGTCTGATTGACGAAGCACGATTAAGCCCAAAACCGGGTCTGGTGGACAGTCGGGGGAACGGCGCGCACCACGATCTTACTCTGGCGCTCATGGAGCGCTCGGCGCACAGCCTGACCTCCACGTTTCAGGCGCTGGCGCAGCAAAGCTGGCAGCGTCCAGCGGATATTGCGCTCAGACAAACCGTAGGGCGACTCGGCCGTGAAGGCGAGAAACAGATGATGGCCGCCACCGACGGCGTGAATACCCACCGCGGTGCTATTTGGGCGCTGGGGTTGTTGGTCAGCGCCGTCGCGATGCACGGCGGCACGGGCAGCGCGCAGCAGGTTGCGGCCACCGCCGCAGAGCTGGCGAAGCTGCCGGATGCCGCTGCACCCAAGGTCTTCAGTAAAGGGCTTCGCGCCACCCACCGTTATCAGGTGCCGGGGGCGCGCGAAGAGGCGCAGCAGGCGTTTCCACACGTGATGCAGCGCGCGTTACCGCAGCTGCGGTTAAGCCGATTGAACGGCAGCAGCGAAACGCAGGCGAGGCTCGACGCGCTGATGGCGATTATGACCTCGCTGACCGACACCTGCGTGCTGTCCCGCGCGGGGCTGGAAGGGCTTGATGCCATGCAGGACGGCGCTCGCGCCGTGCTCCGCGCAGGCGGCTGCGCTCATCCGGCCGGTCAGGCGGCGCTGGCGGTGCTCGACGAGCAAATGCTGGCGTTGAACGCTTCGCCGGGCGGCGCCGCTGATTTACTTGCCGCGACCCTGTTTCTCGATCGCATCGAATCGCCTTATTTCAAGAATTAAGAGGATGTTATGGAACACATTACGTTAACCGTACCGGCGAGCCGCACCTTAAGCGGTAAAGCGCTGGCAGGCGTTGTGGGCTCCGGGGATATGGAGGTGTTATTCACCGCCGACCAGGGCCAGACATTAACTATTGATATCACCACTTCCGTCGATAACAGCCGTAGCCGCTGGGAAGCACTGCTTAACCGTCTGCAAACGGTCAGCAGCCTGCCGGCCGGGAAACTGACGATCCACGACTTCGGCGCGACGCCCGGCGTGGCACGCATTCGTATCGAACAGGTCTTTGAAGAGGTGAGCTATGCGTGATGACCGCAGTTTTATCGAATTGAAAGCGCGTCAGCGCGCCCATGCGCTGCTTGATGAAGGCAGCTACCGCGAACTGCTCGACCCGTTTGAAGGCGTGATGTCGCCGTGGCTGGGCGCACAGGGTATCGTGCCGCAGGCCGATGACGGCATGGTTGTCGCGAAAGGCACCATCAACGGCAAACCTGCAGTTGTGGTGGCCATTGAAGGCGCTTTCCAGGGCGGCAGTATGGGCGAAGTGTCCGGTGCCAAAATGGCAGCGGCGCTTGAGTTGGCGGCAGAAGATAACCGTAACGGCATCCCAACCCAGGCGGTTCTGAGCCTGGAAACCGGCGGTGTGCGTTTACAAGAGGCCAACCTTGGCCTTGCGGCGATTGCCGATATCCACGCGGCGATTGTTGATCTACGTCGCTATACCCCGGTGGTTGGCATCGTCGCCGGTACCGTCGGCTGTTTCGGTGGGATGTCCATCGCGGCGGCGCTGTGTAGCTATCTGATTGTCACTCGTGAAGCACGTCTGGGTCTGAACGGCCCGCAGGTTATCGAACAGGAAGCCGGGATTGAAGAGTATGACTCCCGCGACCGTCCGTTTATCTGGAGCATGACCGGTGGCGAAATTCGTTACCAAAGCGGACTGGTGGAAGCGCTGGTGGGTGACGGCGTGAATGCGGTGAAAGCCGCGATGAACGATGCGCTGGCCAAAGGCGTACCGGCTAAACACCGCACCGATAACTATCAGTGGTATCTCGACCGTCTAAGCAATTTCGATACGCGTAAACAGGCGGATACTGAACAGATTCACGCGCTTTTCGCCCGGGATGTGAAATGATGAGTAACTCAATAAGCCGTGGCGAATTATGGCTTGAAACCCTCGCTCCGAACGTTAAACGTCTGTCAGGGCTATGCCCGTCCGTACAGGCTGCTGATGGCGAACTCAATGGTGAAGCGGTGCGTTTTATTGCCGTCGTTCCCGATGCCAATAACCATTTCCCGCGTGCTGCTAAAGGTGAAGTCGGTCTGCTGGAAGGCTGGACGCTGGCCAAAGTGGTGAGCGAAACCATCGCTGCCGACGCCGATAAAGCGGTGAAACGCCCGATTGTGGCGGTGATTGATGTGCCAAGCCAGGCGTACGGTCGTCGTGAAGAAGGTTTTGGTATTCACCAGGCGCTGGCCGGTGCCGCAGCGGCTTACGCCAATGCGCGTCTGGCGGGTCATCCGGTGATTGGCCTGATTGTCGGCAAAGCCATGTCCGGTGCGTTTCTGGCGCACGGCTATCAGGCTAACCGTCTGATTGCGTTTAACGACAAAGGCGTGCTGATCCACGCGATGGGCAAAGAGTCTGCGGCGCGCATCACGCTGCGTACCGTCGATGCACTGGAAAAACTGGCGGCCACCATTCCACCGATGGCTTATGACATCAGTAACTACGCAACTCTGGGCCTGTTGGAAAATCTGCTGGACATCAGCAACCCGGATGCACCGTCTGTCGACGATCTGACGCAGGTGAAAACCACGCTGCAACAGGCCATCAAAGACGCTCGTCAGGATCCAACGCTGAAAAGCCGTTTGGGTGCCGACAATCGCCGCAGTTCCGCTCTCGTACGTGAACGTATGCGAGCAAGCTGGTAAGTAAAAAGAGACCTGCCAGATGTACGACCCCGCGGGCGTGGTTCATGCGCCCGTGAGGCAGTCTGCATCCTGAAAATAATAATCATCGCGTCAGTGCTAAAGCACATGGTCATTCAGACGGCATCAAGGCGGCAACTAAGCGAATCCCCAGGAGCTTACTAAAGTAAGTGACTGGGGGGAGCGAAGGCAGCCAACGCAGAGGCAGGCTGAATGACGAAGTGGTTTTCTTTTTTGAATTACAGGTGAAATATGACTTACGTAATTGTTCATGCTCTTGCTCCGATTTTCGTCATCATGCTGCTGGGATTCTGGGCCGGTAAGGCCAAAATGGTGGACAACAAAAATGTCTCCCTGCTCAACATCTTCGTGATGGACTTTGCTTTACCCGCCGCGCTATTTAGTGCAACGGTACAGACTCCATGGGTTGGCATTGTTGCTCAGTCGCTGCTGATTCTGGTGCTGACGCTGGCGATGTGGATTACCTACGCCGCTATCTACTTTATGGCGACCAAAGTCTTCAATAAATCTCCGCAGGATGCGGCCGTGCTGACGTTAACCGTCGCGCTGCCTAACTACGCGGCGCTAGGTCTGCCGATTCTGGGTAGCGTATTGGGTGAAGCCTCTTCGACTTCTCTGTCCGTTGCCGTGTCGATTGCCTGCGGTTCCGTGCTGATGACGCCGTTCTGTCTGCTGATTCTCGAACGTGAAAAAGCGCGTGCGGACGGTGGTAACTCCGGTTCTACGCTTTCCATGCTGCCGGTACTGATGTGGCGTTCAATTAAGAAACCTATCGTGATGGGCCCGCTGCTGGGGGTTATCCTCTCCGCGATTGGTATCAAAATGCCGGAACTGGTACTGGCGGCAATCAAACCGTTGGGTCTGTCTGCTACCGCGGCGGCGCTGTTCCTGACCGGGGTGATCCTCTCTGCACGTAAACTGCAAATCAACACCGTGGTTATCACCTCAACCATCGCCAAACTGCTGATTCAACCGGCGATTGCCTGGGGTATCGTGCTGATTCTCGGCCTGCATGGTTCCGTGGCCATCACTGCGATTCTGATGATTGCGCTGTCCGCCGGTTTCTTCGGCGTGGTATTCGGTAACCGTTTTGGCGTGCAGTCGCCGGATGCTGAAGCCGTGCTGCTGTTGAGCTCGGTCCTGTGTATCCTGTCGTTACCACTGTTTATCTCGCTGACTTCAGGAATCTAAATCATGACCGCAACATTACGCCCACACGACCTTATCTGGCTTGATGCGCGCGATGCGCTGGAAGGGGCTACCGAGTCCTGGGTGGATGGCGTCTGGCACACCGGCCTGCCGGTGGTGGTGCGGCGTGATGTTGATGAAGCAGGGCGCATTCCCGTGGGTGTCCGCGGGATGAAGCGCGACCAGCGGGCGGCCGGTTGGGTAAAACCTACCGCCGTCACCCGCATCTGTTCGCCAGAATCGCTGGTTGATCCGCAGGCGCTGCTGCGCTCAGCGTTTATCTCACAGCCCCCGGTTCAGGTGGCGTTGTTGCTGTCCCAGCAGCAGTGGCCTTGGACGTGGGGGATTACCGGTAGCACCGGCTACGCGCTGGCAACCGGGATCCCGGTGATTCACGCCAGTAGTGATTTGGATCTGACGATTCGCGCGCCGCAGGCATTAGATCGGTCATCGCTGGAAAAATGGCAACAGCAGCTGACGGATGGACTGTGCCGCGCCGACACGCAGGTGGAAACGCCCTACGGCGCGTTTGCCCTGAATGAATGGTTGCGTGATGGCAAGGCGTTGCTAAAAACGTCGAGTGGGCCGCGGTTGGTGAGCGACCCGTGGAGCAGGGAGGAATAAATGAAAATTCTGTTTACCTTTCCGGGGCAGGGAACGCAGCATCCCGGTATGCTGCAACAGCTTCCCGGCACCGAGTTGGCGCAGGCGCGAGATGTGTTGGGCGCTGAAGCCGATACGCTGGACACCCCTGAAGCCCTGAAGCATACCCGAGCGGTACAGCTGGCCTTGTTAATTGCCGGGGTGGCGTGGGCGCATGAATTAGAACGTCGCGGCGTGTCGCCGGACATTGTCAGCGGCCTGTCGATTGGCGCTTATCCGGCGGCGGTGGTTGCCGGCGCGCTCGACTTTACCGATGCGCTGAAGCTGGTGGCGCTACGCGGTGATTTAATGGAGCAGGCCTACCCGCATGGCTATGGCCTGACGGCGATTATGGGACTGACGCTGAGTCAGGTGGAAGCGCTGATTGAAGGCAGCGGGACCTATATCGCCAACCTGAATGCGGAAACGCAGATTGTGATCGCCGGGAGCGATGAGGCCATGGCAGCCGTGGCAAAACGCGCGTTGGAGAAAGGGGCGAGCAAGGCCCACCGTCTGGCGGTTAGCGTCCCGTCGCACTGTGCGCTGCTGGCGCAGCCAGCGCAAACGCTGTGTGAGGCATTTAGCCACGTCACGCTATCTCGTCCACGTCACGCTTATCTGAGCGGTAGCACCGGGCGCGTGCTATGGCAGCCGGAGCGCATTGCTGACGATCTGGCGATGAATATGGCCCGGACGGTGCGCTGGCAGGAAGCGGTCGTTTCTGCCAATGAACGTGAAGCCAGGCTGGCGATTGAGATGCCGCCGGGCGGCGTATTGACCTGTCTGACGCGTCAGGCTGCCTGGGAAGGGGAATCTATTGCGCTGGAACGCAGCGGGTTAGATGTTGCCGTGCACCTGGCAAAACGGCTGCGTGGTTGATGTATTTGCCCGGTGGCGCTGAGCTGGCCGGGCAGACGAGGGACAGCGGTCTATTTGTCGTCCTGCAAGCTGCGGGCATACATCCGGCCTTCGGCGGCCAGTGCCAGCAGGCTAGGGTCGCGCTCGCGGTTGCGGGCGAAGACAATCGCGATGAGCTGTCGCATTTGATACGGGTCCGCCAGTTTTTGCAGATGCACCGTATTTTCATACATCTTCTTCATTCGCCCTGGCATCAGGGTTAATCCTACCCCCGCCTGTACCAGACTCAGCATCGAGAAGATGTCATTGACCCGGGTGACGATTTCCGGCTCAAACCCGGCAATGTGAAACGCTTCCTGAAACCCAGCGTAGGTGGCAAACCCTTCCGCCAGCGAGACAAATTTCTCATTGCGGTAATTGCGAAGATCGGCGGTTTTATTGACATCCAGCGCGGCGCTGGTCGGGGCGGCAAGGTAGATGTCATCGTGGAACAACGGCAGTACTTCCAGGCTGTTACGATCGATTTCGCTTTCCGAAATGGAGATGAGGATCGCATCCAGCGTGCCGTTTTCCAGCATATTCAGCAGGGCTGCGTTTGAGCCCATGGTCAGATCCATTTCCAGATCCGGGCGACGCAGCTTCATACCCATGATCAGGTGCGGGACGGTTTCCAGCGTCAGCGAATAGAGGGTGCCAACGCGTAAGCGCCCCTGGCCGACGCCGGCGGTTTTACGCGCCTCTTCCAGGCCGCGCTCCATCAACTGCGTCACTTCCTGGCAGTACTCCAGCAGCGTCCATGCCGCCGGTTGAGCGATAAGGTTTCGCCCTTTGTGTACAAACAGCGGACAACGAACGTTCTCTTCCAGCGTATGCAGTGCCCGGTGGACGCTCACGCCGCTGATATCCAGCGCTTCCGCAGTACGCGCAATATTGCCCTTCTCCATAAAGGTCATGAAGATGGTCAGCTTGCGGAAGGTAATATCGTCGGTGATAGATAGGTTCATCGTCCGGCCCCGCGGGTTAGTCGTTCTGCATCATCTGCTCAAGCTGTTCCTGCGCGTCCAGCCATGCCATTTCACACTCTTCCAGCCCGGATTTCGCACTGGCCTGCTGTTGCAGACACTCGGTCATCTCCGCCTTACGGCCGGGTTCGTACAGGCTGCTGTCACCGAGCTTTTCTTCCGCCTGCGCCAGCTGGGCGTTGAGTTTCTCCATCTCTTTTTCCAGACGGGTAATCTCTTTACGCAGCGGTTGCGTCAGGGTGCGGAGTTCAGCTTCACGGCGCTTCTGATCTTTGCGGGACTGAGCGCTGTTGGCGTTCTCTTTTGCCGGCTCATCGCTCTGGTTTTCCTGCTTTTGCACGTCGCTCAGCCACTGCTGATAGTCTTCGAGGTCGCCGTCGAACGGTTCAACCTTCTTATCGTGCACCAGATAGAGATCGTCGGTGGTGGAACGGATCAAGTGACGATCGTGCGAAACCACCACCAGCGCGCCTTCAAAGTCGATCAACGCTTCGGTTAGTGCCTGACGCATATCGAGATCAAGGTGGTTGGTCGGTTCATCGAGCAGCAGCAGGTTCGGACGCTGCCAGACGATCAGTGCCAGTACCAGACGCGCTTTTTCACCGCCGGAGAAGCGAGCGGTCTGTTCCGTCACTTTGTCACCCTGGAAGCCAAAGCCGCCGAGATAGTCGCGCAGCTGCTGTTCCAGCACCTGTGGCGCCATGCGCGCAAGGTGTTGAATCGGGGATTCATCGGCGCGTAAGAATTCCAGCTGATGCTGGGCGAAGTAGCCAAGCTTAATGCCTTTGGCGAGACCGATCTCGCCATGCAGCGGCGCAAGTTCGCCGGCCAGCAGTTTAATCAGCGTGGATTTACCTGCGCCGTTGCGGCCCAGGAGGCCGATACGTGAACCCGGCACCAGGTTCAGCTTGATGGACTCGAGAATGGTGTGGTCACCGTAGCCAGCGCTGACCTTTTCCATTTTCAGCAGCGGGTTTGGCAGGCTTTCCGGCGTGCGGAAGCTGAAGCGGAACGGGTTGTCCACGTGCGCCGGGGCAATCAGCTCCATGCGCTCAAGCATTTTGATACGGCTTTGCGCCTGTTTGGCCTTGGTGGCCTGCGCCCGGAAACGGTCGATATAGCTTTGCAGATGCGACACGCGCTCCTGCTGGCTTTCGTACAGCGCCTGCTGTTGAGCCAGGCGCGTGGCGCGCTGACGCTCGAACGAGCTGTAGTTACCTGTGTACTCGAACATGGTTTGCTGTTCGATGTGAATAATTTTGTCCACCACCGGATCGAGGAAGTCGCGGTCATGGGAAATCAGAATCAGCGTGCCCTGATAGCTTTTGAGCCATCTTTCCAGCCAAATCACCGCATCGAGATCGAGGTGGTTCGTCGGTTCATCGAGCAGCAGCAGGTCAGAACGGCAAATCAGCGCCTGTGCCAGGTTAAGACGCATGCGCCAGCCGCCGGAGAAGTCGCTCACCGGGCGTTCGAGCTGTTCGTTGCTAAAGCCCAGACCGTGCAGCAGGCTGGAGGCGCGAGAGCGGATGGTCCACGCGTCGATCGCGTCCAGTTTGCCGTGTACGGTGGCGATGGCGTGCCCGTCGTTACGTTCATTGGCGTCGTTTAGCTGGGCTTCCAGTTGACGGAACTCACGGTCTCCGTCAATCACATAGTCCAGCGCCGGTTCGGCGAGGGCTGGTGTTTCCTGGTTCACCCACGCCAGCTGCCAGTTGCCGGGGTAGGTAAAGTTGCCGCCATCGGCGCTAATCTCGTTTTTTAGCAGAGCGAGCAGCGTGGACTTGCCACAGCCATTTTTCCCCACCAGGCCGATTTTTTGCCCAGGGTTGATAGTGGCCGTTGCGTTATCCAGCAGGACACGCACGCCACGACGAATTTGTAACGAGGAGAAAACAATCATAAGGCGCCGTATGTTCTGACTATGTTAAATTGTCATTGTGATAATGTAATGTGAGCAATGTGCCGCACCGAGGCGCAATGGTAGCCTAAAACGTCGAAAATAGACAAAAGACAAAACCGGGAGGGGAATGATGTCTCAGACAGCGAAAGTGTTGCTGCTGTATGCCCATCCGGAATCTCAGGATTCGGTGGCTAACCGGGTTTTGCTTAAACCGGCTCGGCAGTTAAAAAACGTAACCGTGCACGATCTCTATGCACACTATCCTGATTTCTTCATTGATATCCCCCGTGAACAGCAGCTGCTGCGCGAGCATGACGTTATCGTGTTCCAGCATCCGCTTTATACCTACAGCTGCCCGGCATTGCTGAAAGAGTGGCTCGACCGCGTGCTCAGCCGAGGTTTCGCCAGTGGCGTAGGGGGAAATGAACTGGCGGGAAAGTACTGGCGTAGCGTCATTACTACCGGCGAGCCGGAAAGCGCCTATCGCCACGATGGTCTGAATCGTTATCCGATGAGCGATATTCTGCGCCCGTTCGAACTGACCGCCGCCATGTGCCATATGCACTGGTTGAGTCCGATTATCGTCTACTGGGCGCGCCGACAGCCGCCCGATGAGTTGGCGAGCCATGCTAAAGCCTATGCCGACTGGCTGGCTGCGCCGATTACGGCAGGAGGACGATGATGGAAGGTTCCGATTTGTTACTGGCCGGGGTGCTGTTTCTGTTCGCGGCAGTTGCCGCGGTGCCGTTGGCGGCAAGGCTGGGCATTGGTGCCGTTTTAGGCTACCTGCTGGCGGGGATTGCCATCGGCCCGTGGGTGCTTGGGTTTATCAGCGACGTCGATGAAATTCTCCATTTCTCTGAACTTGGCGTGGTGTTCCTGATGTTCATCATCGGGCTGGAGCTGAACCCGGCGAAGCTGTGGCAGCTGCGGCGGCCTATCTTCGGCATTGGCGCCGCGCAGGTGATTTTTAGCGCGGCGATCCTCGGTGGGCTACTGATGCTCACCGACTTCTCCTGGCATGCGGCGGTGATTGGTGGCATTGGGCTGGCGATGTCCTCCACGGCGATGGCGCTGCAGTTAATGCGCGAAAAGGGGATGAATCGTAGCGAGTCAGGCCAGCTTGGCTTCTCGGTGCTGCTGTTCCAGGATTTAGCCGTGATCCCGGCGCTGGCGCTGGTGCCGCTGCTGGCGGGCGCGGGAGATGACCATTTCGATTGGCAAACCGTGGGCTTAAAGGTGTTGGCCTTTGCTGGAATGCTGATTGGCGGCCGTTATTTGCTGCGTCCGGTGTTTCGCTTTATCGCCAGCTCCGGCGTGCGCGAAGTGTTTACCGCCGCTACGCTGCTGTTGGTGCTGGGATCGGCGCTGTTTATGGATGCGCTGGGGCTCTCCATGGCGTTGGGCACTTTTATCGCGGGCGTTCTACTGGCAGAGAGCGAGTACCGACATGAGCTTGAAATCGCCATCGATCCGTTTAAAGGATTGCTGCTCGGCCTGTTCTTTATTTCGGTAGGGATGTCGCTCAACCTGGGCGTGCTCTACACCCATCTGTTATTGGTCATTATCTGCGTTGCGGTGCTGGTGGCGGTGAAGACGCTGGTGCTGTATCTGCTGGCCCATCTGCACGGCTTACGCAGCTCGGAGCGCATGCAGTTTGCCGGCGTGCTGAGCCAGGGGGGTGAATTTGCGTTTGTGCTGTTCTCCGCGGCTTCTTCCTTCAAAGTGTTCAAAGGCGACCAGATGTCGCTGCTGCTGGTGACTGTCACCCTCTCTATGATGACCACGCCGCTGTTGATGAAGCTGGTGGATCTTGTGCTGTCGCGGCGTTTTAACGTGCCGGAAGAGGAAGATGAAGCGCCTTGGGTGGATGATGATAAACCGCAGGTCATTGTGGTGGGTTTCGGACGTTTTGGCCAGGTGATTGGCCGCCTGCTGATGGCCAATAAACTGCGCATTACCGTACTGGAACGCGATATCAGCGCAGTCAACCTGATGCGCAAATACGGCTATAAGGTTTACTACGGTGATGCGACCCAGGTTGAACTGCTGAGGTCGGCCGGTGCCGAACAGGCCCAGTCGATTGTTATCACCTGCAACGAGCCGGAAGATACCATGAAGCTGGTGGATATCTGTCAGCAACACTTTCCCCATCTGCACATTATGGCCCGTGCCCGGGGACGTGTTGAGGCGCACGAACTGCTGCAGGCTGGCGTGGTACAGTTTTCCCGAGAGACATTCTCGAGTGCGCTGGAGTTGGGGCGTAAAGCGCTAATCTCCACCGGCATGCATCCGCATCAGGCGCAGCGCGCGCAGCTGCACTTTAAGCGTCTGGATATGCGTATGCTGCGCGAACTGATGCCGGTGCACAGCGATACCCAACAAATCTCGCGCGTGCGTGAAGCAAGACGTGAGCTGGAAGAGATTTTCCAGCGGGAGATGCAACAGGAACGGCGGCAGCTGGACGGCTGGGACGAATTTGAATAGAAGGTGAAGCATGGCGGTACGTAAACGTTTTATCGCGGGCGCAAAATGCCCATCGTGTCAGGCGCAGGATTCTATGGCGATGTGGCGCGAAAATAATATCGATGTGGTTGAATGCGTTAAGTGCGGACACCAGATGCGGGAAGCGGATAAAGAAGCGCGCGAGCACGTGCGCAAAGAAGAACAAGTTATCGGAATTTTTCATCCGGAGTAGCGTTCCGTGCTGTCTTTTTTTAAGCTAATGGGTACACGGGTGCAGAATTCCGCTACAATCTGCGCCACGAAATATTCCCATGCTCAGGAGATATCATGAAAGTAGCAAAAGACCTGGTGGTCAGCCTGGCCTATCAGGTACGTACAGAAGACGGTGTATTGGTTGATGAGTCTCCGGTAAGTGCACCGCTGGACTACCTGCATGGTCACGGTTCCCTGATCTCTGGCCTGGAAACTGCGCTGGATGGTCACGAAGTTGGTGATAAATTTGACGTGGCAGTAGGCGCAAATGACGCTTACGGTCAGTACGACGAAAACCTGGTTCAGCGCGTTCCTAAAGACGTCTTCATGGGCGTTGACGAACTGCAGGTTGGCATGCGTTTCCTGGCTGAAACCGACCAGGGTCCAGTTCCGGTTGAAATCACCGAAGTGGAAGACGAGCACGTAGTGGTTGATGGTAACCACATGCTGGCTGGCCAGAACCTGAAGTTCAACGTTGAAGTTGTCGCTATCCGCGAAGCTACCGAAGAAGAACTGGCTCACGGCCACGTTCACGGTGCAAACGGGCACGACCATGACCACGACCACGAAGGTTGCTGCGGTGGCCACGGCCACGATCACGACCATGGTCATGAACACGGTAAAGGCGGTTGTGGTAACGGCGGTTGCGGTTGCCACTAATCGGTCTGTTTGCCTGATGGCGTAATGCTTATCAGGCCTGCCGATAGAGAACGTTTTATCGGCCGGATAACTTTCCGGCACAAAAAAAGCGGGTTTCCCCGCTTTTTTTTCGTCTCAATAGTGAGGCGGTGGCGTCTCTTCTGACTGGGACGCAATGTTTGACGGCTGGCTAGCCTTCAGTTTGTCTGTCAGCAGACGCAGGTGTTCGCGCAGTTTCGCCATTTCAAGTTCATGGGCGGTGACCGTTTGGTTGAGGTCATCAATGGTTACCTCCTGGAAGGCCAGTCGGCTTTCAAGCTCAGCCAAACGCACTTCGATAGTTGTTTCCTTCATGATGTCTCTCTCTACTGTTATCGCCAAAAGCGTTTCTGACGCGCGGATTCTACTCAACTTTTTTCGGCTGTGCAGCACTCCTGTGCGTGAGCGGAAACTAATTTAAACAAAAAGAGTCTGAAAAGAGTCGATATAAGAAGCGTTGATATGTAGATTTCCCCTACAACGTTCTATAGTACGCTTCTCATTTAGTTAACATTGGGGCGAGTGGCCCCGGCCCTGGAGAGATGGATGAAATCACTGTTTAAAGTAACGCTTCTGGCAACCACAATGGCCGTTGCACTGAATGCGCCACTGACTTTTGCTGCTGATACCGCAGCGAAAGCGGCACCAGCCGCTGAAAGTAAAGCCGCATTCAAAAATGACGACCAGAAATCTGCCTATGCACTGGGTGCATCGCTGGGTCGTTACATGGAAAATTCTCTGAAAGAGCAGGAAAAACTGGGCATCAAACTGGATAAAGATCAGCTGATCGCCGGCGTTCAGGACGCTTTTGCTGATAAGAGCAAACTGTCCGATCAGGAAATTGAACAAACCCTGCAGGCATTCGAAACCCGCGTGAAGGCTTCTGCACAGGCGAAGATGGAAAAAGACGCCGCTGATAGCGAAGCAAAAGGCAAAGCCTTCCGCGAGAAGTTCGCCAAAGAAAAAGGCGTGAAAACCTCTAAAACCGGTCTGATGTACAAAGTTGAGAAAGAAGGTACCGGTGACGCGCCGAAAGACAGCGACACCGTTGTGGTCAACTACAAAGGTACCCTGACCGACGGTAAAGAGTTCGATAACTCTTACACCCGCGGTGAGCCTCTCTCCTTCCGTCTGGATGGTGTAATCCCAGGCTGGACCGAAGGTCTGAAAAATATCAAGAAGGGCGGTAAAATCCAGCTGGTCATCCCACCGGATCTGGCTTACGGCAAAACCGGCGTTCCGGGTATCCCGGCAAACTCTACGCTGGTATTTGATGTTGAACTGTTAGACATCAAACCGGCTCCGAAAGCGGATGCGCAGCCTGAAGCTGCACCGGCTGACAAAGCCGCAGACGCTGCTAAAAAATAAGAGCATAAAAGCCGCCGCCCACTGGGCGGCGGCTTTTTATTATCCGCAGGATATAATTAATGCTGGAAAGCGCCTTATGCGCTGTATTACTTTAGATGCCCCTAATAGTGATGAGCCTGCCCTGACAACATAACGACAGGCTCCTGAAAAGGAGTGCTTTTTTTCATGTCCAGGTCGCTTTTAACCAACGAAACCAGTGAACTTGATTTACTGGATCAACGTCCTTTCGATCAAACTGACTTCGATATCCTGAAATCCTACGAAGCGGTGGTGGACGGGTTGGCGATGCTCATTGGTTCCCACTGTGAAATCGTGTTGCACTCACTGCAGGATCTAAAGTGCTCGGCAATACGCATTGCCAACGGCGAACATACCGGCCGCAAAATTGGTTCTCCGATTACCGATCTCGCTCTACGTATGCTGCACGATATGACGGGAGCGGATAGTAGCGTTTCCAAATGCTATTTTACTCGCGCCAAAAGTGGCGTATTGATGAAGTCCGTCACCATTGCCATTCGCAATCGCGAGCATCGTGTTATCGGTTTGCTGTGTATCAACATGAACCTTGATGTGCCTTTCTCGCAGATTATGAATACCTTTATTCCGCCTGAAACGCCGGAAGTCGGCTCTGCGGTTAACTTTGCCTCCTCGGTTGAGGATTTGGTTACCCAGACGCTGGAGTTCACCATCGAAGAGGTGAATGCCGATCGTAATGTTTCCAATAACGCCAAAAATCGTCAGATCGTGCTTAATCTTTACGAGAAAGGGATCTTTGATATCAAAGATGCCATCAACCAGGTTGCCGACCGCCTGAACATCTCCAAACATACGGTGTATCTCTACATTCGCCAGTTCAAAAGCGGTGATTTTGTGGGGCAAGATAAGTAATGCGTTTTGCCATCTTGGTGACTGGCCCTGCTTACGGTACGCAGCAGGCAAGCAGCGCGCTGCAGTTTGCCCAGGCTGCACTGGCGGAAGGTCATGAGATAGCCAGCATCTTTTTTTACCGGGAAGGGGTGTATAACGCCAACCAACTGACTTCTCCGGCCAGCGATGAGTTTGACCTTGTCCGCGCGTGGCAGTCGCTGCATGACGCGCATGGCGTGGCGCTGCATATTTGTGTTGCTGCGGCGTTGCGCCGTGGTATCACCGATGAGAAGGAAGCAGCGCAATTAGGGCTACCGGGATTTAATCTACAGCCTGGCTTTTCTCTTAGTGGGTTGGGTGCGCTGGCTGAAGCCGCGTTGACCTGCGATCGAACGGTACAATTCTGATGAAACGCGTTGCGTTTGTATTTACCTCTGCGCCGCATGGCAGCTCCGCGGGCCGGGAAGGGCTGGACGCGCTGCTGGCGACGTCAGCATTAAGCGATGACCTCGGCGTCTTTTTCATTGGCGACGGCGTATTTCAACCACTGAATCAGCAGAAGCCTGGCGTGATTCTGGCGCGTGATTATATCGCGACCTTCAAACTGCTGGCGCTTTATGACATCGAGAACTGCTGGATTTGCGCGGCCTCAATGCGTGAGCGCGGGCTGACGGCAGAAGCGCCGTTCGTAATGGAAGTGGAACCGCTTGAACCGGACGCGCTGCGTCAGCAGCTTAACGAATACGATGTGATTTTGCGTTTTTGAGGCCCCTATGCTGCATACGCTAAGAACCTCTCCGTGGCATGCCGATATCACAGGTATGCTCCGTCTTATAGACGAGGGTGATGATTTATTGTTAATAGCCGATGGCGTGCTTGCCGCAGTAGAAAACAGCCATTTTGTTGAAATCCTCCGCAGCGCCCCCATATCCATCTACGTGTTGAATGAGGATGTGCAGGCGCGGGGTCTTTGTACTCAAATTTCGAGCGATGCTATCATGGTCAGCTATACTGACTTCGTCAGGTTAACGGTAAAACACCCGGCGCAAATCGCCTGGTAACGTGTGACCGTTGTATATTTCTTGACACCCTATCGGCATAGCCCTAAAATTTCGCGTCCTCATATTGCATGAGGCGATTTATTACGTGTTTACGAAGCGAAAGCTACAACCAGGAGCTATTTAATGGCAACAGTTAACCAGCTGGTACGCAAACCACGCGCACGCAAAGTTGCAAAGAGCAACGTGCCTGCGCTGGAAGCCTGCCCGCAGAAACGTGGCGTATGTACTCGTGTATATACCACCACTCCTAAAAAACCAAACTCCGCACTGCGTAAAGTATGCCGTGTGCGTTTGACTAACGGTTTTGAAGTGACTTCCTACATCGGTGGTGAAGGTCACAACCTGCAGGAACACTCCGTGATCCTGATCCGTGGCGGTCGTGTAAAAGACCTTCCGGGTGTTCGTTACCACACCGTTCGTGGTGCGCTTGACTGCTCCGGCGTTAAAGACCGTAAGCAATCACGTTCCAAGTATGGCGTGAAACGTCCTAAGGCTTAATGGTTCTCCGTTAAGTAAGGCCAAACGTTTTATATTAATGTCAAACTAAACTCTTAGAGTTTTGGACAATCCTGAATTAACAACGGAGTATTCCCATGCCACGTCGTCGCGTCATTGGTCAGCGTAAAATCCTGCCGGATCCTAAGTTCGGATCAGAGCTGCTGGCTAAATTTGTAAATATCCTGATGGTAGATGGTAAAAAATCTACCGCAGAAACCATCGTATACAGCGCGCTGGAGACCCTGGCTCAGCGTTCTGGTAAAGATGGCCTGGAAGCTTTTGAAGTAGCCCTCGAAAACGTGCGTCCGACTGTCGAAGTTAAGTCTCGCCGCGTTGGTGGTTCTACTTATCAGGTTCCAGTTGAAGTCCGTCCGGTTCGTCGTAATGCCCTGGCAATGCGTTGGATCGTTGAAGCTGCTCGTAAACGCGGTGATAAATCCATGGCTCTGCGCCTGGCGAACGAACTTTCTGATGCTGCAGACAACAAAGGTACTGCAGTTAAGAAACGTGAAGACGTTCACCGTATGGCAGATGCCAACAAGGCGTTCGCACACTACCGTTGGTAATCCCTTCGGAGTATTAGTCACCAGGCGGGCGCTTCAGAGAAGCTGCCCGCTTTGGGTTACTTAACTGAACGCCTAAAAAGATAAACGAGGAATCAAATGGCTCGTACAACACCCATCGCACGCTACCGTAACATCGGTATCAGTGCGCACATCGACGCCGGTAAAACCACTACTACCGAACGTATTCTGTTCTACACCGGTGTAAACCATAAAATCGGTGAAGTTCATGACGGCGCGGCTACCATGGACTGGATGGAGCAGGAGCAGGAACGTGGTATCACCATCACTTCCGCTGCGACTACTGCATTCTGGTCTGGTATGGCTAAGCAGTATGAACCACACCGTGTAAACATCATCGACACCCCGGGGCACGTTGACTTCACTATCGAAGTAGAACGTTCCATGCGTGTTCTTGATGGTGCGGTAATGGTTTACTGCGCAGTTGGTGGTGTTCAGCCACAGTCTGAAACCGTATGGCGTCAGGCAAACAAATATAAAGTTCCACGCATTGCGTTCGTTAACAAAATGGACCGCATGGGTGCAAACTTCCTGAAAGTTGTTGGTCAGATCAAAACCCGTCTGGGCGCGAACCCTGTTCCGCTGCAGCTGGCGATTGGTGCTGAAGAAGGTTTCACCGGTGTCGTTGACCTGGTGAAAATGAAAGCCATCAACTGGAACGAAGAAGATGCAGGCGTAACCTTCACTTATGAAGATATTCCAGCTGACATGCAGGACCTGGCTGACGAATGGCACCAGAACCTGATCGAGTCCGCTGCTGAAGCTTCAGAAGAGCTGATGGAGAAATACCTGGGTGGTGAAGAACTGACTGAAGAAGAGATCAAAAAAGCTCTGCGTCAGCGTGTTCTGAACAACGAAATCATCCTGGTAACCTGTGGTTCTGCGTTCAAGAACAAAGGTGTTCAGGCGATGCTGGATGCGGTAATTGATTACCTGCCATCCCCAGTCGACGTACCTGCGATCAACGGTATGCTGGACGACGGTAAAGACACTCCGGCTGAGCGTCACGCAAGTGATGAAGAGCCGTTTGCTGCGCTGGCGTTCAAAATCGCAACCGACCCGTTTGTTGGTAACTTGACCTTCTTCCGTGTGTATTCCGGTGTGGTTAACTCTGGCGATACCGTATACAACCCGGTGAAATCCGCTCGTGAGCGTTTTGGCCGTATCGTTCAGATGCACGCTAACAAACGTGAAGAGATCAAAGAAGTTCGCGCGGGCGACATCGCTGCTGCTATCGGTCTGAAAGACGTTACCACTGGTGATACCATCTGTGATCCAGATAACGTGATCATTCTGGAGCGTATGGAATTCCCTGAGCCGGTAATTTCTATCGCCGTAGAACCGAAAACCAAAGCTGACCAGGAAAAAATGGGTCTGGCTCTGGGTCGTCTGGCTAAAGAAGATCCATCATTCCGCGTATGGACTGATGAAGAATCTAACCAGACCATCATCGCTGGTATGGGTGAACTGCACCTCGACATCATCGTTGACCGCATGAAGCGTGAATTCAACGTTGAAGCGAACGTCGGTAAACCTCAGGTTGCTTACCGTGAAGCGATTCGCGCGAAAGTTACCGATATCGAAGGTAAACACGCTAAGCAGTCTGGTGGTCGCGGTCAGTACGGTCATGTTGTTATCGACATGTACCCACTGGAGCCGGGTGTGAACCCGAAAGGCTACGAGTTCATCAACGACATCAAAGGTGGTGTAATTCCTGGCGAATACATCCCTGCCGTTGATAAAGGCATCCAGGAACAGCTGAAATCTGGCCCACTGGCTGGCTACCCGGTTGTTGATCTGGGCGTGCGTCTGCACTTCGGTTCTTACCATGACGTTGACTCCTCCGAGCTGGCGTTTAAACTGGCCGCTTCTATCGCCTTCAAAGATGGCTTTAAGAAAGCGAAACCAGTTCTGCTTGAGCCTATCATGAAGGTTGAAGTAGAGACTCCAGAAGAGAACACCGGTGACGTAATCGGTGACTTGAGCCGCCGTCGTGGTATGCTCAAAGGTCAGGAATCCAACGCTACTGGCGTCGTGATCCACGCTGAAGTTCCGCTGTCCGAAATGTTCGGTTATGCAACTCAGCTGCGTTCACTGACCAAAGGCCGTGCTTCTTACTCCATGGAGTTCCTGAAGTACGACGATGCGCCGAACAACGTTGCTCAGGCCGTTATTGAAGCCCGTGGTAAATAAGCCACAGGATTAAAACCTAAGTCCCGTGCTCTCTCCAAAGGGGAGAGCACTATAGTAAGGAATATAGCCGTGTCTAAAGAAAAATTTGAACGTACAAAACCGCACGTCAACGTTGGTACTATCGGCCACGTCGACCACGGTAAAACTACCCTGACCGCTGCAATCACTACCGTACT
>NZ_JAKCNS010000144.1 GCF_021440345.1 Kluyvera intermedia
AAGTCGAACTGGTACTGAGCCGTTACTTCAAAGTTCTGGGTTTTGTTGGCAATACCGCCGCCGTTGAGACTGCTAGCGCTACCATATGGTGTCATATTGCGGGTTTCGGCATACATCGCGGCCAGATAGATGTTGTTCGCATCGTATTTCAGGCCCGTCGTCCATGCGTCAGCTTTATCACCGTTTGCATACTGATGGCTGGTGGCATCGTAGGCATTAATCTGGTCATTGGTACGGTCAGAAGAGGAATACGCGGCGGCAACGCTGACGCCCATACCTATATCGTAGGAGGTGGAAATACCGAAGCCGTCGCCGTTGGCGTTACGCATGCTACGATCGCCGTTGTTGGTGCCTTCGCCGCTGCCTGGGTTTTCATTTTTACCCTGATACTGCAGCGCAAAGTTCAGACCATCAACCAGACCGAAGAAGTCGTTGTTGCGGTAGGTGGCCACACCGTTTGCGCGACCGGTCATAAAGTTGTCGGATTTGGTATAAGAGTCGCCGCCAAACTCTGGCAGCATATCGGTCCAACCTTCGACGTCGTACAGAACACCGTAGTTACGGCCATAGTCAAATGAACCGTACTCCGCAAATTTTAAACCGGCGAAGCCCAGACGAGTCCACGCCTGATTAGCATCATCGGCAGTTGATTCAGGGTTGTTAGCCTGAACGTTATATTCCCACTGGCCATAGCCAGTCAGCATATCGTTAATCTGAGTTTCACCTTTGAAGCCAAAACGGACGTAGCTCTGATCGCCATCGCTGCCGGAATCACTGGAGAAATAATGCAGACCATCTATCTTGCCATAGAGGTCTAATTTATTGCCGTCTTTATTATAAATTTCTGCGGCATGAGCTGCGCCTGCTGCAAGCAGGGCAGGTATAACGAGGGCCAGTACTTTTCTGTTCATGGAATAATTCCTTTAGTGTTTTTATATTAATAAACTTCCCTATTAAGGAAGTGAGTTCATGCTAATGGAAAATTATGTCAGTTAGTAAAAGTCATTTGTTACGGTATGAGTAAAATCTAAAGAGGATGATTCTATTGAAATGATGATAGATTTCATGAATATATTTTATGTGAAGTATATATAATAAAAATTATACAAATGGAAAGCGCGGGCGTAATCTACGGCGGTT
>NZ_JAKCNS010000145.1 GCF_021440345.1 Kluyvera intermedia
TAAGTTGGCAGCATCACCAAAAAAGCCCCCTCATTTATCATGAGGGGGCGATTTACAATATTTTGGATTATTGGCCAAAGCGGTAGCTGATACCGGCCATCACAGAACTGATGTCGCTGCTGACGCCAATCTGGTTCTCATTACCTACATTGCTAACCCACTGATATTCCAGGCGACCAGCCCAGTTTTCATTAAAGGCATATTCCGTACCGACTGCCAGTACCGGGCGAATACCGGTATCAAAGTCGTTATGGCCTTTAATATCCGATTCGGCGCGATACCCCATGACTCCAGCACGTCCATACAGATCCCAGTCGTTGCTCAGACCGTAGCTGGCCTTCAATGAAACCTGTAGCCCCTGACTTTTCATCTGTGAGCCAGATGCCCCATGATTCCCGTTGGCGCCCATATTACCTAAATAGTCGTACCCACCTTCAACCGCCAGCCATGGATTAATTTGATACCCGGTAAAAATTCCACCGCCGACATTATCACGGTCGAAATCAGCATCATGGTGGGAATTAGTGTCACCATAATGTGACCAGCCAAATTTAGAACCGGCGTACCAGCTCCCGGCATCTGCGGCAGCAAATGCGGTAGTGGCAGTAAAGGTACTCGCGATAATTAGCGTAATAAGTGTCTTCTTCATAACAGTCCTATTGTCAACCCGTTATTAAACAAATGAGAGGGATACTATTAAAGTGGGCTTACAATAAGATATAAAACCTCCGCTGATAATCGTTTTATTATTTAATTTTGGACAAACGTCAGGCGTTAAAAATGCTCGGGTAATTTATTTAATTCTGTCAGATAGCCGCCCCGTTTGAATTCAATATAGTGTCCATTTTTTAACGCTGACAGTACATTTAACACGCTACTGCACGATAAATGGGTGCGCTCCTGGATGTAATCCAGGATAGAAACCCGCATTCTTGTCTCTTCCGGCAGCTGGCTCATTTCCTGTAAATGATTGCGGATAACCGAGTAGGTTTTCTGTTGCACCACTAAAGCATCGCGATAGAAAAGATAGGCCGTATGGTACGAGAGTAAAGAGACGACATCTTCCATTGCGCCATGCTGGCGAAAGGTATCCATCGCCGTTTTGGCATCCACCCTCAGTATGGTTGATTCCGTTTCTGCGCGCAGCAGATGCCCACGTACCGGCTGGATCATTTCCGCAATCCCGAACAGGTGCGGATCATAGACAGTCACAATCAATAAGCCGTCAGAAGCACGTAAAATAGAGAGTTCCCCGGCTAAGAAAAGATACAGCTGAGGCTGATGTTTATACGTCCACGTCATGCGTTTACGTGGCACCACTTTGACTTTTTCGGCAATCGGTTCAAGCAACGCCGTCAAAAGTTGAATACTCTGCTCTGGTCGAATCGGCGGTAAAATATGCATAGCAGTACCTGGTCATTAACAATCAACATAATTATAGAGCGCAACAAGGTTTCCGTAAAAAATACGCAACTCGGTATTTACTCATGCCAATGGAGGTAATGACTCCAACTTAT
>NZ_JAKCNS010000146.1 GCF_021440345.1 Kluyvera intermedia
GTGTTATTAGATAGACATAATTATTTATGTACTTAATCATAACCGTGGGGACGATAGCTAAGTACATCTGCTAATTCGGTATGGCTGTTGAACCAGTGTAGTTCCTACTGGTTAGTGATTAGTTCTTGTCGGGTGTAAAACTAACCCCGTACTGTGTCTGAATCAGGCAGGTATTTATGCTGCTGATATTTTTGCGTCTGAAGCGGCGATTGGAGTTGGGCCTCTTGCGGCAGGTATGACTCTGATTGTTGGGAATAGTCGGGATGCGGTAACGAAGTTGGGTCGGCAGGTGATGGTGACTGCTGATGAGGCTTTGAAGAATAAGATGTTTAATGTTCAGCCGGTTGCCGCGCTTGTTAAGAAGGACGTTGTGGATAGTAGCTGTTTATCGAAAATGACGGCTGACTATTTGAAAGAAACTAACAAAATATTCAACCCTGCAACTAATAAGGTGGTGACTGAGCATATAGTTGTTCTTTCTGGTAAGGCTCCAAAGACTTCAACGCCGAACTCTGTCTATGAGGTGTCGAGGGTGGATGGTTCAAAAGTATCACTTATTATGATAGTAAGGGAAGGATGTTTTCTCGAGAGGATTATGGTCAGCAGAAAACACATGCTCAGCTAGGCTATGATTCTAATGGGAAGGTTCCTCCACATGGACATAAAATAACCTATAACGCGAATGGTTATGTAGATAAACAATACTATCGTGAGATAAATCAGAATGGTAAGCCAGTTGGATCGTGGATAGAGGATAAAAGATAATCATGTCGAATGATGTTTATGGATATACAGACTTTTCTGTAACGGAAGAGGTGGAACATCGATTGAATGCTTATATACATTCATGCTCTATTAATGTTCGGAGAATTTCTTCTTATGAACTGTATAGTTTTCCAAAAGAATTAATTCCCAGCAATAATGCATTCATATTTGATATAGCTGATGGTGTTAATTCATTAAATGCAACATATCTAACCGATTATAATGAGTATGATCCTGAATCTTCTGGTATAGGATTTCCTCCTGGGGCAAAAGAAAGGCTTAAAATTTTGTTAGATACTCTAACAGATATAATAAGAATAACCAACTCCAAAAGAATGGTTGTTGCCATGACAGAATGTAATCAAATTGAGACTGTAAAAAAAGTAAATTTCTCTGATTTTTATGATGAGGTATATAAGGATTTTGAAAAGTATCAGGCTCCTCCTGATACACTGTATGATATTACAGTCAAATAAAATTTTATTCGATTAGTAAAGGGAGTGTTATTAGATAGACATAA
>NZ_JAKCNS010000147.1 GCF_021440345.1 Kluyvera intermedia
TAAAAATTGCCGTGGAACTTTCGAAGGAAGGAAAGGGGAGGGCAATCATAATTAAGTAAAAGGAATTAAATAATGTTCTATGGAAAGAAATATAATGAGTTGGATTTCACTGAATACTATCAAGGTATGTTTGATTTATTCGGAGAGGAAGCGGCAAAAGAGGAACTTACTTTAGAGTTAGAGGCATTCAATTTAGGTTCACAACGTTACCTACGAAGACTTGAAAATAGTATTCAACGTGGAGAAGTAAATAATGACGCAGCTTTAAAACCAATAGTTCAACATTTGATTCCTATCATTAGTGAATACATTGAAGACTGGTTAAAGAAAGAAGAACAGAAACCTCGCCGCAAGTCTGCACAATACAAAACTATCAAGAGTCTTGATCCAGACACTATTGCATTCATTGGTATTAAACTATCTCTTAATAAATTAATTAAGAATGAAATGGTTACTTGCCAGCACATTGCAAGTCATGTAGGTAGAGCATTAGAAGAGGAGATTCGTTATAACCGCTTACGAGCGTTTGAAGAGGACTATAAAACACGTATTGTTGCGGGTGCTCAAAAACGTGTTGGTGAGTCATACAAGCGACAGTATCTATCATCCACAGAGCAACACATCATTGAACAGAGTAATGGTGATGTATCTCGATGGGAGCGATGGAGTAATCAAGAGGCCATTTCTCTTGGAATGCGTGTAGTAGATTTCATCATTTCATCTTGCCACTTGTTAGAACGAGAAGTGGTTAACGTCAAAGGGAAGTCACATGCAGAACTAAAGCTACATCCTTCATGGAAGAAGAAGATCGTAGGCCGTGCATTTAGCCTATCTGAACTATCTCCTATGTATCAGCCTATGGTCATTCCTCCTAAGCCGTGGACTGATATGAACAGTGGTGGTTACTACACTAAAGGCCGTGCACCACTATCATTCATTCGAATCAACAACCAGGAAGCAAAAGCACGTTACGATGATGTAGATCTCACTATGATTTACCGAGCAATCAACGTAGCACAAGATACACCGTGGAAGATTAACCAGAAAGTATTGAACGTAGTAGAAACTATCTACCAATGGGAACATCCAGTAGGCGGGATTCCATCAGTCCATGAATATGAACTTCCACCACGAATCCCAGGAATGGAAGCTGATACTGAAGTAGGTAAGAAACTACTGAAAAAATGGAAGAAGGAATGTATTCCATTCTACCGTAAAGAGAAGGCACGAGTATCTAAACGCCTCTCATGTGAATTCATGATTGGTCAGGCTAAGAAGTTTAGAAACCACAAGGCGATCTACTTTCCATGTAATTTAGATTTTCGTGGGCGTTTATACGCTGTTCCATTCTTCAATCCACAGGGAAACGATTTAACAAAAGGACTACTAACATTCTCCAATGGTAAACCTATTGGTGAGTTAGGTTTCTATTGGTTGAAAATCCACGGTGCTAACGTAGCTGGAATTGATAAGGTTTCATTTGAAGACCGTATTAAATGGATTAATGATAATGAAAACATGATTATTTCATGTGCTAATGATCCAATTAATAACTTAGAGTGGGCAGAAACAGATTCACCATTTATGTTTTTGGCGTTTTGTTTTGAATATCTTGATGTAAAAGTAAATGGACTTACATACTGTTCATCTCTTCCAATTTCATTTGATGGTAGTAACTCAGGGACACAACACTTCTCTGCTATGTTACGTGATGAGCTTGGTGCTAAAACTGTTAATCTTTCTTGTTCAAGTATTCCGCAAGACATTTATCAAATCATTGCAGATGATATAGAACATAAACTACAGGAAGACTTAATTAACGGGACTGAAAGCAAGAAAGACTTCAGAGAAGAAAATGATGGAACCGTTTATGAGATTATCAAACACGGAACAAAGGCACTTGCTAAGCAGTGGTTAGACTATGGCATGAATCGTAAGGTTACTAAGCGTCCAGTAATGACCGTAGTTTACTCTGCAACACAGTATGGATTCTCAGACCAACTTTTAGAGGATTGTGTAAGACCTGCTATCGATGATGGAAGTGGGTATATGTTCACTGAAGCTCGTCAGGCTTGCCAGTATATGGCGGCGTTAATCTGGCAATCGTGCCATGAAACAATTTCTGCTGCTATGAAAGTAATGGAGTGGTTAAAATCCAGTGCAAAACTTTTAGCAAAGGAAATTAAAAAAGACGGTGTTGTTATTAAGAAAGCCAAGCCTGTTCATTGGGTTTGTCCTGATGGTTTCCCGGTTTGGCAGAACTACTACAAGCAACGTAAGACTTCAATACTCACTTTAATAAACGGTAAGGAAAGCCGAGCTAAAGTTTCAGACGATGATACAAGTTCTTTTAACCCTACTAAACAGGCTAATGGTGTTGCACCAAACTTTGTACATAGTATGGATGGTTGCCACCTTAGAAAGACAGTATTAAAGGCTAACACTAAATATAATATAACAGCGTTCAGTTTGATTCATGATTCATTTGGAACCATACCCGCAGACGCTGATAATCTTTATCACAGTATCAGAGAAGCATTTGTA
>NZ_JAKCNS010000148.1 GCF_021440345.1 Kluyvera intermedia
ATTTTATAGAATGAGTGTTTTTATAGTTATCATGGATTAATACTCGATAATTAATAGTTTTTAACTTATAGGAATTATCTTATGCAGCGGTTAAATTTGTAGCTGATTGCAGAGATGTGTGGTTTTTATCAGGGAGATGTACCACTAGTTTGCTTTTCCCCCTTAAGTCCTCTTCTCATCCAGACGTATACACGAATTATCCTTAAGCAATCATCTTATTTTAAGCTAGCAATTAGCATGCTAATTGTTCTGACGCTTTCTATTCTAATTTATGCATTGAGTAATCTGGTTGCTAGAGCCAGGGGCGGTAGCGTGCTCAATCGCACCAAGGTAACAAATATCAATGGCCAGAAGTGGGTTAGAAGTACAACAGGCCGCCGTGAAGGCGCTGTTTCTGCGCGAGATCAAAACGCGTTTTGGCAAGTACCGATTAGGGTACCTATGGGCGATCCTGGAGCCAGCCGCGCATCTGATGATCCTGCTAGCTGTTTTCGGTTTCATCATGCATCGGACTATGCCGGATATTTCGTTTCCGGTGTTTTTACTGAACGGCATTATCCCTTATTTTCTTTTTAGCAATATTGCTGTCCGATCCGTTGGGGCAATCGCCGCCAACCAGGGGTTGTTTAACTATCGACCTGTAAAGCCCATCGACACAATTATTGCCCGTGCTTTGCTAGAAACAGTTATCTATGTCGCTGTTTATATCTTACTTATGACGGTGGTTGGCCTGGCTGGCGAACAATTTGAAATCACCAACCTACTATCATTAGCCTGTACGTGGTTTTTATTGGTTATCTTTTCCTGCGGTGTCGGATTGATCTTTATGGTCATGGGAAATACCCTCCCGGAAACAGAGAAGTTCTTACCTATATTTATTAAACCCCTCTATTTCATTTCATGCGTGATGTTCCCGTTGCATGCGATTCCGAAAGAGTACTGGCCGTATTTGCTATGGAATCCTCTGGTCCATGTTGTTGAATTAAGCCGCTCATCTGTGGTCGCAGGATATGTGAGCCAGGGCGTTAGTCTTAACTATCTGGCCTTGTGCTCGCTGGTTGTTTTCTTTATGGGGCTCGCGCTCTATCGCAACCGTGAAGAGGCTATGTTGACATCATGATTCGGATTGAAAACCTCTCAAAATCCTATCGAACTCCGCAAGGAAGGCACTACGTTTTTAAAGATCTCAATATTGAGTTGCCAACTGGGAAAAGCGTGGCGCTTATTGGACGTAACGGTGCCGGAAAATCGACGCTATTGCGAATGATTGGTGGCATTGATCGGCCCGATAGTGGGCGAATTATTACCAATAGTACGATCTCCTGGCCTGTCGGTTTAGCGGGGGGATTTCAGGGGAGCCTGAGTGGTCGGGAAAATGTAAAATTTGTCGCTAGGCTGTATTCTAATAAAGATGAACTTCGTCAGAAAATAGAGTTTGTTGAAAAGTTCGCGGAGTTAGATAGATACTTTGACATGCCAATCAAAAGTTATTCATCTGGGATGAGATCTCGTTTAGGATTCGGTCTTAGCATGGCATTTGATTTCGATTATTATCTTGTTGATGAAGTTACTGCTGTCGGGGATGCCAGATTTAAACAAAAATGCTCAGAGTTGTTTACGCAAAGAAGTAAAGAGTCATGTTTTTTGATGGTATCGCATAGCTTGAATCAACTGAAAAGGTATTGTGATGCGGCTTTATTTATTGATAGAAATAATAAAGTTTCTTTTTATGAAGATATAGATGAGGCTATAGTCGATTATAATTCTTCAGAATTGATATACTGAATCAGTTGTCACAATAATATGATGGCGTTGATTCTGATGGTGAAGGAATGAAAAAGCTAAAAAAGTTAATTAAAAATCCTGGCGGTTTTTTTCGTGATTATTTTAATAAAAGATACCCAATTATTAGGAATGAGATATCATGCCCAGATTATGATGAAGAAACTTTAATTCATCATGACACTATTCTCGAAAATAAGATAAAGACTGAGCTAAAGATAGATGTCGTTTATACTTGGGTGAATAATCAAGATCCAGACTGGCAATCTAAATTTAATGAAATTTGTAATGCAAAGAATCTCTCTGCCTTAGGGCAATATGCTCAAGATAGTGCTCGTTTTGATAACCATAATGAAATATTTTTTTCATTGAGAAGTATACATCATTTTATGCCATGGGTTAATATGATCTATATCGTAACAGATTCACAGATCCCTACAGGCATTGAACTTTCTGAAAATATTAAAATTATTGATCACAAAGATATAATCGATAATAGGTATCTCCCAACGTTTAACTCACATGTTA
>NZ_JAKCNS010000149.1 GCF_021440345.1 Kluyvera intermedia
AAAAGCATGATGCATAAATTAAAATTATTATCGGTAATGTATCATTCATATCAAACATCACTACATACACCTATCAAATAGAGTTCCCGAATAATTATTATTGATGCAGATCACACTTCTCAGTGCACACGATGTAATATCAATTCAATACATTAACAAAATTTATAGATGCGGCAATGAACAGTCATAATCGCCATTATTTATGCAGATATTAATATTAAGTACTGAATAATAAGATAATTCCAATATCTGTTGTAACGAAACGTAAAAAGCGGCTTATAAGAGTTTTCTTACATTCGCTCAGAGAGTATTCTTTTTAGAGCCGGAGTTACTCTATATTTCGGTCATGCATGAGGACTGCAGATAATATGTGGTCGCACTCAAACGCGGAAATAGCGCATGGTTAGCGGCTATTAAGAACTATGCGATGTCACGCGTATCGTTCCTACCCAGTAATAAGGACATTTATATGGCAGTTTTAGGAATGGTTCAAAAGCTTAATGCTCAGATGAATCTTGAGTTTTATGCATCCAATCATTATTTGCGTTTGAGCGAGTGGTGCTCAGAACATCGGCTGAACGGAACGGCGACGTTTCTACGTGCGCAGGCGCAGTCCAGCGTAACGCAAATGATGCGTGTCTTCGATTACATGAAGAAATCCGGCGCCTATCCGGTGGTAAAAGCCTTTGTTGCCCGCGAAGATAAATGCGCAACCCTTGAAGATCTTTTCATTAAAACCATCGAAGATCATGAACAACGCACATCAACGCTGTCGGAACTGGCCCAGGAAGCGAAAGTGCTTCAAGACGATAGCACCCTGAATTTCCTGAACGCGCTGGAAGAAGAGCAGGAACAGGATGGTATCTTGCTGAAGACAATTCTGGATGAAGTCCGTAGCGCGCGTAAAGCCGGCCTGTGTATCCAGCAAACTGACCAGCATCTGTTGAACGTGATGACCCACCAGCAGCATTAATTTACCCAGCAAGGGCATTTTGAGCGCCCTTGCCGTTCAGTCTTCAGGTTACTGAAGACTGCCCACCGACTAGTGCGCGGCTTCCTGCGGCGTAAACTTCAGCTCAATCAGAGCAATCGCTTTTTGAATCGCCCGCTGCGTCACCGGATCGGCGCCAGCCGGATGGGTGGCGAAATTAATCGATTTCAGTTGTGAGGCCATCTTATCGCGCACTTCAACCGGAGCGATCACGTCAATAACGTCGAGGATCTGTTTGATAACGAGCTGACAGGCAACCACATCGGAAACCAGTTCATCGTCAGGGGTGAGGTTCTGGGACATTTTTTGCTCCTATTTTGCGGAGCGTAATAGTAACCTACTTTTGCAGAAGATAAAAAAACCTGCCGCGGCAGGTTTTTTTTATCAGAACATAGCGCCAGGCGGTACGTCTTTGAAAGTTTTGCAGTAGTTTTCAAACATGCTTTTGAGGATTTTACGCATGCGCTGTTTCATGGTGACACTCCAGTTTTTTTGTTATGCAGGTATTACTGTCTACAGGCACATAATATGATACATGTCACAAAAATCAACCTATCCGTGATGGAAATCACATCAATTTCTTTGTGATTGTTATATTTATGATAATAACTCTTTAGAAATCTACCACTTACAATCTCTACAAAACTTATAAATATTACGTGTTTTTTTGATAGGGTAAAAAAAATGAGTGAGCCTCTCCAGGCCCAGGCGAGTCGCGGGGTATCCCCTGCGGCGCTGCTTGTGGCCGGTGCATTCTTTATGGAGTTCCTTGATGGGACGGTGATTGCCACCGCCTTGCCAGACATGGCTAAGACCTTCGGCGTCGAAGCTGTCGATCTGAATATCGGCATCAGCGCCTACCTGATCACCCTCGCAGTATTGATTCCTGCCAGCGGCTGGATAGCCGACCGCTTCGGCGCCCGGACTATCTTCAGCCTCGCTCTGGCTATTTTTACGCTCTCTTCGGTGTTTTGCGGGCTCGCCACCAGCGCCGACAGCTTTGTCGCCATGCGTATCCTTCAGGGCGTTGGCGGTGCGCTTATGGTGCCAGTGGGTCGCCTCGCCGTACTGCGAACCACCCCTAAGCATCTGCTAATTACCGCCATTGCCACGCTCACCTGGCCGGCGCTCATCGCCCCGATTATCGGGCCACCGCTGGGAGGATTTATCACCAGCGTGGCCGACTGGCGTTGGATCTTCTTTATTAACGTCCCGCTGGGAATTATCGCCATCATTCTGGCGCTGCGAATTATTCCAAATATCCGCGAGGACGAACGTCGTCCTTTCGATCTGCCCGGTTTTTTGGCCACCTCGGTTTCGATGGTCAGTCTGGTCTACGCCATGGAACTACTGGGTGCAGAGAAAATGCAGGTGGGTTTGGTCGTCGCGCTGCTGCTGCTCGGCGGGGTGACATTCTATTATGCACTGCGCCATTTCCGTCGCAGCCCGGCACCGATGATCCGCATGGACGCACTACAAGTCCCCACCTTCCGGGTGACGATGTACGGCGGTTCACTGTTCCGTGCATCGATAAGTGCCGTCCCCTTCCTGCTACCGCTGCTCTTCCAGGTCGGGTTTGGTATGGACCCGTTCTATTCCGGGCTGCTGGTCCTGGCGGTCTTCGTCGGTAATTTGACGATAAAACCTGCCACCACGCCGCTGATACGCTGGCTCGGTTTTCGTCGTCTGCTGCTGCTTAACGGTGCACTCAATGTGCTGGCACTGGTTGCCTGTGCCTTCCTGACGCCGCAGACGCCAGTGTGGGCCATTATGCTGATACTGTATCTGGGCGGCGTATTCCGCTCTATCCAGTTTACCGGGGTGAGTACGCTGGCCTTTGCCGACGTCCCTTCCCCGCAGATGAGTTACGCCAACACGCTGTTCAGTACCGCTAGTCAGTTAGCTATCGGGCTGGGTATCACGCTGGGAGCAATTGGGATTCGTATCGGCGAGAAGATAAGTTCAGTATTGGATTTAAGCGCTATGCCGGGTATCAGCTTCCGTCTTGCTTTTCTGTTTATCGCGCTGATTTGCCTTATCGGCATGATTGATACGCTGCACCTGACGCGTGATGCAGGCAGTTCGGTGTCGAAGAAAGTGAAGGCGTAGACCTGGGTTTCTTCGGCATTACGCCTTCAGGCTTCTTTTTGGGCTCATTTGCAATTGTACTTCAATGAATGCAGACGAGCATATCAACAGCGAGCAGGTAACTGCTCGCGCTTAGCCCACCAGCGATGCCTTTGCTGAACACATCCGCGCGAATCGAGAACAACCCCACGCGCGCCCGCCCCCTCGGCATACCGCACGGCCAGCGGAAACTAGTGAAATAATCTGTAACACACATAAATTATGCGTGTTTATAGCTTGAGCTGGCTCGCATAATTTAGCTTAATGTGCGCTCCGAAATATCTGGATAAAACAACCAGAAGAGGAGTCGATGAACGACAGGGGTGATCTATCCAGCGCACCGACGGTTTATTAATAGTGATTCTCTGGCAGCATCAGCGACGCAATAAACATTGTGAATTAATAACATCCACAAGCCCAATGAAACGGGGGGTGGATAAATCTATTCACATTAAACAAAGGCTAATTAACACCAGAATACTCTACAAATAAACTTATTTATTAACATAAACATTCGAACTGAGTTTCAAATGAAAATTTATAAAGGCGTTATCCTCACTATTATGCTGGGGCTGGGTATCCTTTCGTCTCTTGCCTCAATGAGCGCATATGACGGACAAACTAACCTGATCATTCTCGCGCTACTGGCGGGTGACATCTGGTTTAACTGGCAATACGCTATAGGCCACTTACCCAGGTTCAACCTTCTTACGGCGACATGCGTAGGCTGGGCAATTGGCGCGACCTCAGTACTGGTGGTTATCAATTTCTTTGCTGATAAATACCATCGTGAGTTCGGTGAAGTTGTCGCATTCTTTTGGGACAAGACGCCGAATATATTTATTTCACCCATAATCATTGCGCCTCTAAGCGTTTTATTCTGGCGTTGGATATTCAAAGAGGTTCGAGAGGTAAATAAAACAAGCATAAATACCACCATTTAATATTTAACACTCATCATTTTAATTAAAAAATTACATAACTATTATTTACTCGCAACACCGACGACTCTGGATTAATGAGATTTATCTTAATGAAAAATACAATCAAAACCTTAGCACTCGTAATTACTTCAACTATTGGGTAATGACTCCAACTT
>NZ_JAKCNS010000150.1 GCF_021440345.1 Kluyvera intermedia
CTTATTCGCACCTTCCTTAATATAAAGACACAAGCAGAGACATTTTTGGCACGATATAAAAACGCTAAGTTAAAAAATCACTATGACGTGTTGGGTATCAAATGTTCACTGGCATAAACCTCTGTTTCTGATGTAAAACAGATTTTCTGAGGAGGCGTAAAACCTCCTCGTACTGCGAAATTGATTTAGTGATAGCGATCGATCACGCCAACCAGATAGTGGTCGGTTTGCTGCATGTTGATGCCCGCTTTTTTAGCGCTGCGGACTTCATCCAGAATGATTTGCAACAGCGTCCCGTCCACGATTTCCTCTTTTCTGTATCGCTTCAGGAAGTTAATCGCTGACTTATCGTTTGCTGCCTGGGCGTCTTCCGTCAAAGAGGTCAGCGCATTAATGCGCTTCTGGTAATCGCTTACCGTCTGCTCAAACAGATCTTCCAGCGTGGAAAATTCACCGCACCGGGCGTGTTGCTCCTGTAACACCGGCGTGGCGCCGCTCTGTTTGATGTATTCGTACATGCGCATCATTTGCGTCACCGTATTTTGCGCCTGATGACGCAAAAATAGTGCGGTGCCATTAAGGCTATTCTCGCTGCACCTCTGGCTGAGCTGAAGATACAAATTTGAGGTATAAAACTCCTGATTCATTTGCGCATTCAGTTTTTGAACTATTCCGCTAGCGATCATAGGACTTCCTTATTTCTTGTCATCTCAGAAAACGGTCACTCTTCGAAAAAACAACCAGAATAAAAGCGATTCTTTCGCTTTTTTTATTGCGCCTGGTTACGCAGTCATATTCATTTTAAGTCGGGATGCTCCTTATTTAAATATCCAACCCTACTATCGCATTTCTATCTGGCATTATTCTGTGATGGTGTTTCGATATTCACACTCCCTGTGCCAATCCTTTCTTATCGACAGTAGGAAACTTCCTCCGGCTATTCTGCTGAACACGATTAGGGGCACTGTTGCAAAGTTAGCGATGAGGCAGCCTTTTGTCTTATTGGGGTCGTCTCAGAAAACGGAATCTATGGTCA
>NZ_JAKCNS010000016.1 GCF_021440345.1 Kluyvera intermedia
TAGAATCTTAATGCAATTAATATTTCCAACGCGGGAAATAATGCTTTCTCCAAATTTTAAATAAAAATGCTCTAAAAAATCTTAAATATTGATTAAGGGATTCCTATGTGCGTAAAAAAAGTAATGCTTAAACCTTCTCTTATTGCTCTGGCAATTACCGCCGCAGTAGGCGCACCGGCCTATGCGCTGGCCAGCAGCGGCGACCAGGCCGCACCGGCCTATACCGCAACGCAGACCAAAGGTGAGATGGTTTACCAGAATGATGATACGGCCATTTCTATTATGGGTTCTGTACGTCTGATGGCGAAAGATGATTCTGCCCATAGCGTGGAACATAATATCCAGAACAATGACTCGCGTCTGGGCGTCGCACTGCGGCAAAAAATTAATGATAAAGGTTATTACGCCGCAGGTTATTACGAAACGGGGATCCACGGGCTGGACTCTGCCACCGATGATCAAGGCAACGATGTTTATACGCGCCAGGCCTATGTCGGTTTGGGTAATGATCAATATGGTGTAGTGACCTTTGGTAAGCAATACGCACCGACCGACTGGGGCCTGGGTATTGATACCACTTATGCTTACGGCGGTAAGGCAAAACACGATACCGCCGGTATGTCGACGGATATTGTTAACTCTGCGGCCATCTATTATTACAACACCAAAGAATTCACCGTGGGCCTTATGGGGCAGGGGAATGACGATGTCGATAAAATTGGTTTCGGCAGCGGTTATGGTGATGGGCCGGATATGCACGACGCTTACCATGATGGATCGGCAACCGTTCACGGTGGCGCTGCACTTGCCGCACAATATCGTTTTGACAACGGTATTTCCGTTTCCGGCGCGGCCGCCTATAACAATTATTCGGTGAATCAGGGTTCTGTGACCACTGACGTTCCTGTTGGCACCCATGGCGGTACCGTTCCGGTGACGACCGTTACCGGCCCATCGTACGACGGTAATACCTATTCGATGGGGATGAATGCCAAATATACCGCCAACTTCGACGGTTTCACCTGGTATAACGGCGCGCAGGCGACTTACTACATCAACACCGTCGACGATGTTCATGCGGCAACCAGCGGGACCAGTAACCAGACCAATGACCAGGAAACCATCCTGGGGCTGGAATATGCCTCACAGTTCAAAATTACGCCGGAGTGGAGCATCTATGCGAACTTTGACTGGACGGAAGGCGGTGATGCGATGGATGGTCAGCACTTCCAGTCCACTACGCTTGGTACCGATTACTGGTTAGGCAAAAATGCGGTGACCTATATCGAATACGGTTACGAGAAAGCCAGCGGTAATACCGATGAGTCTTATAACGTTTCCGATCACCTGGCCGCCGTGGGTCTGCGTATCTTTATCTAAAGCCGAGTTTGACCCCGACCTATGCCAGTGGGGCGGGGAGCCGTACTTTTCATATCATTGCTATTGTTATTATTGCGCTGTTTCGCCGATGAGTGTCAGGCGGGAATGGACGGTTGATGTTTGATTTAGCCAGACCGCTTGGTCTGGCTTTTCTTTTGCTGTTCTCCCGGTATGGCATGGATGTTGCGGGAGAGACACGGCGGGCTTACATATTTTGCTGCGCCATCTCCGGCTCTTCCTGGGCCAGTTGGCCTTCGTTCTGCGACAGCATCGCCGTCGCTACGCCATTACCCAATACGTTGATCGCCGAGCGCCCCATATCGAGGAAGTGGTCAATCCCCATCAGCAGTAAAATACCGGCAACCGGAATATTGAAGCTTGGGATAGTGGCCGCCAGCACCACCAGCGCAGAGCGCGGCACCCCGGCAATCCCTTTGGAAGCCAGCATCAACGTCAGCATCAGCACGGCAATCTCTGAGAGGCTCAGATGAATGTTGTAGGCCTGGGCGATAAACATCGAGGCGAAGGAGCAGTACACCATCGAGCCGACCAGGTTAAAGGAGTAGCCAATTGGCAGCACGAAAGAGACGATATTGCGGGAACAGCCGAATTTGGTCAGTTGCTCGAGCGTTTTTGGGTAGGCCGCTTCGGAGCTGCTGGTGGTAAACGCGACCAGCACCGGATCTTTAAGCATCCCAAGCAAGCGGAAAACGTCTTTCTTCAGCACCATATAACCGATAGCCACCAGCACGCAGCAGGTCAGCACAATCGCGACATAGTAACCGCCGATAAACGAAGCGTAGTTCAGTAGAATGCCGAGACCTTCGGTCGCAATCACCGAAGAGATGGCGGCAAAAATCGCCAGCGGCGCAACGTACATCACGTAGCCGGTGACCTTAAGCATAATGTGGGAAACCACATCCAGCGCGGCCACCAACGGCGCGTTGAACTTCTGGCCGAGCGATGCGCCGCCGATGCCGAAGAACATCGAGAAGACCACAATTTGCAGAATTTCGTTATCGGCCATGGCACCGACAATACTGGTTGGGATGGTGTGTGACAGGAAGCCTTTGAGACTCATCCCGCTGACCGCAAGACCGGTATCTACTGTGTCTTTAGGAATAGATAAATTCAAGCCGCTGCCAGGATGCTGCAGCGTCACGATAAATAACCCTACCAGAATCGACAGCACCGAAGAGCTGATAAACCACACCATGGCTTTACCGCCCACGCGGCCAATGGTAGAGGTTTCACCGAGCTTCATGATCCCCACGGTCAGTGTGCTAAAGACTAAAGGTGCGATCACCATTTTGATGAGCCGCAGGAAGATATCGGTCAACAGCGTGATGTTGCCGGACCAGAGTTCAATGGTGGTTGCTGATGCGTAAGAATGGATCATTGCGCCGGTGAGAATGCCCGCCAGCATGAAAATCACGATGAAAATCGTGAGCTTGTTTGCGTTTGCCACAAAAATTACCCCGTCAGATTACGAAATTGCCCCGCGATGAAAAAATGATTTTTTATTATGTAATGCCATCAATTCATTCATCACATAAATTGTATGAAAGTGGGGTCATTTACAACTTTTTTTTATGTTTTATAAAAAACGTTGTTATTCAGTGACTCGCGCATCTCCTCTGGCTGACCCCTTCTCCCGCCTGCGATTTTTACTCTGAGGGCACGTAAAGTTTCTATTTAGGATGCCGATAACAGCGATAACTGAATATAGAGAAGGTGTTGTATGTTAAACCGTATCCGCGTTGTCACACTGCTGATGTTGGTGCTGGTCGTCTTCGCACTTCTGCAGTTAATTTCGGGGAGTTTCCTGTTCTCCTCGCTACATCAAAACCAACAAAGTTTTGCGCTATCAAACTCACTGCGAACTCAGCAAACGGAACTCACTAAAGCGTGGGATCTGATGCTGCAAACCCGTATCAACCTGAGCCGCTCGTCGGCGCGGATGATGATGGACACCACGAACCAGCAGAGCAGTGCCAAAAACGAGCTGCTGAAGAATGCCAGAACCACGCTGTCTCAGGCGGCTAGCCACTTCGAACGCTTTAGTCAACTTCCGCCACAGCCTGAAATGAGTGCAACCAGCGCCCAGGTTGTAAAAAGCTATAAGAACTATTTTGCCGCGCTGCAGGATCTGGTGGGTTTCCTTGAGAGCGGCAACATGGATGCCTATTTTGCCCAGCCTACGCAAGGGATGCAGAACGCATTGGGCGAGGCGATGACCCAATATTCCAATCAAAGTGAAACGCTCTATCAGCACGCGTTTACTACCAGCAGCAGCGATTACCAGATTGCCCGCTGGCAGTTGGCGGTTCTGGCCGTGGTGCTGGTGGCGGTGATGGTAGGCGCATGGTTTGGTATTCGCGCCATTTTGCTGAAGCCACTGGCGGCGGTGATGGGGCATATCCGACTTATTGCGGCAGGCGACCTGACTCAGCGTTTGACGCTGCGTGGCCGCAACGAAATTACCGAGCTGGGTGATACCGTCACCCATATGCAGACTTCGCTAATCGACACCGTGACCCACGTCCGTGAAGGGGCGGAGGCTATCTATCATGGTACGAGCGAAATTGCCGCCGGCAATACCGACCTGTCTGCGCGGACTGAACAGCAATCCGCCTCGCTGGAAGAGACCGCAGCCAGCATGGAACAGCTAACCGCCACGGTGAAACAGAACGCCGAAAATGCGCGTCAGGCTTCACACCTTGCCTTAAGCGCGTCGGAGACCGCTCAGCGCGGTGGCAATGTGGTTAATGGTGTGGTGAACACCATGCACGAGATCGCGGCCAGTTCGCAGAAAATTTCCGATATTACCGGCGTTATCGACGGCATTGCCTTCCAGACCAATATCCTGGCGCTTAACGCCGCCGTCGAAGCGGCACGTGCCGGTGAACAAGGCCGTGGCTTTGCGGTGGTCGCCGGGGAAGTGCGTAATCTCGCCAGCCGCAGCGCGCAGGCGGCAAAAGAAATTAAAGCGTTAATTGAAGATTCCGTCTCACGTGTCGATACCGGTTCAGTGCTGGTTGAAAGCGCGGGGGAAACCATGACCGATATCGTCAACGCGGTGACTCGCGTCACCGACATCATGGGTGAAATTGCGTCGGCCTCCGATGAGCAAAGCCGGGGTATCGACCAGGTGGCGATCGCCGTGGCGGAAATGGATAGCGTGACGCAGCAAAACGCCTCGCTGGTGGAAGAGTCGGCAAGCGCCGCCGCTGCGCTGGAAGACCAGGCTGAACGTCTGAATCAGGCCGTCGCGGCGTTTCGTCTTAGCCCAGCCACGGTGAGCCGCAGCGCGCCAACCGCTGCGCCATCGTTGACGACGCCATCGCGCCTTGCTTCGACAGCAAACAGCCGAACCGATAACAACTGGGAAACCTTTTAATATTATCCGCGGCAGTTGCCGCTTTTAGGAGTGTGGTGATGCTTTATCGTATTCGAATCTCTACCACGTTGTTTCTGATTTTGATTATCTGCGGCATTTTGCAGATCGGCAGTAATGGACTCTCCTTTTGGGCCTTTCGCGATGGGCAAAACAACATTAACCAGGTTGACCAGAGTAGCCAGCAACTGAATACCTTAACCGAGTCGCGGGCCGCCATGCTGCAGGCGAGCAATATGCTGAATAAAGCGGGCACGCTCACGGCGCTAAGCTATCCGCCCACTGAAGTCCGTAGCATGATCGATGATGTTAAGCAGGAGCTTTCGCAGGCGGATGCCCTGTTTAAGGGATTTATGGCCTTACCGCTGATGGGCGAACATGACAAAGCGTTGCAAAGCCAGACGGCAAAAACCTTTACCGCCTGGTATGAAATGCTGGCCCATCAAACGGCCTGGCTTGAGAACAATCAGCTGGCGGAATTCGTCGCGGCACCGGTGCAGAAATCTCAGGATCAGTTCGACAATGACTATGAGAGCTGGCGTAAAAATATTGAAAACTACGTCGCGGCAGCTGAACAGGAAAGCCAGAGCGACTATCAGCGCTCAACGATTACTTTTATCTCGATGGTGATTATCTCTGTGCTGATGACCGTCGGTGCGCTGTGGTGGGTTCGCCATATGATTGTCAAACCGCTGGCCATTATCAGCAGCCACTTTGACAGTATTGCGAAGGGCAATCTGGCCCGCCCCGTTTCGGTGTATGGCAAAAACGAAATCAGCGCCATTTTTGCCGGTCTTAAAGCGATGCAAAAATCGCTACGCGAAACCGTGGGGCATGTCCGTCAGGGCAGTAACTCAATGCATACCGGGATTTCGGAAATTGCCGCCGGCAATAACGATCTTTCGGCGCGTACTGAACAACAGGCGGCATCGCTGGCGGAAACTGCGGCCAGCATGGAGCAGCTGACGGCAACGGTCAGCCAGAACGCAGACAACGCCCGCCAGGCATCCGATCTGGCGCATGGGGCGGCAGATACCGCCAAGCGCGGCGGCGAACAGGCCAGCCACGTAGCGCAGACTATGCAAAACATCGCCACCAGTTCGAAGAAAATTAGCGACATTATCAGCGTTATCGACGGCATTGCTTTTCAGACCAACATTCTGGCGCTCAACGCCGCGGTAGAAGCGGCGCGCGCCGGTGAACAGGGCCGTGGATTCGCCGTGGTCGCCGGGGAAGTCCGTAATCTCGCCAGCCGCAGCGCTCAGGCCGCCAAAGAGATCAAAGTTCTGATTGAAGAGTCAGTGGCTCGCGTCCAGCAAGGCTCCGCGCTGGTGGAAACTTCCGCCAATACGATGACGGAAATCGTCCAGTCGGTCACTCGGGTGAACGACATCATGGGCGAAATTGCTTCCGCATCCGATGAGCAGCGCCGCGGGATTGAACAGGTGGCGCTGGCGGTTAGCCAGATGGATCAGGTCACGCAGCAAAACGCCGCGTTGGTTGAGCAGGGGGCGGCGGCAACGCAGCAACTGGCGAGCCAGGCCGATCACCTGACGAGCGTGGTTTCCGTATTTGAACTTGAAGAAGTGAAGGCGGAAGCGCCGCGCGAAAGCGTCGTGCTGTCTGCCATACCCGCAGTTTCCTGAAATGATGTGATGTAAGAAGGCGCTATGACTGTATCTCTGCCAAATGGGCAATCGCAATTACTGAGCCAGCTGACGCAGCGCCTGACGCTCACCGACGCGCAGTTTCGTCGGATCTGTCAATTGATCTACCAGCGCGCCGGTATCGTGCTGGCGGATCATAAACGTGACATGGTTTATAACCGCCTCGTTCGGCGTCTGCGGACGCTGAACCTGGATGATTTTGGTCATTATCTCAGCCTGCTGGAAGCCAACGGCGACAGCGCGGAGTGGCAGGCGTTTATTAACTCGCTGACCACCAACCTGACGGCATTTTTCCGCGAAGCGCATCACTTCCCGACGCTGGCGGAGCATGCCGCGCGTCGGCAGGGGGAATACCGAGTGTGGAGCGCGGCGGCCTCGACGGGTGAGGAGCCTTATTCCATTGCCATTACGTTAGCCGACACGCTGGGCACGGCGCCGGGGCGCTGGAAGGTGGTGGCCAGTGATATCGATACCGAAGTTTTAGAAAAAGCGCAGAGCGGAATTTATCGACTGGATGAGCTGAAAACGCTCTCCCAGCAGCAGCTTCAGCGCTATTTCATGCGCGGTACCGGGCCGCACGATGGGCTGGTACGCGTACGTTCTGAGCTGGCGAACTACGTGGATTTCAGCTCACTGAATCTCCTGAGCGCTCACTACGCGATAGCCGGCCCGTTCGATGCGATCTTCTGTCGTAACGTGATGATCTATTTCGATAAGGCGACACAGCAGGAGATCTTAAAACGCTTCGTGCCGCTGCTGAAGCCGGATGGTCTGCTGTTTGCTGGACATTCGGAGAACTTCAGCCATATCGCCCGTGAATTCAGCCTGCGTGGGCAAACGGTCTATGCGCTAAGTAAGGGAAGAGCATGAGTAAAATCAGGGTCTTGTCTGTCGATGATTCAGCACTGATGCGGCAAATCATGACGGAGATTATTAACGAACATGATGACATGGAGATGGTGGCGACGGCCCCGGATCCTCTGGTCGCCCGCGATCTTATCAAAAAATACAATCCGGACGTGCTGACGCTGGATGTCGAAATGCCGCGGATGGACGGTCTCGATTTTCTGGAAAAGCTGATGCGCCTGCGGCCCATGCCGGTGGTGATGGTGTCATCGTTGACCGGAAAAGGCTCCGAAGTGACCCTCCGGGCGCTGGAGCTGGGGGCGGTCGATTTTGTCACCAAACCGCAGTTGGGTATTCGTGAGGGGATGTTGGCCTACAGCGAGACGATTGCGGAAAAGGTCCGTGCGGCTTCCCGTGCGCAGATTAGTGCGCATAAATCCCTGGCGGCGCCAAAGGCGTTGAAAGCCGGGCCGATGCTGAGTTCGGAAAAATTGCTGGTGATCGGTGCGTCAACGGGCGGAACGGAAGCTATTCGCCATGTTTTACAGCCATTGCCGTTGACCAGCCCGGCGATCCTCATCACTCAGCACATGCCGCCAGGTTTTACGCGGTCGTTTGCCGAACGGCTGAACAAGCTGTGCCAGATTACGGTGAAAGAGGCTGAGGACGGCGAGCGCGTGTTGCCGGGCCACGCCTATATTGCGCCGGGCGACAAACATATGGAGCTGGCGCGAAGCGGGGCGAACTATCAAATCAAAATTCACAACGGGCCGCCGGTTAATCGCCATCGCCCGTCGGTTGATGTGCTGTTTCATTCGGTCGCGAAGCACGCGGGGCGCAACGCCGTGGGGGTTATCCTCACCGGTATGGGCAATGACGGTGCGGCCGGGATGCATGCAATGTATCAGGCCGGTGCCTGGACCATTGCGCAGAATGAAGCCAGTTGTGTGGTGTTCGGCATGCCGCGTGAGGCCATCAATACCGGTGGCGTCAGCGAAGTGGTCGATCTTAGCCAGGTAAGCCAGCAGATGCTGGCGAAAATCAGTGCCGGACAGGCAATACGTATTTGAATCAGGAGAATTATTTTATGGCGGATAAAGAGCTTAAGTTTTTGGTTGTGGATGACTTTTCCACCATGCGTCGCATTGTGCGTAACCTGCTTAAAGAGCTGGGTTTTAACAACGTCGAAGAGGCTGAGGATGGCGTCGATGCGTTGAATAAACTGAATTCGGGCGGGTTTGGTTTTGTTATCTCTGACTGGAACATGCCTAATATGGATGGGCTGGAGCTGCTGAAAACCATTCGTGCCGATGGCGCAATGGCGGCGATGCCGGTACTGATGGTGACGGCGGAAGCGAAGAAAGAGAACATCATCGCCGCCGCTCAGGCTGGCGCCAGCGGCTATGTGGTTAAGCCGTTTACCGCGGCGACTCTGGAAGAGAAACTGAACAAAATCTTCGAGAAACTGGGCATGTAAGGTGACTATCATGATGCAATCTTTCATTAAGCCCGGCGAAGAACATTCTGCCGCGGATATTATTAGCCGTATTGGCAACCTGACCCGCATGCTGCGCGATAGTTTGCGCGAGCTGGGTCTGGATCAGGCCATTGCCGAAGCCGCTGAGGCTATCCCGGATGCGCGCGACCGTCTGGACTATGTCGTGCAGATGACCGCGCAGGCAGCCGAGCGCGCGCTGAACAGCGTGGAAGCATCTCAGCCGCATCAGGATGAAATGGAAAAGGGGGCCAAAGCGCTCAGCACGCGTTGGGATGCATGGTTTGAAAACCCGATTGAGCTGTCCGACGCACGTGAACTGGTTAGCGACACGCGGAAATACCTCGGTGAAGTACCCGGGCACACTAGCTTTACCAACGCTCAACTGCTCGAAATCATGATGGCGCAGGATTTCCAGGACCTTACCGGCCAGGTTATCAAGCGTATGATGGATGTGATCCAGGAAATTGAGCGCCAGCTGTTAATGGTGTTGCTGGAAAATATTCCGGAGCAGGGCGCGCGGCAGAAGCGTGAGAACGACAGTCTGCTCAATGGCCCGCAGGTCGATACGTCCAAGGCGGGCGTAGTGGCAAGTCAGGATCAGGTTGACGATCTGCTCGATAGCCTGGGATTCTGAATAAAAAGGCCCGCTTGCGGGCCTTTTCATAAGCAGGGCTACTTGAGGTCCATTTTTACCGTTACGTTACCTTCAAATTTTCCAGGTTCAGGCGGCGTACTGGTCGTGGCGACCGGTGCGGCTGACATCTGGATATGGCCGTCGCCGTTACTATCCAGCGTAATAGGGAACTCTGCGCTGCCGTCGAGAGCGACGTTGAGGTTGTTGCTGTCGTACATCCGCACGCCAATATCATCCCGCCCCATCATTTTGGCAATATAGCCCGTTCCCGTATCGCTGACGCCTTGATCGGACGTGAGCGTCAGTTTGATTTTGTCCGTGTTGTCCGACGCTGGGTTATCACAGTGGAAGTTGATATCGACATCACGTAGAGCGAAACCCACCGGTGGCTGGCCTTGAGCGACAAAGTTAGAGCGGGCGACAGAGTTGAAGTCGACATTAATGGCGCTACCGGCGTTGATAGTACAACTCAAAGGGGCACTTAACGATCCTGAAATGGTCATCCGGGAGGCTAACTGTGCGTTGGCAAAAGTACAGGAACCGGTGCCATAAAATATACACAGGCTGGTTTCCGCCAGCGTTTGCGTTGGGATGAGTTCCGTACCAAAAATGGGTCGGACAATATGGATAGAGGCGGTCAACTTATTCCAGTTAAACACCCGCTGGGGGACGCCAGGCGCTGGGCTTTTGGCGCAAACGCTTTGCGTAGATTCCGTATTTGTCCCTTCCGTGGTGCTCGTTGCCGGCGCGGTATTGGGGTAAGTCGTCAGCTTGGTCAGCGTTTCCCCCCCGGCTACGGTGTCAGTAAATAGGGTTAACTGGATATCCAGCTTATCGGTGAGTTTACCGTAGCCCGGGGTCATGCCCGCCATGAGCGGCGTTGCACGGTAGGAATACAAGTTCTCCTTGTCCGTGCTTCTTAAGCCTGGGCAACTGCTGCATTGGGCCGGCAGCGGCTCTGCCGGGACCATGAAATTATTCAGCGGCGAAATGGTGTTACCGGCGTAGTTCATCGCTGAGCTGAGTTCATCATCCAGCGTAACTTTAACCTCTCCCTTAACCGGGAAGCAGCCGGTTAAGAAGGTTGCAGCGGCGTTGGCGTGTAGGGTGAAAGCCAGCGCTGCCAGTAGCAGAATGATTTTAAAACGGCGTTGAACCGTAAAGCGAAAGATAGAGTTGTGTGACACGTGATTATCCTCCCTGGTTGCACACGGTGCGGATGCGTTTAATCCCTGCGGCATCGTCTTTAAGGTTATTGTCACCCTCGGCGACAACCGTTGCAGCGCACCTCTGTTGCTGTTGGTTTCCCCATTTGACGCGAAGCGTCACCGACTCGCCAAGGCCGGCAAGATAGACGGTACCCCGGTCATCGACGATACCGCTGTTAAGCCCATCAGATGAGGTGACGATAGCGCCAAAAGGTACGGTTTTCCCGGTGGGCTGCGTTAAGGTTATCAATGCTCTATAGCCGCGATGCGCATTGAAATGTGCGATGACGGCGGCGTTACGCGTTGGCACCACCGTGGTTGCCGTATTGCCGCTGTCGACATCTTCCGGCAATTCGTCAGTCTCGATACCAATGCGGTTTTCGCGATAGGCGGAAAGCGATGGAATGATGGCGTTGCCAAACCAGTCGGTACGGATTCCGCGTTGATTCTCAAAACCTATCCCCGGTGCGCCGTCAGCATCAACGATGGCGAACTGATTGCCTAACGGTTGAGATAGCGTCACGCCATGGGGATGGGCGACTACCGCGCCGGTAGCCCCATAGCTAAGCTGCCGCGTACCATCGGTTGCGCTGTAATAGCCCGCATTCAGCCTGCCGTATTGGGCATACCATGTACCGTATAGGCTGCTGCTATTTTCCGGCGTTTGGGTGCTATGACTCTGCTGCAGTGAGTAGCTCAGGCTATTGTCCGCCAGCAATGAGCCATTGAGGCCAACGTTTTGGGTCGTTGCGCCATGCTGGCTGTTGTTTAAGCTATAGCTCGCCCAGCTATTGGGCAACCAGCGGCTCAGTGGAACCGTCAGGCCAAAATAGAGTGAGCGATCGTCCGTGCCGCTGCTGGTGTTGCTCCAGGTGAGTGAGAAGTTATAGCTGATTCCCAGCAGGCTGTAGTTCATGCCTGCGGAAAGAGAACTGTCGCGATGATCATTGTTCCAGTAATTTTGCTGATAACCGTTCAGATAAAGATTGCCATCACCGAACTGCTGGCTGAGGTTCATCTGCAGTCGAGCGCGCTTGTGGTCAGTGCCATCATCATGCGTGTCATCATCGGAATTGCGCTGATTCACCTCCGAAAAGCTGTAGAACCCTTTACTTGAGTAGCGATAACCCGAAAGTGATAGATGGGTGTTGGTTGGGATGATATCCGTGGAATAAAGGACCCGCCAGGACTGGCCGGTATCGGTTTCACCGGTGTCGAGCTCACTGTGCGCGAAAGTGACATCGGTGGAGATAGCACCCCATGCGCCTAAGCCAATTCCGGCACCGGAGACGATAGCGTTGTAGTTTTCAGCCATCGTAAGACCTCCGAAGGCCGTCACCTGATTGTTCACGCCATAGATAGCGCTGCCCTGAACAAATTCAGGCTCTTTGTCGCCACTGCCGCTCGCGGCGCGATAGCGCCCCGCGGTGGCCTCAAAACGTAGATGAGAAGGGCGTTGCATCAAGGCGATACTGGAAAATGCCTGGGTCGTTGTATGGACGGTACCATCCGCTTCCTGCACGCTCACTTCCAAATCGTCGCTGTTGGTTGATACCGTCAGATCGTTGATTTCAAAGGCTCCGGGTGCCACGTTTTGCTGGTAAAGGGTATAGCCGTTTTGCTTTACGGTGACCACGGCGTTGGTATAAGCCGTGCCGCGAATGACCGGCGCGAATCCGCGCTCGCTGCCGGGGAGCATGTCGTCATCGGAGGCCACGTTGACGCCGCTAAATTGAATACTGTCGAAGACCTCGCCTCGCGTGCTGGATTCTCCAGCCAAAAGCTGGGCCTTGAGCACCTGAATATCGTGCTGTGCCCAGGTGGCAATATTTTGCCATCCTTCGTCGCCGTCGGAGCCCGACCAGGTGCCGTAATTGCGAAGCCTCCAGCCGCCAAGATTCACCCCGCTGCGTAAATTAAGATATTGGCTGTTTTGATTGTTGTGGCCTGAGGTTTCACTTTGCTGCCCGCTAAATGAATAATCGGCAAAGCCAACGGGCACGCCGGTGTCCCAGCGTGAAGGGTCAATATAGCCATTCCCTCTGTGGGAGAGTGCCGCTTGCGGAATGCTGAGGTTTAAATTTTGCCGCTGGAAGTCGAATTGGGCGCTGGCTAAGGGAATATAGTCTCCCAGCGGCTGTTTCAGGGGGCTGTCGGTAGGTTCAGCAACCAGTTGCGGATAATCGTCAATTTTCACCCCCCATTCTCGCAGCATTTTTGGCGTTAATAGCGGGAGAAGCGAACCATCCTCCGCGTTGGTGTAGGTTAGCGTTCGATCCTGAATTTTGAGTTTATTGAGCAGAATATGCGAAGGGTAGCTCCCGGCCAGCTGGGCCTTCGGATTGGCAAAAATATTCAGGTCTGCTGCCTGCGGGGCGTTCTCTCCGCCTTCCAGCGACTGCGGTTGAAAATAGAAATCACGCGCATACAGCGTATTGGCGGTGAGAAGCAGCAGTCCGCCCACGCCGTACAGTACGGGCAGGGAGTTCAAATGATGAAAGCGTAGGTTCTGCATCATGGTGAGGTTCACGACGACAGCGTGGCGGTGTATGCGGTGGTTGTACCGCCATAATCATTAATACAGCGCCATGAAACCGATGGGCTAGCGCCTTGGGTACTGAGCGGCAGCGTGAGATGGCTTTGCGGGGCCACCATGTCCGCCTGCACTTTGTTACTGCCGACATTAAGGCTTGAGAATACAGTATGAAAATTGCTGGTATTTTCAATTTTCAGCTGCTGACCAGACCGGCTGAATCGGAGATTCTTACAGGCATCTTCAGCGCGGCCGTCCATTCCTTCAGGGCGGTAAAACAACTTTATCTGCGTTTTATAAATAAGGTGTAGTACGTTATTTTTCTCATCCTGGCGATCGTTGGCCGGAATCATTCGCACAATTAGATAATAAAGCGATTCAACATTTTTTTTGGTGATATTATCGCTTTTCATGATTCTTAGCGTTTGCTCCGATTTAGGATCTAGTCGAAATAATGGCGGGGTGATGATAAACGGTGCGCGTGTTTTATTATCGGTATTTATTACCCATGACTGAATAAGCCATGGGAGCTCTTTCTCCGTGTTGACGAGCGGCAGCGAGGCCTCCTTTTTATTGGCATCATAAATAACTCGTGTACGTCCGAGTTGAATACCCTGCGCATTGGTTACAAAAGAAGGCGCAATCAGGGTCAATGTTAAAAGCGTGCTGAATAGCGAAGCTTTCATATTTATCCTTCAGGCAAAACCATAACCTGCGACAGAACAGGTTATGGTGGGTCAATAAATGACTTTCCAAACTAGCGATATAGAATACCGACAGTGACTTTTGCATTCGCCGCGCCAGGCGTTACGCCTTGTTGGGTTCCGCTTAGTGAAACGTAGCGAGCAGATAGTGTTGTCGATATAACGCCATCAGGGGTTTCCGATAACGGGATATAGAGCTGATGCTCAGCTCCGGTGATATCAAGGTTAGTGGCACGATCCTCTTCGGTACTGATTGTGATACCGACCCCTTGCGCACCATCGTCATCCAGCGCAAGCATGTCCGTTTTTTCACTCACCGGAGTACCGGTAAATGTTAATTGAACTTGTGATAACCCGTCGGTTGCCACGGGACAGTGGATGAGTGAAATCGGAATGGCAACATCATCCGATTTGCCGTTATTTTCAGTGAAGTAACTTGGAGCAGGGGAGCCGAGGTAAACATTGATGTTTTTCCCAGAATCTCCTGATATTTCACAGCTTGGGTTAATGATTTCACCTGTGAAGTGAATTTCACCTGCATTTGATTCATCAGCCCAGGAAGGTGATGAACCAAGGGCGAATAGCGATAACGCTAATAATGTTGTTTTCCAGTACATCGTAATCTCCATGATAATTAGCGATCCTTGTAACAATTAAATCAACATGTGAACGCCTGTCAGAACGTCAGTCGAAGTTAGCTGGTTAGCTGCTTCAATATTCTGAAAACACAATGCGCGTTGGCATGATATCCTTTTATCATTCATGGGCAAGTGGATATTTTTCATTGAAAATGTTGATTGCTTTTTTTCTGGGGGTGTTATTTTGTGGTGATATTTCTAAGGTGAATTGGTTGTGTCGATATATTTTTATTATCGACCGCGCTGTAGGCTTGTGTGGATTAAATAGGCCATAATAGGTTTCATTTTTGTAATAATGATAATAATTATTTATTTTATGTTCGTGAAGTTAACCTGAACTCAATGAATGTAGGGATTAAAGGGATTCCTAAAAGAACCTGAATAAATTCTGAAAATGCACTCTACCAGGCTAAAGCCTCCAAAAAGAGGGGATTCACCCCCTTGTTCCCGCCATTGCCACGCGCGTGAGAAGGCAAAATGAGCCATATCATAAATCACATCGCAGATGCAGAACGTGGCGGACGAAAGCGACAACGAAGACAAAACGGAAGACCCCACACCCCAACGGCTTGAAAAGGCGCGTGAGGACGGGCAGATCCCGCGATCTCGCGAGCTAACATCGTTGCTGATGCTGCTGGTGGGCGTGTGTATGCTTTGGCTGGGCGGGGAGTCGCTTGCCCGTCGTCTGGCTAACCTGCTGTCGGGTGGGCTGCGCTTTGATCACAGTATTGTCAGCGATCCTAACCTCATCCTCGGACAAATCATCCTGCTGTTAAAAGAAGCCATGCTGGGGCTGATGCCGCTGATTGTTGGCGTTGTCGTGGTCGCGCTGGTGGCGCCAATGATGCTCGGTGGCCTGGTCTTCAGCGGCAAATCGCTGGCCTTCAAATTCGATAAATTAAACCCGCTGCCCGGTATTAAACGCATGTTCTCCGCGCAAACGGCGGCGGAGTTGACGAAGGCGATTATGAAGGCCGTGTTGATGGGCAGCGTGGCGGGTTTTTTCATGTGGTTCCACTGGCCGCAGATGATGCGTCTGGTCAGCGAATCGCCGCTCTCGGCGATGGGTAACGCCCTCAATATGGTTGGGCTGTGCGCGCTGCTGGTGGCGCTGGGGATCATTCCAATGGTGGGATTTGATGTCTTCTGGCAGATCCACAGCCATGTGAAAAAACTGCGCATGTCGCGTCAGGATATTCGCGATGAATTCAAACAAAGCGAAGGCGACCCGCATGTGAAAGGGCGTATCCGCCAGATGCAACGTTCGGCGGCGCGGCGGCGGATGATGGCCGACGTTCCGAAGGCCGATGTTATCGTCAACAACCCAACCCACTACTCGGTCGCGCTGCAGTATGACGAAAACAAAATGAGCGCACCAAAAGTGGTGGCCAAAGGGGCCGGGCTGGTTGCGCTGCGCATTCGCGAAATTGGCGAAGAGAACCGTATTCCTATGCTGGAAGCACCGCCGCTGGCGCGTGCGTTATATCGCCATGCCGAAATTGGTCAACAGATCCCAGGCTCGCTGTACGCCGCGGTCGCGGAAGTCCTGGCCTGGGTGTGGCAGTTGAAGCGCTGGAAACTGGCAGGCGGCGTCCAGCCGAAAAAACCGGATAACTTACCGGTGCCTGAGGCACTGGATTTTTTGAACGAGAAGGACTCTGATGGCTAATTTTGTCGCAATGTTGCGTCTTCCCAGCAACCTGAAATCAACCCAATGGCAGGTTCTCGCCGGTCCGGTGCTGATCCTGCTGATTCTGTCGATGATGGTGCTGCCGCTGCCGGCGTTCGTACTCGACCTGTTATTCACGTTTAACATCGCACTCTCGATAATGGTGCTGTTGGTGGCGATGTTCACCCAGCGCACGCTGGAGTTTGCTGCTTTCCCGACCATTCTGCTGTTTACCACGTTGCTGCGCCTGGCGCTGAACGTCGCCTCCACGCGTATTATCTTGATGGAAGGCCATACCGGCGGAGCGGCAGCGGGTAAGGTGGTTGAAGCGTTTGGCCACTTCCTGGTGGGTGGGAACTTTGCCATCGGCATCGTAGTGTTCATTATTCTGGTCATCATCAACTTTATGGTTATCACCAAGGGTGCGGGACGTATCGCTGAGGTTGGCGCTCGTTTCGTCCTGGATGGGATGCCAGGTAAACAGATGGCGATTGATGCCGATCTCAACGCCGGCATTATCGGTGAAGACGAAGCGAAGAAACGCCGTTCGGAGGTCACGCAGGAAGCGGATTTCTACGGTTCGATGGACGGTGCCAGTAAGTTCGTTCGCGGTGATGCCATCGCCGGTATCCTTATCATGGTCATTAACGTCATCGGCGGCCTGCTGGTTGGCGTACTGCAACACGGACTGGAACTGGGCAAGGCGGCGGAATCGTATACCCTGCTGACTATCGGTGATGGCCTGGTCGCTCAGATCCCGGCGCTGGTTATCTCTACCGCGGCAGGCGTTATCGTGACCCGCGTGAGCACCGATCAGGATGTTGGCGAACAGATGGTCGGTCAGCTGTTCAGCAACCCGCGCGTCATGATGCTAAGCGCCGGGGTACTGGGCCTGCTGGGTCTGGTACCGGGAATGCCAAACCTGGTGTTCTTACTGTTTACCGCAGCGCTGCTGGGGCTGGCGTGGTGGATCCGTGGGCGTGAAATCAAAGCGCCGGATCAGCCGCAGCCGGTCAAAGCGCCGGAGAGCAGCACTCAGGCGGTGGAAGCGACCTGGAGCGATGTTCAGCTTGAGGATACGCTGGGCATGGAAGTGGGCTATCGACTGATTCCGATGGTGGACTTCCAGCAAGACGGCGAGCTTTTAGGCCGTATTCGCAGTATCCGTAAGAAATTCGCCCAGGAGATGGGCTTCCTGCCGCCGGTGGTGCATATCCGTGACAATATGGATATGCCGCCAGCCCGCTATCGCATCTTGCTAAAAGGAGTGGAGATTGGCAGCGGTGAAGCCTATCCAGGACGCTGGTTAGCGATTAACCCCGGTACCGCCGCAGGGACGTTACCCGGTGAGGTGACGACCGACCCGGCGTTTGGTCTGGCCGCCATCTGGATTGAAAGCGCCCTCAAAGAGCAGGCGCAGATTCAGGGCTTTACGGTGGTGGAAGCCAGTACCGTGGTGGCAACCCATCTCAATCATCTTATTAGCCAGCATTCGTCGGAACTGTTCGGGCGTCAGGAAGCGCAGCAGTTGCTGGATCGCGTAACGCAGGATATGCCGAAGCTGACGGAGGATCTGGTTCCGGGCGTGGTGACGCTAACCACGCTGCACAAGGTGCTGCAAAACCTGCTCGACGAAAAGGTGCCGATTCGCGATATGCGCACCATTCTCGAAACGCTGGCGGAGCATGCGCCGATTCAGACCGATCCGGGCGAGCTGACCTCGGTGGTGCGCGTGGCGCTGGGGCGCGCGATTACCCAGCGCTGGTTCCCGGGTAATGACGAAGTGCAGGTTATTGGTCTGGATACGCCGCTGGAGCGCTTGTTGCTGCAAGCGCTTCAGGGCGGCGGCGGGCTGGAGCCGGGGCTGGCTGACCGTCTGTTGGCTCAGTCGCAGGAGGCGCTGGCGCGTCAGGAGATGCTCGGCGCGCCACCGGTGCTGCTGGTGAACCATGCGCTGCGTCCGCTGCTGTCGCGCTTCCTGCGCCGTAGCTTGCCGCAGCTGGTGGTGCTATCGAATCTGGAACTGTCCGACAATCGCAATATCCGTATGACGGCTACGATCGGAGGCAAATAATGCGCAAACTACTGCTGATATTATGTCTGCCATTTTTGGTGCAGGCGGCGGGTGAGGGGGCCTGGCAGGACAGCCGAATGGGCATTACCCTGAACCATCGCGGTGAGGCGGCATCCTCCACCCAGCTGATTTCCTCGCAGCCGATACAAGGGGCGACCACGCGGGTCGCCTGGAATATTCAGCTTAACGGGCCTATTCCCGCAGGGCTGGTTACTCGGTTGTGCTCGCTCAGCCGCTGTACCGAACTGGATGCGCTGAGTGGGTCAACGATGGCGTTTAGCCAGGTGTCGGCAGCCGAACCGTTTCGTTTTATTTGGGAAGTCCCCGGTGGTGGCAGATTAATCCCTGCTCTTCGGGTTCAAAGCATACAAATCATCGTTAATTACCGCTAGCTGCCGTACTTTTCACCAATCGCCACCGTATTCTGGTGGCGACCTCGCATTTTTGACCCTCTCTTTTGAAAGTAAAGAAACGTTGTTTTATAAATCAGTGACACTTGTGCCACGACTCTTTGCATTTTTGCCAAACCCGCGTGCAGGCTGGCAGAAATAGGAAGGTATCCCTTAGCGCATACTTTTACTGTAGCCGTGTCAGTACTCCTTTGGGTGAAGCCTTAACCGGCTGGAGGAGTTTTATAATAAAAGACACAGGATCGACGGCTAATGACTAGAACGCGAAAAATAGGACTGGCGAACTACTTCGCCTACGGTTCGGGAGATTTCCTCGGTGCAGGGACTACCGCGCTAACCGCAGCATGGCTTCTTTACTTCTACACCACTTTTTGTGGCTTATCCCCCATCGAAGCGACCTTCATCTTTGCCACCGCCAGGGTTCTGGATGCGGTGGTCAGCCCATTGATGGGCTTTTTAACCGATAACTTTGGCTCCACCTGGTTTGGTAAACGTTTCGGCCGACGTAAGTTCTTTATTCTGCTCGGCATTCCATGCGTGTTCAGCTATTCATTTATGTGGGTAGGGGACATGAACTTCTGGTACTACCTCGTCACCTATCTGATTTTTGACGTGGTTTACACCATGATCCTGGTACCGTATGAAACGCTGGTGCCGGAAATGACCGACGATTTCAAACAGAAAACCAAATTCTCCGGTGCGCGTATCGGTATGGCCCAGATGTCTGCCATTCTGGCCTCTTTCCTGCCGGGTATCCTGTTAAGCCACTTTGGTAAAGACAACGCGGTCTCCTTCTTCTACGCCAGCCTGGTGTTCTCCGTGCTGTGCGCCATTATGCTGACCTTCGTCTGGTTCTTCACCTGGGAACGCCCACGTGAAGAGTGGACCGAAGCGGCGCTGAAGGCCGAAGAAGAGAAGAAACATCTGACTTTCGCTCAGAGTATGAGCCGTCTGTTCACTGAGCTGAGCTCGACGCTGCGCATTAAGATTTTCCGCCAGCACCTGGGGATGTACCTCGGCGGTTATATCGCCCAGGACGTTTTCAACGCAGTCTTCACCTATTACGTGGTGTTTGTGCTGATGCAGGAAGCCTCAATGGCATCTAACCTGCTCGGTACGATGGCTATCTTCCAGTTCATCGCCGTTATTGCCATGATCCCACTGTGTATCCGCTTCGGACCGGCACCGTCATACCGTATGGTTGTCGTCCTGTTCGGACTGGGCTCCTTCTCTTATGCTGCGCTGTACTACGCGGGTATGAGCGATATCTACGCGCTGCTGCTGCTGATCTCTGCCATTGCCGGTTTGGGCCGTGGGGGTATCAACTATGTACCGTGGAACACCTACACCTATATTGCCGATGTCGATGAAGTCATTACCGGGCAGCGCCGTGAAGGGATCTTCGCAGGCATTATGACGCTGACCCGCAAAGCCTCTCAGGCGGGTGCCGTGATGCTGGTGGGTATCATCATGCAGATGTCCGGCTTCGTCTCCGGTCAGAAAACTCAGCCGCCGGAAGTGAGCCATACCATCCTGATGATCCTCAGCATGGGTACCATCGCGGTTCTGGTCTGCGGCTTCCTGGTCTCTCTGCGCTTTAAGCTGAACCTGGAAACCCACAGCGTGCTGCGCGATGAAACCGCCAAAATGCGTGCTTCCGGCCATGCCATGCCTGAATCCGTCACACCGCAGGCGCGTGCTACCGTCGAAATGCTGGCGGGGATGCCTTATGAATGCCTGTGGGGTAATAACAACATTGGCTACCTGAATCGTAACAAACCTGCTGCACCTTCCCTGAAGCAGGCTGCAACATTGAATTCGACTTACAACAGAGGTTAAAGATATGAAAGTTTGGCCCGTCAAACATAGCCCATTATTACGTCAACCGGAGCACTTTATCTCCCGGGAAGAGCTGAAAGCCTTGATTCAGACGGTGACGAACAATCTGGTGAATATCAAGGATGAGACTGGCCAATTCCTGCTGCGTCTCGACGATGGCCGGGTGATTGACACCAAAGGGTGGGCTGGCTGGGAGTGGACTCACGGCGTCGGTCTGTACGGTATCTATCAGTATTATCAGCAGACCGGTGATGTGGCGATGCGCGACATTATTGATAGCTGGTTTGCCGACCGTTTTGCAGAAGGCGCGACCACCAAGAATGTCAACACCATGGCGCCGTTCCTGACGCTGGCCTATCGCTACGAAGAGACCGGTAATCCGGCGTACCTGCCGTGGCTCGATAGCTGGGCGGAGTGGGCGATGCATGACATGCCGCGCACTGAACACGGCGGTATGCAGCACATTACGCTCGCCGAAGAGAACCATCAGCAGATGTGGGATGACACGCTGATGATGACCGTACTGCCGCTGGCAAAAATTGGCAAACTGCTCAATCGTCCGGAGTATGTTGAAGAAGCGGTGTATCAGTTTATGCTGCACGTGCAGAACCTGATGGACCGGGAAACCGGCCTGTGGTTCCACGGCTGGAGCTACGAAGGCAACCATAACTTTGCCAACGCCCGCTGGGCGCGCGGCAACAGCTGGCTGACCATCGTGATCCCTGACTTCCTCGAGCTGGTGGATCTGCCGGAGAACAACGCGGTGCGTCGTTATCTGGTTCAGGTGCTGAATGCGCAAATTGCGGCGCTGGCGAAATGCCAGGATGAAAGCGGCCTGTGGCATACGCTGCTGGACGATCCAAATTCCTACCTGGAAGCCTCTGCGACCGCCGGGTTTGCATACGGTATTCTGAAAGCGGTACGTAAACGCTACGTGGGCGCGGAATATGCGGAAGTGGCAGAGAAGGCGATAAAAGGCATCGTCAAACACGTCTCGCCAGAAGGGGAGTTGATGCAGACTTCGTTCGGTACCGGGATGGGATCCAACCTCGATTTCTATCGTGAAATCCCGCTGACCTCCATGCCATATGGCCAGGCAATGGCGATCCTCTGCCTGACCGAGTACCTGCGTAAGTTCTTCTAAGTATTGCCTGTTTGAAAACCCGGCTGTCGTGACAGTCGGGTTTTTTATTGCCATTTAACTCAAAAAAAGTTTAATTTTTTAATTTTGGTTATAAAAAAATTTTAACTCGATCGCATTCCTGGGCATTACTAATAGCCGTAACAACAATAGTGATTTGGCTCACATTTCAAACCCGTCCATAAGAATATAAAAACACTGTTTCAAAATTATAAAACATGAGGTTTATTTTTATGGCAAGAAATGCGGCTTCAGCTCTTAACGGGCTGCAGGGAAGACCTGTCAATCTGCGCCATCAACTGGCATACGGAGGGGGAAACCTCCTGGGAAGCGGCGCGCTGGCGATTAGCGGCGCATGGCTGCTTTACTTCTATACCACATTCTGCGGCCTGACGCTGATCGAGGCCGCGTTTATTTTCTCCGTTGCCAGCGTCATTGACGCCATCAGTAATCCATTAATGGGGTATCTGACCGATAACTTCGGCAAAACCCGCCTCGGCAAACGCTTTGGTCGCCGCCGTTTCTTCCTGCTTATCGGCATCCCGCTGATGATGTTCTACCCGATGCTGTGGGTCGAAGGGCTGAGTTTCTGGTACTACCTGTGTACCTACGTTGTCTTTGAAATTATCTATACCTCGGTGATGGTGCCATACGAAACGTTGGCCACCGAAATGACCGATGATTTCTCTCTGCGCTCGAAGCTGACCGGCTACAAAGCGATTTTCGGCAAGCTTGCCAACTTCCTCGCCGCCTTTATCCCGGGGCAGTTTATCCTGCTGTACGGCAAAGAGTCTGCCACCCCGTTCTTCCTGACAGGCTTGACCTATGGCGCAATCCTTATCTGTGCCGTTGCCTGCCTGTGGTACAACAGCTGGGAGCGCCCACGTGAAGAGGAAGCGGAAGTAGAGACTAAGACTGGCCTGCTGAACACGCTTGTCTCACTGGCGAAAGATATGCGTTCGACTTTCTATCTGCGCGTATTCCGTAAACATTTGGGGATGTATCTGTGCGGATTTGGTGCGGAGTGGCTGTTTGCCTCGGTCTTTACCTACTTTGTGATTTTCGTCCTGCAGCATGATCCGGCAATGGTGGCGGGGCTAAATAGCCTGAACTCCATTTTACAGCTGATTTCCACGGCATTCTTCATCGGTCTGTGTGTGAAAAAGGGCTTTAGTAAGCCGTACATCATGGCCTTGAGCGTGGTTATTTTTGCGGTACTGCTCTATACCTCACTGTGGTTCTTCCACCTGCCAGCGCATCTGGCCACCATTTTGATGTTTGGCATTACGGTACTGTTTGGTCTTGGGACCGGCGGCGTGTACTACATTCCATGGACGGTTTATACCTTCCTGGCTGACGTCGACGAAATCTACACCGGCCGTCGCCGCGAAGGTATCTACGCTGGGGCGATGACCTTCTCCGGTAAAATCCTGCGCTCCATCATTGTGTTCGTAATGGGGGCGGTGCTGAGCTACTACGGATTCCAGTCGAAAGCGCATGTCCAGCCGGAAAGCGCGGTCAATGCGATTGCGGTGGTGTTCTGCGCCGGGGTTGCGCTGCTGGCGCTGGCGGCCATCGTCTTCAGTAACCAAATGAAACTTGACCGCAAAACCCACTTAATTGTGCTGCAGGAAGTGGCACGTATCAAAGCGGGCGGCAAGCTGGAAGACATCGCTCCGGAAGTGCGCGTGGTGATAGAAGATCTGGTCGGTCATCGTTATGAAGAGTGCTGGGGCAATAGCCCGCTGTTTAAAACCGATGAAACACCGGTTGTTGTTGAAGCGGTTTCCGCCGGGCGCTAAGCACCCGACGATTCCCTTCACTTATCCCTGAGGCGGCAGCTGTGGCTGACTGTCCTCAGGGGCAAAAAGGTGGTCGAGGATTTTACGCATCACTGGTGCGGCGACCACCCCATCACTTCCCCCATTCTCCAGCACTAACGCTACCGCGACCTTCGGGTCTTTATACGGTGCAAACGCGGTATAAAAAATGTGGTCGCGCAGGCGCGTTGGGATCATTTTCGCGTTATAGGTCTGGTTCTCTTTAAGGCTAAACACCTGCGAGGTGCCACTTTTTGCGGCAATACCGTACGCGGCGGTGTGGAAGAACTTATAGCCGGTGCCGTTTTCCGCATTGGCCATACCAAACATTGCCTGGCGCACTAGCGCCCAGTACGGGGATTTCGGGTCGGCAATTTGCGTCTCATCAGCTGGTTGGCGATACGGAATCACCGTCTTGCCTGTCTCCTCATCTTTCAGTAGGTGAGGCGGGATGACCCGGCCGTTATTGAGTAACGCCACCATCGCTTTGACCATCTGAATCGGCGTGGCAATCCAGTAGCCCTGGCCGATGCCGACGGAGATGGTATCACCCTGATACCAGGCTTTCTTGTGAATCCGCTGCTTCCAGTCACGGCTTGGCAGCAGGCCGTTGTACTCTTCATCAAGATCGATCCCGCTGGGCTTGCCATAACCAAACTGGCTCAGCATGGTGTGAATGCGGTCAATCCCCATCATATAAGCTACCTGATAGAAGAAGGTATCTGCTGATTCCTCAATTGCTTTGGTGACGTTTAGCATGCCGTGACCGCTTTTTTTCCAGTCACGGTAGTGACGCTCAGTGCCGGGCAGCGTCCAGGTTGGTGCGCCAAAAAAGCTGGATTGCGGGGTGATAACCCCACTGAGTAGGGCCGACATCGCCATATAGGGTTTGACGGTCGAGGCGGGTGGGTAAAGCCCCTGAGTCACGCGGTTAATCAGCGGCAGGTCTTTATCCTGCAATAATGTTTTGTAGTCCTGGTAGCCGATTCCTTTTACGAACGGATTCGGATCGTAGCTCGGGTTCGATACCATCGCCAGTACTGACCCATCGTGCGGATCTTCCACCAGCACCGCCGCACGCTGGCCGACGAGCAAGCTCTCAATGTACTCCTGCAGATGCAGATCCAACGTTAGATGGATGTCTTTTCCGGCAACCGGTGGCACATCTTTTAGCAGGCGCACAATGCGCCCATGGTTATCGACTTCCACTTCCTGATAGCCGGTTTTACCGTGCAGATCGTTTTCGTAGTAGCGCTCGATTCCCTGTTTGCCGATGTTATGGTCGGCGGCGTAGTTCTCTAATAAGCCATTTTTATCGAGGGCTTTCAGGTCGCTGTCGTTGATTTTGGATACATAGCCGAGCACGTGCGCCAGTTCCGCCCCGTACGGATACTGGCGGTCTTCATAGCTGTCTATCGTCACGCCGCTAAAGCGGAATTGATTGACCGAAAAACGGGCGATTTCAACATCAGATAGGGCATTTTTTAGCACCACCGGGCGGTAGCGACTGGTTGATTTTAGTTCCTTATGGAACTGGTCAATATCATCAGGCGTCAGGTCAACGAGCGGCGTCAACTGGCGCAGCAGCGCATCCATATCGCTGATTTTATAGGGCGTTACGGTAATATCGTACCAGGTGACGTTCTTGACCAGCGGGATGCCGTTACGATCGTAGATAATGCCGCGCGTGGGGGCGACCGGCAGCATTTTGATATCGTTGGCATCGGAACGCGTAGCGTAGTAGCTATGCTCTTCCACCTGTAAATGGTAGAGGTTGAGGATCAGTACGGCAAAGCAGGTGACGACCAGGCCAAAGGCCACCAGCACGCGACGGACGAAGAGTTTTCTCTCCGCTTCATAATCTCTAAAAGTCATTAAGGCACCCAGTGTTTAAGCCGCCTAATCATACGGAGCGGTCACGGGCATGACAGACAAAAAATGTACCATCTCTTAGGGAAATGTGTCATTCCTTGTGCTTTGTAACAAATCAACGATATATGGCTGGAAAGCGGGGACTACGGGCAAAAAAAAGCCCGCGACAGAGCGCGGGCTTTGATAAATCATTCAGAGATTACATACGTTCTACGGTTTCGATACCCAGGGTATCCAGACCCATCTTCAGGGTTTTCGCCGTCAGCAGCGCCAGCTTCAGGCGGCTATTGCGCACCGCTTCACTGTCGGCAGACAGAATAGGGCAGTGCTCGTAGAAACCAGAGAACAGACCCGCCAGATCGTACAGGTAAGAACACATCACGTGCGGGGTGCCGTCACGGGCAACCACGTTCAGCGTCTCTTCGAACTGCAGCAGGCGCGCGGCCAGCTGGGCTTCACGATCTTCGGTAATGGTCACCGGAGCATTGATGATGGCGCTTTCTTCCAGCTCCGCTTTACGGAAGACGGACAGAACGCGGGTATAAGCATATTGCATATACGGCGCGGTGTTGCCTTCGAAGGCCAGCATGTTGTCCCAATCGAACACGTAGTCGGTGGTACGGTTTTTGGACAGGTCGGCATATTTCACCGCGCCAATCCCCACGACGTTGGCCAGTTTCTCCAGCTCGTCTGCCGGCATATCCGGGTTCTTTTCTGCAACTAATTTACGTGCGCGTTCCAGCGCTTCATCCAGCAGATCGGCCAGCTTGACGGTACCACCGGCGCGGGTTTTGAACGGCTTACCGTCTTTACCCAGCATCATGCCGAACATGTGGTGTTCCAGCGGTACGGAATCAGGCACGTAGCCCGCTTTACGCACGATGGTCCACGCCTGCATCAGGTGCTGGTGCTGACGGGAGTCGATGTAGTAAAGCACGCGGTCGGCATGCAGGGTTTCGTAACGATATTTCGCGCAGGCGATATCGGTGGTGGTGTACAGGTAGCCGCCATCCTTTTTCTGGATGATGACGCCCATAGGCTCACCTTCTTTATTCTTGTATTCGTCGAGGAATACCACGGTCGCGCCTTCGCTCTCGGTCGCCAGACCTTTCTCTTTCAGGTCTGCAACAATGCCCGGCAGCATTGGGTTGTACAGGCTTTCACCCATCACATCGTCGCGGGTCAGAGTCACGTTCAGACGGTCGTAGGTCAGCTGGTTTTGTGACATGGTGATATCGACCAGCTGGCGCCACATTTTGCGGAAATACTCGTCGCCGCCCTGCAGTTTCACCACGTAGCTACGTGCGCGCTCGGCGAAGACTTCATCTTCGTCGTAGTGTTTTTTGGCATCGCGGTAGAAACCTTCGAGGTCGGCCAGCGCCATTTCACCGGCGTTGTCCTGCTGCTGTTTCTCAAGCCAGGCAATCAGCATCCCGAACTGGGTGCCCCAGTCGCCGACGTGGTTAGCGCGGATAACTTTGTGGCCCATCAGTTCCAGCGTACGCACTGCGGCATCGCCGATGATGGTTGAGCGCAGGTGGCCGACGTGCATCTCTTTTGCCACGTTTGGCGCTGAGTAATCCACCACTACCGTTTGCGACTGCGGCTGTGCGATACCCAGACGTTCGTTTTTCAGCGCCTGAGAAACGTGCTCGGCCAGGAAGGCTGGGTCGAGGAAGATATTGATAAAGCCTGGACCGGCGATTTCGACTTTATTAGCGATGCCGTTAAGGTCGAGATGGGACAGGACCTGCTCTGCCAGTTGTCGCGGCGCCATGCCCAGTTTTTTGGCTACTGCCATCATGCCGTTAGCCTGATAGTCGCCGAACTGTACTTTTGCTGACTGACGAACCTGCGGTTCGCAATCGGCAGGCGCGCCTGCCGCAATCATGGCCTGACTGACTTTTTCTGAGAGAAGAGCCTGAATATTCACCGGAATACCTTACGTTTTAGACGCTGACACCTATGTGGTTCAACGCCGGGTGTGGATAAATTAAGGCGGGAGTATACTGCATTTGCCTGAAGCCGTCAGCATCGGCCCCGCCTCAACAGGGGCGAAAAACACTGCCTGAGCAGGGATTAATCGCTCAATAACCTCTAAGGTTGGTTCGAAGCGGACAACAAGGTAGATTAGCCTTTTCATGTAATAAGAGTAGGGCTGAAATGGCAAACTGGCAGACTATCGAAGAATTGCAGGATATTGCTGCGGATCTTCCGCGCTTCACCGACGCATTAGCGGCGCTTTCCCAGCGCCTGGGGTTGGACATCACCCCGCTGAATGCCGACCATATTTCCCTACGCTGCCACCAGAACACCACCGCGGAACGCTGGCGTCGTGGTTTTGAGCAGTGCGGCACGCTGTTGTCGGAAAACATCATCAATGGTCGTCCCATTTGTCTGTTTAAACTTGCCGAACCGGTGTGCGTTGCCCACTGGCGCTTTACGGTAATTGAACTGCCGTGGCCGGGTGAAAAGCGCTATCCGCACGAGGGCTGGGAACATATCGAGATCGTGCTGCCGGGCGAGCCGGAAACGCTGAATGCCCGCGCGCTGGCGCTGTTGTCTGACGACGGCCTCAGCCAGCCGGGCATTTCGGTTAAAACCAGCTCGCCAAAAGGGGAGCGCGAGCGGCTGCCAAACCCAACGATGGCGGTGACGGATGGCACGGTCACCGTGAAGTTCCACCCCTGGACCATTGAAGAAATTGTTGCCAGCGAGCAGGCAGTGTAACAATGTGAAGTCACGCGGAGTCTACGCACGGGAACAGTGGCATGATTTGTCGCTGGATTAAAACGGAGAGAAAAATGGCATTGCTTGAGATCTGCTGTTACAGCACGGAGTGCGCGGTTATCGCGCAGCAGAACGGGGCCGATCGCGTTGAACTGTGCGCCGCGCCGCTGGAGGGAGGGCTGACGCCATCGTATGGCGTGCTCAGAGCAACACGTCAACGGGTATCCATTCCCGTTCATCCGATTATCCGCCCGCGCGGCGGTGACTTTTGTTACACCGACGGTGAGTTTGCCGCCATGCTGGAAGACGTTCGCCAGGTTCGCTCGCTGGGCTATCCCGGTTTAGTGATTGGCGTGCTGGATCCCGACGGGCAGGTCGATATGGCGCGCATGCGGCAGATTATGGTCGCCGCAGGTCCGTTGGCGGTGACGTTCCATCGCGCGTTTGATATGTGCGCCGATCCGCGTCAAGCCATTGAACAGCTTGCAGAGTTAGGCGTGGCAAGGGTGCTCACCTCGGGTCAACAGCCGTCAGCCGAAAAAGGTATTTTATTAATTCGGGAACTTATTGAGCGGAGTGATACTCCAACCATTATGGCAGGTGCGGGGGTGAGAGCGAGTAACCTTTCTCTGTTCCTGAATGCCGGTGTCAAAGAAGTGCACAGTTCAGCCGGGCAATGGGTGCCCTCTGATATGCGTTATCGCAATCCCGGACTTTCAATGTCAACGGATCCTGAAGCTGATGAGTATTCGCGTTATGCCGTCGACGGTGAGGCGGTTGCCGCATTGAAAGAAATCATTGAGCGTCATGTGTAGCTAAAAGTTTTTACCGCGTGTCATATTCGCCCAATATGATGCTTGCTTGTACCAGGCCCCTGCCCATTAAACAGGGGCCTTTTTTTATCCGTCATATGTCAACCGGCTACGTCGGTGTACGCTGCCGGAAGAGGTATTACGGCTTACGCGCAATCAGTACCGCGCGCAGCGGAGCCGGATACCCTTCAATGGTTTTGCTTGGGTCGTTCGGGTCGAGGAAGTCAGCCAGCGACTCGGTGACCATCCACTCGGTGCGACGCTGCTCTTCGGTTGATGTGACGTTCATATCAACGATACGCACATCCACAAAGCCGCATTTTTCCAGCCAGTTTTTCAGCGCCGGCGCGGAGGGAATAAAGTAGACATTGCGCATTTGCGCGTAGCGATCGCCCGGCACCAGCACCGTATTTTCATCGCCTTCCACAACCAGCGTTTCCAGCACCAGCTCGCCGTCGTTCACCAGCTGATCTTTCAACTGCCAGATATGCTCGAGAGGGGATCGACGATGGTAGAGAACGCCCATGGAGAACACGGTATCAAAGGCTTTCAGCGCCGGAAGCTGTTCGATGCCAAGCGGTAGCAGATGCGCACGCTGGTCGTTACCTAAAAGCTTACGCACCGCTTCAAACTGGCACAGGAACAGCTGGGTTGGGTCAATGCCCACCGCCAGATGCGCGCCCGCGCCAATCATGCGCCACATGTGGTAGCCGCTGCCGCAGCCGACATCGAGGATCGTCCGTCCGCTGAGGTCAGACAGATGCGGCAGAACGCGATCCCATTTCCAGTCGGAGCGCCATTCGGTGTCGATATTCACGCCGTACAGCGAGAATGGCCCTTTGCGCCATGGCATCAGGTGGCGCATCAACGTATCAATGCGTTTTACCTGGCCTTCGCTCAGCGGCTCTTCGCTCTCAGCAGTGACGCTGTGCAGCAGATCCAGCTTCCACGGTTGAATTTCCGGTAGAAACTCAACGGCGTTTGACCACTGCTTAAACAGGCCGTGCTGATCGCGCTGCCAGGTGGCAATTTGCGCCGGCAGCGTTTCAAGCCAATGTGAAAGAGGGCTTTTGGCGATTTGCTGATAAAAATTGCCGAACTCAATCATGCCGGGGTTCCTTCCTTGAGCGCCACCAGGGAGCCGAAGTTAAAGCACTGGAACCACAGTTCACTGTGCTCAAAGCCCGCTTCATGCAGGCGAGCCTTATGCACTTCGACTGAATCCGTCAGCATCACGTTTTCCAGCATGCTGCGCTTCTGACTGATTTCCAGCTCGCTGTAGCCGTTAGCCCGCTTAAAGTCGTGGTGCATATTAAACAGCAGTTCGCCGACGGTGGCGTCTTCAAAGCTGAATTTTTCTGACAGCACCAGCGCACCACCGGGATTTAATCCTTGATAGATTTTGTTCAGCAATGCCTGACGTTCTGCGGGTTCGAGGAACTGAACCGTAAAGTTCAGTACCACCATGGAGGCGTTTTCGATCTCGATTTCGCGAATATCCCCTTCGATGACGTCAACCGGCGTCGGCGCTTTGTAGGCGTCGATGTGGCGGCGGCAGCGCTCGATCATGGCCGGAGAATTATCCACGGCAATGATGCGGCAGTCGCTGTTGGCGATATTGCGGCGGATGGAAAGCGTGGCGGCGCCCAGTGAACAACCGAGGTCGTAAACCTGCGTCGCGGGCTGAACGAAACGTTCGGCCAGCATGCCAATCATGGAGATAATATTCGAGTAGCCGGGCACCGAGCGCTGGATCATATCCGGGAAAACTTCAGCTACCCGTTCGTCGAAAGTCCAGTCGCCAAGGCGGGCGATAGGGGCAGAAAATAGCGTGTCGCGGTCAGACATAAGGGGAATCCGGAAAAATAAAAACGGCGTATTGTGCGCTAACGCAGCGAGAAAACCAACTCCCACGGCATATACCAGAGGTTGGCGAGCACCATCAGCAACAATGAAATGTAGGTTGCGCTCATGCCAGAGCGCCGCCAGCGGAACAGGCGATGATGGAAACCGTAATAGTGCATCAGGCGCCCAGCCAGCAGCAGCAGGCCGCAAAGGTGGACCATCCAGGTTTCTGCACCGTTCATTTCCATAAACAACAGCAGGATAACGCCAATAGGAATGTATTCGACCGCATTCCCATGAATACGGATAGCGCTTTGCAGCTCGCTAAACCCGCCGTCGCCGTAAGCCACGCGGTAGAGCATACGCAAACGAACCACATCAAAAGAAAACTTTATCAGCAACAATGCCGCCAGCACGGCATACAGCGCGCTAACCATACAAACTCCCTTTCTGTTGGCAGATGGCACCCATTATCATAGGTATGAATGTCAGAAAAGAGAAGATTGTTGTGGAATAGAAGGTGCGTCACCTAACTCGGGCAGGGCGGTTTGCAGCGCCTGCCACAGCGAATGCACCAGCTCCGGCGCCTGGGCGATATCCGGGGTGTGCAAAAACAGGTAGGGGGTGGTGGTTTGTTGCCACTTCTGCAGTTTCTCGAGCCAGGGGGCAAACATCGCCTGATTTTGCGCCATCTCATCACTGCCGATAAACCGCACCATCGGCTGGCCGGCGGTGACGACCGCATGCACCGGCACTTTCGGCTTTTTACGCTGGGCGTCCATTACCGCCTCATTGCGGGCAATTGCTGCATGAACCGGGCGACTATCGAGAATTACGCGGTTAACGCCGCGTTGATGCAGACCACGATTAAGCTGAAGCTCATCATCGCCTTTGGCAAAAAACTGCGGGTGGCGCACTTCAACGCCGTAATGAAACGCTTTCGGCAAGCCATCGAGAAATGCCCACAGTGCTGGGAGATCGCGTGGGCCAAAGGTCGCGGGAAGCTGCAGCCAATACTGGCCGATTCGTTCATCAAGCGGTGACATGCGCTGGAAAAATTCCAGCGTCAGCGCGTCGCACTGGCGCAGCGCGGCCTGATGCGAAATGGTGGCCGGGAATTTAAAACAGAAACGAAAATTATCATCGGTCTGCGCCAGCCAGCGGGAGACAATCTCTGCTTTTGGCAGCGCGTACAGCGTGGTATTGCCCTCAACACAATTGAAGTGGCGGGCATACTCTTCAAGGCCTGTGATCCCCAGCCGCGCCCATTTGGGGTGCGACCATTGCGGGAGCCCGAGATAAATCATAGCGCTGCGAGGATCTCGTCGGTGCTGCGTACGCGAGCGATACGCGGGAAGATGTGCGTCATGCTGCCCTGGTGCTGCTCGGCGGAGGAGGCGCTGCAGGCATCTTCGGCGATGATCAGATTAAAGCCCAGTTCCCAGGCGTTACGGGCGGTAGATTCAACGCCGATGTTGGTGGAGATACCGCACAGAATAATGGTGTCGATGCCGCGGCGGCGCAGCTGCATTTCAAGATCGGTGCCGTAAAACGCGCCCCACTGACGCTTGGTGACTTCGATGTCGCTATCCTGTTTGCCCAGCGTAGAAGGATAGGTCCACCAGTTGTCCGGCAGCGCTTTCGCGGGTGCCGGTGCGTCAACCGGCTGTTTCAGCGCTTCGGCAAAATCAGCAGACCAGCCGACGCGAACCATCACCACCGGTGCCGAGGCGGCGCGGCATTTCTGCGCCAGGCGCGCAGCGCGGTCTACCACTTCGGTTGCCGTATGCGGGCCACCGGCAAAGGGCAGAATGCCTTCTTGCAGGTCAATCACCACCAGGGCGGTTTTGTTAGCGTCTAAATTCAGCATGGTTTTTCCTCTGTAAACGGGCTGTTGGCGCATACCTTACAATCGTCACCAGGTTATTGAGGGGATAATTATTGTTAATTTTTGTGAGCGTAAGCAATAAGCGTTCAGCTAACAGGCGTATAAACCGCACTGGGCTTATCGTGAGCGAGAATTTCCAGTATAATAGCCCCCTTTTTTCATCCAGTAGTGACATTCAGCTAAAGCTGCGACAGTTAAGCCTGCACGGCAGGCGACAATCCGCCGACGGCTAAGTTAAGGGATATCTCATGCGTACAGAATATTGCGGACAGCTTCGACAGTCCCACGTTGGGCAGCAGGTGACTCTGTGTGGTTGGGTCAACCGTCGTCGTGATCTCGGCAGCCTCATTTTTATCGACATGCGCGACCGTGAAGGCATCGTTCAGGTATTCTTCGATCCGGATCGTGCGGATGCGTTGAAGTTAGCGTCTGAACTGCGTAACGAGTTCTGCATCCAGGTGACCGGCACCGTGCGTGCGCGTGATGAAAAAAACATCAACGCGGAAATGGCAACCGGCGCGATTGAAGTTCTGGCGTCTGACCTGACCATCATCAACCGTTCAGAATCACTGCCGCTGGACTCCAACCACGTCAACACCGAAGAAGCGCGTCTGAAATACCGCTACCTCGATCTGCGTCGTCCGGAAATGGCACAGCGTCTGAAAACCCGTGCGAAAATCACCAGCTTCGTACGTCGTTTTATGGATGACCACGGTTTCCTCGATATCGAAACCCCGATGCTGACCAAAGCGACGCCGGAAGGCGCGCGCGACTACCTCGTACCTTCCCGCGTACATAAAGGTAAATTCTACGCGCTGCCACAGTCTCCTCAGCTGTTCAAACAGCTGCTGATGATGTCTGGCTTCGACCGCTACTATCAGATAGTCAAATGCTTCCGTGACGAAGACCTGCGTGCTGACCGTCAACCTGAATTTACCCAGATCGACGTTGAAACTTCCTTTATGACTGCACCTCAGGTGCGCGAAGTGATGGAAGCGCTGGTTCGTCAGATGTGGCAGGAAGTGAAGGGCGTGGACCTGGGCGAATTCCCAATCATGACCTTTGCTGAAGCCGAACGCCGTTACGGTTCCGATAAACCGGATCTGCGTAACCCAATGGAACTGGTCGACGTTGCTGACCTGCTGAAATCCGTTGAGTTCGCGGTATTCTCCGGCCCGGCAAACGATCCGAAAGGCCGCGTTGCTGCGCTGCGCGTTCCGGGCGGTGCTTCTCTGACCCGTAAACTTATCGACGAATACGGCAACTTTGTGAAGATCTACGGCGCGAAAGGCCTGGCTTACATCAAAGTGACCGAGCGTGCGAAAGGCCTGGAAGGGATCAACAGCCCTGTAGCCAAGTTCCTGACGGCTGATATCGTTGAAGCGATTCTTGAGCGCACCGGCGCACAAGATGGCGACATGATCTTCTTCGGTGCAGACAACAAGAAAGTGGTTGCCGATGCGCTGGGCGCACTGCGTCTGAAGCTGGGTAAAGATCTGAACCTGACCGACGAAAACATGTGGGCGCCGCTGTGGGTTATCGACTTCCCGATGTTTGAAGAAGACGGCGAAGGCGGCCTGACCGCAATGCACCACCCGTTCACCTCACCGAAAGACATGACCGCTGATGAACTGAAAGCAGCGCCGGAAGATGCGGTGGCTAACGCTTACGATATGGTCATCAACGGCTATGAAGTGGGTGGCGGTTCTGTGCGTATCCACCGTGGCGACATGCAGCAGACCGTGTTTGGTATCCTGGGCATCAACGAACAGGAACAACGCGAGAAGTTTGGCTTCCTGCTCGACGCGCTGAAATACGGTACCCCGCCGCATGCAGGCCTGGCGTTTGGTCTGGACCGTCTGACCATGCTGCTGACCGGCACCGACAACATTCGTGATGTTATCGCCTTCCCGAAAACCACCGCGGCAGCTTGCCTGATGACCGAAGCACCAAGCTTCGCGAATCCAGCATCTCTGGGCGAACTGGGTATTCAGGTTGTGGCGAAAGAACCAAAAGAGTCGGCGGAGAACAAGTAATATGCCATTCAAGCGGCCCGTCTCTATTCTGGTAGTGATTTACGCCCAGGATAGCAAACGGGTGCTGATGTTGCAGCGACGCGACGATCCTGATTTCTGGCAGTCGGTTACCGGCAGCCTGGAAGAGGGGGAAACCGCGTCGCAGGCCGCCCTGCGCGAAGTAAAGGAAGAGGTCACTATTGACGTTGTTTCTGAGCAACTGACCTTGATGGACTGCCAGCGCACGGTGGAGTTTGAAATTTTTCAACATTTACGTCATCGCTATGCCCCCGGCATTGAGCGCAACACAGAATCCTGGTTCTGCCTTGCGCTTCCTCACGAGCAGGAAATTGTGTTCACTGAACACCTGACCTACCAATGGCTTGATGCGCCCGCTGCGGCGGCGCTCACCAAATCGTGGAGCAATCGGCAGGCGATTGAAGAATTTGTCATTAACGCTGCCTGAAAGGGCATAGTTTTTTGGAGATATTTTTATGGCAGGTCATAGTAAATGGGCCAACACCAGACATCGTAAAGCAGCGCAGGATTCTAAGCGCGGCAAAATCTTCACCAAGATCATTCGTGAGCTGGTGACGGCGGCCAAACTTGGCGGCGGCGATCCGGATGCCAACCCACGTCTGCGTGCGGCAGTAGATAAAGCGCTGTCCAACAACATGACGCGTGACACCTTGAACCGTGCGATTGCGCGTGGTGTGGGCGGTGACGAAGACACGAACATGGAAACCATCATCTATGAAGGTTATGGTCCTGGCGGCACAGCGGTGATGATCGAATGTCTGTCTGACAACCGTAACCGTACCGTTGCCGATGTGCGTCACGCATTTACCAAAACCGGTGGCAACCTCGGTACCGACGGTTCCGTTGCTTATCTGTTCAGCAAAAAAGGCATCATCTCCTTTGAACAGGGCGATGAAGACACCATCATGGAAGCTGCGCTGGAAGCGGGTGCAGAAGACGTTGTGACCTTCGACGACGGCGCGATTGACGTCTATACCGCGTGGGAAGATATGGGCAAAGTGCGTGATGCACTGGAAGCGGCTGGTCTGAAAGCCGATGCGGCTGAAGTGTCTATGATCCCGTCTACCAAAGCGGACATGGATGCAGAGACTGCACCGAAGCTGCTGCGCCTTATCGACATGCTGGAAGACTGTGATGACGTGCAGGAAGTCTACCACAACGGCGAAATCTCTGACGAAGTTGCTGCTACCTTAGAATAATGCGGCTGAGCCCTAACATAACAGGAGATGTGTGATGTCTATTATTCTCGGCATTGACCCGGGATCGCGCATCACCGGTTATGGCGTTATTCGTCAGGTTGGCCGCCAGCTAACCTACCTTGGCAGCGGATGTATTCGTACCAAGGTGGATGATTTACCGTCGCGCCTGAAGTTGATTTATGCGGGCGTGACGGAAATTATCACCCAGTTCCAGCCGGATTATTTTGCCATTGAGCAGGTCTTTATGGCCAAAAACGCCGATTCGGCGCTCAAGCTGGGGCAGGCGCGCGGCGTTGCTATTGTGGCCGCCACCAATCAGGATCTTCCCGTATTCGAATATGCCGCCCGGCAGGTCAAACAGACCGTCGTCGGGATTGGTAGCGCCGAAAAAAGCCAGGTTCAGCATATGGTGCGCACGCTGTTAAAGCTGCCCGCCAATCCGCAGGCGGACGCCGCCGATGCGCTAGCCATCGCCATTACCCACTGCCACGTCAGCCAGAATGCCATGCAAATGAGCGATACGCGGTTGAATTTAGCGCGCGGGCGATTACGATAATGACAAATCAGGCTGGATAAACATCCAGCCTTTTTTTATGATAGCGCATTACCTTTTTAGCCCTTAACGCAGGAGCGTCATGTGATAGGCAGACTCAGAGGCATCATTCTCGAAAAACAACCCCCGCTGGTTCTTCTGGAAACGGGCGGGGTAGGCTATGAAGTGCATATGCCGATGACCTGTTTTTACGAGCTGCCGGAAGCTGGGCAGGAGGCAATTGTTTTCACCCACTTCGTGGTGCGTGAAGACGCGCAGCTGCTGTACGGTTTTAACAACAAGCAGGAACGCACTCTGTTTAAAGAGCTGATTAAAACCAACGGCGTGGGGCCGAAGCTGGCGCTGGCGATCCTCTCCGGTATGTCGGCGCAGCAGTTCGTTAATGCGGTAGAGCGCGAAGAACTCGGCGCGCTGGTGAAATTGCCGGGTATCGGTAAGAAAACCGCTGAGCGTCTGATCGTTGAGATGAAAGACCGCTTCAAAGGCCTGCACGGCGATCTCTTTACTCCAGCCGCCGATCTGGTGCTGACCTCTCCGGCGGGGCCGGATAGCGATGATGCCGAGCAGGAAGCGGTTGCTGCGCTGGTGGCGCTGGGCTATAAACCTCAGGAAGCCAGCCGTATGGTCAGCAAGATTGCCCGTCCGGATGCCAGCAGCGAAACATTGATCCGCGAAGCGCTGCGCGCGGCGCTATGAGGTAAAGGATGATTGAAGCAGACCGCCTGATAGCATCAGGCAGTACCATGGCGGAAGAGGTGGCGGATCGCGCCATCCGCCCCAAATTACTGGCTGAATATATCGGTCAGCCGCATGTGCGCTCGCAGATGGAAATTTTCATCCAGGCGGCAAAACTGCGTGGCGACGCGCTCGATCACCTGCTGATTTTTGGCCCTCCAGGGCTTGGCAAAACCACGCTGGCCAATATCGTCGCCAATGAGATGGGCGTTAATTTACGTACCACCTCCGGCCCGGTGCTGGAAAAAGCCGGCGATCTGGCGGCGATGCTGACCAACCTTGAGCCTCACGACGTGCTGTTTATCGATGAGATCCACCGCCTGTCGCCGGTGGTGGAAGAGGTGCTCTATCCCGCCATGGAAGATTACCAGCTCGATATTATGATCGGGGAAGGCCCGGCGGCGCGTTCAATTAAAATCGACCTGCCGCCGTTTACCCTGATTGGCGCGACCACCCGTGCGGGGTCTCTGACGTCACCGTTGCGCGACCGTTTTGGTATTGTGCAGCGCCTTGAGTTTTATCAGGTGCCCGATCTTCAGCACATTGTAGGCCGCAGCGCGCGCTTTATGGGGCTGGAGATGAGCGAAGAGGGCGCGCTGGAAGTGGCTCGACGTGCTCGTGGTACGCCGCGTATCGCCAACCGCCTGCTGCGCCGCGTGCGCGACTTTGCGGAAGTGAAGCATGATGGCACGATTTCGGCGGATATCGCCGCTCAGGCGCTGGATATGCTGAACGTTGATGCCGAAGGGTTTGACTATATGGACCGTAAGCTGTTGCTGGCGGTTATTGATAAGTTCTTTGGCGGCCCGGTTGGCCTCGATAACCTGGCGGCGGCGATTGGCGAAGAGCGGGAAACCATTGAGGACGTGCTGGAGCCGTATCTGATCCAGCAGGGATTCTTACAACGTACGCCGCGCGGGCGTATGGCGACGGTGCGCGCGTGGGATCACTTCGGGATTAAACCGCCGGAAACGCCTTGAGCATAGTGTCGGATGACGCTGCTGACGCATCTTATCCGACCTACAGTTTACACCGCCGCGCCTGCTTATCACCGCCCGTAGGTCGGGCAAACGTAGCGCACCCGACGATACGGTGTATTCAGTTCGCCTGTTTTTTCATCATACTGAAAATAAACAGCAGCGCGGCGCACAGAACGACTGAAGGGCCCGCAGGCGTGTCGTAGAACGCTGAGAAGGTCAGCCCGCCGGTGACGGCAATCATCCCCATTCCTACCGCTATTCCCGCCATCTGTTCCGGCGTACGCGCAAAACGACGCGCCGTTGCCGCCGGGATAATCAGCAACGAAGTAATAATCAACGCTCCAACAAACTTCATCGCCACGCCGATGGTGAGTGCGGTCACGAGCATCAGCAGCAGCTTCACGCGCTGAAGCTTCACGCCGTCCACAAATGCCAAATCCGGACTAATGGTCATCGACAGCAGATTACGCCATTGCCAGAAAAGAATCGCCAGCACCACCACTACGCCGAGCGCAATGGAAATAAGGTCCTGTGGCGTCACGGCGAGCAGATCGCCAAACAGATAGGCCATCAGGTCAACCCGGACGTTTGACATCAGACTGACCACGACCAGACCCAGCGACAGCGCACTGTGCGCCATAATCCCCAGCAGGGTATCAATCGCCAGGTGAGGGCGTTTTTCCAGCCATACCAGCCCGGCTGCCAGCAGCAGCGTGACCGCGATGACCGCATAGAAAGGATTGACATCCAGCAGTAGGCCGAAGGCCACCCCCAATAACGACGCATGGGCGAGGGTATCGCCGAAATAGGACATTCGACGCCAGACCACAAACGAGCCCAGCGGGCCGGCAGCACACGCCAGCATCATTCCGGCAAGCCAGCCGGGAAGTAAAATTTCAATCATGACTGCCCATTTCCCCGACGCAAAATAATACGGCCCTGTAAATCATGGCGATGGTTATGCTGATGGCGATAAATCCCCAGCTGTTCGGCACCGCGTGGACCAAACATCGAGATAAATTCCGGATGCATCGAAACCACATCCGGCGTGCCGGAGCAGCAGATATGGTGATTTAGACATAGAACCTCATCCGTTTTAGCCATCACCAGATGCAGGTCATGAGACACCATCAGCACCGCGCAGTTGAGCTCCTGACGCAGTTGGTTAATGAGGTCATACAGCGCAACCTGGCCGTTAACGTCAACGCCCTGGGTCGGTTCATCAAGAACCAGTAACTGCGGTTTATTCAGCAACGCACGCGCCAGCAGCACACGCTGGGTTTCACCACCAGAGAGCTTCTGCATTGGTGCATCCTGAAGATGGGCGGCCTGAACGCGCATCAGCGCAGGGAGGATATCCTCTTTACGCGTTGCGGGATGTAAACGTAAAAAACGCTTGACGGTCAGCGGCAATGTCGCGTCCAGGTGTAATTTTTGCGGTACGTAGCCAATGCGTAGCTGTTTATCGCGGATGACAACGCCTTCGCTGGGTGCTACCAGGCCGAGGACCACGCGCACCAGCGTCGATTTGCCGGCACCATTAGGACCAAGCAGCGTCAGAATGCGGCCTGGCTTGAGATTCAGCGAGATGTCAGAGAGCACCCGGCGTTGGCCGAAGGTGACTGCAACATTTTCCAGAGATACAAGATTTGTCATAGCAATTAGGGGTTGCACAAGATAGTGAATGTTATAATATCACACATCTCTTATTCATTTCGATTATCAGACGCATAATGTTACAGAAAAATACGCTTCTTTTCGCAGCTTTATCCGCTGCACTTTGGGGAACGGCAGCACAGAGTGCTGATGCCGCCGTTGTGACGTCGCTCAAGCCGTTGGGATTCATCGCTGCCGCGATTGCTGACGGGGTAACAGAGACCCAGGTATTGCTGCCTGACGGTGCCTCTGAACATGATTATTCATTGCGTCAATCTGATGCAAAACGCTTACAGAACGCGGACTTAGTGGTTTGGATTGGTCCAGAAATGGAAGCGTTCATGGACAAGTCAACGCAAAGCATTCCTGATGCGAAAAAAGTGACTATCGCCCAGCTTGACGGGGTGAAACCGTTACTCATGAAGGGGGCTGATGATGACGATGACGATCACGGTGCCGAGGGTGGACATGACCATGCCCACGCGGAAAAAGGTGACGAGCATCACCATCACGGCGATTACAACATGCATTTGTGGCTTTCCCCAGAGATAGCGCGGCTGTCAGCGGTTGCAATCCATGACAAATTAGTGGAACTTATGCCCCAGAGTCGAGCCCGGCTTGACGCCAACCTGAAGGATTTTGAGGCCAATCTGGCCACGACCGATAAACAGGTTGCGAACGAGCTGGCATCGGTGAAAGGAAAAGGGTATTTCGTTTTTCATGACGCCTATGGTTACTACGAAAAACACTACGGTTTGACCCCACTTGGGCACTTTACCGTGAACCCTGAGATCCAACCCGGTGCGCAGCGTTTACATCAAATAAGAACACAGTTGGTTGAGCAAAAAGCAACCTGCGTTTTTGCTGAGCCACAATTCAGGCCCGCTGTCGTTGAATCTGTCGCGCGGGGAACCACCGTCCGCATGGGAACGTTGGATCCTCTCGGCACCAATATACAGCTGAGTAAAGAGAGCTATCCGGCGTTTCTGACTCAACTGGCGACCCAGTATGCGAGCTGCCTGAAAGGAGATAAGTAAGGAAGTGAATACGTGCAGCAGATAGCCCGCTCTGTCGCTCTGGCATTTAATAATTTGCCGCGGCCCCACCGCGTTATGCTGGGGTCACTGACCGTTCTCACACTGGCCGTCGCTGTCTGGCGGCCATACGTTTATCACCCAACCTCCTCACCGGTCATCCGGACTATCGAGCTGGAGAAAAAAGAGATCCGCTCTCTGTTACCCGAGGCCAGCGAACCTATCGATCAGTCCGCTCAGGAAGACGAAGCGATTCCTCAGGATGAACTGGACGACAAAGCCGATAACGAAACGGGCGTGCATGAATATGTGGTATCCACGGGCGATACCCTTAGCAGCATCCTGAATCAGTACGGTATTGATATGGGCAATATCAGCCAGCTTGCAGCGGCGGATAAAGACCTGAAAAACATGAAAGTCGGTCAGCAGCTCTCCTGGACACTGAACGATGACGGCGACCTCCAGCGTCTGACGTGGGAAATGTCGCGCCGTGAAACCCGCACCTACGATCGCGTTGCCAATGGCTTTAAAATGAGCAGCGAGATGCAGCAGGGCGACTGGGTTAACAGCCTGGTGAAAGGGACCGTTGGCGGCAGCTTTGTCTCCAGCGCCGTGAATGCCGGGTTAACCAGCGTTGAAGCTAGCGCGGTTATCAAAGCCATGCAGTGGCAGATGGACTTCCGTAAGCTGAAAAAAGGCGACGAATTCTCAGTACTGATGTCGCGTGAAATGCTGGATGGTAAGCGCGAGCAAAGCCAGCTGCTGGGCGTGCGTTTGCGTTCAGACGGCAAAGATTATTACGCGATTCGCGCAGAAGACGGTAAGTTCTACGACCGCAACGGTACGGGGCTGGCGAAGGGCTTCCTGCGCTTCCCAACCGCGCGCCAGTTCCGCGTGTCGTCCAACTTTAACCCGCGTCGTCTGAACCCCGTTACCGGACGCGTTGCGCCGCACCGTGGCGTGGATTTTGCGATGCCGCAAGGGACGCCGGTTCTGGCGGTCGGCGATGGCGAAGTGGTAGTAGCGAAGCGCAGCGGCGCGGCAGGTTACTACGTAGCGGTCCGTCACGGTCGTACCTACACCACTCGTTATATGCACCTGCGTAAGCTGTTGGTGAAACCGGGTCAGAAGGTGAAACGTGGGGATCGTATTGCGCTGTCTGGCAATACCGGTCGTTCAACCGGGCCGCATCTGCACTATGAAGTATGGCTTAACCAGCAGGCGGTGAATCCGCTGACGGCCAAGCTGCCGCGTACCGAAGGGCTGACCGGCTCCGACCGTACCGACTATCTGGCCCAGGTGAAGCAAGTCTTACCGCAGCTGCGTTTCGACTGATATCGCCTAAGAAACAGACGTTCAGAGCCGGTGCTTTCTTAGCACCGGCTTTTTCTTTTGTGTGAACCCCCCGCGCTCGCTACACTATCTGATTATCTGCACCACCCGATGATTCGAACCAGGAACAGGCATGGAAACGAAGAAAAATAATAGTGAATACATTCCCGAGTTTGAGAAATCTTTTCGCCATCCGCGCTACTGGGGCGCCTGGCTAGGCGTACTGGCTTTTGCTGGTATCGCTTACATCCCGGCAAAAATTCGCGACCCGCTGTTGGGGAAACTCGGCCGACTGGCCGGGAAATATGGCCGAAGTGCGCGTCGTCGCGCGCAGATTAACCTGCTTTACTGCTTCCCGGAAAAAAGCGAAGCCGAGCGGGAAGCTATTATCGATGAGATGTTCGCAACTGCGCCGCAGGCGATGGTGATGATGGCTGAGCTGGCGCTGAAAGGGCCGGAAAAAATTCTGCCGCGCCTCGATTGGCAGGGGCAGGAGATTATTGATGAAATGCGCCGCAACGGCGAGAACGTTATCTTCCTGGTGCCGCACGGCTGGGGCGTGGATATTCCGGCGATGGTGATGGCCTCTCAGGGACAGAAGATGGCGGCGATGTTCCATAATCAGGGCAACAAGGTTTTCGACTTCGTATGGAATACCGTGCGTCGCCGCTTTGGTGGTCGACTGCACGCGCGAAATGACGGTATTAAACCGTTTATTCAGTCGGTGCGTCAGGGCTACTGGGGCTATTATCTGCCGGACCAGGATCATGGCCCGGAGCACAGCGAGTTTGTCGATTTCTTTGCCACCTATAAAGCCACGCTGCCGGCGATTGGCCGCCTGATGAAAGTGTGCCGCGCGCGCGTGGTGCCCCTGTTCCCGGTCTATAACGGCAAAACGCACCGTTTAACGATTCTGGTGCGCCCACCGATGGATGACCTGCTGGAAGCCGATGACAACACCATTGCGCGTCGAATGAACGAGGAAGTGGAAATCTTCGTTGGCCCGCATACCGAGCAGTACACGTGGATCCTGAAATTGCTGAAGACGCGTAAGCCGGGTGAAACGGAGCCGTATCAGCGTAAAGAGCTGTATCCGAAGAAAAAGAAATAGCACGTGTCAACGCTATTCAGGACGGGTCAACAACAATAAAAAAGCCCAGGCAGTTGCCTGGGCTTTTTTGCACTTCGAGGTTTACTCGACGGTCAGGATACGCGTGGTGTTGGTTGAACCCACGGTGCTCATGACGTCGCCCTGGGTGACGATAACCAGGTCACCCGACATCAGGTAGCCTTTATCACGCAGCAGATTAACCGCATCGTGTGCCGCTGCCACGCCATCACAGGCGCTATCGAAGAATACTGGGGTCACGCCGCGGTACAGCGCCGTCAGGTTCAGCGTGCGTTCGTGGCGAGACATGGCGAAAATCGGCAGACCGGAAGTAATACGGGACGTCATCAGCGCGGTACGACCGGATTCGGTCATGGTGATGATGGCGGTCACGCCTTTCAGGTGGTTTGCCGCGTACATCGCCGACATGGCAATGGCTTCTTCCACGTTGTCGAACTGTACGTCCAGACGGTGTTTAGAAACGTTAATGCTTGGGATTTTTTCTGCACCCAGGCACACACGCGCCATGGCAGCAACGGTCTCAGACGGATACTGACCGGCAGCGGTTTCCGCAGACAGCATTACGGCATCGGTACCATCCAGTACGGCGTTCGCCACGTCCATCACTTCGGCGCGGGTTGGCATTGGGTTGGTGATCATCGATTCCATCATCTGGGTCGCGGTGATGACGGTACGGTTCAGCTGACGCGCACGACGGATCAGCGCTTTCTGGATACCGACCAGTTCAGGGTCGCCGATCTCAACGCCCAGGTCGCCACGGGCAACCATCACCACATCGGAGGCGAGAATAATATCGTCCATCGCATCCTGGCTGCATACCGCTTCCGCACGTTCGACTTTCGCTACGATTTTCGCATCACAGCCGGCTTCACGGGCCAGACGACGCGCGTAGTTCAGATCTTCGCCGCAGCGTGGGAAGGAGACGGCAAGGTAGTCGACGCTAATTTTGGCGGCCGTTACGATGTCCGCTTTATCTTTTTCGGTCAGCGCTTCAGCAGAAAGCCCACCGCCTAACTTGTTGATGCCCTTATTGTTGGACAGCGGGCCACCGACGGTCACTTCGGTGAACACTTTCATGCCCTGAATTTCCAGCACTTTTAGCTGTACGCGGCCATCATCCAGCAACAGAATGTCGCCTGGAACCACGTCGGCTGGCAGACCTTTATAGTCGATGCCGACTTTCTCTTTATCGCCTTCGCCTTTACCCAGGTTGGCATCAAGCAGGAATTTATCGCCGATATTGAGGAATACTTTGCCTTCTTTGAAGGTTGATACGCGGATCTTTGGTCCTTGCAAATCGCCGAGGATGGCTACATGACGCCCAAGTTTTGCCGCAATTTCGCGTACTTTATCGGCACGAAGCTGATGATCTTCTGGCGTACCGTGAGAAAAGTTCATACGTACAACGTTGGCACCGGCGGAAATTACCTTCTCGAGGTTATTGTCGCGGTCAGTTGCTGGGCCTAACGTGGTTACGATCTTGGTTCTGCGAAGCCTTCTGGACATGTAATACTCCGTTGACTAATACAACTTAAGGTGTTGCGTGAACAGGAATTCGGCAATGTCGCCAACCTGGCGCTACCGAATGATTTAATTAATAACAACGTTCTTATCGCTTTTAGTGGTTATCGCTGTGTGTTGATAGCTCTTTATCAAAGCGCGATTCTTTCAATGCTTCTTTGACTCGCTTCAAGTTATCCCTGAATTTTGCTCCCCGGCGCAGGGTAAAGCCCGTCGCCAGCACATCAATCACGGTAAGTTGCGCCAGTCTTGAGACCATCGGCATGTAAATATCGGTGTCTTCCGGAACATCAAGGGTGATGGCGAGAGTCGCTTCCCGGGCCAGCGGTGTACCGGCGGAAGTGATAGCGATAACCATGGAATCGTTTTCCCTCGCGACCTGCGCCACTTCAACCAGGCTTTTGGTTCTGCCGGTATGGGAAATCAGCACCACTACATCATCGTCGCTGCAATTCATACAGCTCATTCGTTGCAAAACGATGTCATCAGAATAGATGACCGGGACGTTGAATCGGAAAAATTTGTTCATCGCATCGTGTGCGACCGCCGCCGAAGAACCGAGGCCAAAGAAGGCAATCTTCTTGGCCTGGGTTAAAAGATCGACTGCCCGATTGACCGCTGACATATCAAGAGACTGGCGCACATGGGCCAGGCTTGCCATCGCCGACTCGAAAATTTTCGCCGTGTAGGCTTCTACGCTGTCATCTTCATCAACATTACGATTAACATACGGTGTACCGTTGGCGAGACTTTGGGCAAGATGGAGTTTGAAATCCGGAAATCCACGGGTCTCCATGCTGCGGCAGAAACGGTTAACGGTGGGTTCGCTGACCTCGGCTTCAAGGGCGAGCGCGGCAATACTTGAGTGGATTGCGTGCTCCGGAGCCGCGAGAATAACTTCCGCGACTTTTCGCTCGGATTTGCTAAGGTTTTCCAGTTGGGACTGGATTCTTTCCAGCATGTTCATCGTGACAAGGCGCTCATAGATTGAAACGATTCCATTAATGGGTGAAATCTGCAGGCGTTTTAGCAAGAATATACGCTTGATGCTGGATGAAAAGTGAATAGTAACAGCAAAATATGTTGTTTATTTTCATTACATGATCAACGTCGTATTTTAACTGGCGTCATTCAGGCGAAAGAACGAACAAAATTGGCGGATTGCCTAACGCTGTAGCCGTAACGGTTCCGATTTGTGCGATCGGAAGGCGAGAAGGGCGTTAAAGGGTTTCGGCAATTTGGTAAACACAGTACAGTGCACCGTAAGAAAATTACAATGATATCCGGCATATTTCAGGAAAACCTGAAGGATAAAGTATATATACCCAAAATAATTCGAGTTGCATGAAGGCGGCAAGAGAGCGAATCCCCTGGAGCGTACATGAGTACGTGACTGGGGTGAACGAGCGCAGCCAACGCACAGGCAACTTGAAGTATGAAGGGTATAGAACCGGATCTTTAACTGAGGAGAATGACATGGCGGTAACGCAAACGGCCCAGGCATGCGATCTGGTCATTTTCGGCGCGAAGGGCGATTTAGCCCGCCGGAAACTGCTGCCTTCCCTGTATCAGCTTGAAAAAGCCGGTCAAATTAACCCTGACACCCGTATTATCGGCGTAGGCCGTGCCGACTGGGACAAAGCAACGTACACCAAAGTGGTGCGCGAAGCGCTGGAAACCTTCATGAAAGAGAAAATTAATGAAGGTTTGTGGGATACCCTCAGTGCGCGTCTCGATTTCTGCAACCTCGATGTTAATGATGTTTCGGCGTTCTCTCGTCTGGGCGAGATGCTCGATCAGAAGAATCGCGTCACCATCAACTATTTTGCGATGCCGCCAAGCACCTTTGGCGCCATCTGCCGTGGTCTGGGCGAAGCGAAGCTGAACGCCAAGCCGGCTCGCGTCGTCATGGAAAAACCGCTGGGCACCTCGCTGGAAACCTCCCGTGAGATTAACGACCAGGTCGGCGAATATTTCGAAGAGTGCCAGGTTTACCGTATCGACCATTATCTGGGTAAAGAGACGGTACTGAACCTGCTGGCGCTGCGTTTTGCCAACTCCCTGTTTGTGAACAACTGGGATAACCGCACTATCGATCACGTGGAAATTACCGTGGCCGAAGAGGTGGGTATTGAAGGGCGCTGGGGCTACTTTGACCAGGCCGGCCAGATGCGCGACATGATCCAAAACCACCTGCTGCAAATTCTTTGCATGATTGCCATGGCGCCGCCGTCAGATCTGAGCGCTGACAGCATTCGTGATGAGAAGGTGAAGGTACTGAAGTCGTTGCGCCGCATTGACCGCAGCAACGTACGTGAAAAAACCGTCCGTGGGCAATATACCGCAGGTTTCGCGCAGGGGCAGAAAGTTCCGGGCTATCTCGAAGAAGAGGGTGCCAATAAATCGAGCAGCACCGAAACCTTCGTGGCTATCCGTGTTGACATCGACAACTGGCGCTGGGCGGGCGTACCGTTCTACCTGCGCACCGGTAAACGTCTGCCGACCAAATGCTCTGAAGTCGTTGTTTACTTCAAGAATCCAGAGCTGAACCTATTCAAAGAGACCTGGCCTGAGCTGCCGCAGAACAAACTGACCATTCGCCTGCAGCCGGACGAAGGTGTGGATATTCAGATCCTCAACAAAGTGCCGGGTCTGGATCACAAGCATAATCTGCAGGTCACTAAGCTGGATCTGAGCTACTCCGAAACCTTTAATCAAACGCATCTGGCCGACGCCTACGAACGTCTGCTGCTGGAAACTATGCGCGGTATTCAGGCGCTGTTCGTTCGCCGTGATGAAGTTGAAGAGGCCTGGAAGTGGGTTGACTCCATTACCGGCGCGTGGGCGAGCGACAACGATGCCCCTAAACCGTATCAGGCTGGCACCTGGGGGCCGGTGGCTTCCGTGGCGATGATCACCCGCGATGGCCGTTCCTGGAACGAGTTCGAGTAAGCCGTAGCGATAATCCAGAAGGGTTATTTTACCGGTAACATGATCTAACACAGCATGTAGTGCTATTTTTGCGCATTTAAGCCCCGGGCGGATTCACTCCCGGGGCTTTTTTTATTACACTAGCGGTAGATACTTGCCTCTGAGCTGCGTTATACGGGCGTTTAAGATAAGTTAAGCCAATATATTCGTCCGATTAGACAGCGGCCTGGACAGAAAAATTTGAGGAGCCTTTATGAACTCTGTAATGTTACGGGTAACAAATCGCATTATTGAACGCTCTCGCAGTACGCGTGAAGCCTATCTGGCGCGCATCGAGCAGGCGAAAACTGAAACGGTTCACCGTTCAGAGCTGGCCTGTGGCAACCTGGCGCACGGTTTTGCCGCCTGCCAGCCAGATGATAAAGCGTCGCTGAAAAGCATGCTGCGTAACAATATCGCGATCATCACCTCCTATAACGATATGCTTTCTGCCCATCAGCCGTATGAATATTACCCGGACCAAATCCGTAAAGCGCTGCATAGCGTTAATGCGGTAGGCCAGGTGGCGGGCGGCGTACCGGCCATGTGTGACGGCGTGACCCAGGGGCAGGACGGTATGGAGCTTTCTTTACTGAGCCGCGAAGTCATTGCCATGTCCGCCGCGGTGGGCCTTTCCCACAATATGTTTGACGGCGCGCTGTACCTTGGCGTGTGTGACAAAATTGTCCCAGGCCTGGCGATGGCCGCGTTCTCATTCGGTCATCTGCCGTCGGTGTTTATCCCGTCAGGCCCAATGGCCAGCGGCCTGCCAAATAAAGAAAAAGTGCGTATTCGTCAGCTGTATGCTGAAGGCAAGGTTGACCGTAACGCGCTGCTGGAGTCGGAAGCGGCTTCCTACCATGCGCCTGGAACCTGTACTTTCTACGGCACCGCCAATACCAACCAGATGGTTATCGAATTCATGGGTATGCAGCTGCCGGGTTCCTCATTCGTTCACCCGGATGCCCCGCTGCGTGCTGAACTGACCGCCGCTGCGGCGCGTCAGGTGACGCGTATGACCGGCAATGGCAACGAGTGGATGCCGCTGGGCAAAATGGTTGACGAAAAAGTGGTGGTAAACGGGATCGTGGCGCTGCTGGCAACCGGCGGTTCCACTAACCACACCATGCACCTGGTGGCGATGGCACGCGCAGCGGGCATCATCATTAACTGGGATGATTTCTCCGAACTGTCTGACGTTGTGCCATTGATGGCCCGTCTGTATCCAAACGGCCCGGCCGATATTAACCACTTCCAGGCTGCGGGCGGCGTACCGGTGCTGGTGCGCGAACTGCTCAAAGGCGGTCTGCTGCATGAAGACGTCAACACCGTAGCGGGCTTTGGTTTGTCCCACTACACCATGGAGCCATGGCTCAATGAGGGCAAGCTGGACTGGCGTGATGGCGCAACGGCGTCTTTAGATGACAGCATCATTGCTACCTTCGACAAACCGTTCTCTAAACACGGCGGCACCAAAGTACTGAGTGGTAATCTCGGTCGTGCGGTGATGAAAACTTCTGCTGTACCGGTTGAAAACCAGGTGATTGAAGCCCCAGCTGTTATTTTTGAAAGCCAGCATGATGTATTACCGGCGTTTGAAGCGGGTCTGCTGGACAAAGATTGCGTCGTTGTTGTGCGCCATCAAGGGCCAAAAGCGAACGGCATGCCAGAATTACATAAACTTATGCCGCCACTTGGTGTATTATTGGACCGCTGTTTCAAAATTGCGTTAGTCACTGATGGACGACTGTCTGGTGCATCCGGTAAAGTGCCGTCGGCGATTCACGTGACCCCTGAAGCCTATGACGGTGGGCTGCTGGCAAAAGTACGCGACGGTGACATGATTCGCGTAAACGGCCAGACCGGCGAGCTTACGCTGCTGGTCGATGAAGCCGAACTGGCTGCGCGTCAACCGCATATTCCTGATCTGAGCGCTTCGCGCGTGGGAACAGGCCGTGAACTGTTCGGTGCATTACGGGAAAAACTGTCCGGTGCAGAGCAGGGCGCAACCTGTATTACCTTTTAAGATGACACGATTTGTAGATCTGGCGAGAGAGAATTTCTGATGAAAAACTGGAAAACAACTGCAGAAGCAATCCTGACCACCGGCCCAGTAGTACCGGTTATCGTGGTTAACAAGCTTGAGCACGCAGTACCGATGGCGAAAGCGCTGGTTGCAGGCGGCGTACGCGTCCTGGAAGTGACGCTGCGTACCGCATGCGCGATGGACGCTATCCGCGCGATTGCGAAAGAAGTTCCGGATGCTATCGTCGGCGCGGGTACCGTGACCAACGCACAGCAGCTGAAAGAAGTCACCGAAGCTGGCGCGCAGTTTGCTATCAGCCCGGGTCTGACCGACAATCTGCTGAAAGCAGCGACTGCTGGCACTATCCCGCTGATCCCGGGTATCTGCTCTGTATCTGAACTGATGCTGGGTATGGAACATGGCCTGAAAGAGTTCAAATTCTTCCCGGCTGAAGCCAACGGTGGCGTGAAAGCGCTGCAGGCGATCGCAGGTCCATTCTCTCACATCCGTTTCTGCCCAACTGGCGGTATCTCCCCAGCTAACTACCGTGACTACCTGGCGCTGAAAAGCGTTCTGTGCATCGGTGGTTCCTGGTTAGTTCCAGCTGACGCGCTGGAAGCTGGCGATTACGATCGCATCACCAAACTGGCTCGTGAAGCAGTTGAAGGTGCTAAGCTGTAAGATAACTGTCTGCCCGATTTGGTTATCGGGCTGCAGAAAAGAAGGGCGGGTATGCGCAAGCAGCCCGCCTTTTTTATTACCCCTGAACGATGACGGCAGCCGCGGCGATTTTTGCGCGCTCAACCGCTTGCTCCACGCTATCGCCCGTTGCCAGCGCCACGCCCATACGACGGGAACCATCGATATCCGGTTTGCCGAACAGGCGCAATTGCACCCCAGCACCCAGCGCGTTCTGCACATTATCGAAGGTGACGTTACGGCTACTCAGCTGTGGCAGCAGTACCGCGGAAGCCGAAGGGCCGTATTGGCGAATCGCCCCCACGGGTAATCCGAGGAATGCTCGAACATGCAGGGCAAACTCAGAGACGTCCTGCGAAATCAGCGTCACCATCCCGGTGTCGTGAGGGCGCGGAGAGACTTCGCTGAATACCACGTCATCACCGCAGACAAATAGCTCTACGCCGAATAAACCGTAACCACCCAGCGCCAGTACCACCTCACGGGCAATTTCCTGCGCACGCGCCAGCGCCAGGTCGCTCATCTGCTGCGGCTGCCAGGATTCACGGTAGTCGCCATCTTCCTGGCGGTGCCCTACAGGCGCACAGAAATGAACGCCATCGACCGCGTTGACGGTGAGCAGGGTTATCTCAAAATCAAAATTCACCACACCTTCAACAATAACGCGACCGGCCCCTGCGCGGCCGCCCTGTTGAGCGTACTGCCATGCCTGCGCCAGCTGCTCTTCATGGCGAATAAAGGTCTGCCCTTTGCCGGAAGAACTCATGACCGGCTTAACGATACAGGGGAGGCCAATATTCGCTACCGCCTGGCGGAACTGCGCTTCACTGTCGGCAAAACGGTACGCTGAGGTGGGTAATTTGAGGGTTTCAGCCGCCAGGCGACGAATGCCTTCGCGGTTCATGGTCAGTTTGGTGGCGCGCGCGCACGGCACTACGTGTTGACCTGCCTGCTCGAGTTCAATCAACGTATCGGTGGCGATAGCCTCAATTTCCGGCACGATAAAGTCGGGTTTTTCCTGCTCAACCAGCGCTTTGAGTACCATACCGTCGAGCATATTAATCACATAGGAACGATGTGCGACGTGCATTGCCGGAGCGTCGGCATAACGATCGACGGCGATCACTTCAATCCCTAATCGCTGGCATTCAATGGCGACTTCTTTACCCAACTCACCTGAACCCAGAAGCATTACGCGCGTCGCAGCTGGACGCAGAGCTGTGCCTAATAACGTCATTACCTATTCCACCGTCTATCCAAAGTTTGGCGCATTATAAACGAAAACGTTTGCGTCTGTCTTGAGATCGGCAAATAAGTAGGGTTATCGCTTTAAATTTTCGCATCTTTATGTGCAGCAGACGTTTTCTGACATCAGCTCGCCTAGTCTGAATGTCGTACATAATTCTTCTGGAGGTTATATGTCAGGCTGGCTTAATCAACTGCAATCGCTGCTGGGGCAAAAAGCGGGTGATGGGAAAAACGGGCTTAACCAAATGTTGGTGCCTGGGGCATTAGGGGGCCTGGCCGGATTGCTGACCGCCAGTAAGTCGTCGCGCAAAATGCTGGCAAAATACGGCACCGGCGCACTGCTGGTGGGCGGCGGCGCGGTCGCCGGGAGCGTATTGTGGAATAAGTACAAAGATAAGCTGCGCGGTGACCCGCAGGCGGAAATGAAATACGGAGCATCGGCGGCACCGCTCGATATGCGTACCGAGCGGCTGATTCTGGCGCTGGTCTTCGCGGCGAAAAGCGACGGGCATATTGATGCGAAAGAACAGGCCGCCATTGAACAACAGCTGCGTGAGGCGGGCGTAGAAGAGCAGGGGCGAGCGCTCATTGCCCAGGCCATTGAACAACCGCTTGATCCGCAGCGTCTGGCCCGCGATGTCCATAACGAAGAAGAGGCGCTGGAGCTGTATTTCATCAGCTGTGCCGCGATTGAGATCGATCACTTTATGGAACGTAGCTATCTGAATGCGCTGGGCGACGCTTTGAAGCTACCCGTGGAGGTGCGTGAAGGCATCGAACAGGATTTACGGCAGCAAAAACAGCAACTTTAAATGACTTATTACAGGTTTTGCTTGCATCGTCGTCTAATTTGTCCACCCTTATAGGGTGTGACTAATACAGAAGAATAATGAGATGCCACCTAAAGCAAAACGGATACCCCACACCATGACCTTGCATGGTGATACGCGCGTTGATAATTACTACTGGCTGCGGGATGATTCGCGATCCCAGCCCGCGGTGCTTGACTATTTACAGCAGGAGAATGCCTATGGGCGCGAGGCTATGTCATCGCAGCGCAGCCTGCAGGATCGCGTATTAAAAGAGATTATTGACCGCATACCGCCAAAAGAGGTATCAGCACCGTATATCAAAAATGGCTATCGCTATCGTCAGGTCTATGAACCGGGCCGCGAGTACGCAATATACCAGCGCCAGGTGCTGGGCAAAGAAGCCTGGTCATTACTGATTGATGAAAACAAACGCGCCGCCCACAGTGAGTTTTATACGCTGGGCGGGCTAAATGTGGCCCCGGATAATAACCTGCTGGCGGTGACGGAAGATTTTCTCTCGCGCCGTCAGTACGGCCTGCGCATTCGCCATCTGCAAAATGAAACCTGGCTACCGGAAGTGATTGAGGACGTTTCGCCGGGCGTTGTCTGGGCCAACGATTCACGCACGCTCTATTATGTGCGCCAGCATCCCGTCACGCTGCTGCCGTGGCAGGTATGGCGTCATCATATTGGAACGCCAACGGCCCAGGATGAGTTGATCTATGAAGAGGCGGACGACGCGTTTTATGTCAGCCTGCACAAAACCTCATCGCGTCAATATGTGGTGATTGCACTCTCCAGCGCGACAACCAGCGAAATGCTGCTGCTTGATGCGGACAAATCAGATGCCCAGCCGCAGTCCTATTTACCGCGCCGTAAAGATCACGAATACAGCATCGACCACTATCAGCAGCAGTTCTATCTGCGCTCCAACCGCGATGGCAAGAACTTCGGTTTATACCGCAGTGATAGCTGGGATGAGCATGCATGGCAAACGCTGATTGCCCCGCGTGATGCGGTCATGCTGGAGGATTTCACCCTGTTCCGTGACTGGCTGGTGGTTGAAGAGCGCGAACATGGCCTGATTCGACTACGGCAAATCCACCGCCACAGCCAGCGGGAAACGCAGATTGCATTCGATGATCCAACGTACGTCACGTGGATTGCCTATAACCCGGAACCCGAAACGGCCAGTCTGCGCTACGGCTACTCGTCGATGACCACCCCGGATACGCTGTTTGAGCTGAATATGGACAGCGGCGAGCGGCAGGTACTTAAACAGCAGGAAGTGAAAGGCTTTGACGCCAGTCGCTATCGCAGCGAGCGTTTATGGGTAACTACCCGTGATGGCGTTCAGGTGCCGGTTTCGTTGGTCTATCGGCAGGAACATTTCCGTCGTGGTAAAAATCCGCTGCTGGTCTACGGCTATGGCTCCTATGGCGCCAGTATGGATGCCGACTTTAGCAGTAGCCGTCTGAGCCTGCTGGACCGTGGCTTCGTCTTTGCTATCGCGCATATTCGCGGCGGCGGAGAGTTGGGGCAGCAGTGGTACGAAGACGGTAAATTCCTGAAAAAGAAAAATACCTTCAACGATTACATTGATGTTTGCGATGCGTTGCTGGAACAGGGGTATGGGAACCCAACCTTGTGCTACGGCATGGGGGGCAGCGCTGGGGGCATGCTGATGGGGACGGTGATTAACGAACGTCCTGAGCTGCTTCACGGCGTGGTGGCACAGGTGCCGTTTGTCGATGTCGTCACCACCATGCTCGATGAATCCATTCCGCTGACCACAGGGGAATTTGAGGAGTGGGGCAATCCGGAGGATGAGGACTACTATCACTATATGAAGTCCTACAGCCCGTATGATAACGTCAGGCCGCAGGCGTATCCGCATCTTCTGGTGACTACCGGCCTGCATGATTCACAGGTGCAGTATTGGGAACCGGCAAAATGGGTCGCTAAGCTGCGCGAACAGAAGGTCGATGACAACCTTCTGTTGCTGTGTACCGATATGGATTCCGGGCATGGCGGGAAGTCGGGGCGTTACAAAAGTTACGAGGGCGTGGCGCTGGAATACGCCTTCCTGATTGCCCTGGCGCAGGGGACGCTGCCAGGACAAACGGAACGCTAGCTACTTCTCAAGATAGTGTTTTAACGTCAGCCGTAATTCCGGGCTCATGCGATCGAGGTTGTTGAACAGCCAGCGCAGGTAGCCCGGATCGTCTTTGGCAATTTCCGCCACCTCTTGTCCACGATATTTGCCGAAGGTAAAGGTGCGCAGCAGCGCCGGACGCCCGGTGACGTCAACCATCTGTTCGGCACTCCAGCCGGAGACCTGCATGATATCAATCAACAGCGCGGCGGTAATGTAACAGTCGTACAGGGCGCGGTGGTGGTGCAGGCCGGATGGCGTGACCACGCTCAGCTTACGCGACTTATACAGCGCCATATTGCTGTATTTAATCCCCGGCCACAAACGACGCGCCATCTTCATGGTGCAGATCCATTCGCCGTCCATTTCCGGCAAGACGCGGCGGTCGAAGCTGGCGTTATGGGCGACGTACCATGGACTGCCCTGGTAGAATGGGACGACTTCTTCAATCCACGGCTTATCGGCCACCATCTCTTCGGTAATGCGGTGGATGGCCATCGCCTGCGCGCTGATAGGGCGATCGGGGCGAACCAAATGGCTCATAGGATTAACTATTTTACCGTTAACAACATCGACGGAGGCAATTTCAACAACGCCCCCCTGCAAGTCGCAGGTTTCGGTATCGATTACGCGCAGCATGGCGAACTCCCGGCCAAAAACGACTAGCGTAAAGGAATGATCTCGCCTTGCCAACCCTGGGCGCTTTTTCTGCCGGTTAACAGCAGTTCACCGCCGTCAGCTCGCACAATCAGCTGGCCGTTTTCATCCCATAGCGCGCTGCCGCCGGAAAAAGTGCCGTTGGCGTAATTGGATTTTAAGACGGCAATTGAATATTTATGTGCAAAGCGCTGCAAGCGTTCGGTGGTACGCTGCTGTTGGGGCTCTGCCATTGAGCTGACCGTCGCCATAAGCGATGCCTGAGAAGAGAGGCCGCAGCCCTCATGGCTTAGTTCAAACACGCTAATTTGATCGGACTCCGGCGCAAGGCAGGTGCCATGCCCCTGTTGGTGCTTGGTAGGATGAACGCTGTGCGGATTGAAAATCACGATGCCCTTAATCCGCGTACCGTTGGTGTCCATCGGCAGCCCGGCAATAATGGTCATCTGATGACGCTGGGCGGCATCGCAAAGCGGCTGCAGTTCAGCGTCGCACGGCGGTGCGGGCAGCGGGTGGTCGTCGACGGGGCCGGTGAGCGATAGCTCCGGGAAGATAAGAACCTTACATGCCTGCTCGGCGGCGGCGTCGATAAATCGCAGATGGTGAGTGATATTTTCCGCAACATCACCCTTACGAGGCGCATATTGCGCCGCAGCAATAGTCCATGTCAGCATAGTTGCATCCTTCAACACGTTGAATTGGGCTTTTATTCTGCGTAATAGTACTTGATTCTATGTAAGAAAATGTCACCAAGGGTAATGATTACTTGGATTTTGGCTCGTACGGCAGACGAGAAAGATTGACGGAGGCTAAGCGATGCGCAATCAGTCGCTCGCGAAACCAGTTGCGCAGGTGCTCTGGTTGTTCGCGCTCCACCACTTCTGCCACAATCGGCATGTTGTAGCGTTCTTTGAATGCCACACCCGCGGCGGCCAAATCAACGTTCACTTTGTCCATTTCGTCTTGCGGCAGGGTAGCCAGATTGGTTTGCATGATTTTTTCTCCTTAGAATACCGGCGCAAAAGTTACTAAGAGTCTCGCAAAATGGCAAGTCCGAAGGGCGCTCATCTCGACTCGTTCATTATACAGCGTTATTCTTTGATTTAGATTGATAACAAAAAGGAATGATGGAAATGAAATTCACCACGCCTCGCGCACTCTTCGCCACGCTGTTCCTGCTAAGCGCTTTTGCCACGACGCCGGTGTGGGCGCATGCCCACTTGCAGCAACAGATGCCAGCGGCAGATTCGGAAGTCAGCCCCGCGCCGACAGCCTTGACGCTGACCTTCTCTGAAGGCATTGAGGCGAATTTTAGCGGTATAACGTTAAAAGGCGCAGATGGGAAGTCTATCAATACTGGCAAAGCGGCGCGTAGCGACACCGATAAAGCACAGCTTATCGTTCCATTGACCGAGACGCTGGCATCGGGCCTGTATACCGTCGAGTGGCACGTGGTATCGGTCGATGGACACAAAACCAAAGGTCAGTACCAGTTTAGCGTGAAGTAACCATGCTGAGCGCACTCTATATCGGACTCCGCTTTATCCACTTTGCCTCGCTGATGGTGGCGTTTGGCTGCACGCTTTATGCGGGCTGGTGGGCACCGGCTGCGCTACGCCGTCTGCTGATTCAGCGTTTCTCATCTCTGCTTCGCGGCTCCCTGGTTTTGGGGACGCTTTCGGCAATGCTGATGTTGATGGTGCAGGGCGGCTTGATGGGCGAGGGTTGGTCAGATACCTGGAAGCCGGATGTCTGGCAAGCGGTGCTGCAAACGCAGTTTGGCAGCGTCTGGTTATGGCAAATTGTGTTGGCCTGGGTCACGCTCGGCGTTCTGTGGGTGCAGCCAAGGCAGATGATGCGACGGCTTTTGCTTCTCTGCGTCGCACAGTTTATCCTGCTGGCCGGAGTGGGGCACGCCGCAATGTCTGACGGCGCGCTGGGCGCATTGCAGCGCATTAACCATGCATTGCACCTGCTTTGTGCGGCGGCATGGGTCGGCGGGTTAGTGCCGTTCCTTTACTGTTTGCGTTTGGCAAACGGTCGTTGGCGTAAGCTGGCCATCTCCACGATGATGCGTTATTCCCGTTACGGTCATCTCGCCGTTGCGGGGGCTATAGCCACGGGGCTTGTTAATGCGTGGCTCATTCAGGGCGGCTTAACGACCGCCACGGCTTATGGCCTGGCGCTGTGGGTGAAGTGTGTGTTGGTAGGGCTGATGGTCGTTGTGGCGTTGGCAAACCGTTATCTATTGGTGCCAAGAATGTCGGCGACCGATTCACGGGTCCAACGGCTTTTTCTACGCACTACGCAGGCTGAAATTATTTTGGGGGCTCTGGTGCTGGCGTGCGTGAGCGTATTCGCCACCTGGGAACCCTTTTGATGAAATGGCGAAACCATGAAAAAAATCATTCTCTCTTTGTTGTTATTAACGGTCTCTGGCTCCGCGCTGGCGGCGCAAATTATTACCGTCAGCCGCTTTGAGGTGGGTAAGGAAAAGTGGGCGTTTAACCGTGAAGAAGTGATGTTGACCTGCCGCGCAGGTAACGCGCTGTACGTCATCAATCCAAGTACTCTGGTGCAGTATCCGTTAAACGATATTGCCGAGGAGCAGGTAAAAGCGGGTAAGACACAGGCGCAGCCGCTGAGCATCATTCAGGTTGACGACCCTAAGCAACCCGGCGTGAAAATGAGCCTGGCGCCGTTTATCGAGCGCGCAGAGAAGCTGTGCTGATTCATAGCATAACGGCTTAATAAGAAATAAAAAACCGCAGCCATTCCTGATGAATGATTGCGGTTTTTTTATTATATGCCGTTTAATCGACGAAATTTTTCCGCTCACAGAGCCTGCGGACTGGAAAACCTGTCACGGTCATCTATTCTTATAAAGCATGGCGATTGAGCCTGCATTAATGCCAACTTTTAGCGCACGGCTCTATCCCAAGAGCCATTTCCCTGGACCGAATACAGGAATCGTATTCGGTCTCTTTTTATCTGCTTAATGCTATTGGCAATTTTCGAGAGTTATACAATGCCCCGCGAAAATCTGCCACAACGTCCATATCCTGTCTAAACCATATCATACTCTGCACCTTAAAAGTCCAGGTATTTTTACGGCATTGTTAAATTTTTGTATCTTAATAATCTCTGAGAAAATTTACCTCATACTCCTTTTCTTACTGCCCTCCTGACAAGCTTCTGATCTCCTGGAATGGGGGAGTAGGCTCCAGGTCCGATACCTCTCTGATATAGGCAAAACTTGGGCGAGCGCGCAGGCATCAGCCGACCCCGTTTTTAATCAATAGCTTTAGTAGGTTTGCATTTTATGGTTTTAACTGTTTGATTATTAAGAAATTATAGTTATTGAAAAGCCTAAGTTCGGTTGGAAGAATAGTGGTATCCACATTACAGGAGACGACTATGAAAACCCGCATCTTTCCATTAAGCACTAATAAGCAACGTACTTACATTTTACTCACCGAAGTGATGGACTTGTTTGAACCTTCGATCCTGGGAGGGAAAAGCAAACTGTTTAGAGCTTCTCGGCTGGCAAATATACAATATGGTGATGGCCCGGTAATTGAAGACGACATTGATTTCACTAAAAAGATCTTCAGAAGCAGGTCGAGATTTGTGGTCACGAAGTTCCTTGATGACAATAATGTTAACGTTGGTGATTTGCTTCAGATCGCAAAAATCGCGCCTTTTTCTTACAGGATCACGGCGGCAAAAAAAGCCCATCAGTAGTCATCACCAGGGCTATCTTAACATGATGCTTTTGAAGCCAGATTAAAGCTAGTGATTGATATCTATCATTAGCTTTAACTAACCTATACGCAGCTAATAATAACAAAGCAAACTATCCGCTGAATTATTTTGTAACGTTATTAAAAATCCCTATTTTTTTAATACGAAAAGGTGCATGCTTGCGGCAAGTTCAGCCACAGCCTGCCACGCCACACCTTTCTCTGTATCCGCGATGTTTTGTAAATAAGCGTCCGGGCGGGGAATTAGTCGAACGTAGTACTGTCGAACACTTATACGTACCGCGTAAGACAGATGAACGGATTCGATTTCCCTTACGCGATACCTGTGCTCCACGTTACTGGAATTAATGATGTTCAAAAATTTTGATACCCGCCTGCTTCATCCGCGCAACGCGATGAAGTGGTTCGCTCTGGCACTATTATGGCTAGTGGTACAACTCCCTTATCCGCTATTGCACACTCTGGGCACTTCCGTAGGTAAAGCATCGCGCCGTTTTTTAAAGCGTCGTGAGCAGATTGCTACACGCAACATCGAACTCTGTTTCCCCAACATGGACGCTGCTGAACGGGAAAAGCTGATTGAGCAAAATTTTATGTCGCTCGGCATGGGGCTTATCGAAACCGGTATGGCCTGGTTCTGGAGCGATGCAAGAGTTAAAAAATGGTTTGATGTTGAAGGCTACGACAATCTGATCAACGCGCTGAAAGAGCAGCGCGGCGTGATGGTCGTCGGCGTTCACTTTATGTCACTGGAATTGGGCGGCCGCGCTATGGGGCTGTGTCGTCCGATGATGGCGACCTATCGCCCGCACAACGATCCTTTAATGGAGTGGGTACAGACGACGGGCCGACTGCGCTCCAATAAAGCGATGATCGATCGCCGTAACCTGCGCGGTTTAGTTCAGGCGCTGAAAGCCGGGGAAGCCGTTTGGTTTGCACCAGACCAGGACTACGGTCCAAAAGGTAGTGTATTCGCGCCGTTCTTCTCCGTGAGCGAAGCGGCAACCACCAATGGTACGAATGTGTTGTCACGTTTGTCCGGTGCGGCAATGCTGACAGTGACCATGGTGCGTAAGCCGAATAAGAAAGGCTACACCCTGCATATTAGCGAGGCGATGACTGATTACCCTAGCGGTGATGAGATTTCAGCGGCGAGCTATATGAACAAAATTATTGAGCGTGAGATTTTACGTGCGCCAGAGCAATATTTGTGGGTACACCGTCGTTTTAAAACGCGACCACGGGGAGAATCCTCCTTATATAAGGTCGTCCCGCACGCCAAATAAATAACCCGCCGATAGGCGGGTTCTTTTTGGGTTAGACAAGCCGCATAACCCAGGCGTCGGAAGGTTGATCGTAGTGCTTACGATAGAGAACAGAGCGCTCGCCATCAAGAAGTGCCGGGATGCTGGTGTCGGCGTCCCAGGCGTCTAGCTGCATACATAAATCAGGGTCGGACTTACAAGGGATACTTAACGTTCGCTCGCCAAACTGCTCGGCGTGCAGTACGGCATCATCAATTTCAAATGCGCCGATGCGTACGCTGGTTTTACTCATAATGCTCTCCGTTAATCAGCTGATCTATCGTGGTACGACCAGTTGGTCGTACCTATTTCAGCGTAGTCAACGCAGAGATTTACGCCAGTAAAATAATGCGTTTTTTTTATTCGCTACTCCGACCTGTTACCAAACAGCTTACCATCGCGGACCAGTTCGCGCGGATAGCTGTTCTTCAGGCGTGAATTAATGCGCTTCGCCAGCCCCAGAGGAAAGCCCTGAAAGGTGACAATCACATCATCGGAAGCGGGGGATTGCTGCGGGTATACATCACGGCCACGATACCACTCCTGCGCCTCCTCCAGCGTTAGCTCATGCCCTAACTTGTCGGTTTTAGCCAGTGCAATAACCGCTTCATGCTGCCAGCGGAAGCCTTTGTTGTGCGTCTCAGCAAGTTTTAGGCCGATACGCGAGAAGCGTACTTTACCCAGCAGCGGCTCAATTTCCGTTGGGAATAGCCAGATCTCTTTATCGCGTTGCCAGAGGGTGAGCGTTTCATCCCATTCGATACCCACTTTACGTGCCGCGCTGGCCACCTCGGCGGATTCGCGGGTCTTCATTGGGAAGAACGGGAATTTGCCGACTTTATAGCCCGGCGTCGGCAGCGGCTCTATAGCAGCCGTTTTGTGCAGACGAGCAACAAAGAAGCCTTCGCAGTCGTAAATTTGCGGGAATACATGCAGAAAACCTTCCGGCGTCAGTGCCTTACTGGCGCTTGGGAACAGTTCACCCAGCGGCACAGTCTCCACTGCATCCGGGTAGCGAGACAGTAGCCAATCAATGACCGACTCATTTTCATCGCGATTAAGCGTACAGGTAGAATAGACCAGCGTTCCACCGGGGCGCAGCGCGTGGAAAGCGCTGTCGATAAGTTCGCGTTGCGTTGCAGCGATCTCAAGATTGCTGGCCGGAGACCAGTTTTTCAGCGCGTCGGCGTCTTTACGCACCACGCCTTCACCGGAGCAGGGTGCATCCAGCAAAATGGCATCAAAACATTCCGGCAGCGCCGCGCCGAAGACGCGACCATCAAAATGGGTGAGCGCGGTATTGGCTATCCCACAGCGGCTGATATTGGCATGCAGCACCTTGACGCGACTGGCGGAAAACTCATTGGCCAGCAGCATGCCGCGGTTATCCATTCGGGCGGCAATCTGGGTGGTCTTGGAACCAGGAGCTGCAGCAACGTCCATCACGCGTTCTGGTTGCACGCCGTCGGCAAATAATGCGGCGACCGGCAGCATTGAACTGGCTTCCTGAATATAAAACAGGCCGCTTAAATGCTCTGCGGTACTGCCCAGCGGCAGCGCTTCCTCGTCGTCCCGTTCAATCCAGAAACCTTCCGCGCACCATGGGACCGGCGTTAGCTGCCAGCCGTACGGCGCAACCAGCGCCAGGAAATCATCGACCGTTATTTTGAGCGTGTTGACACGCAGGCTGCGGCGCAATGGGCGCTGACAGGCATCGAGAAAATCATCAAAGTCGAGATGAGCAGGCATGGCCTCACGCATCTGCGCGAGGAATTCATCGGGAAAATAGACAGAGTTTTGAGCCACTGGCGAATACCACAAGGAGATAAAGAGCGCGCAGTCTATCATAAAACGCGCCGGTGACGGGCACCGGCGCGCAGTGATTTAACGTGGCAGGGCAGTGCCCCATTCACGCCATTCTTTGGGTTCAGACTCCAGCAACAAGAAGTGTTTTCCTTCCTGCGCTTTTGGCGCCAGCGGCGTTCCCGGCGGTGTGGCGAAGGCGATACCGCCGCGAATGAACTGATTAAAGGTGCCGGTTTTCACCACGCCGCCAATCAGGCCAAAGTCGAGGCTGTAGCCCGATGCCAGCCAGAAGACAGAGTTGTTGCGAACCAGGTGCTGATAGCGCTGGCCAATACGCATTTCGATCATCACGCGGTCAGAGAGGCTGCCCAGATGCAGGGCGGTGACCGTACCGACTTCCAGACCGCGGAACAGCACCGGAGTACCGATGTTCATCGAACCGGCTTCCGGCGCTTCGACCACAATATTCAAACCGTTCAGGTAGCGCGAGTCAGAGATAGTCGCTTCCTGCAGTTCAAAGTCACGACGCATTTCTCCGTGCCCTGGCTCGACGTTGACGTACGGCTGGAGCAACGTATCAAGATGTTCAACGCCTGCTGCCGAAATCTGCGGCGTAATCACCGAGAAGCGCGTGCCGCGACGGGCGAAGGTGCCGACGTATTCCGGATAGAGCACGGCGCTGGCCTGGACTTCATTGCGTGAGGCGTTCAGCTCAAGACTTTGCACCTGTCCGATGTCGATGCCTAAATAGCGAATAGGCATTCCGGCGGAGAGTTTATCGGCATCAAAAGCGTGCAGGGTTATCTGCCCACCGATAGCTCGAGCGGCGGTTTCTGACGGGAACAGCACTCGCTTGTCGCCTTTGCGACTGCCGTTGCTGGCCTGGTTAATGTTATCGAAGCTGACCGCGCCTTTGAGCGCCCGAGAGAGCGGAGAAGCCTGAACCGTTAACCCGCTGCCGTTAAGCTGCACTTTCGCACCGCCTTCGGCCCAGAAAACGCTGTTTGGCGTCAGCAGTGAGCGATACTCCGGCTTAATGTGCACCGCAATATCAAAGGCATTGGCGCGCGGCTGGACGGAGGTGATTTCACCCACTTCAAACTTGCGGTACAGCACGACGGAGCCGGTCTGGATATCCGGCAACGTTTCAGCGGTCAGCATCAAGGTGGTAGTCGGGTAATCACTCAGGTTGTTCTCCTGTGCTTTCTCCAGATTGGAATACAGCGGGTAGCTGGCCTTCATCGGGCCTTTTTCACCCGGCAGAATGCGGATGCCGCCGCTCAGCCACTCATTAGCGCTGGCACCGAGGAATTCCACACCATCAATACCGACTTTGACGTCCATCTTGCTGTTGACGACAAACTTACTGTCGCCGTGCACTAAATCGCGATATTGCGGATCGATGGCGATGGCGAACTCAATCCCTTTTGCGCTCAGCGTACGCTGGAGAACCTGACCAATTTTGACGCCATGCAGCATAATAGGCTGACCGCCGTCGATGCCATAGCTCTCCGGTGCCGTCAGCGTCAGCGTCATCACGCCGGGTTGCTGTAGCAATGTTTTATCGGCTGCCAGCACCGCAAAGCGGTCTTTCGGTTCACCTTCGCCAGGGACCAGCTCGAAGGTGCTGCCGGTCAACAGCATGCTGAGGTTAGGGTTATCCAGCGTCAGTTTAGGTTGATGGAGTTCGATGCGCGTTTTTTCACGCAGCAGCGTAACCACGCTTGGATCGACGGTCATTTCGCCGGTCACCGAGCCATCAGGATTGAGCGTGAGTTTGGTGAGCTGGCCAACTTCCAGCCCCTGATAGAGCATTGGCGTGGAACCGGCTTTCAGCCCGTCACCGCTTGGAAGCTGAAGCTGGATAATCACGCCGCGCTGGCTGTGTGCCAGATCTTCATATAGCCCATACTCATCGTTCTGCTCGGCCGCTTTAGAATCCGACGGTGAGTCAAAGGCAATCGCGCCATTGACCAACGCCGATAGGCTTTCCAGCTGTACTTTGGCACCGCTTAAGCCGACATCGGCTTTAACGCCGGAAACGTTCCAGAAACGGCTGCCTTTTTTTACCAGATTGGTAAAGCGACGTTCAACCAGCACATCGATAGTGACGCCCTGGTTATTCGGATTGATTGCGTAATCATAAACGCGGCCAACCGGAATTTTACGGAAATAGACCAGCGATCCGCTGCTCAGCGAACCCAAATCAGCCGCGTGCAGGTGAATCATCAGTTCGCCGTTATTCAGCCGATATTTTGGCTGGGTATCGAGTGCGGTAAAACGATCGCGCGGTTCGCCTTTGCCGGGCATCATGCCGATATAGTTACCGCCCACCAGTGCATCAAGGCCGGAAACCCCGGCAAGCGACGCTTTCGGCGTCACCAGCCAGAACTGGGTGTCGTCGCGTAACGCATCTTCCATATCGCTTTTAATACTGGCGCGAACCTCAATCTTGCTGCGGTCGCGAGCCAGGCGAATATCCTGCACCGTTCCGACCTCAACACCCTGGAAGCGTACGGGCGTCCGCCCAGGAACAATCCCGTCCGCCGACATAAAGTCGATGGTAATGGTGGTGCCCCTGTCTTCGTAGCTATTCCAGATAAGCCAGCCGGCTATCATCAGCGCGATGACCGGCAGTAGCCAAAACGGAGAAATGCGACGTTTCGTTTTAATTCGCGCCTCAGTCTGTGAAGCGGGCGTTTCCTGACTCATGTGCGTCCCAAAGTAAGCGGCTGTCCAGCCATTCAACAGCAAGAATAGTTAATATTACCGCAGCGCCAAAATAAAACGCAGCGGGACCCATCGTGAAAGCGAGAAGCTGATCGCGATTGATGAGCGACATGGTTAATGAAATCACAAACAGATCCAGCATTGACCAGCGGCCAATCCAGGTGACAAACCGCAGCAACAGGATACGCGTACGCAAACCATGCTGACATTTAAAATGAATGCTGATAAGCAGGGTCAGCATGACGATAATTTTGGTGAAGGGCACCAGAATACTGGCGATGAATACGACCGCCGCCACTGCAACATTACTGCTGGCAAGTGACATGATCCCCGAAAGGATCGTGTCCTCCTGACGGCCGCCGTTAAGATAGATGATGGAAATCGGCAGCAGGTTAGCCGGGAAAATAAAGATGATTGAGGCGACCAACGCCGCCCAGCTTTTCTGTAGGCTCTGACGACGGCGATAGCGCAGCGGCGTGTGACAGCGGCGACAGCGACCGCGAACGTCGGCAAAACCGGTGTAATGGCACTCAAGGCATACGCGTAGGTTTGCGTCCGGGCGTGTCGCGGGGCGCTGAGGATAAAAACGCTCCCACAATTGCTCAATATTCAGATGAATAAGCGTCAGAATGCTGAGCACCACTAAGATGATAAATGCCAGCAGGCCGAGGCCGGGCTGCAAAAATGCATAATCCTGAACTTTAATTGACGCCACGGCGATGCCAACGAGGTAGATGTCCAGCATCACCCACTCTTTAAGTTTATCGAGCATCAACAAGACGGGGCGGAGATTCATGCCTAAAATATTACCCAGCCACAGATAGGCGATAGCCAGCACCAGTACCGCGGGCGCGGCAACGGCGCAGAAAAATACCATTGCAGCCGTTACCGGGTGGCCCTGATCGGTCATTTGCCAGATACCGGCAAGCAGGCTGGCGTCAATTCGTACGCCAAGCAGGTGCAGCCGCAGCAGCGGTTCGCTCCAGGCAAAAGGCATTAACAGCAGCATGGTAACCGCCATCGCGCCAAGACGGGTTAGCGACCAGTCGCGCCCCTCGCGAACTTTGGCGTTACAGCGCGGGCAGTAGGCGCTTTGTGATGATTTTACGACCGGTAACCGAAAAAGCGTATCGCACTGCGGGCAACGTTGGTAATGTGCCCGCGGTAACGGTGCGCCAACGGCGTGAATACGTATTTTTTTCGTCGGTGTTATACGTGAAGTTGTCAGTGCCATTTATTACATTGATAAATGAATGTATAACTCTATCTTAACCTAAGTATGGATTCATCTTGAGCTCAAACGCACTTAATGCGTATTTTATAAGGCTGTAGAGTGAGTAACGAATCAGTAACATCGCAAACAATAGTGATTGAATAATGACCAAAACAGAATTTTACGCGGATCTTAACCGCGATTTTCAGGCATTGATGGCAGGTGAAACAAGTTTTTTAGCCGTAATCTCCAATACCAGCGCGCTGCTGTATGAGCGCCTGTCTGATGTAAACTGGGCGGGATTTTATCTGCTGGAAGGTGAAACGTTAGTTCTGGGGCCGTTCCAGGGCAAAATTGCCTGTGTGCGCATCCCTGTCGGTCGCGGCGTCTGCGGGACGGCCATTGCCGAAAATCGCGTGCAGCGCGTTGAAGATGTCCACGCTTTTGATGGCCATATTGCCTGCGATGCATCCAGCAATGCGGAAATTGTGCTGCCGCTTCAGGTTAACGGCCAGGCTCTTGGCGTGCTGGATATCGACAGCACGGTGTTCTCTCGTTTTAGCGAAGAGGACGAAGTGGGCCTGACTGAACTGGTCGGCCACCTTCAAAAAGTGCTTGAAGCCACCGATTATCAAAAATTCTTTGCACCCGTCGCAGGATAATCAACGGATAACGTAGCATTTACGGATGACGTCATTATAATGTCGCCTGTTCATGCCTGCGGCTTGTTGGCTACGTCCGTTGTAATCAGGAAATTTCATGGAAAATCAACCTAAGTTGAATAGCAGTAAAGAAGTTATCGCATTTTTGGCCGAACGTTTCCCGCAGTGTTTCAGCGCGGAAGGTGAAGCTCGCCCCCTGAAGGTCGGTATTTTTCAGGATCTCGTCGAGCGTGTTGAAGGGGAAATGAACCTCAGCAAAACTCAACTGCGTTCCGCATTACGTCTTTATACTTCAAGCTGGCGTTACCTTTATGGTATCAAAGCCGGTGCAGTTCGCGTCGATCTCGACGGCAATCCTTGCGGAGAGCTGGACGAGCAGCACGTGGCACATGCCCGCCAGCAGCTTGAAGAAGCCAAAGCTCGCGTTCAGGCTCAACGTGCTGAACAGCAGGCTAAAAAACGCGAAGCAGCGATTGCTGCAGGTGAGCCGGGTGATGCGCCACGTCGTGAGCGTAAACCACGTCCACCAGTGCGCCGTAAAGAAGGGGCCGAGCGTAAGCCGCGCGCAGCCACTACGGCGAAACCTGCTGCGAAAGTTGTTCGCGAAGTGCGTGAAGAGAAGCTGACTCCAGTATCTGATTTGTCTGCGTTGACCGTTGGGCAAGCACTGAAAGTTAAAGCGGGCAACAGCGCGATGGACGCCACGATTCTGGAAATCACCAAAGATGGCGTTCGCGTGCAGCTTACTTCGGGTCTGTCAATGATTGTACGCGCAGAACACCTGGTGTTCTGAAACGGAGGCCGGGCCAGGCATGAACAAATTCTTTAGGCTCTCCGCGCTTGCTGGTCTGTTATTAATAACAGGCCAGGCCGTAGCGGTTGATGATATTACCCGTGTTGACCAACTTCCTATCCTTAAGGAAGAGACGCAACACGCCACGGTGAGCGAGCGCGTAACATCGCGCTTTACCCGTTCTCATTATCGCCAGTTCGATCTCGATGAGGCTTTTTCAGCCAAAATCTTCAATCGCTATTTGAACCTGCTGGATTACAGCCACAACGTGCTGCTGGCCAGCGACGTTGAGCAATTTTCCGCGAAAAAAGGGCTGATTGGCGACGAGCTTCGTTCGGGCAAATTAGATGTCTTTTACGATCTCTATAACCTGGCGCAAAAACGGCGTTTTGAGCGCTATGAGTATGCGCTGAAGGTGCTTGAGCGTCCGATGGACTTCACCGGCAACGATACCTTTAACCTCGACCGCTCAAAAGCGCCGTGGCCAAAAGATCAGGCCGAGCTGAATGCGCTGTGGGACGGCAAGGTTAAGTACGATCAGCTGAGTCTGAAGCTGGCCGGTAAAGACGACAAAGAAATTCATGACACGCTGGCACGGCGCTATAAATTTGCGATTCGTCGCCTGGCGCAAACCAACAGCGAAGACGTATTCTCGCTGGCGATGACCTCCTTCGCCCGTGAAATCGATCCGCACACCAACTATCTGTCTCCGCGTAACACCGAGCAGTTTAATACTGAAATGAGCCTGTCTCTGGAAGGTATTGGCGCGGTGCTGCAAATGGATGATGACTACACCGTCATTAACTCCATGGTCGCAGGCGGCCCGGCGGCCAAAAGCAAAGCGATTAGCGTAGGCGATCGCATTGTCGGCGTAGGTCAGACCGGTAAAGGCATGGTTGATGTGATTGGCTGGCGTCTTGACGACGTAGTCGCGTTGATCAAAGGGCCGAAGGGCAGCAAAGTGCGCCTGGAAGTTCTGCCTGCTGGCAAAGGTTCTAAAACGCGTATCGTCACCTTGACCCGCGAGCGTATTCGTCTCGAAGACCGCGCGGTGAAAATGTCGGTTAAAAGCGTGGGCAAAGAAAAAGTCGGCGTACTGGATATCCCTGGCTTCTACGTGGGCCTGACTGAAGACGTGAAGGTTCAGCTGCAGAAGCTGGAAAAACAGAACGTCAGCAGCGTGATTATCGATCTGCGCAGCAACGGCGGCGGGGCATTGACCGAAGCGGTTTCGCTTTCTGGTCTGTTCATTCCGTCCGGTCCAGTGGTGCAGGTGCGTGATAACAACGGCAAAGTTCGCGAAGATAGCGATACAGATGGCGTGGTGTATTACAAGGGTCCGCTGGTGGTTCTGGTTGACCGCTTCAGCGCCTCGGCATCAGAAATCTTTGCCGCTGCGATGCAGGATTATGGCCGTGCGCTGATCGTCGGTGAGCCGACCTTTGGTAAAGGTACGGTGCAGCAGTATCGTTCACTGAACCGTATTTACGATCAGATGCTGCGTCCTGAATGGCCAGCGCTGGGCTCAGTCCAGTACACCATTCAGAAATTCTACCGTATTAACGGCGGCAGTACGCAGCGTAAGGGCGTGACGCCGGATATTCTGATGCCAACCGGCAAAGAAGAGACCGAAACCGGTGAGAAGTTCGAAGACAACGCACTGCCGTGGGACAGCGTCAATGCTGCCACTTACGTGACGTCTGGTGACATGGCGCCATTCGAACCTCAACTGCTGAAGCTGCACGATGAACGTATCGTGAAAGATCCCGAGTTCCAGTACATCGCCAAAGATATTGCGCACTTCAATTCTCTGAAGGATAAACGCAATATCGCTTCTCTGAACTACGCCCAGCGTGAGAAAGAGAATAATGAAGATGACGCGACGCGCCTGGCGCGGATTAACGATCGCTATAAGCGAGAAGGTAAGCCGCCGCTGAAGAAACTCGACGATCTGCCGAAAGACTACAAAGAGCCGGATCCGTATCTTGACGAGACGGTGAATATCGCCGTCGATCTGGCGCGGCTTGAGAAAGCCAGCCCCGCAGCTCAACCTGCTGCGAGCAAATAACCCCCAACAGGCACAAGCAATTGTGCCTGTTTTTTTTATCTCTCTCTTCTTCACGTCAACAACTATGCTACAAAATGTAAAGTTGTGTCTTTCTGGTGACTTAGCCTCACGTAATCGTTGAAAATCGCCGTATTGCCCCTACGATATGGGTAATCGCATAGTGCGTTTTGTTAAAAAGAGGTTAAAAGTAAATTATGATGCGAATCGCGCTCTTCCTGATGACCAACCTGGCTGTAATGGTTGTGTTTGGGCTGGTGCTAAGCCTGACGGGAATTCAGTCGAGCAGCATGACGGGTCTGTTGATTATGGCGCTGCTTTTTGGTTTCGGCGGTTCCATTGTTTCATTGATGATGTCGAAATGGATGGCCCTGAAATCGGTCGGTGGTGAAGTGATTGAGCAGCCGCGTAACGAACAGGAACGCTGGTTACTGCAAACTGTTGCCCGCCAGTCAGAGCAGGTCGGTATTGTTATGCCGCAGGTTGCGCTGTACCACGCGCCGGATATTAATGCCTTTGCTACCGGTGCGCGCCGTGACGCCTCGCTGGTTGCCGTCAGTACCGGTTTGCTGCAGAACATGAGTCGTGACGAAGCGGAAGCGGTCATCGCCCATGAGATTAGCCACATTGCCAATGGCGATATGGTGACCATGACCCTGATGCAGGGCATCGTGAACACCTTCGTTATCTTTATCTCCCGCGTTATCGCGCAGATTGCGGCCGGTTTCCTCGGCGGCAACCGCGACGAAGGTGAAGAGGGCGGCAACGGTAACCCGCTGATCTATTTCGCGGTCTCCATGGTACTTGAGCTGGTGTTCGGTATTCTGGCCAGCATTATCACCATGTGGTTCTCCCGTTATCGCGAATTCCATGCGGATGCTGGTTCGGCAAAACTGGTTGGCCGTGAGAAGATGATTGCGGCTCTACAGCGTTTGAAAACCAGCTACGAACCGCAGGAAGCTAGCAGCATGATGGCGTTCTGCATTAACGGTAAGTCGAAGTCGCTGAGCGAAATGTTCATGACTCACCCTCCGTTGGATAAACGTATTGAAGCGCTGCGTAGCGGCGAGTACATGAAATAAGAAAAGCGCCTCGAATGAGGCGCTTTTTTTGATCCGATTTCGTTTAGCGATGTCGGATTTTAGCTTTGTGCCCGAGGTTGGGTAACTCGCAGTGCGCTAAAGAGCGTTGCCACCACCGCCAGCGTGCCGGCGAGCAGCAGCGAAACGTGAGTCCCGCCGTTGCCAAACACGTTGAACATCAGTGCGACCAATGCGGCACCGGTACTTTGCCCCAGTAAACGTGCGGTCCCTAGCATCCCGCTGGCACCGCCGCTACGATGACGTGGTGCAGACGCGATAATGGTGTGGTTGTTAGGCGACTGGAATAGACCAAAACCCGCGCCGCACAGCAACATACGCCAGATAATGTCGATGTCGCTCGGAGACGACGGTAGCATCGCCATCGCAAATAACCCGCAGGCCATAACGCCCATCCCCAACGCCCCCAGTAATCCAGCATGTACGCGCTCAATCAGATAGCCCGCCAGCGGTGCCATCACCATGGTCGCCAACGGCCACGGCGTCAGCAGCAGACCGGTTTCAACCTCGGTTCGGCCCACGATGCTTTGCAGAAAGAAGGGGAGTGAGACCATCGCCAGCATCTGGGCGCAGAAGGAGCAAATAGAGGTGCAAATGGAAAGTGAAAACAGTGGGATGCGCAGCAGGTCAACGGGCAGCAACGGCACCGGCAGGCGAAGCTGGCGGCGAACGAAGAAGAAGCCAACGACCAGCAGAGCCACCAGTTCGGCACTTACCAGCACCAGTGATTGCCCCTGAGCAAAGCTGCTCAGCGCGGTAATCAACAGGCCGAAGGTCAGCGCATTCATTACCGCACTTGGTAAGTCAAAACGCTGTGTCTGACTACGGGTACCGTTCGACGGCAGAAAACGCACGGCGAGTAGCCAGGCAATAATGCCCAGTGGAACGTTAATCAGGAACAGCCACTGCCAGGAAGCCAGCGACAAAATGGCGGCGGCAATCGTCGGCCCAGCGGCGGAAGAGACGGCCACGACAAAAGAGTTGATCCCCATCCCACGCCCTAGCTGGCGCTGCGGATAAATCAGGCGAATCAGCGCCGTGTTCACGCTCATCAGTGCGGCTCCACCGAAACCCTGCGCAATTCGGGCAAGAGTCAGCATTTCCAGCGAATGCGACAATGCGCAAAGCAGCGACGTGAGGGTAAACACGATCAACCCGGCTTTGTAGATACGGTGGTAGCCAATCATATCGCCGAGGAAGGAGAGGGAGAGCAGAGAGATAACAATCGCAATCTGATAGGCGTTAACTATCCAGATAGAGGACGCGGGCGACGCGTTAAGGTCGCTGGCGATGGTAGGCAGGGCAACGTTGGCAATCGCGCCGTCGAGTACCGCCATGGTGATGCCAATGACAATGGTCAGAATCGCCCCATAGCGCTGAGGTAATGGCAAGCCATCGATGAGAGGTTTAGTCATGTGAAGAACTTGTTTTTGGGGAAATTATTAACCAGGAAATGATTCTAGCATTGATTAATCATTTCAATGTCGCAGATTTGTAACCAGGTCACAGAAGTTTCATTGCTACAAAGGGATTGCGAAATTATAATAAAAACCGGTTCTAATATTTATAAAACAGTTGCGATGAGGTGATAAATGTCAGCAGCGGATTTGGACAAACAGCCAGATTCTGTCTCTTCGGTACTAAAGGTTTTTGGTATCCTGCAGGCACTTGGCGAAGAACGCGAAATCGGCATTACTGAACTTTCGCAGCGCGTCATGATGTCAAAAAGCACCGTTTATCGCTTTTTGCAGACCATGAAATCATTGGGGTACGTTGCCCAGGAAGGGGAATCCGAAAAGTATTCGCTCACGCTGAAGCTGTTTGAGTTGGGTGCTCGCGCATTACAGAACGTTGATTTGATCCGCAGTGCGGATATTCAGATGCGTGAACTCTCTCGTCTGACTAAAGAAACGGTTCACCTGGGTGCGTTGGATGAAGACAGCATCGTCTACATTCATAAGATTGATTCCATGTACAACCTGCGCATGTACTCTCGCGTAGGTCGCCGTAACCCGTTGTACAGTACGGCAATTGGTAAAGTGTTGCTGGCCTGGCGTGAAACTGACGAAGTGCGTCAGATCCTCGAAGGCGTAGAATATAAGTGCAGCACCGACCGCACCATTGCCAATACTGATGAGCTGATCACCGTGCTTGAACAGGTGCGTAAGCAAGGGTATGGGGAAGATAACGAAGAGCAGGAAGAAGGGCTGCGTTGTATCGGCGTACCGGTATTTGACCGCTTTGGCGTGGTCATCGCTGGGTTGAGTATCTCTTTCCCTACGCTGCGCTTCTCTGAAGAGCGTCTGCATGAGTATGTGGAGATGCTGCATACGGCGGCACGTAAAATTTCAGAGCAGATGGGCTATAACGATTACCCATTCTGAGTCTGACAATAAAAAGCCCGGCGATGACCGGGCTTTTTTTTCATCTTTTTTTAACCTTCATCGATGACGCTGGTGCTTTTACGCAGCAGTGGGCAGCTTGAGCGGCCAACGATGCCGTTGTCCCCGTGCAGGTAAAACGCAGTACTGAATCCCTGAGCCGTCAGATACTTACACTGTAACCCTAAGCCTCCGGCGGTCTTCTGGCTGCCTGCCAGTACGCCGTACCCGCTCAGGAGAACGCCAATACCGACGATAACCAAAAAGATGACGGTTCTGATAAACAGGCGCATAAGAATTCCTCTTCTATTATTTGTTTCATCAATACTACGTTACTTCGATAACCGATTGACACAAGTCTATGATTCCTAAAAGCACCAGATGCTATTACAGTTAGCCGCGGTTTAAGGTTAGCATGCTAACTTGGTTGCATCTGAATAAGAAGTCATGCGGAGAGTGGAGTGAAAAAGTTTCGGTGGGTATTATTGATACTCGTGATTGCTGCTTGCTTACTGCTGTGGACGCAAATGATCAACGTAATGTGCGATCAGGACGTTCAATTTTTCAGCGGTATTTGCAGTATCAACAGGTTTATACCCTGGTAAAACATTTTTACTGGCAGCGATTTCCTTCCGTAGTGTGAGTGGTAGAATAGATCGTTCCTTTTGAGGTGGTAAAATGAGTGATCTTGTAAGTTCTGGGGCATTAAATCTGGTTTCTCTGGCGTTATCCTTCCTTCTGCTATTAGTCGGTCTGGTTTTGTGGTTTTTTGTGAACCGCGCCAGCTCACGTACTAATGAGCAAATCGAACTCCTTGAAGCACTGCTCGATCAGCAAAAGCGCCAGAATGCGCTGTTGCGTCGGTTGTGTGAGGCAAGTGAGCCAGAGAAAAAAGAAGAAGAAGCACCAAAAACTGAAGTAGTAGAAGACAATAACGAAGATGATTTTATTCGCCTGGTCGCAGAGCGGTAATCTCGTTGTATGACGACTCCAGGCAGCCTGTGATAGGCTGCCGGACGAAATCCGATGCCCTTTCCCGATGCGTCTCCCCGTGTTCCTCTGGTCGATGACTTCCCTGCGCGCAATGTCGGGCAATCTATAACGATTTGTTATTGTTATTAGCCTGCGATTGGTGAGTTTAATTTACGACGGATATATTATGGCTCGAATTAGCATAGTATCGCTGCTTAATTAATAGCCGGATAATCTGCATTTAATTAGCGAAACGTTTTTATTGCGCCGTTATGAGGCAGTGTCACAAAATTTTCATTATTTTAGTGCACACTCGATGCGTTATTAACCAGATTGCCCGTGTAAGTTCTCCATGTAAATGCGCCGCGCTTATAACTTCCAGCAAAAGGCATGTGAAAAAGTTATAGCGAAAATATATCTAACGATATATAGAAAGATGAAGCATTTGGATGAGTCTGAACACAGATTAAATGTGGGGCTATGTTAAAAAAGTCTTACGTTACCGTAATCTAGGTCACATTTAAGATCTGCTAACATCCCGCGAGTACGATGCTTCAGGGCGTACAGATGCGTGGGCGGACCAATGATTTGTTAGGATTTGTGCGGCTGATCGAGACACGTTTAAAAATGGCTTGCCATTAATTACGTTGTATGTGATAACACGTTTTGGGTTAAACGAGGTACAGTTCTGTTTATGTATGGCATTATCAGTAAAGAAGTTCTGAGTAAACACGTTGACGTTGAATACCGCTTCTCTGCCGAACCTTATATTAGTGCCGCATGCAGTCATGTCTCAGTTTTATCTATATGAAAACGCCTGCGGGCGCAGAAAACACTCTAAGGAATTTTGCAAATGGCAAAGATTAAAGGTCAAGTTAAGTGGTTCAACGAGTCTAAAGGTTTTGGCTTCATTACTCCTGCTGATGGCAGCAAAGATGTATTCGTACATTTCTCTGCAATCCAGGGTAACGGCTTCAAAACTCTGGCTGAAGGCCAGAACGTTGAGTTCGAAATTCAGGACGGCCAGAAAGGCCCAGCGGCTGTTAACGTAACCGCTATCTGATTCGACAATCACTGATCTTGCGGCGCGTCAGCGCATCATTATCAGATATAAAGCCTCGCGAATGCGGGGCTTTATCATTTTTAGCCCGGCCATTTTTACCACCGCTTCGCCTTCCTCCCTTGCCTGAATAGCGGTACACTTTCGGCCTTTAAGATTATGCCGGAGTCGTTATGTCCTACAGCTGTCCGCTCTGCCACGCGCCCCTAACGCGCAGCGGCAATAGTTACCTTTGCCCACAGCGTCATCAGTTTGACCAGGCAAAAGAGGGCTACGTCAATCTCCTGCCGGTACAGCATAAGCGTTCCCGCGATCCGGGAGACAGTGCGGAAATGATGCAGGCACGGCGCGCGTTTCTGGATGCCGGGCATTATCAGCCGTTACGCGATGCCGTCAGCGCGAAGCTAAACGCGATTAAACCTGAACATCTGCTGGATATTGGCTGCGGGGAAGGGTACTACACGCACGCCTTTGCTGCTGTAGCAAAAGAAACCTGGGGGCTGGATGTCTCTAAAACGGCAGTTCGCTATGGCGCGAAGCGTTATCCGCAGGTGAACTTCTGCGTGGCGTCAAGCCAGCGTTTGCCATTTGATGACGTCAGCATGGATGCGGTGATACGCATTTATGCCCCCTGCAATCCTGCGGAACTTAAGCGCGTGGTCAAACCAGGCGGCTGGGTGATAACGGTCACGCCGGGCCCGCGTCATCTTCTCGAAATGAAAGGGTTGATTTACAACGAAGTGCAGCTACATGCGCCGCATTCTGAGGTAATAGACGGTTTTACCTTGCAAAGCCACGAGGCGATAGCCTATCCGATGCAGTTAAGCGGTGACGAAGCGGTGACGCTTTTGCAGATGACGCCGTTTGCATGGCGGGCAAAACCAGAGGTGTGGGAAACGCTGAAGCAGAGTGAGCGGTTCGATTGCCAGACGGATTTCGCGATTCACGCCTGGCAAAGAGAGAACGATTACCCCATGTAGTGCGCGTAGAGGATCTGCGCGCCAATGGCGATTAACACGATACCACCGAGAATTTCCGCCCGTTTGCCAAGCAGCGGGCCAATGTAACGCCCGACCATCATTCCCAGCGTCGACATAATAAAGGTCGCACAACCAATCGCAAAAGCGGTAGCCAGAATATTGACCTGCAGGAATGCCAGACCTACACCGACGGCCATCGCATCAAGGCTGGTGGCAATGGCCGTCGTGACCAGAAGCCAGAAACCGTGACGACGTGGCGCCTCTTTATCTTCTTCACCATCATCACCGCGGAAACCTTCGATGACCATTCGCCCGCCGAGGAAAATCAGCAGCGCGAAGGCGACCCAATGGCTCCACTCCATCACGAATTGACTGGCGAGCATTCCCAGGCCCCAGCCAATGAGCGGCGTCAGCATTTCGATCACGCCAAAAATCAGACCGGTACGCAGGGCTTCAGAAAACTTAGGTTTATTGAGCGTCGCGCCTTTACCGATTGATGCAGCAAACGCGTCCATCGACATGCCAAAGGCAAGAAGAATTGTTGCGGTTAAATTCATGAAGATGTCCAGACCGGGAAGTTTCCATATGACACATTACTGCCCCCAGTAATCAGCAGTGAATGCGTCTATGGTCTCGCTTGACTACGATGTGTAATCCGTACGCACCACGTTTTTCAACGAGTATGTTGACACGTACATTTCCAAGGGATGGAAATCAGCTACTCCCCAACGACGGGCGCAACCTTAACATATTTTTATAATATAAAACAACAATTGCTATTGCTTATTTATTTGTTTGATGATAACGATTTTCATTTAGATTTATTGCGTAATCAAGAGGTTAAAAAATATCGAAAGGTTATGCACAATAAACATAGCCAACGCTATAAGTTATCTGCTCTTAAATAGTACAGATATAGCGATGGCTATATTTTAACCTATTGATTATTAACGAGTAGGTTGTAGATCTTTTCCAGGTCGTCAATATTCTTGACGCGAACAAGCAGGCGACGCTTTTCTAATTGCATCACCAGTACGCCGTCTTCGGATAAATTCATTTTTTGGATACGGCTATATTTTATCCACACATTACCAAAGAAGAAGCCTTCCGTTTTAAAGATGATTTTTGGGCTGCGGATCCAGAATAGATAAAAACCCATCAATGCGAGTGCGCATAATAACCATGTGGTAATAAGCGCGCCGTGGCTGGTGACATTGTTGTATACCAGGATGACAATCAGCACGACGAAGATAACGCTGTCTACGCGACCAGGGCGCAGGAGAGGGACGGCGAGCAGGGTGGTGCCATGACGGCGGGGCATGATGAACTGGTCATAAATAGCGAAAGCCAGTAGTGCGACGATGAAAAGGACCAGTACTAGATCCGTTATGGACATTAAGCCTCCAGATAAAAAAACCGGGGGCAGGGCCCCCGGCGTACTTCAGATATTACAGACCCAGCAGGCCGACAGCGTAGCCCGCGATACCGATGACGAAGAAGCCAACGATGATCCACAGGGCGTTAACTTTCTTACGCAGCAGCCACATACAGGCGAAGGTCAGCAGCAGAGGAACCAGGCCCGGCATCAGCTGGTCAAGGATAGTCTGTACGGTGGTGACACGCGTTTGACCATCCTGACCGGTGATGGTCGAAACCACCAACGGGATATTCACGTGCGTCCACTTGTTAACCAATGCCCCCATGACAAACAGGCCGAGGATTGATGCCCCCTCAGTCAGTTTCTGCAGGAAGCCGCCGCCCATGTCCGAAACGATATCGATACCTTTACGATAACCGTAAGCCACACCGTAGTAACGGGTTGCCAGACGCACCAGGTTGAACAGGATGAAGAACAGCAGTGGCCCAAGCAAGCTACCGCTCATCGCGATACCGGCACCCAGTGCTGCGAATACTGGACGTACGGTACCCCAGAAGATTGGGTCGCCCACGCCAGCCAGCGGCCCCATCAGACCAACTTTGATACCGTTGATGGCAGCATCGTCGATCTCGGCACCGTTCGCACGCTGCTCTTCCATCGCCAGCGTAACGCCCAGTACCGGCGCGGCTACGTATGGATGGGTGTTAAAGAATTCCAGGTGACGTTTGATGGCTTGCTTACGCGCATCGTTATTCTCTGGGTACAGGCGACGAATCGCTGGCACCATAGAGAAACAGAAACCCAGCGCCTGCATACGTTCGAAGTTCCATGAACCCTGAAACAGGTTAGAACGAAGGAACACGCCACGAATATCACTCGGAGTGAGTTTTTTCTCGGTGGTAGTTTTAGTCACATCAACCATTTCGCTCACCTGTTAGTCCAATTCGTTATCAAGATCGTTAGAACCAGCGGCCTGAGCAGGGGCACCTGCAGCGCGGTTATATTTCGGGCTCAGCTGGATGTAGAGGATTGCCATTACCGCACCAATCACGCCCAGAGCAACCAGGTTAAAGTTAGTAAATGCAGCAGTGACGAAGCCGAGGTAGAAGAACGGCATCAGGTAGCCTGCGCGCATCATGTTGATGACCATCGCATAACCCACTACCACGATCATACCACCGGCAATGTTCAGACCGCTGGTGACGACTTCTGGAATGGCGTTCAGCATGCTCTGAACTTCGCTGGTACCGACGGAGACCGCAACAATGACTGCTGGAATAGCAATACGCATCGCCTGCAGGAACAGGGAAGAAACGTGAATCCACGACAGCGCCGTGAGGTTTCCGTTGTCTGCCGCTTTATCCGCTGCGTGCTGGAATGCAACAGTGATGGTACGAACGATAATGGTCAGAACCTGACCTGCTGCTGCCAGAGGGATAGCCAGGGCGATACCTGCGCCGATACCCTGATGGCCTGCAATGACCAGAATGGTAGAAATAATAGAGGCTAGCGCGGCATCAGGCGCAACGGCTGCACCGATGTTCATCCAACCCAAGGCGATCATTTCCAGGGTACCACCGATGATAATACCGGTTTTCATATCCCCGAGAACGATACCGATCAGCGTACAGGCGACCAGCGGACGGTGGAACTGAAATTCATCGAGTATCGACTCCATACCCGCAATACATGCGACGATGAACACCAGCACAATCTGAAGAGTGGTAATCTCCATTGTACTTCTCCTATTGCTTATTCAGACTTAAGTGTGAAGGCTAAAACATTGCCAAATCAGTTATTTCGCTATTTTGGCAATCAGATCCATCATTTTCAGTTTCTGATCGGTGGAAACTTTACGGACTTCCAGCTCGATCCCACGTGCGTTCAGTTTGTTAAAGGCCTCAATATCCTTCTCGTCAACGGATACAGCATTGTTTACCTGGGTTTTACCCTGGCGGAACGCCATACCACCAACGTTTATGGAGGTCACTTTCACGCCGCCTTCCACGATACGTTCAACGTCGGTCGGGTTGGTGAACAGCAGCATCACACGTTCACCCGCATATTTCGGGTTGTTGTAGACGCGGATCATTTTAGCGACATCGACAACGTGTGCCGTGACGCCAGGAGGTGCAACCTGAGTCAACAACGTTTTACGCACGGTATCAGCGGCCACTTCATCGCTGACCACAATAATGCGCGTAACGTTGGTTTCTTTGGTCCAGCGGGTGGCAACCTGCCCGTGAATTAAACGGTCATCAATACGTGCCAGGCCGATTTGCATGTAATCGTTTGGACCCATTGGCTTAGCAGGTGCTGCAGCTTTCGGCTTAACAGGTGCTGGAGCGGCTTTTTCAATCGGTTTCGCTTTCAGCGCTTTCACGCCTTCACGACCGGTTTCAACAGCCAGCGCCACCAACTCATCAAAGCTTGGGTTATCATCGCGAGACATAAAGGTTTCGACCAGCATCGGTACGTTGACGCCAGCGATTACTTCATAGTTTTCTTTATCAACAACAATGCGGCTTGCCGCGTTGAATGGGCTACCGCCCCATGTATCGACCAGGAACAATACGCCTTTACTGGTATCAAGCTTCGCCAGCTGTGCGGTGTATTTTTCGATTAACGTTTCTGCATTCTCGCCAGGCACGAAATCGATCCAGCCAACATTTTCCTGCTCGCCCAACAGCATCTCTGCCGTTTTCAGCAGTTGCTCTGCTGCCCAACCATGTGTGCCTATTACAATAGCAATCGTCACTTGCTACCTCCTTTTATTATGTGTGTATCAGTAGGGCTGATACCATATGAGCCGATGTCGTTACCGAATCGATTCAGACAAGGGTTAGAGAGATAAACCAATAGTTACCGAGAATTATTTTAGACAGTGAAAGAATATTTAATGTGATGAAGATCCGTAATTTAGTTAAAGGGTTGCAATTATTTTGCGGCGTAAAAAATAGCCTTACATTTTGCAAAGACTGGTAAATCTTTGCCAAAAATTCTCTTTATTTTGCTATGTTAATGTTTCGTTTAATCACACAGGAGTATAGGGCATCAGCCCGTAGTATGGATCGTCACCGACGCCTTTTCGCATTTGCCCGCTTTTGCGGCACATCCCCCGGCCATGCGCGCCAACTTTTTCTATCGTCAGGTATCGTCTCGCTTAAACATGACATAGCGATGACCCGTCTTGTCTCTCGTTGGAGTGGTTTATGGAACTGTTAATGGACCCGTCAATCTGGGCCGGATTGTTAACGCTTGTTGTGCTGGAAATTGTTCTCGGTATTGATAACCTGGTGTTTATCGCCATCCTGGCCGATAAACTGCCGCCAAAACAACGTGATAAAGCCCGTCTTATCGGTCTTTCACTGGCGTTGGTAATGCGTCTGGGCCTACTCTCCGTTATTTCGTGGATGGTGACGCTCACCGCACCGCTATTCAGCGTGTGGGGGCAAACCTTCTCAGGACGCGACATGATAATGCTGGTCGGCGGTCTATTCCTGCTGTTTAAGGCGACGACAGAGCTTCATGAACGGCTGGAAAACCGCCAGCATGACTCCGGTCACGGCAAAGGTTATTCCAGCTTCTGGGTGGTCGTGGCGCAGATTGTGGTGCTGGATGCGGTCTTCTCGCTGGATGCGGTGATCACTGCGGTTGGTATGGTGGAGCATCTGTGGGTGATGATGGCAGCCGTGGTTATCGCGATGGGTGTGATGCTGCTGGCTTCTAAGCCGCTGACCAACTTTGTTAACCAGCATCCAACGGTGGTGGTGCTGTGTCTGAGCTTCCTGCTGATGATTGGTCTGAGTCTGGTGGCCGAAGGCTTTGGCTTCCATATTCCGAAAGGCTACCTGTACGCTGCAATAGGCTTCTCGGTGCTTATCGAACTGTTTAACCAGATTGCGCGCCGAAACTTTATTCGTCATCAGTCCACGCAACCGCTGCGTGCCCGTACCGCAGACGCTATTTTGCGCCTGATGGGCAACCGTAAACCCGTTACGGCGGTGAGCGATGAAGGCAATAAACCGAAGATGCCGGTACCGGAAGGCGCGTTTGTTGAAGAAGAACGCTACATGATCAACGGCGTACTGACGCTGGCATCGCGATCGCTGCGCAGTATTATGACGCCGCGTGGCGAAATTAGCTGGGTTGATGCAGACCTGAGCACCGACGAAATTCGTCAACAGCTGCTGTCGTCGCCACACAGCCTGTTCCCGGTATGTCGCGGCGAGCTGGATGAGATTGTCGGGATTGTGCGGGCTAAAGAGCTGCTGGTGGCGCTGGAAGCCGGTGAAGACGTGCTGGCGATAGCCTCTGCCTCTCCGGCGATTATCGTGCCGGATACGCTGGACCCTATCAATCTGCTGGGGGTTTTGCGTCGGGCGCGCGGTAGTTTCGTCATTGTCACCAATGAGTTCGGCATGGTGCAAGGGCTGGTGACGCCGCTGGACGTACTGGAAGCGATTGCCGGCGAGTTCCCGGATGCCGACGAAACTCCGGAAATTGTGGCCGACGGTGACGGCTGGCTGGTGAAGGGTTCCACCGACCTGCACGCGCTACAGCAGACGCTGGGGCTGGAAAACCTGGTCGATGAAGACAATGACTATGCGACGGTTGCCGGGCTGGTGATTGCGGTTAACGGTCAAATTCCCGCAGCGGGAGAAATGGTCGAGCTACCATCGGTGCAAATTACCGTCACCGAAGCCAACAGCTATCGCGTGGATCAGGTGCGGGTGGTGAAGTTAACCTCGCCGCACGATGAAGAAGAGTAACGGTATTGAGCTACCCGGATGAGGAGTTCATACGCTGACTCCGGGTTATTTCAGGAAGCACGGCCTCTACTGCGCCTGTGCTTCCTGTTCCGCCATCCAGCGCGGAAAATCCTCAAGCAGTATCGGTTCTGCAAACAGATAGCCCTGTAATAAATGGACTCCGTGACGCTGGAGATAGCTCGCCTGTTCTTCCGTCTCGACCCCTTCCGCGATTAATTCAATATTCAGACGCTGACCTAGCGCGATTATCATATCGGTCACCGTTGAGTTCACCGCATCTGTACCTATTGCTTCTGTAAATGATTTATCAATTTTCAGGACATCCGGGTGCAGCATCTCGAGCCAGGATAACGAACTGTTGCCGGTACCAAAATCGTCTATCGCCAGCTTAATTTGGCGATTGCCCAGTTCACTGCGCACCTCGTAGTTGACGTCGTGCAGTGCCTCACGTTCGGTGAGCTCTACCGTCAATTGTTGAATTGGCTTCATGCTAAACCAGTTTTGTTCTAAATCTTTGAGCAGCAGCCCATCCTTAAAGTGCGGCGCTGCAATGTTAATACCTATCTGGAATTCGGGATCCTGCGGGAAGAGATGAAGCTTTTTCGCCGTTTCGCTAATCACATAGCGGGTGAGGGGAATGATCAGATTTTGCATTTCGGCAATCGGAATAAACACATCCGGATCCACCCAACCTACGCGCGGATTGTCCCACCTCAGCAGGATTTCAACCCCGGTGCAGCGCTGTACGCGTGAGTCCATTTGCGGCTGACAGTACAGGCTGAACTCTTTTCCGGCGATACCCATATTAATTTCGCGCGAGAAACTCAGTCGTCCGGCGGTCACCAGCCAGGCAATCCAGGTAAACAGTACGCTCATGATGATCGCCAGCGGCAGATCCGAATAGAGATTACAGAAGGCTAGCCGCGCAGAGCCGGGACTTAACGCGCTAATACTGAAAGGGAATTGAGAAGATTTGAGGGTATACGAGCTGCTATCGGAATTGACCAAATGCTGGGTAATTCCGGTCTCATGCTGAAAATACTGGCTGCCGACATTGAGACTCATGTGGTTAATCAGCGGCGGAGAAGACTCAAGAATAATGTTGCTGACTAAATCAATATTGATCGAGGCCAGCACGCCGTCCTGGCCATCTGCTGACGCAGGAAACCACTGGATAAGAATGGGCGTACCTTTAATCAATGAGTGGTCGGTTGTTAATTGCAAAACCGGTTGTGGGCTGGGTAACTGCGCCTGAAGCGAGTGAATCGAGATATTACGTGCGCCGAGCGCGCTGGAGCAGTAAAGCTGGCCTGATTTAATCAGCGCGATAGAGCGGACGGTTTGCAGCTCAACGGCCAGTTTGCGCAACTGCAGATGAATGGCCTCACAGGGGTGACCTACCAGCGCCAGCATTTCATTGCGCTGGCTTTCCAGCGGCTGCAGTATTTTGTTCAACCGCTCTACCGAATGACTGGTGAGCGAGTCTATCTGTTTGTGATTTACGCTACGCTGCGAAATAAATCTCGTCCCGAGGGTTAATGCAAAAGCACAAACGGCGATAGTCACACAAACGGCGATTCGCTTCCGGAGATATTTTCTGATAATCCATTGTGCGCTTTGCATGTCCGAGGCTCGGTGCGGATATATTGATAATGAAAATACCAGTGACGTTAGTGCAAGTGTAGAGGGAAGCTAAAAAAGTGAGAGAAAAGAGGTAAATAAATCACCCACCCGTATTAGGGGTGGGTGAGAAAGGTATTAGTCGCACTGAACCTTAATGGCTAAACCACCACGTGATGTTTCGCGGTATTTGGCGTTCATGTCTTTACCGGTTTCGTACATCGTCTCGATAACTTTATCCAGCGACACGCGCGGTTCGCTAGTACGGCGCATAGCCATACGCGAGGCGTTAATCGCTTTTACTGAGGCAATGGCATTACGTTCGATACACGGCACCTGGACCTGTCCAGCGACAGGGTCACAGGTCAGACCGAGGTTATGTTCCATCCCGATTTCTGCTGCCACGCAGACCTGCTCTGGGCTTGCACCCAGCAGTTCAGCCAGTCCCGCAGCGGCCATTGAACAGGCCACGCCCACTTCACCCTGACAGCCGACTTCAGCACCCGAAATTGAGGCGTTCATTTTGTACAGCACGCCAATTGCACCCGCCGCGAGGAAGTAGCGGATGTAAGTTTCAGGGTTCACCGGTTCGATAAAGTGATCGTAGTAGGCGAGCACTGCGGGAACAATTCCGCAGGCACCGTTCGTCGGCGCAGTCACCACTCGGCCGCCGGCCGCGTTCTCTTCGTTAACCGCCAGCGCAAACATATTGACCCAATCGACCACGTTCATAGGATCGTGGGAGAGCTTGTCATTGGCTACCAGCAGACGGCGTAGCGCGGAAGCACGGCGCGGTACACGCAGCGGTCCAGGCAGAATACCTTCGGTATTCATTCCGCGATCGATACAGGCGCGCATGGTTTGCCACACGTTGGCGAAGTAGTCTTCAATTTCTTGCTTGCTGTGCAGCGCCAGTTCGTTTTGCATCACCATGCCGGACAGAGACAGCCCGGTCTGCTGGCAATAGCCAAGCATCTCGGTTGCCGATGTAAACGGATAGGGTACCTGCACCACGTTGCTGGCTTCTTTGCCAAAATGCTCTTCGTCAACGATAAAACCGCCGCCGATGGAGTAATAGGTTTTGCTGTAGACCAGCGTCTCGCCGGACCAGGCGTGGATCTGCATGGCGTTCTCATGCAGTGAGAGGTTCTCACTACGAAAGCGCATACCGTCGTTGGCCGGGAAGTCGACCTCGACGCGGCCTTGCGCAAGCAGCAGGCGTCCGCGCGTTTCTACATCGCGAATAAACGCTGGGATAGCATCAATATCTACGGTATCTGGCTGGTTGCCCGCCAGACCCATAATGATCGCAATATCGGTATGGTGGCCTTTACCGGTGAGGGACAGTGAACCATAGACGTCGACGGCAACGCGCGTCACGTCATCAATCAGTCCCTTTTCGACCAGGTCATCGACGAACTGTTTGCCAGCCTTCATCGGCCCTACAGTATGGGAAGATGAGGGGCCAATCCCCACCTTAAACATGTCGAATATACTAATCACTTTAACACTCCTGACAGGGTTGCCGCGTTGTTGCGGCAACGATGTAATAACTGCGCATAGTGTATGAGGGAACCCGGAACTCAGCTTAACTATTCACATGAATTTAACTAATGAATAGCCTCGATTTTACTAATACTGAGTACCGGACTTATTGATAAGTATAGTCAGGGTTTAAGGCCCACTTGTAGCGCCAGCTCACGAATGATGCCAGCGGTCATACCCCAGACAAAATAGTGCTGATACCACGACAGCCAGACGCGGTGAGAATCGCCGCGACGATGGATATCCAGCGGGTGATAGCGGCCTAAGCGCAGCGCTTCGGCCAGCGGCATCTCAAACACCGAGGCGACTTCGTCTTCGCTGGCGTGATAGTGAAGATCCGGCGGGATGACGCCGAGCACGGGAGTGACCTGAAAACCGGTCACGCTGTCCACCGGAGGCAGGACGCCAATAATATCGACGCACTCCGGTGGAATCGCCACCTCCTCCTGCGCTTCACGCAGCGCGGCGGCAATCAGCGAGGCATCGCTGCTGTCTACCGCACCGCCGGGGAACGCTACCTGGCCGGGATGTTTGCGCAAACGCGCAGAGCGCTGTGTCAGCAGCAGGCCGGGCTGCGGGCGGCGCACAATGGGCACCAGCACCGCCGCCTGACGGGCATTGAGCGCCGCGCGGCTAGTTTGCGGGCGCAGCAGCTGAAAGCGGGAGAGGAAATCATCCAGATTCAGCGCGTTGACATCCATGGTTATGACTCCAGTTGCGATAAGATACGATTAACTTTATCAAATGTTTCCTGATATTCCGCCGCTTCTTCGCTATCCGCCACCAGGCCACCGCCTGCTGAGCAGTACAGCGTGCCTTGCGTCGCGGTGACGGTGCGGATGGTAATACTGGTGTCCATATTACCGCAGGCGCTGAGATAGCCAATGCTGCCGCACCACGCGTTGCGGCGATGCGGTTCCAGCTCGTCGATAATCTCCATTGCCCGCACTTTTGGCGCGCCGGTAATGGAACCGCCCGGAAACGCGGCGCGCAGTAGGTCAGTGGCATGCAGAGTCGGTGGCAACGTGGCGGTAATGGTACTCACCAGATGATGGACCGCCGGGAACGGCTCGACCACGAACAGCTCAGGCACCCGTACGCTGCCCGGCACCGCCACGCGGCCAATGTCGTTGCGCATCAGATCGACAATCATCAGATTTTCTGCACGATCCTTCGCTGAGTTCGCCAGTCGGTTGGCCTGTTCGGCATCGGCCTGCGGGTCGTCCAGACGCGGCAAAGTGCCTTTAATCGGCCGAGTCTGGATTTGTTCTTGCTCGAGCTGGATAAAGCGCTCGGGAGACAGGCTTAAGATAGCGCTGTCGTCGAAACGCAAAAATGCGCTAAACGGCGCGCGGTTGCTGTGGTTAAGGCGAACAAATGCTTGCCACTCATCGCCCTGATAGCTTGCCTGAAAACGCTGGGCCAGATTCACCTGGTAGCAGTCCCCGCTTTGCAAATAAGCCTGCACCTGACGGAATTTCTCGCCGTACTGCTCGCGGCTCATATTGGATTGCCAGCTTGAAGTCAGAGTAAATGGCGGGGTATCGGCGACATGTTGCTGTTCAAGCCAGACCCGTCGCGCGTGAACATCCCCATAGCTCAGTAGGGTCACCTTCTGACATTGATGGTCAACAATCAGCGCCCAGTCATAAACCCCCACCGCCATATCCGGCACGTTAATATCGGCCTGCGCCAGCTGCGGGAGATTTTCAAAACGTCGTCCTAGATCGTAACCGAACAGCCCGACGGCGCCGCCGATAAACGGCAGATCCGGAATTGCCGCTTCATTAAATGCACAGCTTGCCAGCGCATCGTGCAACAGGGTCAGCGGATCGTCCTGTGATGTCGTGACGGTACCGTCGGCGTGGCTGATTTCGGTGGTTTTACCGCGCGTGACGAGCGTGATGCGCGGCTCGGCGACCACGATATCGTAACGGCTGTGCGGATGGTTGGCGTAGCCTGAATGCAGCATCATGGCCCATGGCGAGGCGCTTAACGGGGCAAAATAATATTCTGCAGCGTCCTGTCGCCAGGGAAGCGTCATGGTTGAAGGGTGTAACATCGTTATTCTGTCCAGCCTGGTCTGCGCTGCCTATGGCGAATAATCGGGCAGCATGGGATAATAAGCGCCCACAATGTAGCAGGAGTCAATGATGTTTGCAGGATTACCTTCATTAAGCCATGAACAGCAGCAGAAAGCCGTTGAGCGTATTCAGGAGCTGATGTCTCAGGGCATGGCGAGCGGTCAGGCAATTGCGCTGGTGGCTGGAGAGCTGCGCGCGAACCATACCGGCGAGCGAATCGTTGCCCGTTTTGAGGACGAAGACGAGGACGAGTAAGCCGATGGCGTCCTTGCTAAAACTTCTGCTGCTGGTAATGGCGACTACGCCTTTACTGGCGGCAGCCGGTTCCTCCTGTCAACTTACCGATCCCGGCCTGACGCTGCAAAGCTATCGCGCCGACCCTCAACATGAACGTATCGCCATGTACTGGCACCAGTCTGATGGTAAAGACTATGGCTCACTGCGCGCGCTGCTGGCCGATATCAACGGTGATGGGCGCGTGCGGATGGCGATGAACGGCGGCATCTATGATAAAGCCTACGCGCCGCTCGGTTTGTACATTGAGAAAGGCCAGCAGAAGGTGGCGGTCAATCGCGCTTCCGGCGGCGGTAATTTCTTTATTAAACCCGGCGGGGTGTTTTATCTGCGCGGTCAGCAGGCGGGGATCGTCAGCCTGGATAAGCTGAAGTCGACCAAAGGAATGGACTACGCGGTGCAGTCCGGACCGATGTTGATTGAAAACGGGGTCATCAACTGGCGGCTTAAGCCTTCTGCCAGCTCGCGTAAGCTGCGCAACGGCGTTGGCCTCACCGCGCAGGGGAAGGTGGTGTTTATGCTAAGCGACCGCGAAACTAACTTCTATGATTTCGCCTGTTATGCCAAAACGCGACTCAACGTGCGGCAGATGCTCTATCTCGATGGCACTATTTCGAAAATGTACCAGCAGGGGGGCAGTATTCCCTGGCAGTATCATCCTTTTGTGTCGATGATCACCGTTGAAAAACGTTAAAAATGCCTTCCGTTTCCGGAAGGCGTTCTCTTAGTTAATCACATCCGGTCGTTGTTCTGGGTCATCGTACAATGTCACATGGCTCACGCGATCGCCGCGCCAGAACGAAATTTGCGTGCCAATCGGCGTGTGGTGGACGCTCACCTCGGTCAACGGCGCAGACTTCGCGAGATCCCACAGACAGACAAAACGCGCCTGCGGCAGATGGTTGCGCAACACCAGATAGCTCAGATTGCTTATCGCCGGGTTATCCGGTGCCAGCCCTTGCCACAATTCGCCGTCACCCGCGAGCCACAGCGCGACCGTCTCCTTGCCTCGGCTAAAGTGGCGCGGTTGACAACCATGCAGCGGTGTCATGGTAGACGATTCCATATGACGCAGCGGCCCGCTGAGTGAGAAGGGCTGTGGTGCACCGGTTTGGTCCAGTGCCTGTGCTGCCAGGTGCAGCGTCCAGTCGAGCTGCTGGCGGTGCGGGTTGTCTACCGTTGACAGGTCGATTAGCACATCATCGATCCACAGCAGACGGCGGCGAAAGCGAATTTCCCGCCAGGACTGGACATCCCATTCGACGCGGGTATGGCTGTTCAGCTCCGGCGGCGGTTTGCCCCAATTCACTTCCGTATCCAGCCATAAATAGTCGTCACCCATATGCCAGCCCAGTACATCTGGATTGGCGGGTGGTTGGTTACTCTGATTAACCGTCAGTGTGTTATGGGTGGCGCTGTTTTTGTAATAGTCGTAGTGCATTTGGGCACCGTAGCCGGTGGTGCCCAGATCCGGAAGCAGCCAGCCGTCGTGCTGCCACAGCATCAGACCCAGTCGGTCATAGTGATCGTGTTCGCCGCCCCACGGGCTGTGTTTGATCAACAGCGCCTGCTGTTGCTGCGGTTTACGCCACAGGGTGATCCCCGCGCCCGGCGCAAACAGCGACCGCTGAGGAATTAACGCCACTGGGGTTTCCGGCAGCGGCAGGTCGCGCCACAGCAGGGTTTCGCGCTCATCAGGCTCGCTTTCGGTGAACTGCAGCACGGCGGCATAAAGCGGATCGCGCCAGATAAACCAGGCAAACTCGTATAAATCCCGATGGTGCAGTTTTTCCTGCCCGGCGAGACAGTCGTTAAGGCGTGGAAAAGTGCCGTCCGGTAGCAGCAGGGAGAGCGGGAAGCTGAGCATTGGCCGATACCATGGACCATCAATCAGGCTCCAGCGGGTGCCGCGCGCCAGCTTCTCAAAGGCAAAGAAGCCCTGAAGCGCGTAATAGTGGTAGTGCACCGAACCTTCAAACCACAGTCCTTCAGCCAGCAGACCATTCTCCAGTTGCCAGCGCAAGCCGTACGGTTGATTGACGGCAAACTCCAGCAGTGCCTCATCGTCCAGCACAAAACCCAGTACGCCAAGCGCGGCGCTGATTTTTACTTCGTGGTTGTGAATTTGCGGACTGCGGTGTTCGCGTAAAAAAGTCGCCGCACAGCGCAACAGGTTCTCACTGATGTGCTGCTGCTCCGCCGGGGTTAAGGCCTCGCGAATAAAGTCATAGCCCAGCGCCATATCCAGAATACAGTTGGCCTCGCACAGGGTTTGAGCATTCATCTTGCCCGGCCCGTTATGCGGAATATCACCGTGGACTTCATAACCGGGATAGACATCGGCGTAGCCCATCAGCAGCGTGCGCACTTTATCGCGATAGGCGGCAACGCCGGTCAATTGCCACAGCAGCCCCAGCTGTTGACAAGCGCTGGCGTTGCGTCCGTTCATCTCCCGCCACCAGGCACCATCCCACGGTTCACCGCGAAAAATTTCGCCGTCTACCGGACAGGCGTGCTGATGAGGAGAATCGGCCTCCCACGTAAGCCGCACGCCATGGTGAGGACAGAAGTAGTAGAGATTCCAGCTGGCAATCCCGGTCTGCGGGATGCGTACCTCGGCCTCCAGCATCGGTTGTGCATTCTTCACGAGCTGTTCAATCAGGCCGTTATTGCCGGCTGCACGTCTGGCAATGTCGGGCCATAGCCCAGAAAATTGTTTCATCAGTGGTTATCCTTGACCTCTGCTGATACGGAAAGTGGGGCGATGAGCGTGGTGATATCGTCAGGATATTTCGCGCGCAGCCATTGGGCTTTTTCACGGAATAGTGGGTCTTCCGGCCAGGCGTGCGCGGCGGTGGCAATATTGCGCAGCGCTTTTTTATCATCCATTTTGTCGAGATCTTTCCACGGCCATGGCGTGTCGCTGTTAATAAACCCAGCAATGTAGTGATAGCCCTTGCGCAGGCTATGGTCGTCGAGCGTGAAGTTCCAGATATCTACCCCGGCTTTTTCGCCGAGGCGGCCCAGTCGGTTGTAGGCTTCAAGGTTGAAATTGCTGTAGTGCCACGGGCGGGTACGCTCAAGTTCCGCCATCTGGCGGCCTTCAATATCAAACTGCCCGGCTATACGGCGCAGTTGGGTAACGTACAAGCGTTTTTTCGCTTCCTCGGTTTTGCCGCTGAACAGCGCAAAGGTCGCCGCCTGCATATCGAAATAGGTGCCGTGGTTGTTGTGCCAGTTCTCCTCTTCAAAGCCGTTCTGGCTGGTGGTCATCCAGTGATAAAACTCGCCGAACCACTGCTTAAGATCGGTGACCTCTTTGTCACTTAGGGTGCCGGAATCTTGCAGCAGGGCGATGGCGTCCACCACATCGACCAGCGCGCGGCTGTCGATAATGCCAATGCCGCGCCCGGTATTAATACCCGGAATCGCCTGGGCGTGCTGCAAATTAGGCGTCATACGGGTTTCAGGATTGAGGAACCAGCTTTTTAGCTGTTCAACGGCCTTCTGTGCGTAGCGACTGTCCTGGGAGAAGTACCAGGCCAGTGCCAGCGTAGAAACGTCGTTACTCATCTTGACCAGCCGATTTTTATCGGTGGCGTCGCTATTGGCGTCCGGGTTGGTTTGCCCATCTTTGCGGATGTACGGCAGCCCGTCTTTGGTGTCCGGGTTTGGCCACCAGTACGGCGGGAAGCTGTAATAGTCATGCTTGTTGCCACTGGCGGCGACCAGCGTTTTGTCCATGACCGAAAACAGCGGGTGCTTCAATGCCAGGTCCGCTTTTTTCAGCAACGCGCTTTGCGCCTGCATAAACAGCGGATCTTTGGCGGCTATCTGCTGACGGCTAAAAGCCAAATCTTTGCCATCAAGCGTATACGGCTCGGCGGCATACAGCGACGAGCTTAAACCAGAACACAGGAGCGCAAGGCCGAATAATCCTCGGCGAGGTATTGAGTTCATAGTGATAACCCTTCTACAAATATGAGAAAAGATAACAACAGAATTATACCTGTCGCGTATTTAAGAGACGCAGAAAACAGGCGGTTTAATTAATTAGTGGCGTTTTTAAATAGGATGGCGTGCAGTGTAAAAGACAAAGTGATTTTTTTTGTGATGCACATCATATTTATATCGATGGTTAAAAAATAGCACATTTAATGCAGTGTGAATCACAGAAATCAGCGTTTTTCTATTTTTGTTTATAATATCAACGAAATGATGAAATTCTTAAGTTGTTGATATTTATTTATTTTGTTTTTAAGTCACTTTTTTTGTCACTTTGCGGTGTGATCTGATTCAACTTTTTTGTTTTTGAAACGGGATTTCTTTTTTGTGTGGTTGTATTGAAAAATAT
>NZ_JAKCNS010000151.1 GCF_021440345.1 Kluyvera intermedia
ATTACTACAACGTTTATATTTTAACAAGTCAGGGGATACCAAGTATCTACACTATTCAAGCACTAAATAAAGATGAAGCTACTAAGATCGCAACTCAGAAACTGATGCAGGGACAAAGTATTACTAAGATTGTTTTGAGCAAACTACAAAAAGGATAGGTATGCAATATAGGTCTAAATTTGAAAAGGATTTTAGTGAAACATTAGGAGACTTTGAATACGAAAGTAAGAAACTAAAGTATGTCGTTACTAAGACTTACACACCTGATTTCCTCATTGGAAATATTCTTATAGAAACAAAAGGCTATTTCAAGCCCTCAGATCGAAGTAAACACCTTTCTATAAAAGAACAACATCCTGAATTAGATATTCGGTTTGTATTCCAAAACGCTAATAACAAACTTAACAAAACAAGCAAAACCACATACGGACAGTGGGCAGATAAGCACGGCTTTAAATGGGCAAATAAAGAAATGCCCGATTCATGGAAGGAAGAAATAAATGAATGGAAACGAAATCAAAATAACAATCTTTGAAATGATCAAGTTTGATGAAGGAATCAAACTGAATCTTTATAAAGATACAGTAGGTTACTTCACTATTGGCGTAGGCCATCTTGTAACACGTAGTGCAAATAGAATAGAAGCTCTTGCAATTTTGGATAAAAAATTTGGAAGGACTACCAACGGAGCGTTAACAGGGAAAGAAGTAGAAACGCTTTTTAATGAAGACGTTCAAGGCGTAATTAATCAAATCAAACAAAATTCAAACGTGAACGCAGTCTATCAAAGTCTTGATGATATTAGACAAATGGCACTGATCAACATGTGCTTCCAGCTCGGAGTAACTGGTGTAGCGGCATTCACTAATTCACTACAGTATTTAAAGTCCAAAAAGTGGGATAAAGCCGCTGTAAATCTAAAACAAAGTAAGTGGAATTCTCAAACACCAAAACGAAGTGACCGGGTAATAGAAGTATTCAGGACTGGTTCATTAGAGGCGTACAGAGTTTTCACTAAATAAAGAGTATCAACGTTCCCTATAAGGGATTAAAAGGGGAAATAAAATGATTGTTAATGCAATTAAAAATTTACCAGAGGTAGGACAGGAACCAACTCTATCTAAAGAATGTGCCGAATATCTTCATACAGTATTCACTTATGAGTATTTGAAGATGTCAGGAATCATTGATCGTATGCGTGAAAACGGACTATCAGAAGCATTCATTAATGGATATGTAGAAGGGGTCTATTCTGCGTTCCAGCGTATAGACATGATTTATAACAATCGTGATCAATACGATTAATACTAAATAAAGCTAAGGAGGAATAAAACAAATGTGTTTTAGCCCGAAGATTAAACAACCAAAAGTTGAAGTTCCACAAGCTACAGCCGTTCAACCTACACCTATTTCAGATGAAATAGCAGGTATCCAATTTGGAGAGGCTGGAACGAGTGACGATCAAACAACTGAAGATTCAGGAATTGATTCACTAACTAATAAACGAGATAGCGATTCTTCAACTGAATTAAAAACACAGAACACAACAAGTTCATCAGACATTACCGCATCAAAAATCGGTAAATCAATCAAACGTAAATCTGTTTTCGGAGGAAAATAAAAAATGGGTCTATTCAAAAAAATTAAAAAGGCAGTTAAGAAAGTAGTTAAGTCGGTGACTAAACCAGTAGAGAAGGTAGCTAAGGGTGCTGTAGGTGCAATTACTGGTGAAGCTCCAGAGGTGGTTGTACAAGCACAGGACACTGCACCAGATCCATCAGCCGTAGCTGTAGATGTTCCAACTAATACTACTGCTGATACAGACACTGAAGAAAATACTGAAAGTGCAAAACGTAAAATTAATGCGGGTGGTAAACGTTCCCTATCTATTGCACGTTCAAGCGGCACAGGAATCAATCTATAATAATAAAAGGAAAGCACAATGGCGAAAAAGAAAAAACCATTGGTTAGACAGGGATTAGGTCTTAACGGTGCACAATCAACTTATTCACGACTTGAGAATGATCGACAATCTTATATTGACCGGGCGTTACGTTGTGCACGGGTAACTGTTCCATCTTGGTTCCCTGAAGAATTTACATGGGGAAGCACATCAAGTGATTCATTTGTAACCCCTTATCAAAGCATGGGAAGTATGTGTGTTAATAACTTGACTGCGAAATTAAGTAATGCACTTTTCCCAATGTCTCAACCGTGGTTCAAACTTAACGTAAACGAATATGTTCTAAAGCAATATGAATCTGATAAGTCTCAAATGACTTTAGTAGATCAAGGCTTGTCAATGGTAGAACGTATTTTAATGAAATACATGGCTGATAATTCATATCGTGTAGTTCTTACTGAAGCAATTAGACAATTAGTAATTAGTGGCAATGCTCTATTGTTTATTACACCGCCTGAAAGTGGTGATGGTGATGGTTATAATCCATGTAAATTATATAAACTAAACAACTATGTTGTACAGCGTGATGGTTATGGGAA
>NZ_JAKCNS010000152.1 GCF_021440345.1 Kluyvera intermedia
GACTCATGACCATGGCATTATTATTATCGACACCCTGGTTAATCGCTGGACGTGGGGTTGGCAGTGTAATATCCCGTTGTTCTAAACTATTCATTATATATCTCCATTGAATTAAATGATTGCCCCTTGCTGGGAACGACATAATTAATACAATGAAGAAAACTTTTCGTGATAATAAAAACAGACTAAAACATATCAATCACATACAAATAAAAAATCTAAAATATATCACATCGTTGATTGTACTCATATTTAATATAATTCAATGCTGAGGTTACATTCTCAGGGGACAGATGACCTAGATGCGTAAAAAAAGGATGTTTATAGACATAATCAACAAATTTCGTTGCACTGATTAGCGTCGCATCCCCCAGAGCCCTTGATGATTTATTATCTTCTGTAAGATTACATACCGCTATCGCATAGTCACGCGTTGAAAATGTACGCCAAATATTATTCCGAATACCTCCTCCAGTAAATAAACGAGGGGGCATTCTTCTGTGTGGAGGGACGAGGCCTCTCTCTCGAACGAAAGATATATGGCAGCGCCCTTGGCGAATATGCAGCAAGTTTGCCGCCATACATCCTCCCAGGATAAAACACTCGTGTTCGAGAAAATGTTGCGCATGTAGCGACCGCTCGTCTGTTAGCATATGAACTAACTCGAAATGTCGATATGCCGTTAAAACTGGTTTCACAATCATCCCCGGATCATTTTTATATAAAAGTGCAGGACCATAATCTACATCAAACAAAACCGGGCGCCGCATTGTCATGGCTTCTTTGCGCTGAACCATATGCGTCAGGGTATCCTGCGGCATGCGTTCTTCATATTTTGAGTGATACTGAAAACTTTCTTCTACCGGTCTAGCCGAGTAGTTTGAAGATATTGCGACAACTCGCCCATTCAGCTCTTCTGCCGTCACTAGTACATAAAGATAGCAGTCACCTTTATTGTACTTAACGCGGAAAGCTCGGGTACTAAGCACAATATCAAATGATGGAAAATCCCAATGACATTCAGCCTGATTGACACAGCGAGATAACTTAAAAAGTTCTCGGTTAAGCCCGGTACTGTCTAATCTCAATATAGAACGTAGCTCGCTGATTGAGGCACCTTCCTGAATCAACGTAGCGAGCGCATCGCGCCGATTATCATTATTAGTAGTTGCGGCAAGGATAAACGTTTTACAGCAATGGCAACAATACATTCGTTGACCACCCTGTGATGAAAATCCATGCTTTTTTAATAGGTTGCTACCACAATTCGGACACAGTTTTATCACACCTTTCCAGACCTGATTAGTCGTATGTCGATAAAGGTTCAGCGCCGTTGCTGAGATGACAGGAAACTGAAAACCACATTCCTGACAAAGAATAGACTCTCCTTGCAGAACATAATCAGGGCTATTGAGTATCCCCATATTTTTACATCCGAGAGTTTTACAGTAATCAACATTAATATTCGTAAACATTGACCTCTCCAGAGCTTTACTGAGTCAAACATCGCAAAGCATTTCGCTGATGAAAAATTCACCCGCACCATATTTTAAATTTTTATTTCATCAACGGATTAATATAAGGTATGGTAACCTGACAGGTATTTCCACAGTCAATATTAAAGATAACTACGTTTAGTTTAATGATTCACTGTTCCCCCTCGATTAACTTTATCATCACCAGAATAAAAGAACCTGACCCGGTGCATAATCATCGAGTCAGGTGGGCAAAGCCCGAAGTGGCATAACATTTTTTTATTATTCGTTGATCAGCCCCAAGTCACTGGTGTTGGTTTATCACCACGGGCTTTCATTAGTGAATCACTATTTATTTCATTTTGATATTTCAGGAATTTATCATAAAGTTGCTTTTCAATCTCAGGCTGTTTTCCAATTTGATTCATAACTTCAGAACGATCATTTTTCAAATTATAAAGATACTTCGGTTTATTCTGCCGATCGATAATCATCTTCCAGTCACCGTCTCGGATCGCCCACTCATCCGTCGGATCATCCTGGAATGGCATATCAATACCAAAGATCAATGGTTTCTCACGTTTAAGCTCTTTCTTCTCGAGCAGTGGCAGCAGCGACTGACCATCGTAAGCACGATCGGTTGGTAATTTGAAGCCCATCATTTTCGCAAGTGTCGGCATCCAGTCGAGACCGTAAACTGGAGTGTCCGTGACCATTCCCTGTGGAAGATGATTCCCATACTTAATAATGGCTGGTACACGAATACCACCTTCCCAAAGGTTATCTTTGCGCCCACGTAAACCGTCGGTTTCACCCGCCATATTCAACTCATATATTTTTCGCGCTTCGCGAGTCACCGGCCCGTTGTCACTGGTAAAGATGACAATCGTATTATCTTCCTGCCCCATTGATTTAATTTTATCCATTACTTTACCGACCTGCTCATCCATATAGCTGATGTTGGCATAATACTCACCGGCCCCTCGCCACGGTTTATCAGCCCAGTCTCCATAGAAGAGATCGGGATGCTGCTTCTCATAGGCACTCATGTACTGCGAGTACATATCAAGGTGTTTTTTAGGAGATGCCAGCGGAGTATGGACTTCGGTGAAAGCGACATATAAGAAAAATGGCTTATCATCCTTCTTATTATCCAGCCAATTAACTGCTTCTGAACTAACAAACTCACCGCTCATTGTATCTGCGCGACCAATATGCTCCCCATTACGTATCCAGCCAGTCGGGTGCACCATCCCATAGCGAGGGCGTTCTTTGGCGTTATCTAACGTAGAGTCCGTGACAAATCCAGCAGGGTTAATCAGACTGTAGTCAAACCCCATGTCTTTTGCCTGTGGCTGATCGGTACGGTCGCCGCCCGCATTAAGGTGCAATTTCCCCATCATCGCCGTGTCATATCCCTGCTGCTTAAGCAAGTTCGCAATCGTCAGTTCATTGCGGCCCAATGCAACGTCTTTACCTTCAGGGATCCAGGAACGAACGCCGGTGCGGAATGGCATTCGCCCGGTTAATAATCCTGCGCGGGAGGGAGAACACAAAGGTGCTGGCGCATAATAATCAGTAAACTTAACTCCCTCTTCAGCCAGTCTGTCAATATTTGGAGTTTTTACAATCTGATGACCATAGGTCGCAAGGTCGCCATATCCTAAATCATCAGCTAATATAATAACCAAGTTTGGATGGTTAATATCAGCTGCATGAGCAATACCCGTTATTCCTCCTGTACACAGGGCCAATCCGATCATACCGGCTACTAATGTTCTTTTCATAATAAATCCTTTTTAAAATAGACATTAAAATTCGTAACCCAACATATAAATCATCTGATCACCATACCCATCATAACCAAGCTTATTATCGAAATAGCGATAAGTGATAGTTGCTTTCCAGCGTGGATAAAACTTCCAGGCTAATGTGAGCCCGCCATTCAATCCATTATGTCCAGATTGTTGTTCGGCATAAGCATCATTCCTATCAAATTCTATTTCATTCCAGTCGGAAAGAACAAATCTCTCGCCAAATAGCGAAAAGTTATATGCAGCAGTCCAACCAAATACATACCCATTCCAGCCATTTGTTTGGCCATATTTTTTTGAAACATAATCACCCGATTGGTTGTGTAATCCAATATAAGGTTTAAAAAAGCCCCACTTGCCATCCCAGCCGAGATATCCCATACCATAGAACATATCAAGATCATCCGACCACGAGTTATCCCATTGTCCATATAATTTACCAAAAAATGTATAATTTGAATCAAAAAGGCGAACATGAGTCATCGCTGAAACTGTATGGTTACGCCCGGCTACCGAATGATTCAGGACATTGCTTTCATAGAAAGAATAAAATTCAGCCTCTCTAAAATTAACACCAAAATCGGCTGTCACTTTCCAGACTTCACCGCGATCAACATCGACAAACCCGCTATTCCAATCGGCATAGCCCGCGTTAATTGATCCAAAAGAATATTTATAGTCCAACGATGCCTGTGCTGGAAGGCAAATCCCACCCAATACGGCAAGCAAAGCACAACTTAATAGTGTATTAATTCTCCTAGGCAT
>NZ_JAKCNS010000153.1 GCF_021440345.1 Kluyvera intermedia
TAAGTTGGCAGCATCACCATCAACACCCAGGGACCCGATGCTCAGGAATTTGGCGAAGGCATCAGTTCGGACTTTCCGGAAGTGATGGCGGGATTGGCAAAGTATCTTGCTGAACAATCGGCTTGATGATGTTGGGTATCGGTATTAGTCGGGTGCGGCGGAATACACAGGAACAGTGCCGGATAGATTATGACCATCAGCGACCAGGGTAATCATGCCCACAAAACTCTGGATTCTGCCTGACTCTATGTTAGTGCGCATAATGTATTGAACATGTTAAATGACTGCACGAAGTGCGGGCATTTAGCCTTCATCCCGGGACTATCAGATGATAGTAAATCATTAATTTGACGTGTATTTTATAGCATCTTCATGAGATTGCAGCAATGCAGTCTATGAAAGGATTTCTGCTTTCCCACTGACACCTGAGCCAGTTAAGGTAGGAAACATAAACCAAAGCATCACCTTCAGTCATATAACCATTTCGCTGGATTTTATGCGTCAGTGGGTAGAATGCCACCGTTCCGTAAGGGGTTTCAGCAACAATCACCTGCATATTGCCATGAAGAACAACATCATATTTTATTCCGCTTTCCTTTATTACATCTTCAGCCTCCTGTAGTAATTTTTCTCGCATTTTATTTATTTCATGATATCTCTCACCGGGAATCCTCATTGCAGATGTCCTTAATCTGGCTTCATGTGCATTATCAGATGTGCTGATAAATGAAACAGTATCGGGAGAGTAAATTCGTCGATGTGAGTAGTCCTTATCCAGTTCATATTCTCCGGGATTATTTTTCCACAGGGCATAACCATGAAGTGCAGGGAGGTCATTGCAGAAGTTCTGGAAGTTATGCCATCTTTCACAAACCTCCACACCTTTATAACCTTTAAAATACTGCTTCCCTTTAACCGTCATGTAGCACCTTGCCAGCATGTTATGCCAGAGAATGAATTTCCTTGTTCTCTGGTGGCTTCTGGTGTTCTCAATTGTGGAATGTTTTCCGTTTCCGATATATCCCACGTTATAATAACGGGGCTTCATCAGTAGCGTTATGCGTTCTTCTTCTGAGGACGGGAATGCATCATCCGAGACTGAGCCTGATTTAATATGTGTGCCATAGGCTTCCTTAACTATGCCACTGTCTTTGAATTGTACAACATAATAGCCACGTCTTGTTTTATCTTCTGAGCGACCAAGAACGGTGCATTTACCATTATGCCTTGTATCAAATACAGCTCCGGGAAATAACGTGTTATGGCTGTAGTTCTGGTGATATTTTTTATTACGAAAGTAAGTCATCTGACATGTCCTGAGTGACGAATGAAAGGGAGAAAAAGAATCGGGGCGGGTCCTGCTTTTTCCCTTTAACTTCTGTCAGGCCAGCGCAACTGCCAGAGGTCAGGATTAAAATAAAGAATACATTCAAAAAAATAAATAATAACAAAATTTCAGGCGATGCATTGTGACAGATACGGTTACAGCCCATCAGAAGCCCTGTGTGATGCCACCAGAATGACACATGTAAATGGCTTATATGGCGGGTTAATGCGTCCTGAGAGTGATGTATGCACGATAAACAGGGGATAAAAAGGGGGCATTGACGGGAGAGGTGTGAAATGTCAGGCAACTGAACCGCTGTCTATTTATACAGTTAAATTAGGTGTGAACATATAGTGACCGCAGGCTCTCTGTGTGCAGCTCTGGGGCGACACTGTCATCACCTATGCCTTTGCATTACCTGTGTTGCTGAAGTGGCCCACGAGGCGTTACATGGATGGCATTCAGGTGTAGGGCTGCTCCATATTCACCCGATAGGGTGGGGAAATAAAAAAATAAATATAATTTATATACAGATTAAAATATCCATGCTACCATCGCCAAATCGCCAACCGGGGTTAATCTCTTTATATATCTAATATTACTCTTTTATCTTAATCGGTTTTCTGTACTTATCCTTACCCCTGAATCTTATCTTAATCTCTCTCAATATTGTTCCAGTATTAAGCCCTCCGCAGGAGAGCCATACGGCTTGAGTTTACAAAGAATAAACCAAAATAAACATTACGGCTTGAGCTGACAAAAGATAAATCACAAAATGAAAAGAGCCTCCATATTATTGAAGGCTCTCATTAGTTATGGGGGGGGGTTATTTAAATATCGACATCATCGAAGTTCACTTTTCTATCTTTTGCTTTATCAATTTCATTCATTTTATTTCTTCTTTCTGAGGATTTGAGCTCTGAAAGAATTTGTTTTAAAAGGTCAGCTTGAGTAAACTGGATAACCTTCGCTTCATATGCTGTTATGCTTCTGATTACCCATATGACAAAGATAATGGTTGTTGCGACCTTTATCGTATCGGCGGGGAGAAAAGTATAAGCTTGCATTAAGTTAAAGAAGTCGGGATTGCTGGTTCCGATACACCAGAACCACAGCATCACAGTCAACACGAGATTTATGATGAGTGATAACTTTGAAAGATACTTTGTCAAAAAAGATGTGTTCATTTATGTTATCCCTGTCTAGTTTCGCTTTCCAATATTGCAGCCAGTACGATACGCTTGTGCAACCTCAATATACTCAGCTCGCTTCATTCCAATTAGAGTTTCCGCTTGTTCATTAAATTTCTTTATTTTCTTCTCGCAGGTGGAATTACGGCGCTGCATGGAGTCTTTTGCCCCAGTGATACATGCACCATAAATAACATCTGAATCAGCGATTCTGGCAAAGTTCGCATATGAATCACAGGTAGCACTGATTCTCATCTGCATCTGTGATGAAGTTATTGCCATTGCCTGACTTGCAAACATCAGACTGGAGATTGATATCAATAAGGGAAGGGTGATTGAGTTTTTCATTCAGCACCTCCCTGTAAAATGCAATCAATTCCCATTACATCAGTACCCCAAAGTTTGATATCCGGCTCACCGCCTGATACACCCTGAGTGCTCATATCCAGAGCAAGGATATAGAAACTGTTTTTATCAACATCAAACTCGTAGTTAACAAGCGGGGCTCCACCGGTCTGATATACAGATTGCTGAATGTCCTGAATGCGTTTTTCGGAAATCAGCTTGCCACGATGGAATAGTTTAATGATACCTGCATCTTTTACGTAACTCAGAAAACCACTATCAGCACTTCCGGTTACGTGTCGCTCAATGCTCCAGCCATCGTGACAAACGATATTGTCAGCAAGCGCGGAAACAGGAAAAGAAAGGCATGTAGCCAGAGTCAGTATCAATCGTTTCATTTGAATGTGGTCCATCAGATAAATTATCAGAGAGCCCGATAATCCCAGTGAAGGCCGCAAGACATTTCAATCGTTATGCGCACAAACGTGGCCATCTATGACCAGGCCAATGACGTCTACAAATCTCCGGATTCTGCCTGATTCTATGTTGGTGCGCATAATGTATTGAACATGTTAAATGGCTGCACGAAGTGCGGACATTTAGCCTTCTGCACGCAACCATCAGGCGGTTACGAATAATTCTGGAATTACAGATACGCCCTCTACGTGATTAAATGGATGCAACAATACACCCTTCATTTTGTGGATATTTTATAGCATTCTCACTAGCTTACAGCAATGCAATCTACGCAAGGATTTCTGCTTTCCCATTGAAGTTTGAGCCAGTTCAGGTAGCGAACAAAAGTCAGTGCATCACCATCAGTCATATAGGTGTTTCGTTGAATTTTGCAGGTAATCGGATAGAATGTAACCGTACCATAGGGCGTTTCTGATATTATTATCCTCATGTTTCCATTAAGCGTTACCTCATAATTAATTTTGTTTTTATTAAGAATATCTTCGGCATC
>NZ_JAKCNS010000154.1 GCF_021440345.1 Kluyvera intermedia
GTACACTGACATCAGAAATATTATTATAGAAGAAGATCCTCATTACTTTTTAAGATCAAATGAATCTATTAATACGTTAAGAGAGTCAGGTGTTTTTTTTACAGGAGAGGAATTATCAGCAGACTGTGCACGAAGAATCAGTCATACACTACAGCGTGATTCTAAAATAGTTGATCCTTGCTGTGGGGCTGGAAATCTTCTGATTGCACTATCGAAGCATCTTCCTGTAGAAGAAACTTTAAGTGATACATTAATTATGTGGAATAGTATGCTACATGGATATGATCTTTATGAGGATTTTATCTATGCAGCGAAGCTTCGGCTTGTATTAGAGGCTATAAGACGTGGAGTGGTAGTCGATGAAATAAACATCGACAAGAATGTTAATCGCCTAAAAAACATCAAACCTCTTGATTTTTTAAGTCAAAATGGTTCTTGTGAAAAGTATACGCATGTTATTATAAACCCACCCTATAACCAAAGTTTTTTAAAAGAATATAAATATTGGTGTGGCGGGAAGGTTAACCTAGCTGCTGTTTTTATTGATAAAATCATCGCTAGTTCTTTATCTGATATGCACTTGGTCGCCATTCTTCCTGATGTATTGAGAAGCGGTACTAGATATGAAAAATGGAGAGAAGAAATCGGACGTTTGATTTCTGGTGAAGTTATTATGAGAGGTCGGTTTGACTCTAAAACTGATGTTGATGTATTTATTCTTGATTGCCATGTCAAGGAAAATACTAATGGCATCCAATGGGTTAATAGACATAATGATTTCTCTTCGGTTATATCAGATTATTTCTCAGTTTCAATTGGAAGAGTTGTTCCTTATAGAGATGAAGAAGTTGGAAATAATCATAAATATATTTTCCCTGGATTGTTGAAGTCGTGGGATAAGATATGTAGTTCAGATATTATATCTAAACGTAAACATAAAAGTGTGCCTATACAACCGCCATTTATAACAATTAAAAGGACATCGTCACCAAAAGATAAAAATCGTGCTGGCGCCCATTTGATTTATGGGTCGGAACCTGTTTTTGTTGAGAATCATTTGATTATTGTCAAACCTTTTGATGATGACATTAATACATGTGAAAAATTATTAACGCAACTGAAATCATATCAAGTTAATTCTTTTTTAAATGATGTAATAAGATGTAGGCATCTTACAGTGAAAGTAGTAAAAGAAATCCCATTTGATTTGGAGGTTTATGATGAAAAAATTACTAAATAGCTATGCTTTCGATTTATCTCCGAGAGTTCCATTGCAACTTGGCAGAGAAAGCATTGCAAATTCTACGACGGCTATCTCAGAGTTAGTAAAGAACTCATATGATGCAGATGCAAAAAAAGTTAAGATTAGGTTGTTTAAATTAGATAAACCAACATCTGTAATGATAATTGAGGATGATGGTAATGGTATGGATCCCGAAACACTAATATCATCTTGGCTGAAGATTGGTACTGATAATAAACTTTATAATAAAACCTCTGCTAATGGCCGTATATTAACTGGTGCAAAAGGACTTGGACGACTAGGTATAGACCGTTTGTGTAGAAGATTGATTCTGCAAACAAAAACGGCATCTTCAGATCAAGTTTTACAACTTGATATCGACTGGAAAAAATATGAAGTAAGAGATAAAAGTTTCTTTGATATTAAACATAATGTTTACACTGTTGGTTATCCATCTCAAGATAAATATGGTCAAGTATTAGAAAGTGGATATGGGACCAGAATGATTTTACTCGGTTTGAAGGATGATTGGACAGGTTACTTGTACAATGATCTTGCGAAGGAGTTGAGACTTTTGGTATCACCTTTTTTTGCGAATGATGAGTTTAAGATCGAGATAGCAACAGATGTAAATGAAATGGAAACGTTAAATTCATCTGAAATATTAGAATATTCCCGCTGGTCGGTAGAAGCAAGTATACTCGATGATGGTAGCATTAGTGCTAATTATAAATACAAAAATGAATTAGTTGACGCATATAATGTTCCGTGGAGTGAGTTAATTAAAAGTCGTCATGATCTCCCAGCATGTGGTCCTCTTGACGTGAAAATTTATTATATTCCACGAGAGTCTATGTCTGATATAGACTTAAAGGTTAAGCAAATCAGATCGTTTCTTGATGCTAACCAAGGTGTTCGTATTTATAGAGATAACTTTAGAGTCCGACCATACGGAGAACCCTCAGGCAAAGGGGATTGGTTAGATTTAGGATTGAGAAAAGTTAGAAATCCAGAGGGAATGAAGCAAGGGAATTGGAAAGTTGGCCCAAACCAGATTGTAGGGGCTGTATTTATTAACAGAGATAAAAATATTAGTTTAAATGATCAGGCGAATCGAGAAGGTATTGTTGAGAATGATGCTTTCTATGATTTGCGTACATTTATCTTAAAGATAATAGAAAAATTTGAAAGCCTTGCTGTACTTCAGGCAAGAAAAGAAACTTCGCCAGA
>NZ_JAKCNS010000155.1 GCF_021440345.1 Kluyvera intermedia
CCAGCACCAGCACAAAGGCCAGGCTGAGCAGAGGCAGCGCCGGTTGATAGCCCTTCAGCTGCGGAGCCACCCAGCACACCAGCGCCAGCGCAATAGCGGCAATCCGCCATGCCATCAGCGAGCCGTAGTCCGGCACCAGCGCCGAAGCCTGCTGGATAGAACTGTGAATCGAGGCCAGCTCAACGCCCTGCATCAGCGACACCACTACGCTCACCGCCAGTGCCGCCAGGCTCACCGCTGGCAACAGCCGCAGCGCCCAGCCCTGAACACCCGCCCAGCACAGCAGCAGATAGCCAAGCAGCGGACCTCCTATAAACAGCGTCAGGAAGAAGCTCAGCGGCGTCCAGACGCTGTACCAGGTCGGCACGGTATCGATGGTGTTATACACACGAACCATCATCCACACGAACACCACGCCCAGCACC
>NZ_JAKCNS010000156.1 GCF_021440345.1 Kluyvera intermedia
GCTTCAATAACATGTGAGTTAAATGTAGGAAGATATTTATGTGATATGATTTGTGTATGATCAATCACTTTCACATTTGGGTATTCATCTAGCCATGGTGGGAGCTGATTATCCGTAACAACAAATATTTGTCTTACCCACGGTAAATTAATTACGACACTCTTTATGGCGTAGTAAAGTTCATTATGGTTACTAAACCTAGCCTGGTCGGTTGCATATTTCCCATGTCGGTGTGGATCAATATGACAGTAGAATTGGTATTTTCTTTGCCACTCAGGATCTTTATCATTTACCCATGTGAAAACAACATCAATCGGAAAATTAATATTCATCTGATTTTCTAATGATATATCATGTTGAATTAATATAGATTCCTCGTCTTGTGGGCAAAGTATTTCGTTATAAACATCAGGATATTTCTTATTAAAATAATCACGAAAGAATACACCAGGCGTTTTAAATAACTTTTTACACTTCCTGTGAAAAGACGAAATTTTACTGGACATCCGTTTAACCC
>NZ_JAKCNS010000157.1 GCF_021440345.1 Kluyvera intermedia
AAGTTGGCAGCATCACCCTTCACGACTTAGCGCCAACAATACCAACTTTACTTTGGTAAGCATCATTCACCTAGCTCTGGTATGAATTTTCGCTAGAACATTGAAACCTCAATAACCTGGTGCCGATATTATACTCGGCCCTTCCACCATAGTTAGGGGAATAAAGGTCATACAGAAAATTGCTTCGACAGCACATTTCCGACAGATTAGTTCTCACCTTCGCCTCAGCAAACAACTGTGATCGGCTCACCGTTCTAAATCCTGTATAAATTAACAACGTGCTCATACGGCTGATTCATCAATCCTATAAAGGTATTTTTGCTATCAATTAAACGCTGTATCTCTTGCTAGAGGCAGACAAAACCCGCCAAAGCGGGTAATTATTTTGCACGAAATAATAATAGATAGTTAAGATAGAAGCTCTCTGAGTGACTCTCTCAATTTCGTAATCCCAGTATATTTTACGCTAGCTAATTCTTTCGATATTTTCTCGTCCGTAATCAACAAAAATAGTTCATCTGTTTTTTCATCTAGAGCCTTGAAAAGCTCTTTTATTGTATTTAGCTGAATTCTCTTTCTTCTTGAGAAAATACGAGCTTGTCGATTCAGATCTAATATTCCTAACATGTACAGACCTGGATTTTTTAACGGCTTCAATATTCCGTCGGGATCAACGGAGAAATAGTCTGACATATTTTCGATAAAAGGGTCAACAAAGCCGACTTTATCATTATGGCTTGGGGTAGTAACCTGATTTTTGTCACAGGGCCAGTGGTTTGATTTTAATATATTGCATTTTGGACAGCTAATTACAAGATTATTTGGATCGTTTGTTATCGTTTTAAAATAATCCTGAGGCCTGAAATGGTCTAAGTGCATCCCCTCGTAGGCATGTTCTTCAAGTAACAAATCACAATAAACGCATCGACTCTGACAATCATCTAAAATTTCCTGTCTATAGTATGAATACCTATAATAACCACCGCCTTTTTTTACAGAGTAATTATTTCTCCGAGTCAATTTTGGATAAAACATGCTATAGTCCTTTCAGTAGCTGTTCAATTTTCGAAATTTTAACATCATTCTCTTTTAATTTTTCCGTAAGAATATCCACATTCTGAATTTCCTGAAGGTTTATACTCTTTGTTCGCAAAAAATTAAGTTGCTGGAATTCTTTTGATTCATTTTCATCCAACTCCTTCTCCATGGATTTTAACAATAGTTCATCTAAACGCTGTGCTCGTGCTGTCTTTATATCGCAAAATGTATCTTGATGCCTTCTTATTTTTGCTGATAATGATTTCCGTTTTTCACGATCGGATAAACTCTCCTTTGCTATAATATACTCTACATCAGCGGGTCCGTATAAACTATCGAACTCATCATTGAACGCAGTAAATATATATATGGGGATTTTTTGATTAATAATCCTCAATCCCTCAGCTAAATGTCGCCCAAGATATTTAGCCTTCCCGAGTTGATTCATTTTTTCATCAAGAATAAATGCAACAACATTGTTATATTGCTGTAAGGACCGTAGCATTTCTTCTATTTCAAAAATAGGTTCAATTGCTATCAAATCGAAATCATCACCAAATAACATTTGTAACGGTTCTTGATATGTAGTTCTTGCTTCATGATCATCATCAATATAGATAACTGTTCTCATAATGTACTCTCTCTTGAAATCAATACACTGGTACTGAAATTACAAATTCGGCCCCACCAAGTTCCCCTTTTGGAATGACCCGTAAATTTCCTTTATGATTATCAATAACAAAATTCTTTACTATAGACAATCCCATTCCTGTTCCTGACTGGTCCCCTTTTTCATCTGTTTTCGTACTAAATCCTGTATCAAACACTCTATTTTCCGTTCCAAATTCTATCCCCTTCCCACTATCCAGAAAATGCATCTCCACTCGATTAGAGTCACTATTTAAAGACAGTTTTATCTTTATTTTCCTATCACCTTCTCTAGTAGATTCAAGTGCCCAAAGAGAGTTAGTGAGAAAATTAATTATAATACTCTCCCAGTGTATTCTAAACCCGCGGATTGGATAAACTGAATTAATGTCCCATTCTTTAATAACTTCTACATTACTTTTAACTAATGACTGATTAAATATCTTGATGACATCATTAACAATCTGGTTAAGTTGAATTTTATTCATATTCCGTTTGTCAGGCCTGACATTGCTCAATGCAAACCCAGCAAAATCTGATATATATTTAATGCTATTTTCTAAAATATCTATTCTTTTCAGTGCCTTTATTGTATCGAAATTATCGATATCGTCCTCAATCATGTCCCTTAACATCGCAATGTTTGTGGCAGACATACTCGTATGTTGTTTTGTTTCGTGTCCCAGACAAACGGTCAATATTCCTAAAGAAGCTAAGTTTGCCATAGTGTCTTTCAATTGCTCAACCTGCTCTAACAATTGATCTACTTTTTCAGTTTCTATCTTTTGTTGTTCGACTACTTTTAATATGTTTTTGGCAATATATTTTAAATCATTTCTTTTTGGGTT
>NZ_JAKCNS010000017.1 GCF_021440345.1 Kluyvera intermedia
AATGGTAAGGGCGGGCGTAATCTACGGCGGTTATATGCCTTTTGTCACACAACCAATGATTGTTGCCGTGTGTCGTTTATTTCTTTGGTTATTATTAAAATAACAAGCCCGAATAATGATTCGGGCTTTTTTTATGGTTGCGGAATAACGCGTGATGCTTATTCCTGTGGCGTTGCTTTCTCGGCTTTGCCAGCCAGCTGCGCAAGGAAGTCGTAGCGTTTTTGCAGGTCAGCGGCGGCATCTTTCCACAGCTGCTCAGCCACTTCTGGCTGCTGACTATTCAGACGACGGAAGCGCTGCTCGTTCATCAACGTTTCGGCTAAGGCATCAGATGGTGGACGAGAGTCCAGCGCCAGCGGGATTTTGCCTTCGTCAGCACGACGTGGGTCGAAGCGGAACAACGGCCAGAAGCCGGTGGCGGTCAACTGGCGCATCTGATCGTGGCTTAACGCCAGATCGTAGCCGTGTTCTTCGCATGGGCTGTAGGCGATGATTAGCGACGGCCCCGGATAAGACTCGGCTTCCTGAATCGCTTTCACCGTCTGGTTAAGTTGTGCCCCTAGCGAGATCTGCGCCACGTAAACATGGCCGTACATCATCATGCTGACGCCGAGATCTTTACGCGCTTTACGCTTACCGTGTTCGCCAAATTTCGTCACCGCGCCGAGCGGGGTGGCTTTCGAGGCCTGGCCGCCGGTGTTGGAGTAACACTGGGTATCGAGTACCAGAATGTTGACGTTCTCGGTCAGGCTCATCACGTGGTCAAGACCACCAAAGCCAATATCGTATGCCCAGCCATCGCCGCCAATCAGCCAGATGGATTTCTCCACCAGGGCGTCGGCGTCGGTCAGCAGCTCTTCGGCGCCGTCAACGCCTGCCAGCGCCTTACGCAGCTCATTCACCTGTTCACGACGAACTTCCGGTGTCGCTTCTGCGTGCAGCGCCGCATTAAGCTCGGCGGGGATCTGTTCGGCAAAGCCGTCCAGCAAACGCATCACGCGCTGGCGATGCTGATCGACCGTTAAACGGAAGCCCAGGCCAAATTCGGCGTTATCTTCAAACAGCGAGTTGGCCCACGCAGGCCCGCGACCGTTAGCGTCGGTGGTGTACGGCGTGGAGGGCAGGTTGCCGCCATAAATAGACGAACAGCCCGTTGCATTGGCAATCAGCATTCGGTCGCCGTACAGCTGGGTAAGCAGTTTGATATATGGCGTTTCGCCGCAGCCTGAGCAGGCGCCGGAGTATTCGAACAGCGGGGTTATCAACTGCGAAGTACGGATATCGATGCGCTCAAGCTTGCTGCGATCAATTTCCGGCAGGTCGAGGAAGAAGTCATAGTTCACTTTCTCTTCTTCAACGTGATCAAGGCGCGACATCATATTGATAGCCTTGATTTCCGGATTCTGACGATCTTTGGCCGGGCACACCTCAACGCAGAGGTTACAGCCGGTGCAGTCTTCCGGAGCGACCTGCAGCACGTATTTCTGACCGCGCATATCGCGGGATTTTACGTCCAGCGAGTGCAGGGAAGCCGGTGCAGTTTCCATGGCATCCGGAGACACCACTTTTGCGCGGATCGCCGAGTGCGGGCAGGCGGCGACGCAGTGGTTACATTGGGTACAGAGATCTTCTTTCCAGATAGGGATCTCTTCGGCAATGTTACGTTTTTCCCAGCGCGTGGTGCCTACCGGCCAGGTGCCGTCAGGCGGCAGCGCGGAAACCGGCAGCGCATCACCCAAGCCCGCCAGCATCGCGGCGGTGACGGTTTTGACGAAATCAGGCGCGGCATCGGACACCACCGGTGGCCGATTCGGGCTGCTGGCATTGACCTGCTGGAGCGGCACTTCCGCCAGCGACTCACGTGCCAGCGCCAGCGCCTGCCAGTTACGCTCAACCAGATCCTGGCCTTTGCTACTGTAGCTTTTGGCGATCGCGTTTTGCAGCTCCATCAGGGCGCTATCGCCCGGCAGGATCTGCGTCAGATGGAAGAACGCCATCTGCATCACGGTGTTAATTCGCGCCGCCAGGCCGCATTCACGGGCGATTTTCGCCGCGTTGATAACGTAGAAGCGGGCTTTTTTCTGATTCAGCACGGCCTGGACTTCCTGCGGCAGGCGTGCCCAGACTTCATCGGCGCTGTACGGCGTGTTGAGCAGGAAGATGCCGCCGGGCTTCAGACGCTCGGCCATTTGGTACTTATCAATAAACTGCAGCTGGTGGCAGCCGACGAAATCGGCCTGCGCCACCAGATAGGCGGAGCGAATAGGGTTATCGCTAACGCGCAGGTGCGACACGGTCAGGCCACCGGCCTTTTTGGAGTCGTAAACAAAATAGCCCTGCGCAAACCACGGCGTGGAATTACCGATAATCTTGATGTTGTTTTTGGTCGCTGAGACGCTGCCATCGCTACCCAGCCCGTAGAACAGCGCTTCCAGCCGTGCGGTTGGCGGCAGCGTGTTTTCCGGCAGCGGCAGGGAAAGGTTGGTGACGTCATCATAGATGCCGACGGTAAAACGCGGTTTTGGCTTCGCGGCTGTCAGTTCGTTGAAAATCGCCAGTACGCAGTCCGGGCCAAATTCTTTCGACGAAAGGCCGTAGCGACCGCCAATCACCCGCGGCAGCGTTTCACGTTCGCCTTGATTGAAGGCTTCCGCCAGCGCGGTCATCACGTCGAGATACAGCGGTTCAGCCTGGGCACCCGGCTCTTTGGTACGGTCGAGTACCGCCACGCTGCGCACGCTTTCCGGCAGCGCCTGTAGCAAATGTTTAGCGGAGAAAGGGCGATACAGGCGCATTTTCAGCACGCCCACTTTTTCGCCGCGAGTCAGCAGTTCATCCACCACCTCTTCGCAGGTGCCGATGGCGGAACCCATAATCACAATCACGCGTTCGGCCTGCGGATGACCGTAATATTCAAACGGTTTGTAATGGCGACCGGTGGCATCGGCGAAATCATTCATCGCCTGTTCAACATGAGCGTAAACCGCGTCATACCACGGGTTAGTGGCTTCGCGAGACTGGAAATAGGTGTCCGGGTTGGCGGAGGTTCCGCGGATAACCGGATGCTCTGGATTCAGCGCGCGGGCACGGTGAGCGGTTATCTCCTCGTGCGGTAGCAGGCTGAGGATGGTGTCATCGGCCAGCGGCACGATTTTGTTAATCTCGTGCGAGGTGCGGAAACCATCGAAGAAATGAATAAACGGCACGCGGCTTTTGAGCGTGGCGATATGCGAAATCAGCGCGAAGTCCTGTGCTTCCTGTACGCTCGCGGCGCACAGCATCGCGCAGCCGGTCTGGCGAATGGCCATCACATCAGAGTGATCGCCAAAGATAGACAGCGCATGGGTCGTAACGGTACGAGCGGCGACGTGCAGGACAAACGGCGTTAGCTGACCGGCCAGTTTGTACAGCGTCGGGATCATCAGCAGGAGTCCCTGCGATGAGGTAAACGAGGTCGATAGCGCGCCGGTCTGCAATGCACCGTGCACGGCGGCAATGGCGCCTGCTTCCGACTGCATTTCTACCACGCGCGGGACGTCGCCCCACACGTTTTTCAGACCGTTTCCCGCCCAGGCATCGGCTTGCTCAGCCATGGTTGAGCTTGGCGTTATCGGGTAAATGGCGATGACTTCGCTGGTCCGGAACGCAACAGAGGCGACCGCACCATTACCGTCAATTGTGATCATTGATTATGACACCTTACATTGCGCAAAAAGAGGTTCGCGAACTTGCTGCAAACCGGGAATTTATCCTTTATAAACTCATCGATTTTGCCGATGGTATTGATTGGAGTTTAGCAAATCCCGCGCTGAATCATTTTTGCTTTTGTGTCCTTGGTGGGGGTCTATATCAACGATGTGAATGTTTACCGCCAACAAAATTGCCAGAAAATGTTTCTACAGTGCATAAATGCGCGTTTGGTCTCTCGACGTGTCGCGCGGTGATGCCTATGATGCTTAGGTTTGTTCTTATTTTTGCGATTCGGAGGGAAGTGATGCGAGCTGCGTTTTTAGTTGGGTGTGCGGCGCTGTTGTTGTCCGCGTGCAGCAGTGAACCTGTTCAGCAGGCTACTGCGGCACACGTCACGCCGGGGATGAGAGCGGCGATGTCGAGTTCAGGTGATGCAAACTGCGCCATGATTGGTGGAACGCTCTCGGCTGCGCGTCAACTTGATGGATCCAGCATTGGCATGTGCGCGTTACCTAACGGTAAGCGCTGCAGCGAGCAGTCCCTGGCGGGAGGCACCTGCGGCAGCTATTAACCGCTAGTGAATCAGATCGGCGAGTTTATAGACGAACGTCTGGTCAGCCGTGGCCAGCGTCAGCTGCGATTCGGTTAAATCCACCTGTGCGCCCTGGCGAAGCATAGTCGCAAGCGTGGCATCGAGTTGATTAAGCTGTGCATTGCGGCACAGTTTACGCGTCATAACCAGATCGGGAGCGCTCAGCTCGCCATTCGTCACCGTGGCCATCGCGGAAAACTGATTGCACAGCGCGCCTGACACGTAAATCTTATTCAGCAATGGCTGTTTTTCGCCAAAGCTCAGATCCATCGGGGTATTCTCACCCTGTACCGGCTTCCCGTTAACACTTTCAAGCACAAAGCGGTGATGCTGTAGCCGATCGCCACCGGTAAACACTTTGCTGTTATAGACGCATCCGGCGAGCATAGTCGCTGCCGCCAGCAGGAAAACGATTTTCTTCATGGCACTAAACTTCTTATAAATTCATGTGGTGAATGAGTTGGAAGTCTAACTGTACTGCGGAAAATGTCTGCGGGGCTTATCTGAAAATGCTCCCCAGCGGGCGCCAGGGAGCATGACGTATCAGGCGAGTGCGTTAGGGCAGTCTGCGCCAGCGTCGATTTGGCTCAGGTTTTCCAGCGTTGTTTCCGAAATGCTGGTCAGCGCTTCGGCGGTCAGGAAGGCCTGGTGGCCGGTGAACAGCACGTTGTGGCAGGCAGACAGGCGACGGAACACGTCATCCTGAATGACGTCGTTAGACTTGTCTTCAAAGAACAGATCGCGTTCGTTTTCATAGACGTCCATCCCCAGCGCGCCAATTTTCTGCGTTTTCAGCGCTTCAATCGCGGCCTGCGAATCAATCAACGCGCCACGGCTGGTGTTGATGATCATCACGCCGTCTTTCATCTTCTCGAAGGCGCTGGTGTTCAACAGATGGTAGTTTTCTTCGGTCAGCGGGCAGTGAAGCGTAATGACGTCAGACGCGGCAAACAGCGTCGGTAAATCAACGTATTCAACGCCCAACTCCAGCGCCGCCGCGCTTGGATACGGGTCAAACGCCAGCAGGCGCATACCGAAACCTTTGAGAATGCGCAGGGCGGCAATGCCAATTTTACCGGTACCGATAACCCCAGCAGTTTTGCCATACATGGTAAAACCGGTCAGACCTTCCAGCGAGAAGTTGGCGTCGCGAGTACGCTGGTACGCGCGGTGAATACGACGGTTCAAGGTCATCATCATACCGATGGCATGTTCCGCTACCGCTTCCGGTGAATAAGCAGGAACGCGCACCACGCGCAGGCCAAGTTCTTTTGCGGCGTCAAGGTCAACGTTGTTGAATCCCGCGCAGCGCAGGGCGATGTATTTCACGCCATTCTTTTTTAACTCTTCCAGTACCGGACGGCTGCCATCGTCATTAACGAAAATACAGACAGCCTCGCAGCCATGTGCGGTTTTTGCGGTTTTTTCCGTTAATAGAAAGTCAAAAAACTCAAGCTCAAAGCCATAGGCCTTATTCACATTCTGCAGATACTTTTTGTCGTACTGCTTTGTGCTGTAAACGGCGATTTTCATAAGACTTTTCTCCGATGATTTTAGAGTCAAGTTAGCATATTTCAAATAATCATACAAAATGTAAAAATGTTTTGAATGCTAAAGTTACGTAAGGAAACTATCACCAGTATACGCGCTTTAGAAGTGGGAGCGAAACCGATACGCTCAATCAGAATCAACTGAAATTACACGCATTTTATTTTATAGCAGCTACGCTTAATACCATGACAGCGGCTTTCACTCTCTGGTCTGACATGACACAATATGCGCCTTTGGACCGCTCGCTGTGTGGTCCGGCATGACTGCCTGCTTAAACTGGATATTACTGCACCCATGAAGGGTAAATATAAAGCCGTTATTGCGCTACTCCTGCTTTTAATACTCCTGCCGTTAACGTTGCTGATGACGCTGGGGTACTGGGTCCCTACGCTGGTGGGCATCTGGCTTCCGGCGGGAACCCGCATTGCCCTTAACGACAGCCCGCGCTTAACCCGTTCGGCGCTGCGTATTCCTGACCTACGCTATCTTGCCGGGGACTGCGAGCTGGCGACGCTTAAAGATGTCACATTGTCACACCCCAGCCGCTGGCGGCTGCACGCGGCCTCGGTTAACCTCAATTCCGTCTGTTTTGCCAAACTGCCGCAAAACGATGCCGTACCCGGCGCGCCGCGCACTCTTGCTGAATGGCAGTCGATGCTGCCCAATACCTGGCTTTCTATTGATTCGCTGAGCATTTCGCCGTGGGAAAAATGGCAGGGGAAACTGAACGTTTCACTCACCGCCCAGCGTCAGGATCTGCAATATGAGGGCGAGCAGGTCACGCTGCATGCGCGATTACACGGCCAGGCGCTGACGGTCAGTGAATTCCACGCCAGCCTTATCGACGGTGAACAGCCGGTGAAGCTACTGGGTGAGTTCACCATGCCGCTGGTGCCGGATGGCCTGCCGGTTAAAGGTCATCTGGAATCCACTCTTCAGGTGCCGCAGGTGCCTTCGCTGGTTGATGCCGAACTGAACTGGGACGGAAACCAGGGGCAACTGGTGATGATGGCCCGCGGTGAAGATGAACCGCTGGTGGATTTCCCGTGGCTCCTGACCGAACAGCAGCTCACCATCAGCGATGGCCGCTGGAGCTGGCCTTATCAAGCGGGAATACCGCTGAGCGGACGTTTAGGCGTGAAGTTAGAAAACTGGCAGCAAGGCATCGATAAAACGCTGATCACCGGTCGCTTGAATGTTTTAACCTCCGGGGATGCCGGTAAGGGGAACGCGGTGTTAAGCGTCGGTCCGGGAACGCTCAGCATGGACAACAGCGAGATGCCATTACAGTTGACCGGCGAAGCGAAGCAGGGGGATTTGATCCTCTACGCCAGGCTGCCTGCGCATCTGAGTGGCCCACTGATGGCGCCGCAGCTTGCCTTCCAGCCCGGGGCGTTGCTGCGATCGCGCGGCCGGGTTATTGATGCCTTAAATATTGACGATGTGCGCTGGCCGCTGGCCGGGGTGAAAATATCGCCGCAGGGCATTGATGGCCGCCTGCAGGCAATTTTACGTGCCCATGAACAGCAAACCGGTGATTTTGTCTTACATCTTGATGGTAAGGCCGACAATTTTATGCCGGATAAAGGCACCTGGCAGTGGCGCTACTGGGGGGATGGGCACTTTACCCCGATGCAGGCGCGCTGGGATGTCACCGGTACCGGAGAATGGCGCGATAGCGCGATTGTCCTGAATTCGCTGTCGACCGGTTTTGACAAGCTCGAGTACGGCACCATGACCATCGATAAGCCGCGACTGACGCTGGAAAAACCTATCCATTGGATCCGCAATGAGCAGCATCCTTCCTTTACCGGCACGCTGGCGCTGGATGCGAATGAAACCCGCTTTACCGGCGGGAGCGTGTTGCCTGCCTCCGCGTTGAGTTTTAGCGTTGATGGCCGCGATCCGACCTTCTTCCAGTTCAAAGGTAATCTAAAAGCGGAGGCCATTGGTCCCATTCAGGTCAACGGACGTTGGGATGGCGAACGTCTACGCGGCAATGCCTGGTGGCCGAAACAGTCGCTGACGGTATTCCAGCCGCTGGTGCCGCCAGATTGGAAAATGAAGCTGCGCGACGGTTCGCTTTACGCTCAGGTGGCGTTCTCTGCCGCTGCCGGGCAAGGTTTTGAAGCCGGTGGGCACGGTGTGCTGCGCAACGGCAGCGCGTGGATGCCGGATAACGAAGTGAACGGCGTCGATTTTGTGCTGCCGTTTCGTTTAAAAGGCGGCGTCTGGCAGTTGGGGACGCGCCGCCCGGTATCGCTGCGCATTGCGGAAATTGTCAATCAGGTGACCGCGCGGAATGTGGCCGCCGACCTCCAGGGTACCTGGCCGTGGAGTGAAAACTCACCGTTGCAGCTTAGCGACGTCAGCGTTGATGTGCTGGGCGGTAAAATCACCATGCAACAGCTCCGTATGCCGCAGCATGACGCGGCGCTGCTGCGTTTGCATCATATCTCGATGAGTGAGTTGGTTAGCGCGGTGAATCCGAAACAGTTCGCTATGTCCGGCCCGGTCGATGGCGCGCTGCCGCTGTGGCTCAACGACAGCAAATGGATAATAAAAGACGGCTGGCTGCATAACCCTGGCCCAATGACGCTGCGGCTGGATAAAGACACGGCCGATGCGGTCGCCGATGACAATATCGCCGCGGGCGCCGCTATCAACTGGCTGCGCTATCTGGAAATTAGCCGCTCGTGGACACGGATTAACCTCGATAGCCTGGGTCTGCTGACCTTACAGGCTGCCGTCACCGGTACCGGGGTGATGGATGAAAAACGCAGTACGGTGCAGCTGAACTATACGCACCAGGAGAATGTTTTTGATTTGTGGCGAAGCCTGCGCTTTGGCGACAAACTTCAGTCATGGCTTGAGCAACACGCGACCCTTCCCGGTGCGCCGTGTCGCAGCGGCACGGAATGTAAGGAGCAACAATGAAATTACCCATCGCCATGCTGGGAGTGATGGCCTGCGGTCTGCTGTCCGGATGCGTACCTCGCATCGAAGTGGCGGCGCCGAAAGAGCCGATTACCATCAATATGAATGTGAAGATTGAGCATGAAATCCGCATCAAGGCCGATAAGGACGTTGAGGATTTGCTGAAATCACGTAGCGATTTATTCTGAGGTGACCATGCGGAAAATAGGGATTGTCGCGGGACTGGCGCTTGGTCTGTTAAGTACCCAGGTGCAGGCGTTAACGTTAACGGAAGCGCGCCAGCAGGGGCGCGTTGGCGAGACGCAGAGCGGTTATCTGGCGGCACTTAAACAGGATAACGATACGCTGGCATTGGTGAAAAAAATCAACCAGGCGCGCAGCGAAAGTTACCAGCAATTAGCCCTCAGCAATAACCTGCCGCCGCAAGAGGTGGCGAGGCTTGCGGGCAAGAAATTGATCGACAAAGCTCAGTTGGGTGAATACGTTCAGGGCATCAACGGCCAGTGGGTGCGTAAGTAAAGGCCGCGGTGATGTAAGAAAAAATGCATTCAGGTTGAAACAGAGGCTGCAACTCGCTCATACTCTCGGCATGTAACCTGTTCGCCGGTAACGATTTTACCGACAGAAAATGAGAATAATAAAGGAACTCCTAATGGCAGAAGAAACAATTTTCAGCAAAATCATTCGTCGCGAAATCCCGTCAGATATCGTTTACCAGGACGATTTAGTTACCGCCTTTCGCGATATTTCCCCGCAGGCGCCAACCCATATTCTGATTATCCCGAATACGCTGATTGCCACCACGAATGATGTCACCGCCGAACATGAACAGGCGCTGGGTCGGATGATTACCGTGGCGGCAAAAATTGCGCGTGACGAAGGGATTGCTGATGACGGTTATCGACTGATCATGAACTGCAATCGCCACGGTGGGCAGGAAGTTTACCATATCCACATGCACCTGGTGGGCGGACGTCCGCTGGGGCCAATGCTAGCGCATAAAGGCTAATCTATGAAATCGGGATGTCTGGGTCTTGTGCTTTGCGCGACGCTGCTTGCCGGGTGCCACTCGCGCCCGGAAATTGCCGTCAGTGAGCAGCAGCCGCTGGTGATGGAGTCGAATGTCCTCGCGGCGGGTATCAGCGCGCAATCGCCTGAAATCAGCTCGTCGGATATTCAGGCCACCGCCAGTGCGAAGCTGTTTAATGAAAGGCGAGAGCCGGTCACCGTTCATTATCGTTTTTACTGGTATGACGCCAGAGGGCTGGAAATGCACCCGCTAGAGGCGCCGCGCAGCATCACGGTCCCACCTCAGGGATCGGTTACGTTGTACGGGACAGCCAACGGTTTAGGGGCGCATAAAGCCCGGCTTTATCTTTATCTGTGAGGGGTAAACTGGAATGAGTAAATTGGGTCGCTATGCGTTAATTGCTTCCCTGGCAATATTGCTGGCTGGGTGTACGATTCGCGAGCAACCGGCGCCGGTTGATACGGTTAATCCGCAGCAACCACAACAGCCGCAGCAGCCAACTGAACCGCAACAACCGGTGCCAACGGTACCGACCGTGCCGACAGTTCCGTCGCAGCCTGGGCCGATTGAGCACGGTGGGGAAGCGCCAGCTCAGCCGACGCCTCGCGTGCGGCATTACGACTGGAATGGCGCCGCGCAGCCGTTGGTGGGTAAGATGCTGCAGGCCGCTGGCGTTAACGCGGGCAGTATTTTGCTGGTAGATAGCGTTAATAACCGCACCAACGGTTCATTGAATGCTGGTGAAGCGACTACCGCGCTGCACAATGCGCTGTCGGGTAACGCGAAATTCACCCTGGTTTCTCCGCAGCAGCTGGCTGTCGCAAAACAACAGCTTGGCCTGTCGCCGCAGGATAGCCTCGGTACGCGTAGTAAAGCGATGGGCATTGCCCGCAACGTTGGCGCGCAGTACGTTCTATATTCCAATGCTACCGGCAACGTCAATTCACCAACCCTGCAAATGCAGTTGATGATGGTGCAGACCGGTGAAATTGTCTGGTCAGGAAAGGGTGCGGTTGCGCAACAATAAGCTTACGCGTGACGCCGTGCTGTCACGCTATTTTCCGCACTACCGCATCGACGCCAGCCCCGGGACATCGGGGCTGAGCGGCAGCAGCTGTATCCTTCAGGGTGGCGAACGGCGGCTGGTGTTACGCCAGCATCATGCGCCTGACGCGCCGGAAAGCGATTTTCTTCGTCAGTATCACGCCCTATGCCGTTTACCGGCGACGCTGGCACCGAAGCCGGTTTTTTATACGCCCGGCTGGATGGCGGTTCAATTTTTAGCCGGTGAGATAAAAAGCGTGCTCCCGGCAACGCGTCCTCTCGCCGCTCTCCTGTATGATTTACACCAGCAGCCTCGGTTTGGCTGGCAGCTTGCCTTGTTGCCGCTGCTTGAACAGTATTGGCAGCAGTGCGCCCCGGCGCGACGTACGCCATTCTGGCTGCGTTGCTTACAGCGCCTGCGTAAGCAGGGCGAGCCGCGTGCGCTGCGCTTGGCTCCGCTGCATATGGACGTTCATGCCGGTAACATTGTGCATACGGCGCAGGGCCTACGGCTTATCGACTGGGAATATGCGGGTGATGGTGACGTTGCGCTGGAGCTGGCGGCGGTGTGGACGGATGACAATAGACACCGCTATCAGCTCACGCAGGTCTACGCGGCACGAGCGCACATGGCGCCAGAAATTCTCTGGCGGCAGGTACTACGCTGGCGGCCGTGGGTGCTGATACTGATGGCGGGTTGGTTTGAATGTCGCGGGCAGCAAACCGGCGATGAACAATTTTTCACGCTGGCCAATGATATTTGGCGGCAGCTACAGAATAAGAAGGAGGCCGTGTGGGGCCAGTAATGTTGGATGTTGAAGGTTACGAGTTGGACGCCGAGGAACGTGAGATCCTTGCCCATCCTCTGGTAGGCGGTTTAATTCTGTTTACCCGTAACTATCATGACCCTGAGCAGTTGCGCGAACTGGTACGCCAGATTCGCGCGGCCTCGCGAAATCACCTGGTGGTGGCGGTCGATCAGGAAGGCGGGCGCGTACAGCGCTTCCGTGAAGGTTTTACCCGTTTACCTGCGGCGCAGTCATTTGCCGCCGTATTGGGCGAAGAGGCGGGCGGCCGCATGGCCGCAGATGCTGGCTGGTTAATGGCCAGCGAGATGATCGCGATGGATATCGATATCAGCTTTGCGCCGGTGCTTGACGTGGGCCATATCTGTACCGCTATCGGCGAACGTTCTTATCATGCAGACCCGCACAAAGCGTTGGTGATGGCGCGCCACTTCATCAACGGTATGCACGATGCCGGAATGAAAACCACGGGCAAACACTTCCCGGGCCACGGTGCTGTGACGGCTGACTCTCATAAAGAGACACCGCATGACCCGCGCTCTGATGCAGAAATCCGCGCCAAAGATATGGCAGTCTTCCAGACGCTGATTACCGAAAATGCGCTGGACGCCATTATGCCAGCCCACGTGATTTATGATGCGGTCGACCCGCGTCCAGCCAGCGGCTCACCGTACTGGCTGAAGACCGTGCTGCGCGGCGAGCTGGGCTTTGACGGGGTCATCTTCTCTGACGATCTGTCAATGGAAGGCGCCGCTATCATGGGCAGCTACGCGGAGCGCGGTCAGGCATCGCTCGACGCCGGATGCGATATGATCCTCGTTTGTAATAACCGCCAGGGCGCGGTGAGCGTGCTGGATAACCTGTCACCGATCAACGCTGAACGCGTGACGAAGTTGTATCACAAGGGCTCATTTAGCCGTCAGGAACTGATGGACTCCTCTCGCTGGAAAACGGTGAGCGCTCAGCTCGAACAACTCCATGAGCGCTGGCAGGAAGTAAAAGCAGCGCAATAACCCATCCCGATGCGGGATAACAAAATAGTGATGAAGAGGCGCGGGCGAAATTAAGGTCGCGCTTTTTTTATCGCTGAAATCCATTTTTATCAATAGCATCCCTAATCACAAAACCCAGACCCAACCCGTGCATGATGTGATGGTTTTTTATTAACTTTAAGAAGAATCTCATGTTATGTATATATGTCATGGTTACGGTGCTGTTTTTTGCGGTGAGATTGAGCGGAAGCGAGGCAAATACCCACTACCAGGAAATGAAAGATTTCTTATGTGCTGACATCCTTAAGGGAAGAAAACCTTTTACGTGGCGCAGGGTTATGCTTCGCTGCTGGAGACAGCCGGGTAAACGGTTTGTGGTGTGGTGGCGAATCGCCAGCTGTCTGTTTTTCCAGGGCGGAAGCCTGAGGCGATGGACTGCGCGGAAAATTAACCGGATGCTGGAAACAAAGTACAACACCGAAATAATGCTGGGCGCCCGAATTGGCGGCGGCTTCGTGATAACTCACCATAATGGCGTGGTTGTTTCTCACAATGTTGTTGCCGGTAAGAATTTGCTTATGAGGCAAAATACAACCATCGGTACGAAAAACAACTATGGCGAAAGGATGATTCGCATTGGTGACAATGTCAGTATCGGCGCTAATTCATGCATCGTTGGTGACAGACTAACGATTGGTGATAACGTAACTATCGGCGCGATGTCGTATATCGATAAAGATATTCCTTCCAACTGTGTGGTGTATACAGAGAAAACAAGCAACATTATCAATAAGGCGAGGAAGGAAGACCACAAGCTGCTAGAATACATACAAAATTAGTGGTTATGAGTGATGGGAGTGAGTCAGAAAGATCGCTTATAGCACCATGAATACGTAATGTGTTGTTATCAAACGCTTTGATGTGGTGAGGATACGATGATTATCTATTTACACGGTTTTGACTCGAATAGCCCAGGCAATCATGAAAAGGTGCTGCAACTGCAGTTTATCGACCCGGACGTGCGGTTGATCAGCTACAGCACGCTGCATCCGAAACACGATATGCAGCATCTGCTTAAGGAAGTGGACAAGATGTTGCAGCTGAGCGCTGATGAACGCCCGCTGATTTGCGGCGTTGGGCTTGGCGGTTTCTGGGCCGAGCGGATCGGGTTCCTGTGTGATATCCGTCAGGTGGTGTTTAACCCCAACCTGTTCCCGAATGAGAACATGGAAGGCAAAATTGACCGCCCGGAAGAGTACGCAGACATTGCCACCAAGTGCGTGAATAACTTCCGCGAGAAGAACCGCGATCGTTGCCTGGCTATTCTCTCTCGTCATGATGATGCGCTGGACAGTCAGCGCTCGGCAGGCATGCTGCACCACTACTATGAAATCATCTGGGATGAAGAGCAGGGCCATAAGTTTAAGAATATCTCGCCGCATCTACAGCGGATAAAAGCCTTCAAAACTCTCGGATAATCGTCTCTGAAAGGCCCCGGTTACGCAAACGTAGCCGGGGCTTTTTTTTGTTATTTTTTAACCTCATTCCCTTGCGGTTTCATGCCAGAAGTTTCATCCGCTCAACTTCTGCGCGATAAAACTTGATGCACATCAATTTTGGTATGACCAATGCACCATTCATGTTATTCTCATTGCAGCTGAATGGTTTCTTGTAAGTAACTTGTTGTTAATTAAAGGCTATATTTATAACTTTTAATTAACAATTGGTTAATAAATTTTAAGGGGTCTCATGACTACGCCAATCAAGAAAATTGTCATTGTCGGTGGTGGTGCGGGCGGCCTGGAACTGGCTACTCAACTGGGTAGAAAGCTTGGCCGGGGTAAAAAAGCGAAAATCACGCTGGTAGATCGTAACCATAGCCACCTGTGGAAACCGCTGCTGCACGAAGTGGCAACCGGTTCTCTGGATGAAGGCGTGGATGCGCTGAGCTACCTGGCCCATGCGCGCAATCATCATTTCCAGTTCCAGCTGGGATCGGTGATGGACATCAACCGCGAAGCGAAAACCCTGACCATCGCTGAACTGCGCGATGAGAAAGGCGAGCTGCTGGTACCTGAGCGCAAGCTGGCGTATGACACGCTGGTGATGGCGCTGGGCAGTACCTCGAACGATTTCAATACTCCGGGCGTAAAAGAACACTGCATCTTCCTCGATAACCCGCATCAGGCGCGTCGTTTCCACCAGGAAATGTTGAACCTGTTCCTCAAGTACTCCGCGAATCTGGGGGCTAACGGTAAGGTTAACATCGCTATCGTCGGCGGCGGGGCAACCGGCGTTGAGCTGTCTGCGGAGCTGCATAATGCGGTCAAACAGCTGCACAGCTATGGCTACAAAGGGTTAAACAACGAAGCGCTGAACGTGACGCTGGTGGAAGCCGGTGAACGCATTCTGCCTGCGCTGCCGCCACGCATCTCCGGTGCTGCACACAGCGAGCTGACCAAAATGGGCGTGCGCGTATTGACGCAAACCATGGTCACGAGCGCTGACGAAGGCGGACTGCACACCAAAGAGGGTGAGTACATCAAGGCCGATCTGATGGTCTGGGCGGCAGGTATTAAAGCGCCAGACTTTATGAAAGAGATTGGCGGTCTGGAAACCAACCGCATCAACCAGCTGGTGGTTGAGCCGACGCTGCAAACCACTCGTGACCCGGATATTTATGCTATCGGTGACTGTGCTTCCTGCGCCCGTCCGGAAGGGGGCTTCGTGCCACCGCGCGCACAGGCTGCGCACCAGATGGCGACCTGCGCACTGAACAACATTCTGGCGCAGATGAAGGGTAAAGAGCTGAAATCTTACAGCTATAAAGATCACGGTTCACTGGTCTCTCTGTCCAACTACTCTACCGTGGGTAGCCTGATGGGCAACCTGATGCGCGGTTCGATGATGATTGAAGGGCGTATAGCTCGCATGGTCTACATCTCCCTGTATCGTATGCACCAGATTGCGCTGCACGGTTACTGCAAAACCGGATTGATGATGCTGGTCGGCAGCATTAACCGCGTGATTCGTCCGCGTCTGAAACTGCATTAATTTCTGCCTATTCCCCGGCATCGTTTATGCTCATCCGAGCTTGGCGATGCCGGTTTTTTTTACCCTTCAGAATGCTCTGAAACCTCTATATTTCCCTACAAAACTCTGCTTTTAGGCTTCTGTCTGATTGGCTCTGCTAACGATCGGTTGCACAATTGTTAGCAATAGCAACAATGGAGGAAGTCCCGTGAATAAATCGATGTTGGCGGGTATTGGTATTGGCGTTGCAGCCGCATTAGGGGTTGCCGCCGTGGCGAGCATGAACGTCTTCGAACGTGGCCCGCAGTACGCGCAGGTTGTCTCCGCGACACCAATCAAGGAAACCGTGAAAAATCCACGTCAGGAATGCCGGAACGTGACGGTGACGCACCGCCGCCCGGTGCAGGATGAAAACCGTATTGCAGGTTCCGTGTTAGGGGCCGTTGCGGGTGGGGTGATTGGACACCAGTTTGGCGGTGGGCGAGGTAAAGATGTCGCGACCGTGGTGGGTGCTTTAGGTGGCGGCTATGCCGGCAACCAGGCGCAAGGCGCGTTGCAAAACAACGACACTTACACCACCACCGAACAGCGTTGTAAAACGGTGTATGACAAATCTGAGAAAACGCTCGGCTACGATGTTACCTATAAAATCGGCGACCAGCAGGGGAAAATCCGCATGGATAAAAACCCGGGGAACCAGATCCCGTTGGATAACAATGGCCAGCTTGTACTGAATAAAGCCTAAAAAAGCATGAAGATGTTATTCGCCCCGTCATCACTCAGATAACGGGGCGTTTTTTTATTCTACTGCAATCATATGCGGCCACAGGCGCAGAGTGGTTTCGGTAATCTGCATCAGCGTTTCAAAGCTGGCCCCTTCACGGGCGCTAATCGACATTCCCTGCAAAATACAGCCCAAAAACAGCGACAATTCTTTGACGTTTTTCTCTGCGGGAATTTCACCGCGCGTCTGGCGTAGTTGCAGGAACTGGCTCAGCGTCTGTTCCTGTATCGCGTGGCGCGACTTGATGGTTTTCGCTATCTCTTTTGATGAAGCCGCCAGCGCCGCGGAGGTGTTAATCATAAAACAACCCGCTGGCGTATCTTTGCTGGTGAAACAGGTGGCGACGGCGGTGAAGTAGTTTCTTAACGCCTCGACCAACGTCTGCTCTTCACAAAACAGGCATGCCTCATTTTTGGAAGCAAAGTGGGTGATGTAGTGATCGAGAACGGCGCGGAATAACCCCTCTTTATTGGCAAACTCTGCGTACAGCGTCGGCGCTTTTGCCCCCGTGGCTTCAACGAGGTCAGAGAGTGATGTTGCTTCATAGCCATATTGCCAGAAGAGCGTCATCGCTTTATCAAGCGCCGCTTCCCGGTCGAATACTTTAGGTCGACCACGGCCTTTTTTCGCGCAACTTTGCGTGTCAGTTGTCATCGTGCCGCCTACCTTAGTCGGTTTTAGTGAACATTCATTATAAAAATAATCGTCGGCAGGGGCTAGCGCTTCTGCGATAAAAATAAATTATGCATATTCATATGAAAAATATATGAATTCTAATTAATTAAACGGTCGTTATAAAAATAGCGTTGACGTGTGACGCAGATCTCATTATGATTATCTTATCGATCGTTAAGTTAATAACGTCTGACCTACAAAATTCATCTGCAAAGGTAACAATCATGAAAAACGTAAAAACTCTGGCCATCGCAGCCGTACTGAGCTCTCTGTCATTTGCCAGCTTCGCTGCTGTACAGGTGCAAGCTACCCCGGCTGACCAGCATAAAGTTGGCAACATCGCCGCTTCTGCAGGCCCAAACCTTGAATCTTTAGAACAACAGTTGTCACAGAAGGCTGATGAAATGGGTGCAAAATCGTACCGCATCACTTCTGTAAGCGGTCCAAACTCCCTCCACGGTACCGCTGTTATCTATAAATAAGCATTAAAACCCTCATAATGCTTATGCCACTGCTATAAAAAAGGCCCTGAGCGAAACCTGCTCAGGGCCTTTTCTTTTGTGTTTCTGCTACATATTCTGCTGAGCGACGTCGTGGTGGCGGGTCACATCCACTGGCATCCCGGAGCGGATATCCAACACTTTATTCATCACTTCAGAGTCGGTATTGGCTTTCTGGCTAAACGCCTGCATACCCGCATTAAGCACGATAGGCAGCGTCTGCGGATCGTCATCAATATGCTCTGACAACGGCTGGTGTACCTCAACCAAATGCACGCCATTAGGCTCAACCGAGGCTTTAATCGGGGTATTAATGATATTGACCTTCGTCCCCGGCGTGACCTTATCAAACAGCGCCTTAATGTCGCCGTCGCGCAGGCGGATACAGCCCGAGCTGACGCGCATACCGATACCAAAATCAGCGTTGGTACCGTGCAGTAAATAGACGCCGCCGTGTGCCGCCAGACGGATAGCGTGGTGGCCCATTGGATTATCCGGACCGGCCGGCATCACCGCAGGGAGATCGATCCCCTGCGCTTTATAACGGGCGCGGATATTCGCCGTTGGCGTCCAGGTCGGGTTCGCACGCTTATCGGAGACCGTAGTGACCATGGTCGGTGTGACGGTTGTGCCGCCAAGCTGGCCAATGCCAATCGGATAGACGGTGACGGTATTGGTACCCGGCGGGTAATAGTAAAGACGAAGCTCCGCCAGATTCAGAACAATACCTTCACGTGGAACGTCCGGCAGCAGGGTTTGCAGCGGGATGGTCAGTACGCTACCCGGGCGCGGAACGTAAGGATCAACGCCGGGGTTAGCCTGCAGTAAAGCCAGGAAACCGACATTATATTTCTTAGCGATTGCTTCCAGCGACCCACCGTTGTTCTCCACCACATGGAAACGGTTTTCACCGACCAGACGACTACCCGGTGGCGGTAACGGCCAGGTGTTGGCGCTGGCGGGCAGCGCGATGCTAGCGACGAGGATAAACCCCATCAGCCAGCGAGAAAAGTGCACAGTCTGTCGTTTCACTCGTATCCCTCAAGGTCGAAAAATGTTGCTTAAAAGTTAAAGCGACTATTATGCGGAAGGGAACTGTAGGGAAGTGAAGAGGGATTGAAAGAGTATGTAAAGGCGGCCCCGAAGTGGGGCCGCTGGCCAATCAGAAGGCCATTTTCACCGTGAACTGCACTTCGCGCGGATCGCCGATCTGGTTGCCCAGGTTGTTGCTGGCGATGGACGAGGTGTAGTAGGTCTTATCGAACAGGTTCTTAACGTTAACCTGTAGCGTTACCGGGTACTGTAGCTTCATCTTATATGCGGCAAAGACGTCGGCAACGGCATAGCCTGGCAGGTAGTAGTCTGCGCCATTGGTGCCGGAGCGACGGCTCAGGGCATGACCACCACCGCCGATTGTCAGGGTGTTGCTGTCGTAGACGTTATTAAAGTCATAGGTCAGGAACAGCGAGCCGGTATGACGCGGGACGTTAGGCAACGGTTTACCCGCATAGTCCGGATCGTCAGTCACCTTGGCGTTGGTATAGCCGTAGCTGGCAATCACGTTCAGGTTATCGGTCAGCGAACCGGCAACATCCACTTCAATCCCTTGTGAGCGTACTTTCCCCGCCGTTTTGGCATAGGTTTCATCGCCGATGGTTTCGGTATACAGCACATTGCGCTTATGAATGTCGAAGAAGGTAATGTTCGACGTTACGCCGTCAAACAGGTCGAACTTCGCGCCCACTTCGTATGCCGTAGACTCTTCTGGCGGCAGATTGCCGATGTAGCTGGCAATAGACGACTGCGGCATAAATGACTGTGCGACGTTGCCAAACAGTGAGACGCTTGGGGTCAGTTTATAGACCATGCCGAATTTCGGCGTCAGCTTCTCATCCTGGCTGTCGGTATTGGCGTTAAACGGACGACCTTTGCCCGCATACTGCGTGTAGTACTGGTAGCGAACCCCGGCAACGGCAATCCATTTGTCGGTCAGGTAGAGCGCATCCTGTAAATAGGTGGCATAGGTTTCTTGCTGAATACGCTGGTCGCTGTCGGCGGCGGAAACGTTGGTGCATTTATCCAGCGTACCGTATACCGGGTTGTAAATATTGAAACCTTTCACGTTCTTACAGCGGATCATATCGGTGCGCAGCAGATCGTAATTCTCGTAGGCAATACCGCCAAGAATTTCGTTGTAGAAACCGCCAATCACCACATTGCCCTGCAAGTCCGCTCGGGTAGAGTGCATCCGCTGGGTTGAGCCTTGAGTGGCATCGACCCGCCGCGTCAGATTCCCGGTTTTGGCGTCGTAGGCCATCACACGCGCCTGATTATCGCTGTATTTATCCTGACTGAAACCGTAATCAAAACGAGCGGTCCATTGGCTGTTCAGGCGGTATTCGGCGTTCACCTGCGCCAGATCAGAATCACCGTTGGTGATGTTAAACGGCTCGTCAAAACGTTCATCGCGCGGGACATCGACCGCCCGTCCGGTATTTAAATCAAAAATGGTGCCGCGGTCGAACGGGGTGTGGTAGCTCCGGTGGGACCAGGAGAGGTTGACCGTGGCGTCATCGCCAAACCAGGTCAGTGACGGTGCAATAAAGGTGCTCCGTTCTTTGCCAAAGTTTCGCCAGTAATCTTCATTCTGGTATTCGCCGACCAGACGGTAGGCCAACTGAGTGCCTTCAATCGGGCCGGTGACGTCTACCTGGCCGGTGCCGCCGCCAAAGCTGCTGGACGTCGCCGAAATATCGCCGGAGAACGTGCGTTCCGGGCGCTTGGTGACGACGTTAATCAGCCCACCTGGGTCGAGAATGCCGTACAGCGTCGAGGCCGGCCCTTTCAGCACTTCAACGCGGGATGTCGCGGCGTTAAAACTGCGCGGCAGAACGGTACGCAGACCATTGGTCATGATGGAACCATCACGGTTGGCACCAAAACCACGGCGGGTAAAGGCATCCTGCGTACCACCCAATGTGTTGGTTTGCACCACGTTGGCCACGTTGTACAGCGCTTCATCCAGCGAAGTGGCGTGCTGATCTTCCAGCACCTTATCGCTGACCGTATTCACTACCTGCGGAATATCTAACAGCGGCATATTGGTCAGTGTTGCCGTCGAACTGCTGAGTGGCTGATAGCCATCGGTCACGGTCTGGTCGGCCTGAGAGGTACCGACAACCGTCATCGTGTCTTCTTTTTTAGTTTCATCACCGCTGGCTTTCGTTTCCGCCGCCATCAGCGAAGGGGAGCTGACCGCTCCGACAAAAAGCAGTGAAAAAAGTGCGCGCCCGGTTTTTCCCGTGAACGTCGGGTAGAGCTGTGTCATCTGTCTGTTTCCCATGAAAAAACTGCCTAATCTCAGCAGCCAAAAGTGATAAAAATCATTGCCCTGAATCGCAAAACAACTCCGTTCACGTCACCAACTGACGTTCAGGATGTGTAATTGAGAATCATTCAAACACGTGGAAATGTAGTAGTAAATGCAGCGGGCAATAAATTTATCCCTCGGCAAAATTGCGCGGATGGGGAACGGAGTGGATGACAGGGAGTCTTTATTATTATTTGATTTTTAATCATTTAAATTTTTAACGTCAGTGCGAATTTACGAGAATAAATACAAAAACCCTATGAAGTGAAACGGTAATGTAGTGCGCTTGACTACTACATGCCGACGCTGCATGATCAAAAGAGAATGAGATTTATTTAAAGTGCAGAACGATACCACGTCGTTGCGGCCGGAGAGAGAGAAACATGCCACAGCGGCAAGATACCCCGTCAGAACACGGGATTGTGCTGGAATCCCTGAGCGCAGGATATGGCAACCAGCGCATCGTTGATAACATCAACCTGACCTTACCCGTAGGAAAAATGACGGTGCTGGCGGGGGCCAACGGTTCAGGTAAATCAACCTTACTCAATACCATCGCGCGGATGCTCAAGCCGCTGGGCGGCAGTGTTCGCCTGGATGGGCGCGATATTCATCAGCAGCCAACCAAACAGGTGGCTCGTCAGCTGGGACTGCTGCCGCAATCGCCGCTAACACCGGAAGGACTAACCGTCTTCGAACTGGTATCGCGTGGGCGCTATCCGTGGCAGGGGCTTATTCGCCAGTGGTCCGCGGAAGATGAACTGGCGGTAGAAGAGGCGCTGCGTCTGACCGGCACGCTGGAATATGCGCATCTGCCGGTGGATAGTCTCTCCGGCGGTCAACGGCAACGCTGTTGGATAGCCATGGCGCTGGCCCAGCAAACGGCCACCATTCTGCTGGATGAACCCACGACCTGGCTCGACCTCCGCTACCAGGTGGAAATCCTCGAATTGTTACAGCAACTGACGCGCGAACACGGGCGCACCGTGATTACCGTCCTGCACGATCTTAACTTTGCGGTTAACTACGCTGATACGCTGGTCTTTATGAAACAAGGGCGCATTGCGAGCATTGTTGGTGAAGGGCAGCCGTGTACGCCGGAGATAATCAAACACGTTTTTGATGTTGATGTGCAGATGCTGCAAAACCCGCAAACCGGGAAACCCTTGTTTATGCCATTTTGCGCCCGCCGGGAACTTTGCTGATGGCAACTCAGATTTCGCATTTGCGACAGCGCTCGTCGCGTCCACTTTGGGCGCTGCTGGCGGTGAGCGCTTTATTGTGCGCTGGCGCAGTTATCCATCTTGGCCTCGGCGCGCGGGTCATTGCGCCACGGGTCGTGGTCGAGGCCTTAGTACATTACGATCCGCGCAATTTTGAACACCGCATTATCGTCAGTCTACGTCTCACTCGCCTGTTGGCCGCTTTGTTGACCGGCGCGGCGCTGGGTGCCGCCGGGTTACTGCTGCAAACCGTTGTCCGCAATCCGTTAGGCGAACCGCATATTCTGGGGCTTAATGCCGGGGCGACGCTGGCGGTCGTTGCCTGTTCTGCAGCGGGTATCTCATTTGGCGAATGGGGAATCAACCGCCCGCTAACGGCGGCCTGTGGTGCTGGGCTGCTGTTCGGTCTGGTCATGCTGCTGGCGAGCGCCGGGCGCGCCGGTGCCACGGCGATGAAAATTACGCTATGTGGCGTGGCGCTTTCGGCGTTTGCTTCGGCAGTGACCGCCTCGATTCTCATTCTTGATGAACAAACCCTGCAAGCTATGCGCACCTGGCTGGCGGGGGATTTAGCCGGTATTTCACTGACCACGCTGCAGATTGCCAGTATTCCGGCGCTGTTCGGCTTGCTGCTGGCGGCGTTTATCTCGCCGCGACTGAATATTCTTGCCCTCGGAGACCGCGTAGCCAGCGGGCTGGGCGTGGCGGTTACGAGAACGCGCCTACTCGGCGTTATTGCGATTGCTCTGCTGTGCGGTGCGGCGGTGTCGGTTGCCGGGCCGGTTGGGTTTATTGGTCTGGTGGTGCCGCATGCGATCCGCCGTTGGGCGGGGCAGGATATCCGCGTGGGTTTGCTGCTGGCACTCCCTACCGGCGCGCTGCTGCTATTACTGGCTGATATTCTCGCCCGTTGGCTGCTGGCACCGCAGGAGCTGGCGACCGGCGTGATGACCGCGCTGGTTGGCGCGCCGGTCTTTATCGCCATTGCCGTGAGGTACTTTAAATGACGCGCGCCGTGATTAAAGCCGGATTTATTCCGCTCGCACTTGGGCCGCTACGCGTGCTGCTGCGCCCGCGGTTGTTGAAAATCGCCGGGATAATGGCCGCATTGATTATGCTGTTGCTCGTGTTCGGAATAACGCGCGGTACCCTGCCTATTCCCACCGGTGCAATCGGGCGGGCGCTGTTTTACCCGGAAGCGTTAAGTGCGCAGCAGGTTTATATCGTTCGCGATATCCGTTTACCTCGGCTGCTAATGGCTATTTTCTGCGGTGGAATGCTGGGACTTGCCGGGGCAGCGATGCAGTCGATCACCCGTAACGGCCTTGCCGACCCCGGGCTGATAGGTGTGAAAGAGGGCACCAGCGTTGTCGTGCTGACGCTGATCCTCGCTTTTCCTTCGCTGAGTCTGGCCTGGCGCCCGTTAGCCGGTATGTGCGGCGGCGTGCTGGTGGCCCTGCTGGTTATCTTGCTGGCGCGGGATCTTTCCCGCCCTCGTTTTATTTTGATTGGCATCGGCGTTTCATGGGCGCTGTCGGCGGCGATGGGGCTATTTGTCACCACGGCCGATATTCGCGATGTTCAAACGGCAATGACCTGGCTTGCCGGCAGCCTGCATGCGGCAACCTGGCCGCTGCTGGCCGTGGCCGTAGCGTGGGCACTCCCGGCGGTGCTGGTGCTGTATCTGACCGCGCGCGCGGCGGACGTTGCGTTGATGGGTAATCAGGTCGCCAGCGGGTTAGGCGTGCGATTGTCGCGTCTGACGCTGCTGCGTTTCCTGGCGCCAGTTCTGTTAACGGCGGCGAGCGTCTCCTGCGTGGGAAGCCTTGGTTTTGTTGGGCTCATGGCCCCGCATATGGCGCGATTCCTACTGCGCGGCGGCCAGGTGGCATTGCTTAGCGGCAGCGCGCTCATTGGTGCACTGTTGGTACTACTCACCGATACCATCGGGCGGTTAGCCTTTGCACCGCTACAAATTCCGGCAGGGATCATCATTTCGCTGATTGGCTGCCCGTTCTTTATTTTATTGTTGTGGCGTCGTCGCGACGCTTTGTGAGGAGTAGGGATGACCATGCGTGGCCTGTTGTCTGTTTTGTGGTTGTTTAGCGCGACGGCGTTGGCGCAAACTCAAGCGTTCACCGACGATCTCGGCCGGGTGGTGCAGGTGCCGCTGCATCCGCAGCGCATTGTTTCGATGCACGATCTCGATATTACCATTCCGCTGATTGAGCTGGGCGTGCCGCCTGTCGCCAGCCATGGGCGCACGCGCCCCAACGGTAGCCACTATCTGCGTTCCAGCGCGCAGCTGACCGGTATTGATTTTGATAACAGCGATATCAAGTTTATTGGTACTGCGGATATCGATCTCGAAGCGGTGGCGGCAGCGAAACCGGATCTCATCATTACCGAGCCCAATCGCAATGTACCCATTGAACAACTGGCGAAAATCGCCCCAACGGTAAGTATTGACCATCTGCTCGGCAGCGCGCCGCGTATTTACGCCAAACTGGCGCAGTTAACCGGAACCCAAGCGCGGCTGGCCGTACTTGACCGCCGCTACCAGGCGCAAATTCAGCAGCTCAAACAGACCATTAACACCGATAAAATCAGCGTGTCGGTGATCCAGGCTAACAATGGCAAAGTGACCGTTCACCATTCATACCACTCACTTGGCCGCGTGCTGCGCGATGCCGGTTTCCGTTTCCCGCCGCTTATCGAACGTATTCCTGATGGTGAACGTATTGATGTCAGCGCCGAACAGTTACCCGACCTCGACGCCGATTTCCTGTTTGCTACCTGGCGTTCTGATACCGGTGGCAAGCCGCAGGATGAGCTTAATGATATGGAAAAAGTGATGCCGGGCTGGTGTGATTTTATGCAGGCCTGCCGCACCGGGCATTACATTCTGCTGCCGCGTGAAGAGGTGATTTCCAACTCCTACGCGGCGCTCAGCCTGCTGGTGGCGCAGGTTCAGTCACAGATTGCCGGGCGTCCTGTCCCTCAGGAGAGCAAATGAATCCGACGGTAGCACGCAAAGAAAAGCGCCGGGTTGATCTGTTCGGTGAGCGATTGCGCAGCCGAACGGCGCAGCTCTCACCGCGCCTGCTGGCGGTGGTGAACTGGATTGATGACAACCGTGAAGCGGTACTCGACCACACGGCGATGGAGATTGCTTCCGCGACGCAAACTTCGGACGCCACGGTGGTTCGCGCCATCCAGGCGCTGGGGTTTGCTGGGCTGCGCGATCTTAAGCAAACGCTCCAGCATTGGTTTGGCCCGACGATTACCTCGTCAGAAAAGATGGCGTCCACGGTCGGGGCATTGACCAGCGATGTGAATTCGAGCATCGATTTTGTCCTCGAAGGCCATCTTCGCGCCTGTGAGATGCTCGCTAATATAGAGAACCGCTCGGCGATCGCGCAGGCCGTGGCCTTGCTCGGCGATGCCCGGCAGGTGGCGCTTTTTGGCATTGGGGCATCGGGAATTTTAACCGAATACACCGCCCGACTGTTTAGCCGTATTGGCCTGCCGTCGTACGTTTTAAACCGTACCGGCTTTAGCCTGGCGGAGCAGATTGCCTCTTTGCAGCGCGGCGATGTGCTGATTATGATGGCGCAGAAATCCCCGCATCGGGAAGGGCTGACCACACTGCGCGAAGCCGCGCGTCTGGGGATCCCGACAATTTTACTCACCCAGGCGACCGACTCGCGGTTCAGCGAAATGTCCCAGGTGGTTATCCACGTCCCGCGCGGCGAAAATGGCCGCGTGCCGCTGCACGGAACGGTGATGGTCTGTCTGGAGATGCTGGTGCTGTCGGTGGCGTCGACGGCTTCGCAGCGGACGATTCGCTCGATGAAGCGGATTAATGACCTGCACAAGGCAATTGGTAAGTCGGGCGGGCGTAAAGGCTAACGTCGCGAGTACTCATATTTTGAATCTATAGTAGCTGACTCGATTATCCGTTTGCATTTTGTTCGGATAATCATCAGGCTAGCGAAAACGACCGAGTCTATGAGGAAAGTAAAATGAAGGCATTGCCAGCGGTAGCGGTACTGGGATTAGGCGCAATGGGGCACGCATTTGCCGCCAATCTGCTTAAAAAGGGCTTTACGGTGTACGGCTGGAACCGCACGCCGGGGCGCGGCGAAGATCTCCAGAGCCAGGGTTTACAGCTGTGCAACGACGCCGGACTGGCGGTGGCGGATGCGCAGGTGGTTATCGCGATGCTGACTGACGGTGAAGCTACCCAGGCGGTTATCCGCACTATCGCACCATCTTGCCCGCAAGGGGCGACTTTCTGCCAGATGGGTACTATCGGCATTCAAGAAACTGCAGACGCTATCTCTCTGCTGGAAACCCTGCGCCCGGATATGCTGTACCTCGATGCGCCGGTTTCCGGGACCAAAGCACCAGCGGAGAATGCACAGATTCTGGTAATGGCCAGCGGTTGTCGCGAACGTTCGCATGCGGCGCAGCAGGTATTTGACGCTATCTCTCGCGGCACGCAGTGGTACGGTGAGGCAGGGAGCAGCCAGAAGATGAAGCTGGTGATTAATGCCTGGCTTATCGCCATGATGCAGGGCGTCGCCGAAAGCATGCAACTGGCCAAACAGTTTGGCTTTACGCCCAATCAACTGTGGGAAACTCTTGAAGGCGGGCCGCTGGCGGCACCGTATGTGAAGGGTAAACTGGAGATGATTCGTCGGGATGATTACACTCCGCAGATGCAGTTACAGCACGCGTTAAAAGATGCGCGTCTGGCGCTGGCTAATGCTCCTGAAGGCACTATGCCGGTCATGGACAGCATCACGCACCTGTGGGCGCAGGCCGCTGAAAATGGGCTAGCCGAGCAGGATCTGGCGGCAGTTTACGCCTGGCTTGATAACGCGGGGCAGGCGTAAAAATCAGGGGGCGGTAATGGAATGGCTACGCCAGCGTATTGAACAGCAGGTGCTTGGCCTGACGGGGATGGCGCTTAACGAGATTGATTTTGAGCGTCCTCCCGGCGAGCCGGGGCTGTTTGGCCCGCAGTCGGCAATCTGGCCGGTACACGGCGACTTTACCTCGATGCTGTGCGGCGGGATCAGTGCGTTATTGCTGCAGATGCTGCATCCGCTGGCGCTGGCGGGCGTCTGGGATCATTCCTCTTTCCGGGACGATATTTTCGGCCGCCTCCGGCGTACCAGCCAGTTTATCTCCGCCACGACCTTTGCCACCGTACCGGATGCCGAGCGGCTTATCGATAAAGTGAAAGCGATCCATCTGCGAATCAACGGCACCGATACTGATGGCACGCCTTATGCGGCAAGTGATCCCGATCTGCTGACGTGGGTGCATATTGCGGAGTGCAGCTCGTTTATGGCATCTCATCTTCGCTATCGTCGGACGGTAGTGACACCGTCACGTCAAGCCCAGTATTTCATTGAGTCGGCAAGCATTGCTGAACGGCTTGGCGCCCGGAATGTGCCGAAAACGCCGCAGGCGGTGCAGGATTATCTCGAACAAATGCGTCCGCAGCTACGCTGTGATGATCGCACGCGGGAAGTTGCGCAGGTGCTGATGACTACGCGGCTGCCGGGGCGGGTGGCACAGACAGCGGGGACAATTCTGCTGAAAGCCGGTATCGATCTGTTGCCCGGATGGGCGCAGGATATGCTGGATTTGCGACTGAGTCCGTTAGAACAAAAGATGGTGCGCGGTGGGGTACATGCGATAGCAGCGGTAATACGGCGCTCGGTGCGCAATGGCGCATATCATTGTGCAATGAGGCGGGTTAGAGCAGAGCAGTGATTTTGATGAAAATGGAAATGCATCTCACGTATAAAAAAACCGGCATCAGATGCCGGTTTTTTTATTAAATTTTGCAGGCGTCGCCGCAGTCATCGTCAGCAACAATCGCCTGTGCTTTCTTGTCTGCATCGTCCAGACGTTCTGCATTGCGCTCTTGCGCCTCTTCCAGCCCATCAAAGACCAGATTATTGAGATCTATTTCCATTCGTCACCTGTATTCAGATTGTTCTACACTCGTCACAGTATATTGCAAAAATGTTGATTGATGTAGCCACGAATGACATCAGACGCGATTGCAGCACAAAGCGCGCGTCGATAGTGAGTGGAGTTCCAAATGTGTGATGTGGCGCGGCGAAAAAGCGCACATTGAGTACAAAAAACAGTCGATAACAAGCGAATACTGGAAACAGGAAAGCATATAACCTTGAAAACAAAACCAGTTCGGAGGGATATGCAATGCAGAAACAGACTCCACAGGAATTAGCCAATTTTGATTTTCTGGCTCGCAGCTTTGCGCGTATGCAGTCGTTGGGTCGACCTGTCGATATCCGTGCAGTCACGGGTAATATGAGCGAACAACAGGGTGCATGGTTCCGCGAGCGCTATGAACATTACCGAACGCAGGCTGTAAGGGCGAAAGAGCAAACGCTAGAAGTATGTTAGTGATTAGCGGGCCGAGTGGCCCGTTTTCGTTATTCGCGGGCACAATCAGGTGCCCGTTTTCATTTCTGCGGAGCCACTTTTCATGTCGTAACACGTCTCGCGATTAATGAAATTTACTCATAGGTCAGTTCTTATTTCCCCGTCTAATCAATCATTCTTCTGCCCCCTATAATTCCCCTCATTCACCCGGCTTAGCGTATTGCACGCCACACTCCTGGAGACAACATCATGCAAAGTGCACTCACTGTACGTCAGCAGGCCATGATCCCTATCGCGGCGCTAACCGCGTGCGGTGAAATGGAAAAATTGACCGTAGCGCTTAACGACGGGCTCGATGTCGGTCTGTGCGTTAATGAAATCAAAGAAGTGCTTATCCAGCTTTACGCCTACTGCGGTTTTCCACGCAGCCTGAATGGGTTGGGATGTTTTATGACGGTGGTTAACGCGCGTAAAGCCGCAGGAATGAAGGACGAAGAGGGGGCTGTCGCGACACCGCCTCCTGCCGGCTGGGATAGCCTGGCAGCCGGTACGCTAACGCAAACGCAGTTAGTCGGGAAACCCGTCAGTGGCCCGCTATTTGAATTTGCACCAGCGATTGATGTTTATCTGAAAGCACATCTGTTTGGCGATATTTTCCAACGCGACGTGTTGGATTGGAAGGCGCGTGAGCTCGCAACCCTATCGGCGTTGGCGGCAGTGCCCGGTGCGGAAAATCAGCTCAAAAGCCATTTTGCAATTAGTCTGAATAACGGCATCACCCCGGAACAGTTTCAGGCCCTTGTCGCGGTACTGGCGGTGAAATGCTCCGCTGAAATGGCCGCAAATGCCAGCACGGTGCTGGCGCAATTCCTCAGTGAAATTTCCCTATAATCAGAGACCACGGAGCAGTAATGAACAAGATATTTGACGGTAACAGCGTTTTCCCTCGCGGAGAGAAAAATGAAGCGTATGCCAAATACTTCACCGGCACGAGCTACCTGACCATGCTATCGCGTGAAGGCGTGACCATTGGCAACGTGGCGTTTGAGCCGGGTTGTCGCAACTTCTGGCATATTCATCATGAAGGCGGGCAGATTCTGCTGGTAACCGGTGGCCGTGGCTGGTATCAGGCATGGGGCGAATTGGCGCGTGAGCTGAAAACCGGCGATGTCGTGAATATCCCTGCGGGAACCAAACATTGGCACGGCGCGGCACACGATAGCTGGTTCGCGCATATTGCGGTAGAAGTTCCGGCGCCAGGGGCGTCAAACGAGTGGCTTGAAGCCGTCAGTGACGAAGAGTACAACCTGTTACCCTAACGGCGTCAAAACAGAAGGCCTGCAGGTACTATGCCAATAGTATTCTCCGCCTTTGACATTGTGCTTTTGTGTTACATATCGCCAAAACCTCAATAAAACCATGGTTATAATGCAGGTTCTACAACCAATGGAGAGGAAAATGATGCGCGTACAGGTTCGATTACTGAAAAACGCTATGCTTGCTAGCGCCATGCTGATGGCATCCACGGCCGTGTGGGCTGCGGAACACTGGATTGATGTTCGTACCCCGGATCAGTACCAGCAAACGCACGTGCAGGGCGCGGTGAACATCCCACTCAAGCAACTTGAGCAGCGTATTGGCGAAGTGACCCAGGATAAAAATGATACGCTGTATCTGTACTGCAATACCGGAAATCAGTCAGGCAAGGCCGAAACGCTGTTGCAGAAGATGGGCTACAAAAATGCGGTAAACGAAGGTGGACTGAAGGACGTTGAGAAGAAAACAACGTTAGTAAAATAAACCTTCGCCGTGCGTAATCAGTCAATTCACTTACAACAGAATCCCGGCGCTCCGCAAAGGAGTGGTAGCGGTTGGCGTAAAGGTCTGCTCGCTGCTAGCCTGAATTATTCAGGCTCTGGGGTTTTGTCTCAGGGCATCCTCGATACAGCAAGGATTTCCAATGAGTGAAGTTAAGATTGTTGCCACGCTGACGCCTTTTCCTGAACACATCGACATTATCCGCAAAGCGGCGCAAGCCATGGTGCCGTTAACGCATCAGGAAGCCGGGTGCCTGCAATACTGTTTGCATGAGAGCCGGGCAATTCCCGATGTTCGCGAACTGGCAAATGAGGGCGCGGTGTCATTTGTGTTTATTGAGCGCTGGAAATCGGAGCAAGATTTGGTGAAGCACGTCGCGATGTCATATCACGATGATTTTCTGGAAACGCTGGATGGAAAACTGGAAAGTATCAGCGTTCAACGCTTGACCGAGCTATAGAAAGTAGGGGATTTAAACAGAACTGGAAGATTTTGCACCATATCAGAGAAGATATGGTGCGTCCGAGTGGACTCGAACCACCGACCCCCACCATGTCAAGGTGGTGCTCTAACCAACTGAGCTACGGACGCATAATGGTGCGTTTAATTGGACTCGAACCAACGACCCCCACCATGTCAAGGTGGTGCTCTAACCAACTGAGCTATAAACGCATAATGGTGCGTTCGATTGGACTCGAACCAACGACCCCCACCATGTCAAGGTGGTGCTCTAACCAACTGAGCTACGAACGCAATGTTGCTTGCGGCAACGGGGACGAATATTAGCGGCAGTCACCGGTTGTGGCAAGCGGAAAATGTTTGATTTCACACGACTGGAGAACTTTTGCCCATCTCTGGCGTATTTTCCCGCAATGTCAGCGATTCCGTTGATCTCTCTCGATTTTAGCCACGTTATTTTTCACGGTTACGCTCAGCAATCGGTGCGAAATACATTTCGATGTCTATTGTTGCAGTACGAAATGTTATGTTATAACATTTTACACTTAATGCATCGGATAAGGATAAAACGCGGGTGAAACATTCAGGTAAATTTGCGCTGGCGGTTACGGCGCTATTGATTGGCGGCCAGGCACTGGCGCATGGACATCACGACCACGGCAAGCCGTTAACGGCAGTGGAACAAAAGGCGGCAGAGGGCATTTTTAATCTCAATGATGTGAAAGACCGTCCGCTTACCGACTGGGAAGGGATATGGGAATCGGTGAATGGCTATTTGTTATCCGGGGACTTAGACCCGGTTTTCCGCCAAAAGGCTGAAAAACAGCAGGGTAAAACTTTCGCGGAAATTAAAGAGTACTACCGCAAGGGGTATGCAACCGACGTCAACATGATCGGCATCGAAAATGGTGTGATGGAGTTTCACGTCGGCGATAAGGTGAACAGCTGCCAGTATCGTTATGCCGGGCATAAAGTATTGACCTACGCATCCGGAAAGCAGGGTGTTCGCTACCTGTTTGAGTGTCAGCAGGCCAATACCGGGGCCCCGAAATACGTGCAGTTTAGCGACCATATCATTGCGCCACGCAAATCCGCACATTTCCACATTTTTATGGGTAATCAGTCGCAGGAAGCGTTGCTGGCGGAGATGGACAACTGGCCGACGTATTACCCGTACCAGTTGACCAGGCAGCAGGTCGTTGATGAGATGCTGCATCACTAAGGTGTTGTTGCGTAAGCCCGGTGTGGTGATGTCTCACCGGGCTTAAGGTCGTTTTAGCGCGCCGCGCGCTGGAGGATGACCGTCGCAGGCTGACGTTGCAGGAAACGCATACGCCACATCATTAACACTGCCGCCGACGTCAGACCAATAATAAAGCCCCACCAGAAGCCAGCCGGGCCCATTCTTTCGACGACCAGATCGGTCAGCGCCAGCACATAGCCGCACGGTAGGCCCAGTACCCAGTAAGCGATAAAGGTAATAAAGAAGATCGAGCGTGTATCTTTATAACCGCGCAGAATGCCGCTGCCGATAACCTGCACTGAGTCGGAAATCTGATACAGCGCCGCCAGCAACATCAGTTGAGCGGCCAGCGTCACAACCTCAGGATTATCGTTATACAGCAGGGCAATATGTGTCCGCATCACGGTGGTGAAAATGGCGGTGCACATTGCCATACAAATCCCCACGCCCAGACCGGTCCGCGCGGAAACCTGTGCATCAGGCGTGGAGCCTTGCCCAAGCCGGTAGCCGACACGGATGGTGACGGCGGCGGCAAGCGACATTGGCAGAACGAACATCAGCGAGCTGAAGTTCAGCGCAATCTGGTGGCCCGCGACGTCGACGATCCCCAGTGGCGATACCAGCAGGGCGACCACGGCGAACAGCGTGACTTCGAAGAACAGCGCCAGCGCGATCGGCAGACCCAGGGTGGTCAGACGCTTGAGAATGACTGGATCCGGGCGGGCAAAACGTTCTTTATTACGGATGTCACGCATCGAACCCGCGTGACGAACGTAATAAAACATGCTGAAGAACATCACCCAGTATACCGAGGCCGTGGCCACGCCACAGCCCACGCCGCCGAGTTCCGGCATGCCAAAATGGCCGTAAATAAAGATGTAGTTCACTGGGATATTGACCAGCAGGCCAATAAAGCCCATCACCATGCCAGGCTTAGTTTTTGCCAACCCTTCGCACTGGTTACGCGCCACCTGGAAACAGAGATAGCCTGGTGCACCCCACAGCAGCGCACGCAGGTAGCCTACGGCTTTGTCCGCCAGCGCTGGGTCAATGTTATGCATTGAGCGAATAATGTAGCCCGCATTCCACAGCACTACCATTATCAGCACTGAGACAAATCCCGCCAGCCAGAAACCTTGACGCACCTGTTGTGCGATACGATCGCGACGACCCGAGCCGTTAAGCTGAGCGATAACTGGCGTCATGGCCAGCAGTAAACCGTGACCAAAGAGGATGGCCGGCAGCCAGATAGAGGTACCGATCGCTACCGCAGCCATGTCGGTAGCACTGTAGCCACCTGCCATAACGGTATCGACGAATCCCATTGCCGTTTGGGCAACCTGCGCAAGGATTACCGGGATAGCCAGAGATAATAACTGACGCGCTTCGACAAAGTACTTCTGCACGTTAACACCTGTATTGTTGTTATTTATTCTCGCCGTACAGCGGGTACGGGAGACAGAAAAGCCGCCTTAACCGGCAGCAAGAAGAATAAATAGAGGAATTGCTCCAACATTGTAGCGAGGATTTGCTATTAATCTAGTCAAAAAATGAGAGCCAGGTCGTGGAAGGTAGCAACCTGTTTTATCAACTGCTATTGTGCGTAGCAGATGAATCGGTAGACGTACCGAAATGATGATTAACAGGAGTTAACTGCATGTTCACTGGTATTGTGCAGGGCACGGCAAAAATCGTGTCCATTGATGAAAAACCGAACTTCCGCACCCACGTGGTCGCGCTGCCTGAGCACATGCTGGCAGGGCTGGAAACCGGCGCTTCGGTCGCCCATAACGGCTGCTGCTTAACGGTGACGGAAATTAACGGTGACCAGATTAGCTTTGACCTGATGAAAGAGACGTTGCGCATCACCAATTTGGGTGACGTGAAAGAAGGGGATTTAGTCAACGTTGAGCGCGCGGCGAAATTCAGCGATGAAATCGGCGGACACTTAATGTCTGGCCATATTATGACCACCGCAGAAGTTGCGAAGATTCTTACCTCTGAAAACAATAAGCAGATTTGGTTTAAAATTCAGGACCCGGCGCTGATGAAGTATGTCCTGTATAAGGGCTTCATTGGCATTGATGGCATCAGCCTGACGGTCGGCGAAGTCACGGCAACCCGTTTCTGTGTTCATCTGATTCCGGAAACGCTGGAGCGTACGACGCTGGGCAAAAAACGTCTGGGCGATCGCGTCAACATTGAAATTGACCCGCAAACGCAGGCGGTTGTTGATACCGTTGAACGTGTAATGGCGGCAAAAGAAGCGGCGCTGCAGGCTGCGTCGGAAGAGAAGTAATAAGAAAACGCCTGCGCCAGAACGGTGCAGGCGAGAACCCCTAGCGGGCGACCCGCAGACCTTGCTCAACTCCACGAGAGAACATCACCTGCCACAGCTGGATATCGCGAGCGCGAAACGCACCGGCGCAGGCGTTGAGATAATAGCTGAACATACGTTTGAATCGTTCGGAATAGTTGTCCGCGATCTCAGGCCAGCTGGCAACAAAACGTTCATACCAGGCCATCAGCGTCGTATCGTAGTCAGCGCCAAAGTTGTGCCAGTCTTCCATCACAAAGTGGGGCTCGCTGGCGTGCGCAATCTGGCGTACTGAGGGTAAACAACCATTCGGGAAGATGTATTTGTTAATCCAGGGGTCGACGTTGTTGTCGGTTTTTTTCGAACCAATGGTGTGTAGTAAAAACAGTCCGTCGGGTTTTAAATTACGGTCGACGACGGAAAAATAAGTGTCATAGTTTTTCGGTCCCACGTGCTCAAACATCCCGACAGAGACAATGCGGTCAAACTGTGCGTCAAGGTCGCGGTAATCCTGTAGCAGAATCTCCACATCCAGCTTTTCACAGCGCGCTTGCGCAAGTTTCTGCTGCTCGGCGGAAATAGTAACGCCGGTCACGCTGACGTGATAGTTCTTTGCCATATATGCCGCCAGTCCACCCCAGCCGCAGCCAATATCCAGCACCTGCATACCGGGTTGCAGCTGCAGTTTCTGGCAAATCAATTCCAGCTTAGCCTGTTGCGCTTCTTCCAGCGTTTGCGCATCTTTCCAGTAACCGCAGGAGTATTGCATATAAGGGTCAAGCATACGGGTGAACAGATCGTTGCCGAGATCGTAGTGTTCTTTCCCGACCTGCCAGGCGCGTTTTCGGCTTTGCAAATTGAATAAGCGTGCTCCCGCAATGCGGAGCGTATCTTTAAAGTGATGAGGGAGTTGGTTTTCTAATCCTGCACGCAGCACCTGGTCGAAAAAGAGATCCAGACGGTCGCATTCCCACCAACCATCCATATAACTTTCGCCAAGGCCGAGCGAACCTTCTTGCAGTACTCGTTTAAAAAACTGTGGATTTTTGACCTGTATATCGCAGGGTGCATTGCCGTTGATTTCAATGTCAGCTCGGCTAAGCAGCTCGCTAACGATACGATACCAGTCATCATCCGGTACGTTTACTTCTTCTATACACGATGAGCTCATAGCTTCTCCATCCCGACCTGATGATCAGAACCTTAAAACAGCGTAGACGCTTTTTTCTGGTTGTGAGAAATGTCACGAAAAATTCGTGAGCCTGCTATCCGACGTAGCATAAGGAAAGGGAAGACCCCCTTGCCGAAAGCCTGTCCATGGTTTAACGGGTGGCATCCTGCCGCCGCTCAGTAAGTCCAATGTATATTAATTATGTGATGCCGATCCAGTATAGGACGCTAAGTTGGTTGATTCAATAAAAAACTTAGCGTCCTAACGGTTTGGCATGGCATTGATATGCGTGATGATTACGCGTGGGAAGTGGAGTGTTTAGTCGAGCATTCTTCACGACGAGCTGCGCGTTGCATAACGTAACCCATACCTGCGAGTAGCACGGTGGCCAGCATTACGCAGGTGGTGGTCAGCAGCGGGGTAGCAATCAGCGTTGATACCGCGAGACTGGCCAGGAAACACAGGCCAAGCTGCAGCGTATTTTGTAACGCCGCGGCACGTCCGGTTGCCTGTGGGAAAGGCTTCAGTGCCTGAGCAACAACGATCGGATAGATAGCGCCGTTGGCGATAGCCATTACGCAGAATGGAATAAGCAATGCGGTCAGAGAGACGTTTTCTACCAGACCAGCAGCCCAGGTCGCTATCACGCTAACACCGAAAAGTACCAGCAACCATGGCAAAAGCTGTGAACCCTGCCATTTTTGCAGCGCTGCGCGACAGCCGTAGCCGCCCACCAGGAAGGCGATGGTCTGCGGTACGTAGCTCAGGCCAATCACGGTTGGGCTATAGCCCATTTCATGCAGGATAAATGGTGAGCCGGTGAGCCACGCAAAGAAGCTGGCGGAACAGGCCGCATAAATCAGTACGTTGCCGCGATAGTCTTTGCTGCGCAGCAGGCGCATAAAGGTTAATTTCTCTTCGCCAGTGGTATTTTTTTTGTGCGCAGGTTTCAGGCGCAGCGCTGGCAGCATCAGCACCAGAGTGATGATGAACAGAGTGGCGAAGATAGCCTGCCAGTCAAAGTGCGCCAGTAGCCAGCTGCCAAGCAGCGGGGCTAACGCAGGGGAAAGCCCAACCAGCGGCATGATGGTGGCAAAAATTCGATTGGTACGATGCGCTGGATAGTAGTCAGTGACCATCGCCTGCCAGGTGACAGCTGCGGCACAGACGCCAACCGCTTGCACAAAGCGCAGCACCAGCAGTGTGGTGCCATCGCGTACCCACAGCATCCCCAGACAACCAATGGCGAAAATGGTTAAACCCGCCAACAGAATAGGTTTACGGCCATAGCGGTCAGACAGCGGTCCCCACAGCAGCTGAGCTATCGCGAAACCCGCGAGGAACAGACTCAGGCTGGCGCTCACAGCGGATGCCGGCGTTTGCAGGTCTTCCTGAATGGCCGCGAAGGCTGGCAGGTACATATCGGTCGCCAAAAAGCCCAGCATGCTGAGTCCCGCGAGCCAGACTAAAAATCCTTTCCCAGGTTGCATAAATCGCCCTTTTTATCGTTAGTAAATAGTCCGGCAGAGTGTAGAGAGTGCAATAGCGGTTGTGAAACGCTAATATTTGAGTCATGGGTTCAAATTTTTTGCAGGCAAAAAATGTGGTCTGAATATTCTCTGGAAGTGGTTGATGCGGTAGCTCGTAATGGCAGTTTTAGCGCGGCAGCGCAGGAGCTGCACCGGGTGCCTTCAGCGGTTAGCTATACGGTACGCCAGCTGGAAGAGTGGCTGGCGGTCCCGCTGTTTGAGCGACGCCATCGGGATGTCGAATTAACACCAGCCGGGGCCTGGTTTTTGAAAGAAGGGCGCTCTGTCATCAAAAAAATGCAGATCACGCGCCAACAATGCCAGCAGATTGCTAACGGCTGGCGCGGGCAGTTAGCCATTGCCGTCGATAATATCGTTAAACCGGAACGTACCCGCCAGCTGATTGTCGATTTCTACCGTCATTTTAACGATGTTGAACTGATTGTTTTTCAGGAAGTGTTCAACGGCGTGTGGGACGCCCTGGCTGATGGGCGCGTGGAATTAGCGATTGGCGCCACCCAGGCCATCCCGGTCGGTGGGCGCTTTGCCTTTCGCGATATGGGAATGCTGAACTGGCACTGCGTGGTGGCGAGTTCCCATCCTCTGGCGAAGATGGAAGGCCCTCTTAGCGATGAAGTGTTGCGCAACTGGCCATCTCTGGTGCGCGAAGATACCTCGCGTTCATTACCCAAACGTACGACATGGCTGCTGGATAACCAAAAGAGGGTGGTGGTACCGGACTGGGAATCCTCGGAAACTTGCATTTCAGCGGGGCTGTGTGCCGCAATGGTACCCGGACATCGGGCGCAGCCGTGGCTGGATAGCGGGGAGTGGGTGGCGTTGACGCTGGAAAATCCCTTCCCGGATGCGGCTTGCTGTGTGACCTGGCAGCAAAGTGAAGCTTCCCCGGCATTAAATTGGCTGCTGGAGTATCTGGGGGACAGTGAGACGTTAAACGAGGAGTGGTTTCGGACGCCTGTGTAAGGCGTCCGTTGGAAAATTAACGGCGGTAGTCGCGGTACGGGCCGTCGGCCACGGAGCGACGCTCGATAAGGCGTGGATGCACCTCAATCGACTGCGACTCTTCGCGCTTGCTGACGATACGGTCCATCAGCATATTGAAGGCCGTTTCACCGAGCGAATCTTTTGGCTGGTGAATGGTGGTCAGCGCCGGCGTAAAGAAGCGGGAGTTGCGCACGTTATCGTAACCGATGAGTGAAATATCCTGCGGCACGCGCAGCCCCATCTCATCGGCGGCGCAGAGTGCGCCCATCGCCATCACATCACCGCCGCAGAAGATGGCGGTAGGACGCGGGTGCTGGGACAGGATCTGCTGCATCGCGCGATAGCCAGACTCCGGCTCAAAGTCGCCCTGAACAATCCAGCTAGCCGGTACGTTGATCAGCGCTTCTTCCATCGCCTTCATGAAGCCCGCCAGCCGACCTGCGCCGGTGTTACGCTCCAGTGGGCCAGGGATCACGCCAATATCACGATGGCCGCGCTCGATGAGGTAACGACCGGCCATATAGCCGCCTTCAAAGGCGTTATCGATAACCGAATCGGTAAAATCAGCTTTAGCTTCACCCCAGTCCATCACCACCATAGGAATGTGACGATACTCTTCGAGCATGGTCAGCAGGGATTCCGGATACTCAGAGCACATGACCAGCAGGCCATCAACGCGTTTTTGCGCCATCATCGACAGATAAGCGCGCTGCTTTTCCAGATTGTTCCACGCGTTGCCGAGAATCAGGGTATAGCCTTTCTCAAAGCAGTTTTTCTCAACGGCTTCAATAATTTCGGCAAAGTAGGCGGCCTCGCTGCTGGTGGCCAGCAAACCAATCGATTTGGTGTGATTGACCTTCAAGCTACGGGCAACGGCGCTCGGTGAGTAATGCAGCTCTTTGATAGCCGCCCACACGGCTTCGCGCGTATCTTCAGCGACAAAACGCGTTTTGTTAATTACATGTGATACGGTTGTAGTGGAAACGTTTGCGCGTTTCGCTACATCTTTAATTGTTGCCATTCCATCTCACTCCAGACCCTGGCCTGCCCCTGATAAAATCGAAAGGAAAACGTTTGCCTTCACACACCCTGGCACAATCTTAGTGATTGTGATTCGCCGGGAAACGATACAGGACGACAGGAGGGGGTCAATGGCCGGTACGCTCATAAATAAGCGTCGAATTTTGACTTATCCTGGCGCAAAGTGGAAGAGCAAAAACAAACATCCTGCTAAATCTGTGAAGATTTTTACGATTAACTGTGCAAAAATGATTAAACGCAGTTTTACTGTGGTAATCAAAAGGAGAAAAATTGATGAGTACCGATCTTAAACTGTCTCTCTGTACGACTGTTATTGCGCTGGCTCTGATCGTCGCTGCAGGTTTTACCGCTGTTTTGCATTAATTCCCCAGTGAGGGGGCATCCGCTCCCTCACGACTGATTGTTACTCATTTCGCAATAATCTTTTGCAGTTTTGTACACTTCTGTTTTTCTGTGATTGATGTCATGCTTTTGCACTATGTTGCCAGGCCGCGCCCAGACTGCGGCTAAACGGAGTCATTGCATGAAAATTAACTTTCCCTTACTAGCGTTAGCTATCGGGGCTTTTGGTATTGGTACCACAGAGTTCTCACCGATGGGTCTGCTGCCCGTTATTGCGAAAGGCGTTGACGTCTCCATCCCGGCGGCCGGAATGCTGATCAGCGCCTATGCGGTAGGGGTTATGGTCGGTGCGCCGCTGATGACGCTGCTGTTGTCCCATCGCGGCCGTCGTAACGCTCTGATCTTCTTGATGGCCATTTTTACGCTGGGCAACGTCTTGTCGGCTATTTCGCCGGACTATACCACCCTGATGCTGTCGCGCATTATCACCAGTCTCAACCACGGAGCGTTCTTCGGTCTGGGATCGGTTGTGGCGGCAAGCGTAGTGCCAAAACATAAGCAGGCCAGCGCGGTCGCCACCATGTTTATGGGGCTGACGATTGCCAATATTGGCGGTGTGCCTGCAGCAACCTGGCTTGGTGAAACCATTGGCTGGCGAATGTCGTTCCTGGCTACAGCGGGTCTTGGGGTGATTGCAATCGCGAGCCTGTGGCTGTCTCTGCCGAAAGGTGGGGCGGGGGAAAAGCCGGATGTTAAACGTGAACTGTCGGTTCTGGTGCGCCCGCAGGTGCTTTCCGCGCTGCTTACCACCGTGCTGGGTGCGGGGGCGATGTTCACCCTCTACACCTATATCTCACCGGTTCTGCACAGTATTACGCATGCGACTTCAGGTTTTATTACCCTGATGCTGGTGTTAATTGGCGTCGGCTTCTCAATTGGTAACTATTTGGGCGGCAAGTTCGCTGACCGGTCGGTGAGCGGTACGCTGAAAGGCTTCCTGCTGCTGTTGATGGTGATTATGCTGGCAATCCCATTCCTTGCGCAAACGCAGATTGGGGCGGCTGTCAGTATGGTGGTGTGGGGTGCGGCAACTTTCGCAGTCGTTCCACCATTACAGATGCGGGTGATGCGCGTGGCGCATGAAGCGCCGGGGCTATCGTCATCGGTGAATATTGGCGCGTTCAACCTCGGCAATGCGCTGGGCGCGGTAGCCGGTGGTGCGGTGATTTCCGGTGGTCTGGGCTACAGTTTTGTACCGGTGATGGGGGCGATTGTCGCCGGTCTGGCGCTGCTGGTGGTCTTCTTCAGTAGCCGCAGCCGGGGCGAAGAGGCGGTTGTCAGCCAGTAAAAATGAAAAAGCAGAAGGTTAACCTTCTGCTTTTTTTATCATCGGATGACGCAGATGATCGTGGCTTATGCCGCCAGATTGTCAGCAACAAACTTCCAGTTCACCAGAGCCCAGAAGTGCTCCAGATAGTTTGGACGCGCGTTGCGGTAGTCAATGTAGTAAGCATGTTCCCACACATCAACGGTCAGCAGAGGCGTAGCGTCGGTCGTCAGCGGAGTGCCCGCGTTAGAGGTCGAAACGATAGCCAGGGAGCCGTCTGCTTTCTTCACAAGCCAGGTCCAGCCCGCGCCGAAGTTTTTGACAGCGGCATCGGTAAACTGCGCTTTAAACTCAGCGAAGCTACCAAACGCTTTGTTAATAGCTTCAGCCACGGCGCCAGTTGGTTCGCCACCGGCGTTTGGCGCCAGGCAGTTCCAGTAGAAGGTGTGGTTCCAAACCTGAGCCGCGTTGTTGAACACGCCGCCTTCAGAGGTACGCACGATATCTTCCAGCGTTTTGCCTTCAAATGCGGTGCCTTTGATCAGGTTGTTCAGGTTAGTGACATAAGTCTGGTGGTGTTTACCATAATGATACTCCAGCGTTTCCACGGAGATATGTGGAACCAGAGCGTCCTTGGCATACGGTAATGCAGGTAATTCGAACGACATTGCTACTCTCCTTATTATAGTTTGTATACCCAATAACCTTGCATTGAGTATGGATAGAGTAGCAAATTAAAAGGTGAGATAAAAGATAAGCTTACCCCGTTTATTAACAAACGGGGTAAGTGTTTAACGAATGGTCTTCGGGGTAACGACGCGGCGAGCGCCAACGTAGTGGCGTACCCAGTAATCTTCGCTCAGCGAGGTGATTTGAATATCGCGACCGGTACGTGGAGACTGAATGAACTTACCGTTGCCGACATACACACCTACGTGATCGGCGGTGCCGCGACCACGGGTACGGAAGAACACCAGATCGCCGCTTTCGAGTTCACCACGGTCAACCGGACGGGCATCGCGCAGGTGATACATTTCGTTAGCGGTGCGCGGAATGCGAATATTCACCAAATCTTTATAAGCGTAATAAACCAAACCGCTGCAATCAAAGCCGGTGCGCGGTGAGTTCCCGCCCCAGCGGTATGGTTTACCGAGCTGTCCCATCAGTTTATTCATTGCCGTTTTCTGCGCTTTCTGTACGCGAACTTTGTGCGCCTGGGCAATGGTTGTCGGTTGGCTTTCAACTGGGCTGGTGGTGCAAGATTTTTTGTGGCCTTTACGTGCTGGTTTGCAGGTGGTCACGATATTGGCGGTTTTAAGCGCGCTGCCTTTCTTGCTGGCTTTGGCGGTACGAGATGAGGTGGTTTTCCGGGTGGCAGAGGCTGTTTTTTTAGCGACTGCGGATGTTGGTTTCTTTTTAGCAACGGCAGCGGTGGTTTTTTTCTTCGCGTTAGATTTACTGTCCGTATTTTTTTTCTTACGTTCACTGCCTTTTACAGGAAGCGACTTCTGCGCCGTCGGTGTTTTGGCATGCCCTGTAGCATGCGCCAACGGCGTGAAAGATAACGATGTAAACAGCAATGCACAGAGCGTGAACGACCATTTTTTTATCTGCGCCACTGAACAACCCTCTGAGTATGCAGGCTAAACATCCGTGCCTGAGTATGATTTTCAAAACCCAACGATTCTAATCCATAAAAACACGAAATGTTAATAGTGTTTTTATGTCTAAAACGTTGTTTCGTTAGCAACTGCAAAAAAAAACATCAATTGATACATATTGAGTTAAAAATTGAGCAGGATTTTCCGCTTGTTGCCGATAAAGACACATTTATAAAGCAACTTAACGCATCAGACGATAAAATAGTAAAGCGTGAACAAAATGTTATTTTCTGTTCAGGGTCTGAAACGCTACAATGGCAGACTACTGTCGTAAAAAGAAGTTTGAGGAAGCAAGATAATGAGCGAGACAATTGAAAAAATTCAGCGCCAGATCGCTGAAAACCCAATCCTGCTGTACATGAAAGGTTCCCCGAAACTGCCAAGCTGCGGTTTCTCCGCTCAGGCGGTTCAGGCACTGTCTGCCTGCGGCGAGCGCTTCGCTTATGTCGACATCCTGCAGAACCCGGATATCCGTGCTGAACTGCCAAAATACGCCAACTGGCCGACCTTCCCGCAGCTGTGGGTTGATGGCGAGCTGGTAGGCGGCTGTGACATCATCATTGAAATGTACCAGCGCGGTGAACTGCAGCCTCTGATCAAAGAGACTGCGGCGAAGTACAACACCGAAGAGCCAAAAGCAGAATAATCGCTGTCCCGGCTTCGCGTCACGATGCCGGGCGTGATATGCCTCCAGGCAGAAACAAAAAAGCGACCCGAAGGTCGCTTTTTTTACACCATTTATTCTTCGGCTATAGGCAGCGGCCAGCCGCCAAGGCGTTTCCAGCGGTTGACGATTTCGCAAAACAGAATCGCCGTCTGCTCGGTATCGTACAGCGCCGAGTGGGCCTGAGCGCCATCAAAGTCCATCCCGGCTGCAGCGCAGGCTTTCGACAGCACGGTTTGTCCTAAAGCAAGACCGCTCAGCGCGGCGGTATCGAAGGTGACAAAAGGATGGAACGGGTTGCGTTTGAGCGATGCGCGCTCGGCGGCAGCCATCATAAAACTATGATCGAACGTGGCATTGTGGGCCACCATGATGGCACGATTGCAGTCGCTGTCTTTGATACCTTTACGTACCATCTTGAAAATCGCATGCAGCGCATCGTATTCGCTGACCGCACCGCGCAACGGATTGTTCGGATCGATACCGTTAAACGCCAGTGCTTCCGGCTGCAGGTTGGCCCCTTCAAACGGCTCAACGTGGAAATGTAATGTCGTGTCCGGCATCAACCAGCCTTGCTCATCCATTTTCAACGTGATTGCTGCTATTTCGAGCAGTGCATCCGTTTTGGCATTGAATCCAGCGGTTTCAACATCAATAACCACGGGATAAAACCCACGAAAACGGTCGCATAGACCATTAAGCTGCGCATTGTCGGACATCTGAATCTCTTAACTTAGAAAAAGTAGCGCGCATTATGGCAAATTTTGCCGCGGCTTGGAAACGCGGGAGAAAAAAACGGGCGCCTGATGGCACCCGTGGGAGAGTTAGTTGCCGAGACCTTTACCGGCATCTTTCTCTTCGATGAGCTCAATTTTGTAGCCGTCAGGATCTTCAACGAAGGCAATAACCGTCGTGCCGCCTTTAACCGGGCCCGCTTCACGAGTGACGTTGCCACCGTTGTTACGGATGCGCTCACAGGCTTCTGCAGCATTGTCCACGCTCAGGGCAATATGGCCATAGGCGGTGCCGAGGTCATATTTATCCACGCCCCAGTTATAGGTCAGCTCGATAACCGCTTCGTCACTCTCTTCGCCATAACCGACGAAGGCCAGAGAGTATTTGTATTCGGTATTTTCGCTGGTACGCAGCAGCTTCATGCCCAGCACGTTGGTGTAAAACTCGATGGAGCGTTGCAGGTCGCCAACGCGCAGCATGGTATGCAGTAAACGCATGATATCCCTCGTCCTAACTTATGAATAATGTCCTAGTATAGCGGCGGATGACCGCCGCTATCAATGAAGGATCACAGCGTAGGGTAGTCGGTATAGCCTTCCGCGCCGCCGCCGTAGAAGCTTTCCGGGTGCTGTGGGTTCAGCTCGGATTTATGCTGCAGGCGGGCAACCAGATCCGGGTTGGCGATATATGCGCGGCCAAAGGCAACGGCATCGATTAAACCTTTTTCGATCAGATCTTCGGCTTTTTCCGGCGTGTAGGCGCCGGCACCGATAATCGGTCCATGGAAACGGGCGCGGACTTTTGCACGGAACGCTTCGCTGTACGGTTCGCCGCCAGCCCAGTCTGGCTCGGACATATGCAGGTAAGCAATACCGCGTTTGCCCAGTTCTTCAATTAAATACAGCGCATCGGCTTCTTCGTTCGGGCCGTTATCGACGTTCTGGAAGCTGCCAATTGGGGAAACGCGGATACCAATACGATCGGCACCCCATTCTTTAATCCCGGCATCAACCACTTCCAGCACCAGACGCGCGCGATTTTCTACGCTGCCGCCGTACTGGTCGGTACGATGGTTAGAAGAAGGGGACAGGAATTGGTGCAGCAGGTAGCCGTGAGCAGAATGCAGCTCAACCAGATCAAAGCCAGCTTCGCGGGCATTGGCGATAGCCTGACGGAAATCGTTAACGATACCCGGAATTTCGCTGGTTTCCAGCGCACGCGGCATAGAGGTATCTACGCGGATGGCATGGCCGTTTTCATCGCGCAGGGAGGTGCGGGTATTCGCGCTGAGTGCGGATGGCGCGACCGGTGCTTCACCGTTTGGCTGCAGGGTATTATGGGAAATACGCCCGGTGTGCCACAACTGTACGGCGATACGGCCGTTTTCAGCGTGTACGCCAGCGGTAATTTTCTTCCATGCGGCGATTTGTTCCGGGCTGTGCAGTCCCGGTGCGCCCTGGTAGCCTTTGGCCTGAGCAGAGACCTGGGTTGCTTCGGAGATGATCAGACCGGAGCTGGCGCGCTGGCGGTAGTATTCGCCCATCAGCGGAGTAGGAATATCGCCCGGGACGATGCTACGTAGACGTGTCAGCGGGGCCATAAACACGCGGTTCGGGGCGGTAACCGCACCCACTTTCAGTGGGGTAAACAGTTTTTCTTGCGACATGGTGACTCCTGAGTAGACCGGTCGTCTAGTGGTATAATAAATAAAAACGCCGGTGATTAGTCCGGCGCGGAAATCAGATTCCTGACATGCGTCAGCGCGCTTTCGAGCGGGGCAGAGCTGCGAGCCATTTTGGCTTGCAAATTTGCACCGAGCCACAGTGAGTAAAGAACCTGTGCGGTGGCGTCGGCCTCACCGATAAACTTCAGGCAACCTTCACGGCGGCCATTTTCCAGCGCTTGTGCCAGCAGAGCCATAATCTGGTTGGCACCTTTATTCATTTCAGCGCGCATATCTTCGGAAAGATCGCACACTTCAGCCGAGAGCTTTACGGTTAAACACCCGCTAATCAATCCCTGCTGGCAAAACTGGGTGAGCGTGTGCTGGTAGTAATCCAGCAGGCGGTCGCGGTAGTTACCGGCACCTTGCGTAAAGTGCTGAACCAGACGCAGATGGTAATCGGCAAAGTGCCGTTCCAGCATCGCCACGCCAAACGCCTCTTTTGAACGGAAATAGTGATAGAACGATCCCTTCGGGACTTCCGCCGTTTTCAGCAGTTCGCTCAGACCCATTCCGGTAAAGCCCCGGTGCATGCAAAGACGCTCGCCGGTTGCCAGAATGTGTTCACGGGTATCATGTTCAATTGATTTGCTCATGGAACGCACTGTAATAGACCGATTGGTCTAATGCAACCGAATTTTTGAAAATGATGCCTGAGGCGCACGATGGTGGAGAAAAGTTGCGCCCGGTCGATTAAACGTCTTCAATGAGAGTATCACGAGGTAAAAGGGGGCTAACGTGGCGGAGCAACTGGAGTTTTTCCCGGTTCAAAGTCCGTGCCGGGGCATCTGTCAGTCGGATGAGCGCGGGTTTTGTCGCGGCTGTTTTCGGAGCCGCGATGAGCGCTTTAGCTGGCAAACAATGAGCGATGCGCAAAAACAGGACGTTCTGCGGCTATGCCGTCAGCGTTTGCTGCGCAAATTACGCGCAGGCAAAGCGCCTGACGCTGAAGAACCTCAGCAACCCTCACTGTTTTAAGCGCAAAAATGCGTATACTCGATGCAAATTATTTATTGAGGAAGTGGTTATGGTTCAGCGTATTACCCTGGCGCCGCAGGGCCCGGAATTCTCGCGTTTCGTGATGGGCTACTGGCGTTTGATGGAGTGGAACATGTCCGCGCGCCAACTGGTGAGCTTTATCGAAGAGCATCTCGATCTTGGCGTGACAACCGTTGACCATGCGGATATCTACGGCGGTTATCAATGCGAAGCCGCCTTTGGTGAAGCGATGAAGCTCGCACCGCACCTGCGCCAGCGCATGGAAATTGTCACCAAATGTGGCATTGCAACGACCGCTAAACCTGAGCATGCGCTTGGGCACTACATTACCGATCGCAACCACATCATTCATAGCGCCGAGCAGTCGTTGCGCAATCTGGCGACCGATGTGCTCGATCTGCTGCTGATCCATCGTCCGGACCCGTTGATGGATGCCGATGAGGTGGCTCAGGCGTTTCTGACGCTGCACCAGAGCGGGAAAGTGCGCCACTTCGGCGTCTCTAACTTTACCTCTGCGCAGTTCGCGCTGCTGCAATCACGTTTACCGTTCACGTTGGCGACCAACCAGGTCGAAATCTCCCCAATTCACCAGCCGACGATCCTCGACGGTACGCTGGACCAGCTTCAGCAACTGCGCATTCATCCGATGGCCTGGTCTTGCCTTGGCGGCGGTAGTCTGTTCAATGCTAACGAATTCCAGCCGTTACGCGATGAGCTGGCGAAGGTGGCGAATGAGCTGAACGCGGGGAGCATCGAGCAAGTGGTGTACGCGTGGGTGATGCGCCTGCCGTCGCAGCCGCTGCCAATTATCGGTTCCGGGAAAATTGAGCGTGTACGCTCGGCGATTGTTGCTCTGTCGCTCGATATGACCCGCCAGCAGTGGTTCCGCATTCGTAAAGCCGCATTGGGATACGACGTCCCGTAATCTTGGTAATGCAGGCGGAAACATCCGCCTGCATCTCTTCTTCTTTTAGGCCGTCTGTTCGGTTAGCGTACCGGGCGTCGGCGCGGTCTCAAGCTGTGAAAGCGAACAATACAGCCGCCACAAAATAGACGCCAGCTCGCGCGCCGCCGGTTGATGATGGTGAGAGAGCGTGTCGCAAATGCGTTGAAGCTCCAGCAACGTCGCGGCCAGCGGCCGTTGCTGTACCCCGCGTTCACTCATGACGTCCCGTAACAGACTGATGCACATGTCGCGGACCTGCGAAAGCGGGTCAGAACGCGCTTCCCATTCGCGTAGCTGCCACACCACGTGTGAACAGTTGAGCAGCACCACTCCCCAACGCAACAACCAACGCCGTGCCTGTTCGTCCTGGCTGGTACTGAGTTGGCTAACATGATGATAAACCAATGATTCAAACGTATGCTCACTGTTGGCAGGATGCCGGCTCAATTGGTCAACAAAGTGACGCCGTAACGCCCGAATATGGCGGCGGCTCTTACGGGCATCGGAACCGGGCGTCAGTACGGCAAAGGCCAGCCATGCCAGGCCTACGCCGATGATTTTCGCCAGGTTATCGTTGAGAAAACCGGCGAAATCATAAACCGGCGGGTTGGTGACGGAGATAAATGAGCCCATAAAGACGATCAGCGAGCCCCACAGCCTGGCCTGTTTAGGGATTTGCAGCTTAAGTAACTGCATGGTCAGCAGCAGCGGGAATAAGAACAACATAAACTGCCACAGCTCGCTGATTTGCACCATCAGGCCAAACTTCACGCCAAAACTGAAAATGGACAGCAGGATCAGCGTACGCATCAACAGGGTAAGTGAACTAAACGGCGACGGCACGTTGGAATAGAGCACACAGCAGATGGCGGCGAGCGTTAACGCTGCCGCACCGGACTCCCATTGGGTGCTAATGCTGAGCGCGCCCACGCTCACCAGGGCGAAGAAAGTACGCATCCCGCTCCATGCGGCTTCGATGTGATCGGTATGGCGCATCAGCGCGGGGGCTGCGGGGACTGAAAACTCGGTCACCGCGGTGGCATTTTCCAGCCGTTGTAACCAATGGCTGGTGGTGAGGTAGAGGCGGCAAAAATAACGCAGCCGATGCCAGAAGGCGTGGTGGCGATAATTTTGCGGATCACGCGGTGCCAGCGGAGCGATGATGCGGGCAACGGTATAAGCATCGCAGTTGGGTTTGGCTAGCGCCGGGAGCAATTCCTCCAGTACTGGACGAATATTCTCTGGTGCGTCGGGCCAGTTCATCATCAGGCGGCGTAGGCTTGAAATAACGCTAGTCAGGCGTAGCTGTTGGTGAAGGAGATAGTTGAGCAACGTATTCTGCCGACGTAACCGATAGTGGCTCCAGAAGGCCTGAATACGCAGCAGATTCATGGTCAGGATCTGGCTGATAACGCTTTGATGAGCGGTACGCATGGCATCGGTTGTCACCTGCTGCCACAGTAAGCTGGCGTGCTCGAGTAAACGCGCATGCATATTTTTCAGCGCGGTCAATAGGGCGCTGCCGTCGGAGGTGCTGGGCAGGATCATCATCATCAGGCCACCGCACAGTATTCCGACAATGACCTCACAAACGCGGGCCTGGGCGATTTCCCACAGTTGGGTCGCATCAACGGCATTAATGATGGGAAAGGCAATAATTGCGCAGGTGTAACCCGCTAGCTGGAAAGCGTAGGCGACGTTATTGGTGTACATCGCGCAGGCCCAGGTGCAGAAAGCTAGCCAGCCTGACATGGCAAATAAAAATAACCAGGGTTCAGTCAGCGTGTGTCCGGCGATGAGTAGCGCGGCGCTGGCACCGAGCAGGCTACCGGCAATACGCCCGAGGCTTTTACTGATAACGCCGCCGACGGTAGGAAAACTGACCACGGCGGCCGACGTCAAGGCCCAATATGGCTCATCAAGATTCAGCCCGTAGGCAATGCTGAGCGCCAGACACATGGCAATGGCGTTACGTAACGCATAGCGCCACTGCGCTGGCGTGGCTTTAACCCAGGGCAAAGATTTCCAGGTCAAAGCGGGCAGGATCATGGCTTGTCACCGAGAATAGAGACGGTGCAGGTGGTCCCGGCGACGAGCAGCGTATCCGCCGTCAGTGAGTCAAATTCAATGCGTACCGGTACGCGCTGTGCTAGCCGCACCCAGGGAATGGTGGGTTTGATATCCGCAACCAGCGTGCCGTCGGTAGCAAGGCTCTGATCGTGAATCGCGCGGCCAATACTGGATACGTGACCCTGTAACTTTTTGTTGTCGCTGTATAAAACGATGTCGGCGCGGTCGCCTTCGCGAATATGGCGCAGTTTAGTCTCTTCAAAATAGCCCACGACGTAGAAGGAGTGGCTGTCTATTAGGGCGAAAACCGGATGACCAATAGCGGCATAGTTGCCTATGCGAGTGGTCAGGTTAGTGACCCAGCCATCAACGGGTGCTTTAACTTCCGTTTGGTCTAGCTGCCAGCGCGCATGTTCTTGTTCGGCCCTGGCTGCGTCAAAATTGGCCTGCGCTGCTTTCATCGCCATATTGGCCGCATCCAGATCCTCAGCGGAAATGAAATTTGCCGAAAGCCCCTTGCGGCGTGCGGCTTCATGGCTGGCACGTGAAAGCTCTGAATGCGCTTTTGCAAGTTTGGCATCGGCGTTCATGAGGGCGATACGCCATGGCGTCGGGTCAATCTGAAACAGCACGTCACCGGCCTTCACGAACTGGTTGTCGCGGACGTTGAGCGCCAGAATACTGCCTGAAACCTGGGGAGTAATATCAACCTGCTCCGCGCGAATTTTACCGTCGCGGGTCCACGGTGATTGCATATAGTAATTCCACACCAGCCAGACGGCGAGAATGGCGAGCGCAGCAATGAGAAGCGTTGAGAAATATTTTATTTTTTTCATCGGATTACATTACCACCAAACCAAAATCATCAGCGCAAGGCATACCGAGAGCGCAAAGAAAGAGAGATCCATCAACAATGGATGCCAAATGTCACCGGCATACATCCAGTCTCGTAGGCAGCGGTGGATAATTAGCCAAAACAGGGAACCAAGCAGGACGGCCTTGAATAATGGGGGAAAATAAATTGAAGCACCGACTACAAGATCTTGTAGTGGTAGTCCTGGGCGATAAAGATTCAATGTCACAAAAAGAAATCCTTTATAATTAATGTGTTATGAACAGAAAATGTGACTTCTTTTGAAATAAATATACATGGTTTGTAACAGTGTAATCCATGGGTCTGGTTTAAGTGCACGTGGCAATTCATTTGTTTTGCTAATTTAAATACTGCACACTATTCTAAAATCAGTATAATAACTTAGCAAGCTAATTATAAGGAGATGAAATTGGAATCGCCATTAGGTTCTGATCTGGCACGGTTGGTGCGCATATGGCGTGCTCTGATTGACCATCGCCTCAAACCTCTGGAACTGACGCAGACGCACTGGGTTACGCTGCATAATATTCATCAGCTACCACCCGAACAGTCGCAAATCCAACTGGCTAAAGCGATCGGCATTGAGCAGCCGTCTCTGGTACGGACCCTGGACCAACTGGAAGAGAAGGGACTGATTTCTCGCCAGACCTGTGCCAGTGACCGTCGCGCCAAGCGTATTAAGTTAACTGAGAAAGCGGAACCGCTGATTCAGGAGATGGAAGCGGTGATTAGTCACACTCGCGGCGATATCCTGGCAGGGATCTCTGCTGAAGAACTCGGGATGCTGACCCGGCTTATCCTTAAGCTGGAACACAATATCATCGAACTGCAGTCACGCGACTGATACATAAAACCCGCGAACTCGCGGGTTTTTTCATTTCCGGCTACCTCTGCCACACCTCAACCCGGTTACGTCCAGCCGCCTTGGCGCGATACATTGCTTCATCCGCCCGTCGGACGCACTCTTCAACGGGTACTGACATATCGACCGCGGTAAATACCCCCATACTGATCGTTACCGGCTCAGGAAGTTGATTGTCGCTGCTTTCTCCATCGTGCTGGCTAATCAGCAGGCGGATACGTTCGGCAATAGAGTGCGCCACCTCCGAAGACGTATTCACCAGCAGGAGCGCAAACTCTTCACCGCCAATACGCGCAGCGACGTCGTTCTGGCGCACGGAGTTTTTCAGAATGTTGGAGACAAATTGAATGACCTTATCGCCTTGCAAATGTCCATATCTGTCGTTGATACGTTTGAAGTGATCGAGATCGCTGACGATAACCGAAACCGGTTGGCCGCTGGCAACAGCGGGTAGCAGGGCGGTGAATGAGTCATAGAAATAACTGCGGTTATACAGCTGCGTTAACGGGTCGCGGATGGAGTTCTGGTATGAATCAAGATACTTGGCGTTGGACTGACGATACAGCGTGAAGACATCGCAGAACAACACGAAGATCAAGAACAGCGTCGAGATGGTTTCAAATAAACGCGCCTGATACCAACTGTAGCTGGCGACGTTTTCTCCGGCCATCAGCACCAACAGCGTAAATATATAGCAGGAGCAAAAAAATGCACCGCTATACCAGAATACATTACGTAATTGCGTTACGAGCAAAATGATTAGCAGGGTGACTATCCAGATCCCTATGAGAGTCCAGATAAATGTTTCTTTCCAGATATGCGTATATCTAAACGTAATATTATCAATAAAATCGACATGCAGCGCCAAATTATTGCTTGAATATAACCAGGCCAGGTACATTGCTGCCAGACTAAAAGAAACAATAATAGTTAAGATAGCTAAATGTATTGCGCGGCTGTGCATCTGCCACTTGCGGATCGCATACAGAATGACAGACGTCACGAATAGGATAGCCATCAGAATGTTGCGGAATGAGAAAAAGATCAGCGCATCATTGTAATTAGTTTTATTCAACCCGCCACATAAAAACCACCCGGGATAGCTGTTTAACGTTCCGAGCATCAGCAGCGCCGAGGAGGTGAATGCGCAGGCGATAGGCATCAAAAATAGCTGACGTTTATCACATGCATACTTCATGATCATAAACACGGCGATCATGCTATGGAATACCATCAAAAAAATAGTCAGCGTCGGAAATAAAATAGGGGCTATTGCTGGGACATGACGTATGAAAGTATTAGATAAATGGTTCAGGACAAAAGCCCCAATGAGAGTAATGGCGAGATAAATCAAAAAACGTCGCAAAGGGAATTTTAAGAGCATATATGTATCCTATTTACACTAAGCGCTGTCGCTTTGGGCGTCCTGGCCCTATATGCATAATAGTTTACTTGACTATCTGTAAAGAAATATTGTTTATGCGCAAATAATAGCAGGGATAAATAGCTTTTATATATTCATCATATGAATATAGCAATGATGAAAGGCGGGAATAAGGTAATGCGAGATGTCATGAAAAAGTGTACGTGGTCATAAAAACCACGTACACCGGGAGTCTTAACGTGGGGAAACGGTCACCTGGCTACCATTGCTCGCCATCACGACGCGCTGGCCTGCAGAGAAACGGGTATCGCCCTGTTTCTGGACTACCATGATGGTATTGCCATCATCTTTACGAATTTCCAGTTCGACGCCCTGGGTTTTGTTCATTGCACCCTGAACGCTCTGGCCAGCTACGCCGCCCGCCACTGCGCCGGCTGCGGTAGCCAGAGAACGCCCGGTACCACCACCGACGGTGTTACCCAGGAAACCACCGAGTACTGCACCACCGATAGCACCGATAACGTTGCTATCGTCACCACCTTGAATCTGAACAGGACGTACGTGGACAATTGTACCGTAAGTCACGTTCTGTACCTGTTTCGCTTCAGAGGCAGAGTAAACATCGCCGGACAGGCCGCTACTGTTGACACATCCAGCCAGGGATAAACCAATCATTGAAACAGCCAACACGCGTAACATCATTATGAATCTCCAGTTCACCAGAATTGCCCTCATGAGCATCCCTACTGAACAATTATATGGTATTTGAACGACGCGGTCATATACTCCGCATTTATTCGCAAAGAATAATCCGCCCTGGCTTAACCAACGCTAAACGCAAGACAAAATGTTGGGTCACCGGGAATAGCCGTGCTGAAGGTATATTGTTAAAAAACATTATTAGTTAATAGCATTACGTGCCACTTTATGCTGGAGTGTTAACCCTGCAAAAGTGACTAAGGACGGCGTATGAAATCCGGGCGATATATTGGCGTGATGTCGGGAACCAGTCTTGATGGCGTAGACGTGGTACTCGCGGCCATTGATGAAAGCAGAGTGGCGCAGCTTGCCAGCCTGTCGTGGCCCATTCCCATTGCGCTTAAAGAAGCGGTACTGGCCATTTGTCAGGGGCAGCCGCTAACGCTCTCGCAGCTTGGCCAACTCGACAATCGGTTGGGTAATTTGTTTGCCGATGCCATTATCGCACTGATGTCCCAGGAGCATCTCAAGGCTCAGGATATCGTCGCTATCGGCTGCCATGGGCAAACGGTCTGGCATGAGCCGAAGAGCGATGCGCCGCATACGATGCAAATTGGTGACAATAATATTATCGCTGCTCGCACCGGTGTTAGCGTCGTGGGGGATTTCCGCCGGCGCGACATGGCGCTTGGCGGGCAGGGTGCACCGCTGGTTCCTGCGTTTCACCAGGCGCTGCTGGCCCATGAGAGCGAACGGCGAATGATCCTTAACATCGGCGGTATTGCCAATCTCTCCCTGCTGGTTCCTGGTCAGCCGGTACGGGGCTTTGATACCGGGCCGGGCAATATGCTGATGGATGCATGGATCTGGCGCAGCCTTGGCAAGCCCTACGACAAAGACGCCGAGTGGGCTAACGAAGGTAAGGTCATACTGCCGCTTTTGCAGGATATGCTGAGCGACCCGTATTTTAGCGCTCCGGCACCGAAGAGCACCGGGCGTGAATACTTTAACTACGGCTGGTTGGCGCAATTCCTCTCGCGTTATCCTGGGCTGCGGCCGCAGGACGTACAGGCGACGCTGACGGAGCTCACGGCGGTCACTATCAGTGAACAGGTGCTGCTAAGCGGTGGCTGCGACCGTTTACTTGTGTGCGGCGGCGGAAGCCGCAATCCGCTGGTGATGGCACGTCTTGCCGGGCTGCTGGCGGGTACGGAAGTCACCACCACCGATGAATATGGTATTAGCGGTGATGATATGGAAGCGTTGGCCTTTGCCTGGCTTGCCTGGCGCACGGTGGCGGGCAAGCCGGGAAACCTGCCTTCTGTGACCGGCGCGTCAGAGGCTACCGTTTTAGGGGCCATTTTCCCCGCGAACCCACAGAATAATAAGAGTTAACTGAAATCTTCTTTTACCATCGGCCTGTAGACTTACTTTGAACGGGAGTGTGAAAATCACTCTTTGACCAGGAATGTCGAAAGGCCTAATAAAATGAAAAAACTTCTTATTGCTGTTATCCCTTTGATGCTTGCCGGTTGTAGCACCTATAACCAGTTTATGGAACGTATGCAAACCGACACGCTGGAATATCAGTGCGACGAAAAACCGTTAACGGTTCAACTTAATAACCCGCGTCAGCAGGTTAGCTTTGTTTATGACAACCAGCAGCTGAATCTGCCTCAGGGCATCTCTGCTTCAGGCGCGCGCTATACCGATGGTATCTACGTGTTCTGGTCGAAAGGTGAAGAGGCTACGGTCTACAAACGCGACCATATCGTGCTGAATAACTGCAAGTTACAAAATCCCAAGCGTTGAGATTTTCAGGCGGGCGGCGCACAATAACGCCACCTACTGACTACAATTTCAAACGCCATGTCTGATAACGAAGATCTGCAGCAAATCGCGCATCTGCGCCGAGAATACACCCGTGGCGGCCTTCGTCGCCACGATCTTCCTGATGAACCCCTTCCGCTTTTCGAACGTTGGCTTGGACAAGCCTGTGAGGCACGTCTGGCCGATCCTACGGCAATGGTGGTGGCAACGGTGGATGAAAACGGTCAACCGTATCAGCGCATTGTGCTGCTTAAACATTATGACGAGAAAGGGCTGGTGTTTTACACCAACCTGGGCAGTCGCAAAGCACATCAACTGGAGCAGAACCCGCGCATCAGCCTGCTGTTCCCATGGCATATGTTGGATCGCCAGGTGATGGTTATTGGTAAAGCTGAGCGCCTGTCGACGCTTGAAGTGATGAAATACTTCCACAGCCGCCCGCGCGATAGCCAGATTGGCGCCTGGGTCTCTAAACAGTCCAGCCGCATCTCTGCTCGCGGGATCCTCGAAAGCAAGTTTCTTGAGTTGAAACAAAAGTTCCAGCAGGGCGACGTTCCGCTGCCGAGCTTCTGGGGTGGATTCCGCGTCAGCATCGAGCAAATGGAGTTCTGGCAGGGCGGTGAACACCGTCTGCATGACCGTTTTTTGTACCAGCGTGAAGCCGACGCGTGGAAAATTGACCGCCTGGCCCCGTAAACGCTGAAATTTGTTGTCTTAAGCGCTAGCGCTGAATGCGTCAGCGCTTTATTCTATAAGGCTTTCGCGTCTGGCGAAAAGTCGTGTACCGGCAAAGGTGCAGTCGGATATAGATGGAGAATTTGATGGCAAGCAGTAACTTGATTAAACAACTGCAAGAGCGGGGGCTAGTAGCCCAGGTAACGGACGAGGTAGCGTTAGCAGAGCGACTGGCGCAAGGCCCGATCGCGCTCTATTGCGGCTTCGATCCAACCGCTGACAGCTTGCATTTGGGGCATCTTGTTCCTTTGTTATGCCTGAAACGCTTCCAGCAGGCAGGGCATAAACCTGTTGCGCTGGTGGGTGGTGCGACCGGTCTGATTGGGGACCCTAGCTTTAAAGCCGCCGAGCGTAAACTGAACACCGAAGATACCGTACAGGACTGGGTTGCGAAAATCCGTAAGCAGGTTGCACCGTTCCTCGACTTCGACTGTGGCGACAACTCGGCAATCGCCGCTAACAACTACGACTGGTTTGGCGGCATGAACGTGCTGACTTTCCTGCGCGATATCGGTAAGCACTTCTCTGTTAACCAGATGATCAACAAAGAAGCGGTTAAGCAGCGTCTGAACCGTGACGATCAGGGGATTTCATTCACCGAGTTTTCCTACAATCTGCTGCAGGGTTATGACTTCGCTTGCCTGAACAAACTGCACGGCGTTGCGCTGCAGATTGGCGGTTCCGACCAGTGGGGCAACATCACCTCTGGTATCGACCTGACCCGTCGTCTGCACCAGAATCAGGTATTCGGCCTGACCGTTCCGCTGATCACCAAAGCTGACGGCACCAAATTCGGCAAGACCGAAGGCGGCGCAGTATGGCTGGATCCGAAGAAAACCAGCCCGTACAAATTCTATCAGTTCTGGATTAACACCGCGGATGCCGATGTTTATCGCTTCCTGAAGTTCTTCACCTTCATGGACATTGAAGAGATCAATGCCCTGGAAGAAGAAGATAAAAACAGCGGTAAAGCCCCGCGCGCCCAGTATGTGCTGGCGGAGCTGGTGACTCGTCTGGTGCACGGCGAAGAAGGTCTGGTGGCGGCGAAACGCATCACCGAAAGCCTGTTCAGCGGCTCCCTGAGCGCGCTGAGTGAAGCTGACTTCGAGCAGCTTGCACAGGATGGCGTGCCGATGGTTGAGATGGAAAAAGGCGCCGACCTGATGCAGGCGCTGGTGGACTCCGAGCTGCAGCCGTCTCGCGGTCAGGCACGTAAAACCATCGCATCTAACGCGGTCACCATCAATGGTGAAAAACAGGCCGACCCAGAGTATTTCTTCAACGACGGCGACATTTTGTTTGGTCGCTACACGCTGTTACGTCGTGGTAAGAAAAACTACTGTTTGATCTGCTGGAAGTAATATTCCAAAACAGGGGGGCGTGGGAAACTACGCCCCCTTCTTTTTTGTCGTCTGAGTAGAACTAATGAACAACATCCTCGCCATTCAGTCCCACGTTGTTTTCGGTCATGCGGGCAACAGTGCAGCCGAATTTCCTATGCGCCGTCTTGGCGCGAACGTCTGGCCATTGAACACCGTTCAATTCTCCAACCATACGCAATACGGTAAATGGACCGGCTGTGTGATGCCGCCAGCGCACCTGACCGAGATTGTTCAGGGGATTGCGGACATCGACCAGTTATCGCGTTGTAGCGCCGTCCTGAGCGGTTATCTGGGGTCAGCGGAACAGGGCGAGCATATTCTGGGTATTGTCCGTCAGGTCAAAGCGGCGAACCCACAGGCGAAATATTTCTGTGACCCGGTAATGGGACACCCGGAAAAAGGCTGTATCGTGGCACCCGGCGTGGCCGAGTTCCATAAGCGCTATGCGCTTCCGGCAAGCGACATCATTGCGCCTAATCTTATCGAGCTGGAGATCCTCTCCGGCCACGCGGTGAAGGATGTCAATGAAGCAGTGCTCACGGCGCGTGAATTGATTGCACAGGGGCCGGAGATTGTGCTGGTGAAACACCTGGCGCGCGCGGGATACAGCCCGGATCGTTTCGAAATGCTGCTGGTGACGGCAGTCGAAGCGTGGCATATCAGCCGTCCACTGATTGATTTCGGTTCACGTCATCCGGTCGGCGTTGGTGACGTCACCAGCGGTTTGCTGTTAGTGAAACTACTGCAAGGGGCTTCGGTGCGTGATGCACTGGAGCACGTTACCGCGGCGGTGTATGAAATCATGCTGACGACGAAAGAGATGGGCGAGTACGAACTGCAGGTGGTTGCGGCCCAGGACAGGATTGCGAAACCTGAACACGACTTCAGCGCGACGCGTCTGTAAGTTCGTGAACAATGCCCGGTAGCGCCATGCGCACCGGGCAATGCAAATACGCAATATTTGCTAAACGCTTATTTCAGCCCTTCAGCGGCCAATGCTGCCGCTACCGCCGGACGTGCAGCTACACGTGCCATATAGTCCGCGATATTCTTATAACCCGCCATATCCAGCTTCACGGCAAATGCCCAGCGCAGAACGGTAAACAGGTATGCATCGGCAATGGTAAAGCGTGAACCGCTGATCCACTGAGCGCCTGCCAGGGATTCGTCAATGTAAGCCAGCTTTTTATCCAACAGCGCGCGTACCGTTGGTTTGTACTCTTCTGGCGTGTCCGGGCGGAACAGCGGCGTGAAGCCTTTGTGCAGCTCGGTGGCGATGAAGTTCAGCCACTCCAGCGTTTTGTAACGGTTAATGGTACCCACCGGTGCCAGCAGCTGGCGGTCAGAGACGCTGTCGGCGATGTATTGCATGATAGCCACGCCTTCAGTGAGCAGGGTGTTGTCATCCAGCAGCAGCGCCGGGACCTGGCCCTTCGGGTTCACCTTCAGAAAATCGTCGCCGTTTTCCATACGTTTGTGCATAAGGTCGACGCCAATCAGCGAAAAATCTTTTCCGCTTTCCCGTAGGGTGATGTGCGATGCCAGGGAACAGGCGCCAGGTTTATAGAACAATTTCATGGGTAACTCCTTCAGACTTCGGTTATTTTTGTGGTCCATCAGCAGAAGGGCGGCTGGCGGATATGCAGGTATGTTAGTGCTTGAGTCGATAAAAAAAAAGCCGCTAACGAAAGTTAGCGGCCCAAATTTATTCGTTTCCCGATGACATTACGCGGAAGCAGCTTCACCGTCTGTAGCAGACTTCGGATCGTCCTGAGTCATGCGGTTCAGTTTTGGTGCGGTCAGCAACATCAGCACAGCGACAACGGCAGTGGCGACGCCAATCTGCAGGAATACGCGGCCATAGACTTCCAGCGACATCACCGGATCGGTTACGTTTTCTGGAACTGCCATCATGCCAGCAACATAGCCACCAATGATGTTTGCACCGGCGGTGGTCAAGAACCAGCTACCCATGATGAAGCCCATCAGGCGCTGTGGCACCAGCTGTGCAACCATGGCGAGACCCAGACCGGAAATCATCAGTTCACCGATACTCTGCAGACCGTAGCAGATAATCAACCAGTTAACGGAAACGATACCCGCGTCGGTGGCGAATTTCGCACCCAGCGGCAGGATCAGGAATGCAGCGGAGCACAGCACCATACCAATCGCGAACTTGGTTGGCATTGGCAGAGTGTCACCCATCTTGTTGTAGATAGCGGCAAGAATTGGGCTACCAATGATTATCCAGAATGGGTTCAGCGCCTGATACTGTTCCGGTTCGAACGCGATACCCAGAATGGAGTGCTCAACGTTGCGAATGGCGAAGAAGTTCAGAGAGGTCGGCATCTGGCTGTACAGAACGAAGAAGATAATCGCTTCCAGCATCAGGATGAAGGCCACAATCATCTTACGACGTGCCGCACCCTGCATTGCAAAGGCTTCTTTACCGAAGATGAATACGATACCCAGCGCAATCACGCCCAGCACCATACGTGCAATTTCCTGGTGGTGGAGCAGCCAGGTAGCAACGGCCACCAGCAATACAACGCCCACGATGGTCAGCAGCAGGTTGCGGTAGTTAGTCGGTTCAAAGTCAGGTTTAGAACCGTACTGTTTAACCCAACGCTGGCAGAAAGCGAAGTTAACAACGGTGATCAGCATACCGACGACGCTCAGTGCGAACGCCGTGCTCCAGCCGTATTTAGCCGCGAGCCATGGTGTTGCCAGCATAGAGAAGAACGAACCGATGTTCACGGACATATAGTACATGGTGAATGCACCGTCCAGACGCGGGTCGTCTTTGGCATAACAGGTAGAAAGCAGGGAAGATGGGTTGGCTTTGAACAGGCCGTTACCCACGGCGATGGTCGCCATACCCATATACACGACACCAGCGTCGTGGCCGGACCATGCAACCAGCGCATAACCAATCGCCAGTACTACGGCACCGAGCATAATCACGCGTTTCGTACCCAGCACTTTGTCACCCAGCCAGCCGCCGATAGCAACCAGACCGTAAACTAACGCACTGAAGGAAGAGAACAGGGTGATGGAATCTGCTTCAGACATACCCAGCTGTTTAACCAGGTAAACGGCCATAATGCCTTGCAGGCCGTAGAAGCCAAAACGCTCCCATAACTCGATAGAGAAGATGAGATAAAACGCTTTAGGTTGTTTGAAGGCGTTCAAACTCACGCTTTCAGTTGGTTTATTGTTTGCAGTAGACACATATACCTCTTATTTACATCCCAATTACTGGGGGGTGTACTGGGCGGAGTGCTCGTTTTGGCATCCACCTTATAGTTATTCTGGAGGGAAACGGGAAGTAATGTTCACTATCCTGCGCTTTCAGACAAGGCTTTTGCAATACTCTGTTACAAATAAATTGGCTGGTATAATTAACCATTTTTATAAATGTTATTCAGCGTTAAATTTCATGCTTTAAAAATAGGTGGTTTATTATGCTATCTTCGGCCGGTAAAAACCGGATTGTAACCATATCTTCTGCTGATGGCGCTTAAATATAGTGATATAGGCTGAATTCTTAAAAAATGCTGGTTGATCGTTTTGTGCCTTGCAAATGTTGCAATGCAATGATGTAGGTGTTTTGCCTGTAAAGAAACATAAATGCAACATTATGTTGCTCGCATGATCTTGTCAGCGATTGTATAGAAATTTTCGCTAGCGATGACACGTTTGACCTGTAAAAACGGTATATAAGCGTTATAAATGCCAAATACTGAATAATTATATGGGATTAAACGTGGCTTAAGCGCGAGGGGAGGAGGCGGTGAGCGGACTTGCTACACCGCAAAAAATGGTCTACAGCTCAATTTTCTCTTTATATTCACAAAGATCTTCAATAATGCATGAGCCGCAGCGTGGTTTGCGGGCAATACAGGTGTAACGTCCGTGCAGAATCAACCAGTGGTGGCAATCAACCTTAAATTCGGCGGGAACGACCTTCAGTAGCTTCTCTTCGACCTGTTCGACGTTCTTGCCCGGAGCGAAATTCGTGCGATTACAGACGCGGAAAATATGGGTATCGACGGCAATGGTAGGCCAACCGAAGGCCGTATTCAGTACCACATTCGCCGTCTTACGCCCTACACCCGGCAGCGCCTCAAGTGCTTCGCGGTTTTCCGGAACTTCACCACCGTGCAGCTCAAGCAGCATCCGACAGGTTTTAATGACGTTTTCGGCCTTACTGTTAAACAGCCCAATAGTCTTGATGTATTCCTTCACGCCATCAACGCCTAAATCGAGCATCGCCTGCGGCGTATTGGCCACCGGATACAGCCTGGCGGTCGCCTTATTCACGCTGACGTCGGTGGCCTGAGCGGAAAGCAGCACCGCAATCAGCAGTTCAAACGGCGAGCTGAAGTTCAGTTCGGTAGTCGGATGCGGATTGTTGTCGCGCAGGCGGGTCAGGATCTCAAGGCGTTTGGCTTTATTCATCAGGCTTTCTCTGCCGTATTAACATCGACGTTTTCAGCCGCGACGGCCTGGGCGCGACGTTGTTTCGTCCGTTCATCAATCAAATACTTGATAGCCAACAGCATTCCGAGACCGATAAACGCGCCCGGTGGCAGCATGGCCAACAGGAAAGGTGTGTCGGTGTGGAAGAGCTCAACGCGCAGCGATTTAGCCCAGTTCCCCAACAGACCGTCGGCACCGTCAAACAGCGTCCCGTTTCCTAACAGCTCACGAATAGAGCCCAGAACGAACATGGTGCAGGTTGCGCCCATGCCGATGGCAAAACCGTCAAGTGCAGACAGTGCCGGGCCTTTCTTAGCCGCGAACGCTTCGGCGCGTCCTACGACGATACAGTTGGTGACGATGAGAGGGATAAAGATCCCCAGCGATTGATAGAGGCCAAATGCGTAGGCGTTAATCAGCATCTGCACGGCGCTCACCACCGAGGCGATAATCATTACGTAAATCGGGATACGAATTTCAGCCGGCGTCCAGCGACGTAAGCTGGAGATTGCCAGGTTGGTCAGGGTCAACACCAGCGTGGTTGCCAGACCCAAACCAAGGGCATTGGTCGCGGTGGAGGTGACCGCCAGCAGCGGACACATACCCAATAGCTGGACCAGCGCGGAGTTATTTTTCCAGAGACCCTGGACAATAACCTCTTTGACCTCGCTCATGATTTATTCTCCACAGGCTTGCAGTTGCGAAAGTTGGTTTGGCAGCGTTTCGGCATACAACCCGGCCCGCTTAACGGCGTTGACGACGGCGCGAGGCGTAATCGTTGCACCGGTAAACTGGTCAAACTGGCCGCCGTCTTTTTTCACCGCCCACAGGGCATCGTTTGTGCCGCTGATTTTCTTCCCGGCAAAGAAGGTTATCCAGTCCGAGAGGCGTAATTCAATTTTATCGCCAAGCCCCGGTGTTTCGTGATGTTCCGTGACGCGGGTGCCAAGCACGGTACCGTTGAAATCCGCACCGACTAAAAGCTGGATTGCACCAGAGTAGCCGTCAGGGGCGGTCGCTTCCAGCACGGCTGCAACCGGTTTGTCATCCATTCTCGCGATATAGACTTTATGTTGCCCTTTACCGAGCTCCGGTGCTGTCACCACAAAGCAGCTTTTCAGTAGCGCATTATTATAGCTGTCAGCGGGAACTACCTGCTGGAATAACGCGTTTTGCTGCTTTTCAGCCTGTTCGTCGATAGTGTGCTTGGTGAGCTGGTTAATTGCCGCCGTCAGGCCCGTCGAACCGGCCGCGAACAGCGCCAGCGTGACACCGTGTTTACGCATGGTTTTTAACATGGTGAATCCTCAGCGGTGTCCGTAAGTGCGTGGGCGCGTGTAGTAATCAATCAGCGGCACGGTGATGTTGGCCAGTAGAACGGCAAAGGCCACGCCGTCTGGATAGCCGCCGAAGCTACGAATAAGCCACACTAAAAGCCCTGCCAGCGCGCCAAAAATAAGACGTCCACGGTTGGTGGTCGACGCGGTAACAGGATCGGTCAAAATAAAGAATGCGCCCAGCATCGTTGCGCCAGAAAGCAGATGCATCTGCGGTGACGCAACATTTTCTGGATGCAGCAGCCAGCCGAGAGTTGAACAGACTGCGAGACTGACCAGGAAGCTCACCGGAATATGCCAGCGAATGGCTTTTTGCCACAACAGGAACAGGCCGCCCACCAGATACGCAATATTGACCCATTGCCAGCCGATTCCCGCCAATGCGCCATGATAGATAGCGCCGTCGAGGATTTGCTCAACCGGCTGCCCGGCGTGACGCGAGGTTTTAAAGGTATCCAGCGGCGTGGCCTGGCTTATACCATCGATACCCATCTTCAGGGCGTTCATATCCTGACCCGCAACGGTGTGGCCGGTGAAAATCATCTGTACCGCATCGATAAAGCCCGGCGTCGAGGCGGCAATTTCATGCGGCGGCAGCCACGAGGTCATCTGTACCGGGAAGGAGATCAGCAGCACCACATAGCCAATCATTGCTGGGTTGAATGGATTTTGCCCCAAACCGCCATACAGTTGCTTGGCGATAATGACCGCGAACACGGTGCCGAGCACCACCATCCACCACGGGGCGAACGGTGGAATACTGATAGCTAGCAGCAGGCCCGTCAGCAATGCGGAATTATCCGCCAGCGTCTGGGCGACATTTTGTTTACGCAGACGTAGCACCAGCGATTCGGCGAGCCAGGCGGTAAAGATAGCCAGCATGAGCTGAATAACGGTTCCCCAGCCAAAGAACCAACTCTGCACCAGAATTCCGGGCAGGGCGGCTATGACCACCAGCATCATGATCCGCGATGTCTGGCGTTGGTTATGGGTATAAGGGGAACTTGCGATTTTGAAAACCATTTAATCCTCGTTAACGGCCTGAGCGGCTTTCCTGGCTTGAACACGGGCGATCGCTGCGGCGACGGCGGCTTTGCGAGAGTCGTCGTTAGCGGCAGATTCCGTAATATCTTGCTGCGCCGCTTTACGCGCTTTAGCGCGAGCAATAGCGGCTTCAACCGCAGCCTTGCGCGGGTCGATGGTTTCATCAGAAGCGGCAGGCGTTGCTTCCACTTCTGACTGCTGCGCCGCTTTACGCGCTTTAGCGCGAGCAATAGCGGCTTCAACCGCAGCTTTGCGTGGGTCGATGGTTTCATCGGAAGCGACAGGCGTTGGTTCCGCTTCCGGTTGCTGTGCCGCTTTACGTGCTTTAGCGCGAGCGATGGCGGCTTCAACCGCAGCCTTGCGCGGGTCGATGGTTTCATCAGAAACGTCAGGCGTTACTTCAGCTTCCGGTTGCTGCGCCGCTTTACGTGCTTTAGCGCGAGCGATGGCGGCCTCAACGGCAGCTTTGCGCGGATCGATTGCCTCATCGGCGGTTTGCTGTTTTTCCGCTTGTGCAGCGCGAGCCTGCGCTTTACGCGCTTCGCGTGCAGCGGCGACGGCGCTGTTATCAGGCAGAGAACCGGATTGGATAACAATCGGCTGGGTGGCCTGCTGTTGTTTTTCTTTCACCCGTGCCAAAGCGGCATGAATGGCATCCTGATCTTTAGCGGTCGGCTGTACCGCCGCCTTTTTGTGGCGCTCTTCACGGGCAATTTTTTCGCGCTCAAGACGCAGTTGACGGGCCTCAAAGCGGGCTTTTGCCTCTGCGGCACGTTGATCTTCAAGGCGAATTTCGTTTATCTCGGCCTTTTCCTGGCGGAAATACTGCACCAACGGAATGCTGCTTGGGCATACCCAGGCGCAGGCTCCGCATTCGATGCAGTCGGACAGATTATGCGCGGTCGCTTTGTCGTGCTGCTGGCCTTTACTGAACCAGTACAACTGTTGCGGCAGAAGATCGGCCGGGCAGGCATCCGCGCAGGCGCTACAGCGAATGCAGCCTTTTTCCTCTTCCGGTTCACCCATCTCCGCAGGCGATGGAGCCAGCAGACAGTTGGTGATTTTGACCACCGGAACGTCCAGCCAGGGCAGGGTAAAGCCCATCAGCGGGCCACCCATAATGACCATCTGCTCGCTGGATGGACAAAAACCCGCGTGTTTTAACAGATGCTGTACTGGCGTCCCCAGGCGCGCCCATACGTTACCCGGCTGACCAATGGATTCCCCGGTCAGCGTCACCACGCGCTCGGTGAGAGGCTCGCCGTCAATAATGGCGCGTTTAACCGCATAGGCAGTACCGACGTTTTGCATCAGGACGCCAATGTCCGACGAGCGCCCGCCGTGCGGAACCTGCTTGCCGGTCAGAATTTGTGTCAGCTGTTTTGCGCCGCCGGATGGATATTTGGTCGGGATAACCCGCAGGTGAATATTATGCTGGCCTGCCAGCACCGCACGCATCATAGAGATAGCCTGCGGTTTATTATCTTCAATGCCGATAAGCACCTGCTGTGGCTGCAGGATATGGGCGAGTATCTGAATACCGTCCAGGATTTGTGCTGCGCAATCTTGCATCAGCCGATCGTCGGCGGTGATATACGGTTCGCACTCAGCGGCGTTGATAATCAGGGTATCAATTCTATCGCCACCGCCACGCAGTTTTGTGCCTGTCGGGAAGCCTGCACCGCCTAAACCGGCAACGCCAAACTGGTGAATACGTTCGATAAGCTCTTCGCGGCTACGATTTTTGTAATCACTCCAGCCGTCGCGGGTCGTCCAGAAGTCTTCGCCATCGGCATCAATAATCACGCTCATTTCCGGCAGCGCGGAAGGGTGCGCGGTGGCATGCGGTTCAATCGCCACAACGGTCCCGGACGTTGGCGCATGGACCGGCAGCATTTTTCCCCAACCGCGTGTCAGCGGCTGACCGCGCAGCACGCGATCGCCTGGCTGAACGCTGAGTTCGCCTTCAGCGCCAATATGCTGTTTCAGAGGGATCACAAAACGCTGGGCGAGCGGGATCTGACGCAGCGGCGTGCCGTTAGACTGGGTTTTCATTTCCGGCGGGTGAATGCCGCCGTTGAAGTCCCAGACTTTGTCTTTTCTGAATGCGGAAAATAGCTTAAACATGGTGTTCCACAGGAATAATTCGGACCGGGATGGTGTGCAAATCCCATTTCCAACTGTCGGTGGTGGTCTCTACCGGGCGTAATTCAATGCACTGTGTCGGGCAGGGGGCCACGCACAGGTTACAGCCGGTACACAGTGAACTCACCACCGTATGCATGGCTCGCGTGGCGCCAACGATGGCATCTACCGGGCAGGCCTGAATGCATTTAGTGCAACCAATACAGTTGGCTTCATCAATGATAGCGAGCATACGTGCGGGTTCCGCCGCAGATTCATCAGCATCAATAGGCTGTGGATCAACGTTTAACAGCTCGGCAATCTTTAACATCACCGCTTCGCCGCCGGGGGCGCAGCAGTTAATCTTTTCACCGTTGCTGACCGCTTCGGCGTAGGGGCGGCAGCCAGGGTAGCCGCACTGACCGCATTGGCTCTGCGGCAGCAGCTCATCAATTTTTTCGACAACGGGGTCATCTTCAACCGCAAAACGGCGAGAAGCATAGCCAAGAATGACGCCAAAAATCAGCCCTAACAGGCTGATTGCGACGACAGCAATCCAGAAGGTCATCATTACAACTTCACCAACCCGCTAAAGCCCATAAAGGCTAACGACATTAAACCAGCGGTAATCAACGCGATGGCGTTGCCGCGAAACGGTGCGGGTACATCGGACACGACCAGACGCTCGCGAATAGAGGCAAACAACACCATGACCAGCGAGAAGCCGACGGCGGCGGAGAAACCGTACAACGCCGACTGCAGGAAGTTATGACCGAGGTTGATATTCAACAACGCCACGCCGAGTACGGCGCAGTTGGTGGTAATGAGCGGCAGAAAAATCCCGAGCAGGCGATACAGCGCCGGGCTGGTTTTACGCACCACCATTTCGGTGAACTGAACCACCACGGCGATGACCAGAATAAAGGCCAGCGTGCGCAGGTAGATTAAATCCAGCGGGATAAGGATCCAGGTATCGATAAGCCAGGCGCAGATAGACGCGAGCGTCATCACGAACGTCGTCGCAAGTCCCATCCCCATGGCGGTTTCCAGTTTTTTGGACACCCCCATAAACGGGCACAGGCCCAGGAATTTCACCAGGACGAAGTTGTTTACCAGCACAGTACCGATAAAGAGCAATAAATAGTCAGCCATCATTTGACCTGTAACAAAAAAAGCCACCTATTATCTGACAAAGCGTCGCCAGCGACAACAGGCTAAGTGTGGGGTTATTAGGTGCGTGTAAACGTGCGCTTGACCCGCGTAGAACGCTTGAAGTAAGGAACAATCACCGCGGCGGCCAGCAATGGAAGCAGAAGTTGGCGTACGGCCAGATCGTCGGCGATAGGTGAGAAGGCAAAGGCTTTCACCGCCAGAATGACGCCTACCATCAACCAAATAATATAGTGCTTTGGCACATTGCTACGTCGTCTAAAGAAGGCAACGGTCAGCCACATGGTGTAATACCACATGGCAATGAATGAGATGAACGACAGTGCGAGTAACGTGACGTTGGATGTACCCAGATCTTTTAACAGCGCTAGCGTTTGCGGCGAAAACAGAACATAGGTGAATTTAACCAGGGTTACGCTGATGCTTATTAACTGAACGATTAACCAGGCCAATGGGCCGAGCAGCCATCCGCCGATACGTTCTGCAGAAATATCTGACATTGTGTCTCCTGAAAATCAGCGCCAGTGGTGAGGTAAATTACAGGCCGTGGAGTATAAGCAACTGGCGCTGATGAGAAAACCCTTATTGCACGAAACGCCAAACGGATTTTGGCACCTGGCCTACATCGTACAAACGCCCACCGGAGACCAGTTCAGCTCGGCGGTGGTCTGCGGCGCGGTACATGTTGATCAATTCTTCGGTGTTGGTCAGCGAATAGTTCAGGTGGTCATAAAGCTTTTCAAGGGTGTCAAGCGAACTGACTTTGCGGAATTTTAATAAATAATCCAGGACGGTCATTTGTAGGTATCCATTTAAAATGTTAAAGCCACCGGGCATCGCTTTTCAACCGAGTGGATATCGGGAAAACGAGGTGGGTTTTTTCAGTATTTATAGCCAATGTGATTATTGGTATCCGATTGATCGAGCGTTTAGCCAACCAGGCTAAGTCTCAACGGGATATTATGGATTATTTGTTTTATACGAATGAATTTCAATAACAGAAAATGTGCTTATTGATTTCACCCCGAAATTCGCCGTTTTTTGGCAGTTAGGGCGCCGAATAGCGCCCTGATGAGAGTGGGGATCAACGATTTTCGCCGCGACTGGCAATAACATCCTGATACCAGAAGAAGCTTTTTTTACGCTGACGCGCCAGATTCTTTTTATGGTCGACATAAACAAAGCCGTACTGCTTTTTATAGCCGTTCAGCCAGCTCAGTAAATCGATAAACGACCACGGGTAATATCCCCGTACGTCAGCGCCCAGCGCAATGGCCTTTTCCAGCGCATCGATGTGCATCCGCAGGAAATCGATGCGTGGGTCATCAACGATTTCGCCATCAACAATCGGGTCGACCGCACCCAGGCCGTTTTCGGTGATATAGATAGGAATATCACCGTAACGCTCTTTGATCATCATGATGCCGTCGGTCAGACCCTGTGGCCAGATTTCCCAACCCCATTCGGTGTAGGTGCTTTGCGGATTACGTACAAAATAGAACAGGCCTTCAACGCCTTGTTCGCCGCTCACTTTTTCAACCGGCGGCTGCGCGGAAACCGTTTCGCGGCGATAGTAGTTAAGGCCGATAAAATCACAGCGGTTTTTGCGCAGCAGTTCGTCATCGCCAGGCGCAAAACGCGGTACGCCCCACAGAGCCTGCGACTGCGCTAACAGTTCGGCAGGATAATGGCCTTTCAGAACCGGATCGTAGAACCAATGGGTGTGAATCGCATCGGCGAGATCGCTGGCGGTCTTATCTTCCGGGCTGTTGGTAAGCGGACTGTGCGGCTGCAGCACGTTCACGAAACCAATTTCACCGTTAATGCCCATGCCGCGGAAGGCTTTGATTGCCAGCGCATGTGCAACAAAAACGTGGTGACAGGCCTGAATGGCGCGGGCTGGATTGCGTACCGACGGTGGGTGATTGCCGGTAATGTAGCCGTGACCAATAAATACGATGGTTTCGTTAAAGGTCGCCCATTTCTTTACCCGCGAACCGAAGCGGGCATAGCACAAACGCGCATACTCTTCGAAGGCTTCCGCTGTGGAACGGGCTTCCCAACCGCCTTCATCCTGCAACGCCTGCGGCAGATCCCAGTGATAAAGCGTAATCATCGGCTCAATATTATGCGCCAGCAGGTCATCAATCAGATCGCTATAGAACTGAATCCCGGCTTCATTGATTTCGCCACGGCCGTTCGGCAGCAGGCGAGGCCAGGAAATGGAGAAACGGTAGCTTTGCAGGCCCATTTCAGCCATCAGCTGAACATCTTCTTTTACGTGGTGGTAGTGATCGACGGCAACGTCGCCGTTGGTCCCCTGGTAGGTTGTGCCGGGCTGGTGAGAGAAAATATCCCAAATAGACGGGCCTTTGCCGTCTTCATTATATGCACCTTCGACCTGGTAAGCTGCGGTGGCAGCACCCCATAGAAAATTCGGGGGAAAAGCAGACATATCGCGCTCCTTATCTTTGTGATAGAGGAAGTGTAAAGAGCGCAATAAAGACGTGCAACCGGTTTCAGAAACCGGTTGCACAGATGAGATCCGAATCACTTTTTTAGCGTGATAACGTTACTTTTTTTGGAGTGATGCGGTGGTAGTAGGTTCCGGTGACTGATAATTATCGATGTGATGCGCGACAAACAACAGGAGAACGGAAAAACCCAAAATAACCCAACCAATCAGTTCAACAATACGATTCAGTGCGTAAGTCATGAAATTTAGCTAACAGTCCATTGATAAAATAGTGCAGGAGCAAGATCTTAGCGCGCTTTTTCCACAACGCAAGTTTTCAGCCGAAACGATTCGACAAGTGATGTTTATTTAATCAATATCGCAGCGGGTGGCCGATAATGTTATTAAACTGTTGTATGAAATTGAGAGATCAGGTCAAATAAGAAATCGATTACAAAATGTATTTAACCGCATAAAACGAAGAATGAGGCTGCAATATGAGTGACCAAATCCGCGTCGGGCTAGTGGGGTATGGTTTTGCCAGTAAGACGTTTCACGCGCCGCTCATCAGCGGTACTCCGGGTATGACGCTGGCGGTGGTCTCCAGCAGCGATGCCAGCAAGGTTCACGCTGATTGGCCAGCGGTAAAAGTGGTCTCCGACCCCAATGCGCTGTTTGTCGATCCCGACATCGACCTGATTGTTATTCCAACGCCGAACGATACCCATTTCCCGCTGGCGAAAGCGGCGCTGGAAGCGGGGAAAAATGTGGTGGTGGATAAACCCTTCACCGTGACACTGTCACAGGCGCGCGAGCTGGATACGCTGGCTAAACAGCAGGGTAAACTGCTGTCGGTATTCCATAACCGCCGCTGGGATAGCGATTTCCTGACGGTAAAAGCGCTAATTAATGAAGGCAAACTGGGCGAGGTTGCCTATTTTGAATCACACTTTGACCGTTATCGCCCGCAGGTTCGTGCCCGCTGGCGCGAGCTGCCGGGGTTGGGTAGCGGCATCTGGTATGACTTAGGTTCGCATCTGTTGGACCAGACGGTGAATCTGTTCGGTCTGCCGCAAAGTCTGAATGTCGATCTTGGGCAAATTCGGCCCGGCGCACAGGCCACCGATTACTTCCATGCTGTTCTCACCTATCCGCAGCGCCGCGTCGTGTTGCACGGTACGCTGTTGGCGGCGGCAGAAACCGCCCGTTATATCGTGCACGGCACCCAGGCAAGTTACGTCAAATATGGCCTCGACCCGCAGGAAGACCGGCTTAAGAGCGGCGAACGCTTGCCACAGGCGGACTGGGGTTATGATATGCGTGACGGTATTTTAACCACGGTTGACGGTGAAACCCGCGTTGAAGAAAACTGGCTGACGCTGCCAGGTAATTATCCCGCCTACTATGCAGGGATCCGCGATGCGCTAAACGGTATCGGCGAGAACCCGGTGCCAGCGGGCCAGGCGATTCAGATAATGGAACTGATTGAACTGGGGATTGAGTCGGCGAAGCATCGTGCGGCGCTAAACCTGGTGTGATAGCAGGGCAATAAAAAATCCCGGCCGGCTTATAGGCTGCCGGGATTTTTTTATCCGCGTACTTTATCCGCGCAGAACGCGGGCTTTCAGCGCTTGCTTCTCGGCGTCAGACAGGAAGGCCATTTCCAGACCATTGATCTGTGCCTGGCGAATCAGCTGAGGCGTTAAACCGGCCGCCGGGGCGGCAACATGGTATTCATGCTGAATATCAATGCCCTGTACTGCTGGGTCATCGGTATTGAGGCTCGCCAGCACGCCGTGTTCAAGGAAGGTTTTCAGCGGGTGCTGCGCCAGCGATGGCACGGTGCTGGTTTGAATATTAGAGGTCAGGCAGGATTCAATGCCAATACGTTTCTCTGCCAGATAATCCATTAATGCCGGGTCCTGTACAGCCTTCACGCCGTGGCCGATACGTTCGGCGCCAAGATCGCGAATCGCCTGCCAGATGCTCTCCGGGCCCGCTGCTTCACCGGCGTGAACGGTGATGCGCCAACCGGCGTCACGCGCACGGGAGAAGTGGTTCAGGAACAGATGCCCAGGGAAGCCCAGCTCATCACCGGCCAGATCCAGTGCGGTAATCCCGTCGCGGTGCGCCAGAAGTGCGTTAAGCTCTTCTTCACAGGCGGCTTCGCCGAAGGTCCGGCTCATGATACCGATAAGCCGCGCTTCGACGTTAAAGTCCTTGCAGCCTTCTTTGACGCCAGCGATGACTGCTTCCACCACGCCATCTACCGGCAACTGGTGGTTCATGGCCATATAACGTGGAGAGAAACGCAGTTCAACGTAGTGCAAACCGTTGCGGGCCGCGTCTTCAATATTTTCATAGGCCACACGACGACAGGCATCCAGAGAGGCAAGAACTTTAACCCCCCAGTCCAGTTTGCTGAGGAAACTCACTAAATCCGGTTCATTGCTGGTGACCTGCACATGCGGAATCAAGGTATCGAGCGAAGTGGCAGGGAGCGCGAGATTGTACTGGCGGCCGAGGTCAAGAATGGTTTGGGCACGAATGTTGCCGTCAAGATGGCGGTGGACGTCGGTTAAAGGCAGGTTAGTATCAATCATGGTTGCACTCATTTTTTAGTTAAAGTGCAAATCATTATAACATAGAGCCATTATCGAATAAAAGTATAGAAAAGGTACTGATATGCAGGGATTTGATTACAGAACAGGCATTTTTCAGCGATTTATTTTTTGAAAGCTATTTCCCTCTACGTTTATCGGCTCATCCACCAGAACATAGCCTTTCCGGTCGAGATAATTCAGCCGATTGTTATTGAATGAATAACAATGAAGTTCTTTTACCGCTATTTTTCCGCCGCTAACAACCCAGTAAATTGCCTGCAGATGAATTGGGTGCGCTTTCGACATCAATGAAAAAGCGTGCCGCTAACTGATGAGGTTTTACGATGTCTAAAGTGGTTACATTTAATCGTACCGGCGGGCCGGAAGTGCTGGAAATTGTTGATGTGCAGGTCTCTGCGCCTGCGGCAGGGGAAGTCCAAATCTGCGTACAGGCGTTGGGCATCAACCGTGCAGAAGTTATGTATCGCAGCGGCCAGTATGTCATTGAGCCTGAGTTTCCAGCGCGTTTGGGTTATGAGGCCGCAGGTGTGGTTGAAGCGGTTGGCGAAGGTGTAGAAGGCTTTGCCAAAGGGGATGCGGTTAGCGTGATCCCGTCGTTTATGTTTAATCAATACGGCATGTACGGTGAGCGGGTTAATGCGCCGGTACACGCGGTGGTTAAACATCCAGAAAATCTCTCGTTTGAACAAGCGGCTGCAAGCTGGATGATGTATGTCACGGCTTACGGAGCGCTGGTTGAGTTCGGGGATCTTCAAGCGGGCCAGAATGTGGTGATTCGCGCCGCCTCAAGCAGCGTCGGCCTGGCCGCGATTCAAATCGCGAATATGCTTGGCGCAAGGCCGATTGCCCTGACCCGGACCCATGAAAAACACGCCATGTTGATGCAGGCTGGTGCTGCTGCCGTAATCGCTACCGCCGAACAGGATATGGTGGCGGAAATCATGCGAGCGACCAATGGCGAAGGGGCGCATATTGTTTTTGACCCCGTTGGCGGTCCGGACGTGGCGAAACTGACGCAGGCGATGGCACCGCAGGGCATGTTCTTCCAATACGGTGCGCTCGATAGCCGCGATATGCTGGTTCCCGTATTCGATATCCTGGGTAAACATCTCACGCTGCGCGGCTATGAACTGTTCGAAATCACCACCGACGCCGAAAAGATGGCGCGGGCAAAATCCTTCGTCACGTCAGGTCTGCGTTCTGGCAAGCTAGCACCGGTAATTGATAAAACCTTCCCGCTGGAAGAGATTGCCGATGCTCATCGTTATATGGAAGCCAGCGGACAGGTAGGAAAAATTGTTGTCACCGTTGAACAACCTGTCTTCCGTTGATCTGTAGAGGCAGCATCCCCTTCACGGGATGCTTTACCTCGTCACAGCCCCAGTTCGCTCAAGCCCGGATGACCATCCGGGCGCCGTCCCTGCGGCCAGTGGAAAAGGCGCTCCGAAGGGCTAATCGGCAGATCGTTGATGCAGGCAAAACGGCGCTGCATTAGCCCGTCATCGGCAAATTCCCAGTTTTCGTTACCGTAAGAGCGAAACCAATTCCCGCTGTCGTCGTGCCATTCGTAGGCATAGCGAACCGCGATGCGATGGCCTTCAAATGCCCATAATTCCTTGATTAAGCGGTATTCATGTTCTTTTTGCCATTTACGTTGCAGAAATGCCTGCGCCTGGTCACGGCCATTCACAAATTCGGCGCGGTTACGCCACTGGGTATTCTGTGTATAGGCAAGGGCAACTTTTTCTGGGTTACGGCTATTCCAGCCATCTTCGGCCAGACGGACTTTTTCAATAGCGCTTTCACGGGTAAAAGGCGGCAACGGTGGGCGAATGATCATCAGACGTTCCTCATGCTTAATCCAGGTAGACAGGTCTGTCTACCTGGATTAAGCTAATCCGACAACCAGACGTTGTCAATGAGGAATAAAACAGGATGGAGATGATGGAAAAGGGGATGCATGCCGCCAGCGCACCTGAGAAAATCCTGCTATCAGCGCACGAGCTGTTTTATCTGAACGGTATCCGGGCCACGGGAATCGATAAAATTATTGCTCATGCCAGCGTGACCAAAGTGACCTTTTATCGTCATTTTCCCAGTAAAAATGCGCTGATTCTCGCCTATCTGGATTATCGTCATGTACGGTGGATGCAGTGGTTTAGCGGGCAGCTACAGCGGCACAGCGCAAACGGACTACCACCCGCGGATGCACTGGTAGCAACCCTGGATAGCTGGTGGCAACGCCCTGATTTTCGCGGCTGTGCGTTTCTGAATGCCACTGCTGAGATCGGTGAAGCTCTACCGGAGGTGGAACGCCTGACCCGTGAACACAAGGCTTCCGTGGCCGATGCGCTGATCGCCACGTGGCAACTGAAGGATCCGATGCTGGCATCCGTGCTGGTGGTGGCGCTGGACGGCGCGATTATGCATGCGCAAATGGGCATAAATCTGGCGACGGTCAGTGAACAGCTGCGCGTTCTGGTTAACGCGGCAGTCAATTGCTAACGAAAGGCGCATTCCGACAAATCAAAATCTAGCGCTGCGCTACAGTGTCTTCACATTTGATTTCACAGGAGTCGCGCTTTGTTAAGCCATATGCGTATTGCCAGACCCGTTACCGACCTTGAGAAAACCTGCCGGATGTACTGCCAGGGGCTGGGTTTGCAGAAAATTGCCGATTTCAGCGATCATCAGGGCTTTAGCGGTGTGATGGTGGGGAGCGAGCAGTTCAGCTGGCATCTTGAGTTTACCCTCTGTCACCATCATCCGGTTGCGCCATCGCCGACGGATGACGATCTGCTGGTGCTGTATTACCCCGATTCCACCGCATGGCGACAGGTCTGCGCTAACATGGAGGCCGCCGGGTTCTCAGCCGTTGCTTCCTTTAACCCTTACTGGGATATCAATGGGCGTACGTTCAGGGATAGCGACGGGTATCGCGTGGTGTTGCAGAACCAGACATGGCCGGTGTGAAATTTGGGGGGAAACGACGCAGCGCCGATGAGCGCTGCATCGTGGGCAGATTATTGCAGGGTACGAATGGCAGCAATCAGGCGTTTGACGCCGTCTTCCAGCTTCACGCGCGGGCATCCCGCGTTAAGACGAATAAAACCGTTGCCTTCTGCACCATAGGTGTAGCCCGGCATAATGGCGACTTTCTGTTGTTTAATCAGCACATCCTGTAACTGACGGTCGTCGATATTCAGTGGACGTAAATCGATCCACGCCAGATAAGTGGCCTGCGGACGCTGCCAGTTGAGCGCGGGAAACGCCGCGTTCAGCGTCTCTTCGATATAGCGCATGTTGTCCTGCAAATAGTCGCGCAGCGCATCCAGCCACGCTTCCCCGTGTTGATAGGCGGCAATGTGCGCCACCAGTGCAGGCACTGACGGTGAAGACAGGCCATCTCGTCCTTTGAGCGCATTAAGATAGGCATCGCGCGCGGTATCATCGGCAATCAGGCCGTAGGCACCGGTGAAGGCTGGGATATTGAAACTCTTAGATCCCGAAGTGAACAGCGCCCATGGCCCTTGCGCTACGTCGCACCAGGGAATGTGCGCGTGCCCGGACCAGGTCATATCCATATGAATTTCGTCGCTGATGACCCGCACGTTGTGTTTTGCACACAGCGCGGCCATGGTTTCCAGCTCTTCGCGAGTCCACACCTTGCCGGTCGGGTTTTGCGGGCTACACAGCAGCAGCACGCTGTTATGTGGCTGAGAAAGGGCGTCTTCGAGCTTTGCCATATCGCAAAACCACTGACCGTCCCGCTTATCCAGCGGCACGCCGACAATCTTGCGCTGGTTGCCTTCGATGGTTTTAAAGAACGCATCGTAAGCTGGCGTATGCACCACGATACCGTCGCCGGGCGCGGACCACTGGCGAATCATCTCGGCGACCATATAAATAACCGACGGCCCATAGACAATGCTGTTGGTGTCAATCGGCGTATGGAAACGATGGGCAAACCAGTGGGCGATAGCGGGTAAAAATTCATCGTTTTTCCAGCGGCTGTAGCCAAACACACCGTGGGAAAGACGTTTGCTCAGGGCGTCGAGAATGCAGGGCGCGGTGGCAAAATCCATATCTGAGATGGTAAATGGCAGCAGGTCGGCATCACCGAAACGGTCGGCAACGTAATCCCATTGCGTGCACCAGGTACCGTGTCGGTCAATTACCGTGGCGAAGTCAAACATGTGGGCATCCTAACGAAGAGAAGATGGGGGCTATTTTGCCCCTGTTTTTCACAGGGGCAAAGAGCTTCAGGCGCTAACGGTATTCATCAGTACCGACATTTCGTCTTTCACCGACTGAACCTGCGGGCCAATCACCACCTGCAGGTTATGCTGGTTGAGCTTCACTACGCCGATGGCGCGATTGGCTTTCAGCACCGCTTCATCGACTTTGCTCATGTCGTGGACCGACAGACGCAGACGGGTGATGCAGTTGTCGAGGGAGACGATATTTTCAGCGCCGCCGAGCGCGGCCAGGATAGCCGGTACGTTGTAGCCGGACTTACCGGTTACGCCGCTGGTGGCATGGTCGGCCGCCGGCGTGGTGTCGATATCACGGCCAGGCGTTTTGACGTTAAAGCGTACGATAGCAAAGCGGAAAATAGCGTAGTAGACCGCAAACCAGACGGCAGCGACGACCGGCACCAGATACCACTTGGTAGACAGACCGTGCAGAATACCGAACACCACGAAATCGATGATATTGCCGTCGGTGTTGCCGATGGTTACGCCGAGCACCGCCATCAGGGTGAAGCCCAGGCCGGTCAGCAGCGCGTGGATAACGTAGAGTACCGGTGCCACGAACAGGAACAAGAATTCCAATGGTTCAGTGGTGCCGCCGATCACGCAGGCAATCACGCCAGAAATCAGCAGGCCTTTAATTTTGTGACGGTTTTCCGGGCGAGCACAGTGGTACATCGCCAGCGCTGCACCTGGGAGGCCGCCAAGGAATGCTGGCATTTTACCCTGCGACAGGAAACGCGTGGCGCTTTCAGAGAAACCGTGGGTGGTTGGACAGCTGAGCTGTGCCTGGAAGATGGTCAACGCGCCGCTGACGCTATGCCCGCAGACGTCCATGGTGCCACCGGCTTCGGTAAAGCGAATCAATGCCACCAAAATGTGGTGCAGACCGAATGGCAGCAGCAGTCGCTCGCCGGTACCAAAGATCATCGGACCGAAATCGCCTGCGCTGTTGATAACATGCCCCAGCGCGTTGATGCCCATGGCGAAGATTGGCCACACCAGCGGGATAACCAGACCCACCAGGCCCAGCACCACGGTGGTGATAATCGGCACGAAACGGGTACCGCCGAAGAACGCCAGCGCGTCCGGCAGACGAATGGTATTGAAGCGCTCGTGCAGCAACCACACGATGATCCCGGCGATAACCGCGCCTAAGATCCCGGTGTCGATGGACTGAATACCGAGGATATTCTGGATGTTATTGGCTTTCAGGATCGCCGCGTCGGTAGTCGGCAGGATGCCTTTAGCGGTCAGCCAGAAGTTAACCGCGAGGTTCATTACCGCGTAACCGACGAAACCGGCGAAGGCGGCAACGCCTTTATTGTCACGTGCCAGACCCAGTGGAATAGCGATACAGAACATCACCGGCAGGAAGCTAAAAGCGAACGAGCCAACTTTGCTCATCCAGATGAACAGCGCTTGCAGGAACGGCATGTCCAGCCAAGGCAGCAGGGTGAGAACATCGTGGCTGCTTAATGAACTGCCGATCCCGAGCATGATCCCGCAAAACGAGAGCAGAGCAACCGGAAGCATAAACGTTTTACCCAACTGCTGGAAAAATTCCCAGAGGGTGAATTTTGGTGCGGTTCTCGCCGTCATGAAACGACTCCTTAGTCCTGAAAAACGGTTTCTGATAATCACGGGACAGGAAGATAAAACGTTTTATCATTTTTTAGTGAGAAACAAATCACAAAAGCAAGTGATAATACGGTTTATAAAGTACACCTATTGATAAAACGTTTTATCGAAAGAGCAAAAGGAGTCGTGCCGAAGACATGGCGATTGCAAAGAAAGTCACCATCAACGATGTCGCGCTGGCGGCTGGCGTGTCGGTCAGTACCGTCTCGCTGGTGCTGAGTGGCAAGGGCCGCATTTCATCGGCAACCGGGGAACGGGTCTATCAGGCTATCGATCAGCTGGGCTTTGTGCGTAATCGTCAGGCGGTATCGCTGCGCGGTGGGCAAACGGGCGTGATTGGTCTGATTGTCGGCGATCTCTCTTCGCCGTTTTATGCCGAGCTGACCGCTGGCCTGACCGCAGCGCTGGAGTCCGAGGGCAAGATGGTGTTCCTGACCCAGGGCGGTAAACGCGGCGAGCAGATGCTGCAACGCTTTGAGACGCTGGTGTCGCAAGGGGTTGATGGAGTGGTGATCGCCGGTTCGGTCGATAAGGCGGCAGAGCTGCGGGAGAAAGCAGCAGAAACCGGGACGCCGCTGGTTTTTGCCTCCCGCGCCAGCTATCTCGATGAAGTCGATATTATCCGCCCAGATAACATGCAGGCGGCACAATTGGTGACCGAGCATCTGATTCGCCGCGGCCATCAGCGTATTGCCTGGCTGGGAGGGAAAAGTTCGTCACTCACGCGCGCCGAGCGGGTGGGTGGCTACTGCTCCACGCTGATTAAGTACGGCCTGCCGTTCCATAGTGAATGGGTGCTGGAGTGCGAATCCAGCCAGAAGCTGGCGGCAGAGGCGATTGCCGGGCTGCTGCGCCATAATCCAACCATCACCGCTGTGCTGTGCTACAACAGCATAATTGCGATGGGGGCCTGGTTTGGCTTGATGCGCGCCGGTATTCAGAGCGGGGAAGACAGCGTCGAGAGTTACTATGAGCAGCGGGTCGCGCTGGCGGCGTTTGCCGACGTCGCGGAGAATGCGCTCGACGACTTGCCTTTGACCTGGGTGACAACGCCCGCGCGGGAGATGGGACAAAGCGTGGCGGAACGCATCCTACAGCGTATCGATAATGTGCAGGGCAGCGTGCGTAATTTGATCATGCCACCGCGTTTACTGGCGCGGAAATAAAAAAAAGCGCCTCGTGGAGGCGCTCTGCGTGTCGTACCGGTTACTGTGCCGGTGTTGGGGCCGCTGCCGGTTCGTCCGGCTCGGTCAGACCCGGCATACCGAACATGCCAACCAGATCTTCCAGCGACATTTTCTGCCCGTTCAGTGTGACCTGACCGTTGGCATATTGCAGGCTGCTGCTGATGGCGTTGTCCTGGGTAGTTGTCAGGCGGAACATCTGGCCCATTGCCGCCAGCCCCTGAACCTGCTGTTTCGCCAGTTTAGTGGCATCTTCCTGCTGATAACCTTCCAGACGCGCGACCTGAGTCATCAGTTCAGTTGCCATTTCCATTGGAATGGTCAGCTTCGCATCCAGCGATTTCACGCCGCGATCAACCTGTTGTGCCAGCGTTTGCGCTTCACCGGTGGCTTGGGCCGGGTCTTTCAGCGCCAGCGACAGGTTAAATGCGCTTTCGCCTTTGGCATTTTTCCAGCTTAGAGGTGACAGTGTCACTACCGGATCGCCTTTCATCAGCAGCGGAAGAGCGCTGAACAGAGCGTCAACGGCTTTTTGCTGATACAGCTCTGGGTTTTGCGCCAGATCGGGCTGCGCCAGCAGAGCCTGGGTTTGCGCCTGATACTGTTGGCTAAACTGGTGCATTGCGGCACCGTCAATGCCATCGACTTTAAACGTCAGCTGGCCGCTACCAAAGTCCTGATTCTGCAGTTTCAGGCTGCTGATCGAGTAGTCGAGCTGGCTGTTGATTTTTTTCTTATCGGCGGTCAGATCGGACTTGCCGGCAATGCGCATACCGTTAATTTCAGCCAGATCTTTGCCTTCTACCGCAATTGCCAGACGCTCCAGACTCAGCGTCTGGTCGCCCACGCGCTCGTCAAAAGCGGTGAGGCTGCTGGAACCGTCGGTTTTCAGGTTATTGAAAGTGAACTGCACTTTCTGATCGTATTCGTTAACCGCATTCACCTGGCCGCTTTTCGCTTCGCCGGTCAATGAGACCAGGCTGCCCTGGTTATCGGCTGACAGCGTAAATTCGCCGCCGCTAAAGGTGACTTTGTCGGAGTCTTTTTCGTAATCCAGCGGCTTAAGAGAGATAGCGGAATTTGTATCGCCGTTGTAGCTGATGCGGGTATTGATATCGAACGGCGACTGGCCTTTCGCGATATCAAACAGCGGTTTGGTGACGTCGTTGTTCACCAGCACCGTGTTGACGGAAGCCATGGCTGGCGCAAGGTTGAAGCTTTTCAACGATGCCAGCGGGAAAGGACCGTGGCTGACGGTTTCATCCAGCAGAATGCTTTGACCCGGTTTTAACCAGGATTTTTCGGCACCCGCCAGCGGTTTTACCACCATTTTCAACTGGCTGCTGAATACGCCGCGCTGATAATCCTGATATCCCACCACCAGTCCTGCTTCTGGTGCGGTCAGCTTAAGTTGGGTATTGGCCTGAGATACCATTTCCGCAATGTGAGTTTCCAGCTGTTTGCCCGTGTACCAGGCTCCACCCGTCCAGACAACCTCTAAAGCAACAATGATACCTGCGGCAACCAGCGTTTTTTTCATCGTATATGTCCATCAAAATGAAACCAGGCGGGAGAGCCGCCTGGTTGAGTCATAAGGCTACGCAAAAGAGTAGCAAGCCTGCCCTGAAACTTCAGTAATTACTTCAACTTATTATAAACGCGCGCTAAACGACCGTTGCCGCTGGCCTGTACAGGCGATTCGTTCGCCGCCACAAAGGCCGACTCGCCCGGTTTTAACGTCAGCGTCTGGTCATTTTTACGGATAATTGATTCGCCTTCGAGGCAGAAAACAATCGCGGCGCCATCCTGCGCCAGTTCTGTTGCATCAGCGCTGAGGCCGTGCAGCGAGAAGGCAAAATCGTCAACCGGAATAGGGAACTCCAGCGTGGTACCGATTTTTTGCGGCTGCGTTAACAGGGTATTCGCCGGTTTCGCGGTGAATTGCACGTTGGCGACCAGTTCCGGAATATCAATGTACTTTGGTGTTAACCCGGCGCGCAGCACGTTATCCGAGTTGGCCATCACTTCCAGACCGGTACCGCGCAGATAGGCGTGCGGGGTTTCGGCGAACAGGAACATGGCGTCGCCGGGATTGAGCTGCACCACGTTGAGCAGCAGCGGGGAAAACAGGCCGCTGTCATCGGGATAAAACTCGGCGATAAGACGGATGCCATCCCAGGCCGGGCCGGTTTGCGTTTCGAGAGCGGCGCGCAGGACGCGCAGGGCGTGGGCTTTTTCGTCACCCTGCATATTGAGCAGGCCGGCGAACAGGGCGCTCAGACGCTCACTGGTCGGTTCGGCGATAAATTGCCCGATAGCCGGGTTGGCATCGGCAACCGGGGCCAGCAGCGCGGCGATTTCACTAAATTCACGGAAGGCGTTCATTGCCAGGAACGGGGTCAGGGCGAAAACCAGCTCTGGCTTGTGGTTGGGATCTTTATAGTTGCGCTCGGCCGCGTCTAGCGGGATACCGGCGGCGTTTTCTTTAGCAAAACCGACTTCTGCTGCCTTTTTACTTGGATGCACCTGAATAGATAGCGGTTGTGCGGCGCAAAGCACTTTGAACAAATACGGCAGTTCACCAAAACGCTCGGCGACTTTGGCCCCCAGCAGTGCGGTTTTATCGGCGTCAATCACGTCGCGCAGCGACTGCTCCTTGCCTTGACCGTCCAGTACTCGTGAGCTGCTCTTAGGATGCGCGCCCATCCACAGTTCTGCCATTGGCAGACCGTCGGGATTAGCCATTCCGTAGAGTTCCGTTAACGCACTTTTGCTGCCCCAGCCATAGTTTTGCACTGAGTTGATGAGTTTTTGCATTATCAAGCCCTGTTTCAATGTGGATTCTTTTGGCTGTATTAAAGCAAAAAAACGCACGGCCGTATGCTGGAGAAATAAAAAGTCGTACTAGTCTCAGTTTTTGTTAAAAAATTGTGTACGATAGGGTAACTCGCTTTTACATGGGCAAATGGGAAGTCCGCCCTTCATAACATCATCAAAGCAGTAAGTGAGAGCACAATGTCGAATAAACCTTTTTACTATCAGGATCCTTTTCCGTTAAAAAAGGATGAAACCGAATACTACCTGTTGAGCAACGACTACGTTTCCGTCGCAGAGTTTGAAGGGCAGGAAGTCCTCAAAGTTGCCCCGCAAGCGCTGACGCTTCTCGCCAAACACGCCTTCCATGACGCCTCCTTTATGCTCCGCCCCGCGCATCAGCAGCAGGTAGCCGATATTCTGAGCGATCCGGAAGCCAGCGAAAACGACAAGTACGTAGCGCTGCAGTTCCTGCGTAACTCCGATATCGCCGCGAAAGGCATTCTGCCGACCTGTCAGGATACCGGCACCGCCATTATCATGGGCAAAAAGGGCCAGCGCGTGTGGACCGGCGGTGGCGATGAAGCTGCTCTGGCTCGCGGCGTGTATGACACCTTTATCGAAGACAACCTGCGCTATTCGCAAAACGCCGCGCTGGACATGTATAAAGAGGTTAATACCGGCACCAACCTGCCAGCGCAGATCGATCTCTACAGCGTGGACGGCGACGAGTACAAGTTCCTGTGCATCGCTAAAGGCGGCGGTTCGGCGAACAAAACCTATCTGTACCAGGAAACCAAAGCGCTGATCACCCCGGCGAAGCTGAAAAACTACCTCGTCGAGAAAATGCGCACGCTGGGCACCGCGGCCTGTCCGCCGTACCACATTGCGTTTGTGATTGGCGGAACTTCAGCTGAAGCGACGCTGAAAACCGTCAAGCTGGCGTCGACCAAATACTACGATGGCCTGCCAACCGAAGGTAACGAACACGGCCAGGCATTCCGCGATGTACAGCTGGAAAAAGAGCTGCTGGAAGAGGCGCAGAACTTAGGTCTCGGCGCGCAGTTCGGCGGCAAATACTTTGCCCACGATATCCGCGTTGTGCGCCTCCCGCGCCACGGTGCATCTTGCCCGGTAGGCATGGGTGTGTCCTGCTCCGCTGACCGTAACATCAAGGCTAAGATCAACCGCCACGGTATCTGGATTGAGAAACTGGAAAACAATCCGGGCAAATACATTCCTGAATCGCTGCGTAAAGCCGGCGAGGGTGAGGCAGTGAAGGTTGATCTCAACCGTCCGATGAGCGAGATCCTCAAGCAATTGTCGCAGTATCCGGTTTCCACGCGTCTGTCGCTGAGCGGCACCATCATCGTTGGCCGCGATATCGCCCACGCTAAGCTCAAAGAGCGGATGGACAAAGGCGAAGGGCTGCCGCAGTACATTAAAGATCACCCAATCTATTACGCGGGCCCGGCCAAAACCCCAGAAGGCTACGCCTCCGGTTCGCTTGGCCCAACGACCGCAGGGCGTATGGACTCCTACGTGGATCAGCTGCAGTCCGAAGGCGGCAGCATGATCATGCTCGCCAAGGGCAACCGCAGCCAGCAGGTGACCGACGCTTGCCATAAACACGGTGGTTTCTACCTCGGCAGCATCGGTGGCCCGGCGGCGGTGCTGGCGCAAAGCAGTATTAAGAGTCTGGAATGCGTCGAATACCCTGAACTGGGGATGGAAGCCATCTGGAAAATTGAAGTGGAAGATTTCCCGGCGTTTATCCTGGTGGATGACAAAGGCAACGACTTCTTCCAGCAGATCCAGTCGTCACAGTGCGACCGCTGCGTGAAGTAATCTTTAACCGCCCCGTGGGGGCAACCGCGAGTTTGAGATTGAGATACCCGGGGCGACCACCGGGTTTGGCGTCCCTCCGGGAACCAAATCCCTGCGTTTCCCCTAATCGCATTGCTCAAGTGTACGGTTGTTACCCCTCGTGGCGGTTTTTATTTGTACCATACTTACCCAAGTTTGCCTGAGCAATGTCACTTCACAATCACTTTGAATTCAAGGAGAAGGTAATGACAACGTCACGCCGCGAAAGCGATTCTATGGGGCCGATTGAGGTTCCAGCCGATAAACTGTGGGGCGCGCAAACCCAGCGCTCGCTGGAGCATTTCCGGATTTCTACCGAGAAAATGCCGCTTTCGCTGATCCACGCCCTTGCGCTTACCAAGCGCGCGGCGGCAAAGGTAAACCAGGATTTAGGCCTGCTGAAGGCCGATAAAGCCGGGGCGATCATCGCCGCGGCCGATGAGGTACTGAATAACCAGCATCCGGACGAGTTCCCGCTGGCCATCTGGCAAACCGGCTCCGGTACCCAGAGCAATATGAACATGAACGAAGTGTTGGCGAACCGCGCCAGCGAGCTGCTGGGCGGCGAGCGCGGCATGTCGCGGCTGGTGCACCCGAACGATGACGTCAACAAAAGCCAAAGCTCTAACGATGTATTCCCCACCGCGATGCACGTGGCGGCGGTGATTGCCGTGCGTGAACATCTGCTGCCGCAGCTGGCGGTTTTACAGGAGACGCTGCGTCAGAAGTCCGAAAGTTTTCGCGATATCGTCAAAATTGGCCGTACCCATCTTCAGGACGCCACGCCGCTGACGCTCGGCCAGGAGTTCTCCGGTTGGGTAGCGATGCTCGAGCATAACCGTCGACACATTGAACAAAGCCTGCTGCATCTTAGCGAGCTGGCCTTAGGCGGCACGGCGGTGGGCACCGGTCTTAACACCCACCCGGAATATGCGGTTCGCGTGGCGCAAGAACTGGCGACCATTACCCAACAGCCGTTTGTCACGGCACCGAATAAATTTGAAGCGCTGGCGACCTGCGATGCGCTGGTGCACGCCCATGGCGCGTTAAAAGGGCTGGCGGCATCGCTGATGAAAATCGCCAACGACGTGCGCTGGCTGGCGTCCGGCCCGCGCTGCGGTATTGGTGAACTGTCTATCCCGGAAAACGAACCGGGGTCGTCCATCATGCCGGGCAAAGTGAACCCAACCCAGTGCGAAGCGATGACCATGCTCTGCTGTCAGGTGATGGGCAACGACGTGGCGGTGAATATGGGCGGGGCTTCCGGAAACTTCGAGCTTAACGTCTTCCGACCGATGGTGATTCACAACGTGCTTCAATCGGTTCGCCTGTTGGCTGACGGCATGGAGAGCTTTAATGAGCACTGCGCGGTGGGGATTGAACCCAACCGCGAACGCATCGATCAGTTGCTCAATGAGTCGCTGATGCTGGTGACCGCGCTCAATACCCACATTGGCTACGATAAAGCGGCAGAAATTGCCAAAAAGGCGCACAAAGAAGGGCTGACCTTGAAAAACGCCGCGCTGGCGCTGGGCTATCTCAGCGCCGATGAATTTGACCGTTGGGTTCGCCCGCAGGAGATGGTGGGTAGCCAGATAAGCGGCGCTTAATCAGTCGCCAGCCACAGGTGCAGCCGCGGGATAATCAACTGCAGCGGCTGTGCCTGAGGTTTATGCCGATGCTGAACGTTATCGGCATCGTAGTTCAGCAGTTCGCCAAGATCCGGCACGCTCACCCCATTTCTGCCAGACAACACCGCAATCAGCGGCCCAGGACAGGCGTACTGCACCTGTTTTTGCTCTCCTGCGTACCACACGCGCGCAATCGGCTGGACCTTCACCGGGCGCTTAATCTTCAGTCGCGCGTTCTGCGGCAGGGCGGCGATGTCCTGATACTCTCTCTCCAGCTTCTGCTGCCACTGTTCCCGCGTCCACGGCGGCACCGCCCGCGGTGACTTCAGGCTTTTTTCGAGCTGCGCCATCACTTCATCGCGAGTCAGATTTTTGATGATGTGCTTATTGGCCCAGCCAAAACGAATGGTGCTGGGCTCGGAAAGCAGGGTCAGCGAGCGGTAGGCATTTAGGGTAATCAAGCCGGGGATATAGCGATGTACCCACTCGAACCGCGCGACTGGCGGCAGCCCGGAATCGACGGTAATGATTTTCTCCAGCTCTGCTTTCAGCGTATTAATCAGCCCGACGCGGGCAGCTAGCGCCTCATGTTGCGCCGTACTTGCCTGTAAGCAAATTGCCCCCGGTAGCCGCACGGCTGCTTTGCTGCTGCGGTTTTCCGACTGCTGCTGGATAAACAGGTGGCCGAAGTGTTGCAATGAGCGGGTAAATGCCGTCTGGCCAATATGTTGCACCACCTTAACCTCTGACATCGGCGCGTGTTCCGCGCTTTTATCGACTTCAGGTAGCTCAAACACTCGTGCGGTTAGCAGGCGGCAGTCGCTCAACTCATCGCGCAGGGCGGCAATGTTGCGTTCAATCTGGCGAAAGGTATCGGTTAACCGTTCAACGAGGTCGTAGCTGGCCATGGTTATCCCTTGAAAATGTCATTAGTTACAACATACTGTTTGTGCTTTCACTATACGCCGGGAATCGGCAACGTGCAAACCGCGGTCAGCTAGCCGCGGGCAGGGAGATATGGTGGTAGATAGGCCATTGTAGGCTGAAGCTGGCGCCGCCGAGCGAACTGCTTTCGCAACTGGCGTGACCGCCCATCGCCACGGCGATAGAGTGCACGATGGCAAGCCCTAATCCGCAGCCACCGGTAGCGCGATCGCGGCTCGGGTCGAGTCGCACAAACGGTTCGAAAACTCGCTCGCGCTCGCTTGCCGCAATCCCCGGGCCATCATCTTCCACGCGCAGGCAGGCCTGGCTACCGTTGCGGGTCAGGCTGACCTGAATTTTTGACTGGCTATAGCGCATGGCGTTATTGATGAGGTTATCCAGCACGCGTTCCATCAGGCGCATATCCAGCGCGCCGAAATCGCCATGCGTAATCTCGCCAATCACCACCTGGCGCTGAGGATTCACCGACTGAACATCTTCAACGTGGGCCGCAATCCAGCCAGGAAGGTCCGGCGTGGTCAGGGACAGTTCGGTTTGCGGGCGGTCGAGACGCGCGTAGGTGAGCAGCTCTTCAATCAGCGCTTCCAGTTGCCCGATATCGCGATTAAGCGCCAGCGACTCCGCTTCGGTCAGATTTTCGCTCATCTCCAGGCGATAGCGTAAGCGCACCAGCGGGGTACGCAGTTCATGGGCAATGCCATCAATTAACTGCTTTTTACTGGCGATCAGCGCGTTAATATTGTCGGCCATCTGGTTAAACGCCACGCCCAGGCGTTCAAAGCTCGACATGCTGTCAAAATGAATTCGCTCGGTAAGATGACCGTCACCAAACCGCTGCGCGGCGCTCTCCAGACGCAGCATGTCCTGCCAGTGCGGTCGCATCCAGATAAACACCGGGAAGGCCAGCGAAATGGCAATAAACGCCATCAGCGCAATATCTAAGAGCCGCATCTCATGCATAAAGTAGAGATAGGGAATCGGGCCCACGGCCAGGACATAATGGCTACGCGGAATACGCTGAATAAAGGTGTACTGATCGTCAAGCGCGACGATATCGCCCGCGCGTAGATGCTGCATTGAGCTTTCGCCCAGCTCGAACTTACTGAGCGGCTCAATGCGCAGATCGAACGACAGGTTCAAATCCAGCTCGTTGAGGGTTTTACTCCAGTTGCGCGGCGGTATTTCACGCAGTTCGCTGCGCATCAGAGACAACGAGCTTTTCATCAGATCGTCGAGCGACTGACGTCCCGCGCGTTCGGCGGTGAACTTATATACCAGACCGACCAACATGGTCATGACGAGGAAGCAGACAAACAGCAACAGGTAAAATTGCACAAACAGCTTTTTCATCTAAAACCACCGAACGTTCAATATGTTAACTAATGCCTGTTGCTGTCTGAGGCTCCAGGAGCATGACGATATTCACTGATGAGCGAACGCCATCCTGCGTATTTACCCTGGCAGATTACACTGTATACATTATTTCTGCATTCACATGGGCTATCGAACTGCACGATGGCATATCCAGCAAACCCTATGACGAGTAAAAGCAGGGCGGCAAAATCAATCAAATCGGGGGACGTAACTCTATGGGGAACCGCTCAAATGTCGTTGGTTAGTTGTCCTTTTCCTTCGGCTTTGCAACTATGTGTCGCGCGAACAAACAGCAGAGGAATTTCTACCGTGAGGATTCTGATATGACCACCTTTCATCAGCTGACCGCCACTAGCCTGGGTGGCCAGCCTATCTCAATGGCCGATTACACGGGCAAGCTGGTGTTGGTTGTTAATACCGCCAGCCATTGTGGTTTCACGCCGCAATATGCAGGGCTTGAAGCGCTCTACAAGAAGTACGCCGCCCAGGGGCTGGTGGTACTTGGTTTTCCCTGCAATCAGTTCGGAAAGCAGGAGCCCGGTGGTGCCGATGAAATCGCGCAGACTTGCCACATCAACTACGGTGTGAGCTTCCCGATGTTTGAGAAAGTTGAGGTCAATGGTTCCGCGGCGCACCCGGTGTTTCGTTATCTCAAACACCAATTGCCCGGCGTGCTGGGAGGAAGAATTAAGTGGAACTTCACTAAGTTCCTTGTCGGGCGCGACGGCATACCGCTCAAACGTTTTGCACCGTACGCCACTCCAGAGAAAATGGAAGCCGTCATCCTTGCTGCACTCGAAAAGTAAGTTTCGCGGCCTCAAGCTAAAGATTGAGGCCGGAATGAGAATCGGCTGAACGCGCTTTGTGCTGAATAATGTGGACTGTTCATGGATCGATAAATATTTTATAAATCGTCCGGTTCTACCCGGCAATGCATCAAAATATATTGAGCATCCTTACGCTTATGTCGATCAATTAATGGTACAAGCCGCCTAAAATGCTCACTTGCACAGTGCAGGTCAAGCGCCGCCCGATCTGTCCATTCCTCTATAAAAATGAAATGACCCGGATCTTTTTCATCGATATACAGATCATAAGCAATGCAAAAGGGTTCCTTTCTGGTGGCCGAAATTAGCTCACGGTACAGCGGCATGACTATTTCAATACAATCCGGTTTTATAAAATCCTCAGCAATAACTTTTAACATTCCTGCTCCTCAGTAAAAACGTCATTTTCCGATAAAAACAACAATCCTGTTTCTAACATCATTGAACCGTTATTGTCGATGCGTTGCGGGCATTTGATTCATGGTGATAGCAGAGGAGGCCGCCACTGTTTTGGTCCTCGTCAGCGATGTCATGCTGAAGTTACCGAAACGGTCTTTTGTGATAACGTTTGGTCAGCAGTACTTCATTGGTCACAGATCCTTCTGCCCTGGATAACAATCATCATTAAATGAGCGTCTTATGACAGAACAAAAGATTTACCCGATAGGTACACCCGGTAAGCCCTGGACTGCAACTGAATTACAGCAGTGGCGTGAAAGTCAGACTCGTTTGCGAAGTTATCAGCGTGATGTGCTTGATGCTCTGGACATTATCCGTCTTCGCTATGACCTCATCCAATATGGCGAGTTGTGCTATGGCGATGAAAGCTATCCGTTGATGGCTGTTAAATCCAGGCGCTGGGACGATACGCTGCCCGTTGTGCTGATTACGGGAGGGGTACATGGTTATGAGACCAGTGGTGTGATAGGTGCCCTGGAATACCTGTCAGGAGATGATGCCGACTACCAAGGGAAAGCGAATTTACTGGTTGTTCCCTGCGTCAGCCCGTGGGCCTATGAACGTATATCGCGATGGAACTACAACGCTGTTGATCCGAATAGACAGTTTTTCCCAGAAGGAAATGCCGAAGAGTCACGTGCTTTAATGGCATTTATCTCCCCTTATTCTGGTCGGTTTATTGTCCACGTTGATTTGCATGAAACGACTGACACCGATGAAAGTGAGTTCAGTCCGGCTCTGGCAGCTCGGGACGGAAAGAAGTATGAGCCTGAAGAAATTCCGGATGGTTTTTATCTTGTCAGCGATACGCAGAATTCAAGGCTGGATTTCCAGCAGGCACTCATCAGTGCTGTCTCAGCAGTCACCCATATTGCGCCAGCAGATTCACAGGGCAGAATGCTTGGTTTTCCTGTGGTTAGCCCGGGTGTGATTGAGTACGATAACAGTGCCTATCACCTTTGCGCCACCATGACCGGAGCACCTTTTACTACGACGACGGAAGTGTATCCGGACAGCCCGAGAACATCTCCGGATGAATGTAATCGTGCGCAAATCGCCACTATCCGCAGCGCGATTAGATTCTCACTGAATAGCCTTTAATAGCCCGGATGCATGTTGTAGTGGCCAGTGAATACTGGCCACCGTTTTACCGTAAAACGATATTTATTCTCTGATTCCTCTGACATCAGCCATCCGTTGTAATAAGGTGATCCGGCTGGATATCCCGTTTAGCCAGTTTCTTTTGCAGAATAATAATGATAATTGGAAACAGTGATGCGGATATTGCGCAGACCACCAGCAACGTGTTCACATTTCTTTGCGCCATACCATGGTCGGGTAATAAAAAAGCAGACAGGAAAAATGCGAGGGTTGTAATCAGATACATTATTGATGTCTGTAATGACGAGAATCCAGCGCGTTGGCTATCATCCGGAAATTGAATTGTAACCGCTGAGGATGAAACCAGACGACTGTAAGAAGCACCGAGAAATAGAGTAATAAATAACGTCGCATGCTGATAACCCAGGATGGGGATGAGCAAACTCAATATAAAGATTAGTGTGGAACCTGTAGCCAGAATCAAAGCAGAAAAATGGGCAGTTAGCGCACCTGTAATTTTTGTAGACAGATAACCGGTAATTCCTCCGGCGAGGAACAGCCACGGCAACAGGTTTTGCGAAGCGCCCAGCTGCTGCGTCATTAAAGGTACCAGAATAGGGATGACCAGCATTGGACTAAACTGGACCAACGCATTACTGGAAGCGAACAGTAAAGTCTCCGCACTGAGAGACTGTGTGCTGAGTGTGGGGAAGGAGGCCGAGTCCTGAGGAATGATGGATACAATCAGCGGCAGTGCCAGCAAACAAAGTGCACTTATTAACCACAAAGCGACATGCCAGCCATAATGCGCGCACAAAAATAATATCGTTGGCATACCAACAATGCTTACCATTGAGAATGACGCAATCACCGTCGCCAACATTTTTCCGCGCAAGTTAGCCGGTGCGTTGTTTATCAATATACTTGTACCCACACCCATTGTCGTACCTCCAACCAACCCCGCACAGAACCGTAGTGCAAGCAGAAGACTAAAACTGGCGGTGAATGTCGTCAAAAGCGTCAGTAGACCTAATAGCGCCATATTGGCGATTAAAAAACGTTTCTTATTGAAATGACCAATCCAGTAGAAGGCGATAACTCCCGAAAGGACTGCACCCGATGTGTACATACCGGACACATAGCCTGAGAAGGATACGGGAACGGAAAAATCTGCTGCCATAAAAGCAAAAATAGGGTTGAACATCATGTATTCCAGCGCGTTAGTGGGTGATGCTGCCAACTTA
>NZ_JAKCNS010000158.1 GCF_021440345.1 Kluyvera intermedia
ATCATATTAAATTAATTATAAACGAAACATATTCAAATATTTAATATAGTTTACTTACATTTATATCGTGAAATAAAATGAACCCCCAATATATTATTCAATCCAGTAACGCCGGATGACGTTACTTTATTCACATGCGTTATAATGCAAAGGAAAATATAATGAAAATTAAAGCACTGGCAGTGTTGATCCCCGCTTTATTGATGGCAGGCGCGGTTAATGCGGCTGAAATATATAATAAAGACGGCAATAAACTTGATCTTTACGGCAATCTTGATGCCCGTCACACCTTCTCTGATAACGCAGGCGATGATGGCGACGAAACCTACGTGCAGCTTGGTTTTAAAGGCGAAACGCAAATCAACAGTGAGCTGACTGGCTATGCTCAGTGGGAATACAAAACCTACGCTAACGACACCGAAGGCGCAGGTGACAAATCCTTCAACCGCCTTGCCTTTGCAGGGTTGAAGTATGCTAACTACGGTTCCTTCGATTACGGCCGTAACTA
>NZ_JAKCNS010000159.1 GCF_021440345.1 Kluyvera intermedia
AATATAAATATCAAGAATTAACCTACGTCAAAATAAATATTTGAAATACATTCTCACTACTCATTGGTAGTAAAAACCGAAGCTTTCTGGTTCACATTTTCAGGACAAACTCATTTCCGGATAACAGTTCCGTGTTATCCTGACGAAGTTATTTTCTTCTTACGTACTTCGAGGCCTGCATGCTGGAGAATGTCATCATCAGATAATCAGCCACCGACCTTTTCCGGCCGGACTGATTATCGCTGCGCTTAAAACCTACGCTTTCACCTGCGGGTGTTGGCTCGTTTTCGCACATGATGATTAAACAGGTTCTTCAGTATGAATTTATCCCGTCAGGAACAACGTACCTTACACATTCTCGCCAAAGGTGGCCGTATCGCGCACGTCCGTGATAGCTCGGGCCGCGTTACCTCCGTTGAATGCTACAGTCGCGAGGGGTTTCTGCTCAGCGACTGCACTCTCGCCGTGTTCAAAAAGCTTAAAACGAAAAAATTGATTAAGTCTGTGAACGGGC
>NZ_JAKCNS010000160.1 GCF_021440345.1 Kluyvera intermedia
TGTTGTTTTAATTCTTGTTGAATTACCTTTAAGAAGGGGAAAGGTAATTCCCCTGTAGTGGACAACAATATTTAGAATTAGAAGTTGGAATGCATTACACGCTGTTCTACTTCTGCACGGTATTTAGCGTCACTTTGATAACGCTTATCGGACATAGCAGCGATCATTTCCTTTTGATCTGCATATCCAGCAACACCACGACTACCAGTAGTAATAGTAGGTTTAGATTGTTTAGCTACTGAACGTTCTGGTTTTGTCCCATACTTATTTACAGCATCTTGTTTAATAGTTTTTTGAGTTAGTGTGAGAATAGTTTTTACTGTACGGATATTGTTATTATCCAAAGCATCTTGTAGAGAATCAAGAGTGGCTTTGTCGTGTGATTCTAAGTGACTAATAATACCTTCCCATTGTTCAACACCACCGACATAATTAACCAAACTTTGTGCAAGCTGGTTTACTACTGCTTGCTGCCCTTTAATAAAGGTATTTACAAACTTACGGTTAAAACCATGTTGTTCAAGTAGGTCTAATGTCTTCTCTGAAAGTGTTTCTTCTTCAGTATATTCATTTAGAATACTATCGATTGATTCTTGTGGAAGACCATTCTTAACCGCTACTTCAATCATGCTTTGAAGACCTTCACGACCTTCCTGATGTTCTGCACTTGCAGCATTAATTTCTTCTTCAGCAGCAGAACGAGAATAATTAGTTTCTTCCTGTTCTTCTTCATCTTCTTCTACTGGTTCATCAGTAGCTTCTGTTTCTTCAACATCGTTAACTTCAATACTGTCATCACCAATACGAATTGCTGCGTTTAGATCAAGCATTGCTAATTCATGCTCTGTTAGTTCCCCGCTTGAAATGATCGCGTTCTCTGAACTACCATAAATTGATTCATCATTCATTATTTTTAATTCCTTTTATTAAGTGGGATTTACTAAGTTATTTATGTTTTTATAAAACCCACTCGCTTATTACATTCCTAATTGTTGAGGGCTAACATTCATGTTTTGCATAGACTGTGCTAACGCTTCTGGACTCTGAGTAGCTAACGCCCCCATACCTGCACCACCAGTAGTAGCGGCCTGTTCCATGCCTTGTTGCATCATCTGTTGCATCTGAGCTTGTTGTTTGTCTTCCTCGGTCATTAGTAGACCGTCTGTATCAATACCAAGAGCGTTACATACACGTAGTTTCAACGTAGCCATGTTTAAATCTGGATCGCTCTGTAGCTGTGATACTGCCGCCATCGCCTGAACAAACTGGTTTAGCTTGTCCAAATCCTGCCCACGTCCAAGAGCATCAACGCCAGTCTGAATAGATGGTGATAAAGCTTCTTTAGGTAGGTCTGGGATCTTCTTGGTTGCCTGTAGCTGGTTTAGCAATACTCGGATGATAGGTAGCTGTAGTTCTTGGTTCAGGACTGAATAGACACCCGTCATAACTTGTTCCAACTGTTCAGCCATATAACGAATTTCTTCAGCAGTAACGCGATCACCATTACGTTGAACGGATGTGTTAAGTAGGAACGCAGAAGATAGACGTTGACTGATAGTAGTGATTTGGTTTTGTACCATCTGATAATCAAGTGTCTTGTTTACTTGCAAGAATGAAATATCATTTGGATTACCTACAACATAATCACCGGACTTAGCTTGAGTTAAACGGCGTGGTTGAGTAATACCAGTTGGATTTACAAGACCGACAATCTTTGAAGACACCATAGTAATATCACTAATGGATTTAGAAAGATTTTCAAGACTACGCAAATCCCCATAGTATTCTTCGGTATAAGAACGTCCGTAGTTTTCACCATCAAGACGGTTCATACGAATTGGAATCCAAGGTAGTGCATGAACTGGATAAGAACTTGCGGTTCCTGGAATTTCATTACCATCGACTTCTTCATACGAGAGATACTGACCGGACTTTTCATCTAAGTAGATATGTGTATAAACAGTTACATCCTGATCTACTTCATAAGAATCACCCTGCTCTAACGATGATTTCAAATCGTCTGGTAATGCAGCAAAAGCAATACGCTCTTGTGTGATAATCTGTAGAATATTCCCATAACCATCACGCTGTACAACAT
>NZ_JAKCNS010000161.1 GCF_021440345.1 Kluyvera intermedia
TAAGTTGGCAGCATCACCCTCTTTTTTGGTTAATGCCTTGCATTTATCACCACACCCATTATAGATTTCGAGCATGAAATTCAAATCACGCCCACTCATCTTTTCAGATATACTCTTAAGTATGATGTTTTGAATCCCTTCCGCATTAAATATGACATTCCTTTTCCACGACGCACGGCATAGCGATTTAAGTTTAAGAATATCCGTAACGATAGAAAAACCTTTCATATAATTACTCGCCGCAATACGTGTTGGCACCAGATAGTGCACGTTATGCTCAACCCCCCTTAATTTTAATTTTGGATATAACCACCGAATATCTTCGCTATTCCCTGGAAGGGCATCGATCAGTAAGATGGCATCCTTAAGCACTGTTGCACAAACGAGAAATTGCAGGCGATTCTCGAAAAACGTCACATCATTCTTGTCTTCAACCAATGAGTTGACGGCGTATCTCAATGTGCCATTTTTCGTATATACCAACAATTGCGCCAATTGTGATTCTCTCTCTATTAAGTGACACCCGCTAAATTGGCGACTTCAAGAACATAGAATTTTTTAATACTGTTCGACTCGATGACGTAACCTTTACCTTCATACCTTTTTAAAGGCGCACGTTCATAGCCTACGCTCAGAAAAGCAGCGTGAACTTGACGGATCATCGCCCAGAGATATGATTTTGAGCAACGTAGACCATTGTTCTCAAACACTTGCGTAAATATTGTCTCATCAGCAATAAATTTCTTATCTGCATGTTCAACAAGATAATTAAAAAGACGCGCCTTGGTATCACCCAGTCTCTTTATCTTCCCATTTTTAATATTGATAAGCATTTTTGTCGATATTCTATATTCCAATGTATCGTAAATTATATAGCCGTAAAGCTTCATCTCAGACACGGTATCCTCCTCCCGGTTAAGCACATAAAGAAGAGTGATATTTGTCGCATGAAAAATTTCACCACTTAGCCTTGAAACTGGATATTAATATACTGCCAGGCAAAAAACCGGACAATCAGAGTGAGTTATCAACGCCAAATTCTTTACATTTGCATTCATTTAGTGATTAAAGCTGTTTTTTTGTGTTTTTTTGGTGGCAAAAACCAATATGTTTCCACTATGTTACATAGAAACTCGAAAACAAACCCATACTTAGCAACAGACTTTTTGACCAATTTTAACAAAACCAACAGTTTAAAATATCAATTAAATTTTAAATCACTTTAAAATCACAACCTTACAATCATTGTTAATATAAAAAGATTGTACGCTGAAAAAATTTTTTTAGGAATAGTCAA
>NZ_JAKCNS010000162.1 GCF_021440345.1 Kluyvera intermedia
TGGATACAATTAACGAAGCTGCTGCCAAGTATAACATTGATCCTGCTTTCTTAACTAAGCTATTAGCGACAGAAAGTAGTTTCAATCCAAATGCAGAAAGTCCTACAGGCCCACGTGGTATAGCTCAGTTTACTAAACAGACTGGTGCTAAATATGGGTTGGTTAAGGATGAAGATTTTTTCAACCCAGTAAAATCAATCAATGCAGCGGCGGCACATATTAGTGATCTACTAAAAACGAACAATCAGGATTATGTAAAAACTGCACTGGCTTACAATCAGGGGGAAGGTACATTAGGTAAACCGCAACTTGAAGCATATGATAAAAATGATTATGCCCTAATTAGTAAAGAAGGACAGAAATATATTCAGAACTTCCGTGATTGGGATAATGGTTCTAATAGTGTCAGGACTGATTACCTTTTGTCCGGTAAGATTAATTCTGGTTCTTATATGAGAACGGGATATGAAGAACTACCGACAGGTTTACAAACTCCCCAAACTGGTTATGAAGATGGTGTGTTTTTGGGTGATGACAAGAATCAAATCAAATCAGACTCTGCTAACTATCCACGCATGACACAGTTTGGTTTAACGGGGGGGGCACCAATTGAAACACCTGATGTAAATCCAAGTTATGAACAGAGTGTTTATGAAGCAGAACAAAATAATTCTAATATTGGTTTTGGTGAGACAGTTTCATTAGGTGTTCAGAAAACAGTAGCGGCAGGTATCTACAGTTCATTCAAACATGCACCTGATATTTCTACTGGCTATTCAGTTATGACAGATAGAATCCGTGGTGTATCTGATTACATCCCAGATGATGATGATTTTAAATATGCTCGTTCAGTGGGGGTAGATCCTGAACAGTATTCAATTCTCAGTGGTGCTACTACTAAAGACAACTTCAAGCAATTAGCAGATGAAGCAGTTCGACTACAGACCGTCCATAAGAAGTATGAATCATCAGATAGCACTTCAGGAAAGACAGTAGGATTCCTGGCTGATGTTCTCCTTGATCCAACTACATATGTTGGTGCAGGTATAGCTGTCAAAGGAATGAAGGTAGGCAACGCACTACTAACACGCAGTATTGAAGGTATCGCGTATACAGTTCCAAGTGCATATCTACATGAACGGTTTGCAGGCGAACAGGCTAATTACACAAATGCTGTAGTATTTGGTGCTGCTCTCGGTGGGACTTTCCACCTTGCAGGGCGTGGTATTTCGGCGTTCGGTTCTTCAGCTATAGGCCAGAAGACTAAAAACCTTGTATCAGTTCCAGCTCAACGTGTAGCCGATGCTTTCTCTGATGGTGCTTCAGCTATCTCTCAACGCATGGAAGCTCGTGAATCAGCCGTTACTCTTGGTGGTGAACGTTTAGATGTGGTTCACCTTGATCCTAACAAGAAGCCTGATTTTGTATCTGAAGATGGTGTTGCGTTCTGGAACCATCCACACGATCCAGACGCTGTAGTAATGGCAGATGGTACAGTAATTGGTGGTGGTAACTTACTTAACCCTAAATCAATTGCGGCTGCACGTGCTGTGCTACGTGGTGAAATTCCACCAAAAGCCGAAGCTATGCCAAGTAATGGTATTGGTAGTGAAACAAACGCTGCTACTCCTGTTCCAACTGGTGCATCTTCTCCGGTAGGACAGATCACTGAAGCTGATGGTATTAACGTTCCACGCAACAATGAACCGGGCTATGCAGGTATTGATGCCCTTGAAAACATTGGCAGTGGTGCACGTCGTGAAGGTGATTCACTAATTGATGCTAATGCAACTAAAGCAGAAACTTTCCCACAGTCTGATATTGATGCAAATCCTTCATTAGCTGATAAAACCAGTCCAGACGATTTAATTCAAAGTAACGTTAAAGATGGACAAGCACAGAATATTAATTATGAGACTAACCCTACACCAGAGTTAGATACTATTCATATGGATCGTGAAGCTAATATTGTTGATGCAGGTGCAGATAAAGTAGCAAAACCAGTCTATGCAAACTTGGGTGTTTTCACAGAGATTGGCAACGCAACACATGCTTCAGATGATAAGTTTGTTCGTGGTCTTGGTGCTAATTTATTCCGTCCTACTATGAATACTGAAGGTAATCGTGGTTTAGCTACTACTGTAGCGGCTGATATTATCGACCGTCTAAAAGCTATTGATGGTGCATGGTCTAATAAGTATGGTGAATTAGAATCAAAAGCACTTAAAGATGTTCGTTATGCTGGTATGCCTAAAATGCAAGCTGAAGATACTTTGAATCGTAGAGTAACAGAGGCAATCGAAGATGGTAGTAATAAGAAGCTACAAGAACTAACTCATGATGAACGTAATCTTGCTGAACAGATTCGAGCTAACTTTATAGCTAAAGAAGAAATGATGCTTGATACTGCAAGGTTTGGAAACGTCAATGCTATTAACATGCTTGATGAAAAGACTTTCCACAGTGGTAACTATGTTCCACGTTTCTATAATAAATCTAAAATTATGGAATTGAAGGAACGTTTAGAACTTTCTGGAATTGAAGATGTAGATAGTGCAACAACTAAAATTGTTAAGGAAGGCTTTATGAAAGCTTACTTTAATAATCCTTCTATGCGTTTGGAGTTAGAACGCCAAGTTATTAATGAGTCTTTCGAGTCTGGTTTTAAACGTATGGGTAAACCAGAACGCCAAACATTTAATACTTCTGAAGAATTCACTGAAGCAATGAATGCTTATAAGGTTCAGGAAAAGAACATTCTTAAAGCAGTAGATGACAAAGTAGAAAGAACTTCATACGGTATTGTGAATGGTGGTGATAATAACATTGGTTCTCTAATGTCGCTTCATGCTGGTATGGGTGGTGATACAGTAGCTACACGTAGTGCAAATGATTTCCTCAAATCACGTCTTCCACTTGGAACAGATCAAGTAGTAACTCTACCAGATGGTTCTAACTTCAGTATTAACGATATCCGGGATTTTGATTTACATACAATCATTCCTTCTTATAACAGTTCAGTTCGTCATGGTTTGGGTATTCATGCGGTTGGATTCACTGAGGAAGGTTTACTGAAATCAGTAAATGAAAATCATGCACGTCTTTTAGCTGAAGGTAAAAAGAAAGACGCAGATATTGTAATGGAAGCGTATAAAATCATTGCGGGTAAAGCTCGTTATGATAATCCAGAAGGTATTTTTGATAACTTGGTTGGTGCTCTCAACAGCACAGCATATTCAGCACGTAATACCTACTTTGGTGTAATGTCATTAACTGAAGTGGGTAATATGGCAGTTCAAGGAACTTGGCGTTCTCTACTTGATAACATTCCTATTCTACGTGATGCCTTTGCATATAACACGAAAGAAGGACGTGAAACCATTAAAGAACTACATAGTCTTCTTTATGGTGTCCATGTTGATAAACAGGTATTTCGTCCACGTTGGCGTGATCGCTATCAAGTGATGATGGATGATCAAAGTAATACCGCTTCACCATTAGCTATGGAAGTAGCTGCACGGTTACGTGGTGCTGCTGATACTATGGCTCATTACTCACCGGGTAACTATATGTTACGTGGAACTACTAACGCTATTATTGATACGGCAAGACAGACGTTTTTATCTGATATCATTCGTCATGTTCACGAAGGTAGCAAGCTACCAAAGTATCTACGTGGTGAAGGTAAACTTAATGGACTAAGTATTACAGAGAAGAATTTATCTGATATTAGGGATTTGATTAAAACTCACATTGATTATAAATCAAGT
>NZ_JAKCNS010000163.1 GCF_021440345.1 Kluyvera intermedia
CCGCCGACGTTCAGCGAATCCAGCTGCTGGTCTTCGGTGCCGTTCACCTTCGCCGTACGCTTGTTGTCGACCTGACCGCCGGTCACGTAGAAACGCAGCATTGGACGGAACTCAGGCCCCATACCGATGGCGATGTTCTGCGACAGGGTCAGCTTCCAGCCGTGGTTATCGCCGCCCTGATCGTAATCTACGCGCTGATAGCCCGCTTCCAGCCAGGTCGAGTGCACGTCATTCCAGAAGTACATTGGACGTACAATCGCGCCGTAGTTTTTACGGTTGTCGGTGTTGTCTTTGCTGTTGTCATAATCGTGGAAGGCCAGCAGGTATTCGATTTGCGCCTGCTGCGTAAACTTATAGTTGCCCTCAAAGCTGGCGTAGATGGCGGTTAAGCCGTCAGTTTTGTTGTAAACGCTGTTATCTGAGTTATCGGAGTAACGCAGGATAACTTTGTTCACGCCGCTGTCGTTGGTGTGGCTCAGCAACAGCCCGCCCTGCCAGGCATCCAGCTGCGCGTCGTTATCCACCGCTTTAGAATCAAAGCCGTAGTTGGCGTAAACCTCAACGTCGATTGGGCCCGCTTTGATGTTGTGGGTTTTGGTGGTCAATGCGTAATGGCCGTCATCCCCGGTGTCGGAGCTGCCGGTACAGGTGATGCGCGATGGGTTTGATTCATCGGCCATCACTTCCGGACTACAGGATTTCACCTGCGAAACACCCGCAACGTCGAACTGCACGCCGCCGATATCAAAGTTTTTCACCCCGGCACCCTGGCCGTCGTGGTTCATCCAGAAGTAGTCGTTGATACCCTGTTGCGGACGCTGGTGGAAGTCGCGACCGGCCCAGATATAGGCGTTCGGATTGGACTCCAGCACGTTGGTCACGCCGACGTAGGCTTTTTTCAGGTTAACTTCGTCACTCCAGTGATCGAACATGACGTTAATATCCCAGATGGCGCCTTTGCTGCTCTTAAAGGCTTTGGTTATCTGGAATTCGCCGCCGTTGCCTTCGTTACCGAGACGACCAATCGCCGAGGCTCCGTTGTACGAGCCATCAACGCCGACATATTTTTGATCGCCAGTCTGGAAATGCGCGCCGTAGCGGGCGTAGCCGCTAAACTTCAGGCCGAATGGAATCGCCAGATCCGGGGACTGCGCGGCGGTTTGTGGGTTGGTCTCCAGGTCCACCTTTTTGGCGGCGGCGGCGTCCATTTTGGCCTGGCGGTCCGCCAGCGCTTTATCGACGGCCTTGGCCACAATGGCGTCGATTTGGTCCTGAGTAAAATCTTGTGCCATTACAGAGGAAAGCGGGCAAAGCGCGGCGATAACCGCCATAGCTAATGGAAGTTTTTTTACAGTTTTCATGGTTATCTCAAATTAATTAATTATATTTTCAGACAATAACCATCCCGTTCCGGTGAGAATGCATTAACATCACCAAAACAAGCTGATT